>JAESQF010000025.1 GCA_016765295.1 Oleispira sp.
TTAAATGAATTGTCGATTTTATTCCCCATTGTTGAAGTTTGTGTCGAAATTCATCTGATAAAACAAAAAAGCCATCGGCCTTTTCAAAAAACTTTCTAATTTTTTTTGGATTTGAATCAAAATACAATTCTACTTTTGAATCCCATCCATGAAAGAAAACTATAGTTTTTAGGTTTAATAATTTACTGATTTTTAAAAATATAGCATCTCTTCTTATAGCATTCATTCCTAAGGAAGGATTAAGCAAGACGACTGAGGGCTTAAATAAAATGCATTTTATTATAAATTTCACAATGTCGAATGGCAAAAGAAGAATTCCTGACAAGTGATAACGAGAACCAATAGTGTTATGATTAACATTAAAGGACCAATGCTTTTTTAATCCTAAATAATGATTGGATACACCGCCCAAAAGGCCTATATCAGGGGTGTTTATTAATAGCTTTAGTTTACTCATATGATAAATGTCACTGGTTATGAAGAAGTACGCATTTGGTTGTGATTTAATTCTGATAATAGATTATAATATCATAATAACACGCAATACAAAATTAAGAATTTCAATGCGATGATAAATAAAATTTAATACTAATTAAAAAAATATCGTCTAAAGAGAATATCCTTAGAGCAAACCCGATTTTTGACCTTTCGTAATTCTTGAAATAATACAAAATCAAAGCGAATTGCAAGTGTTGAAATAGATTTTTTTGGGTTATTTAATTGTTTGGCATATAATTCTCAATCAAAAATGGATTCAAAAAAGAGGTGTGATAAAATTTATTCATTACTCGTGATGTTTTTTATAAACAATGCTCTATACTGAGGCGCTAATATAAGTCCCGAGAAAAACAGATGCATACAAATCACCCAACCCCCAACAGTGAAATTGAAGTTATAAAAGAAGTAATTAATTAGAAATGTGAAAAAATTTAGCAGGCATGCAAAAGATAAAGTTTTCCCCAACGTATTAAACGTTGATTCTCTATATATCTTTAAAGTCTTTTTAAAGATTGACAAAAAGAATAATAAATGTATTAAAACCCCCGGCCATCCTATGACCAAAGCATCATATGACCAACCCGTAATGCCATATACTATTTTATATTTTTCAAAAGCTCCTTTTCCTAATGTTTGCCCCATCGCTTGATAGGCCGAAAAACCATGTCCAAAAAGAAAAACATCTGGCGCTCTTTTAAAGGTTTCTTTAATGATACGCTCTGATGTAGAAGACCTTGAAATAGTGTATCCATCAACTACCATTGACTCTCCCTTTTCTGCAAAAGAAACAAATGTATCGATTCTTTCAAGAAGTGAAAGATTACTCATGTTTAAGTTCTCCGTTCGTTTGTCCGCAGAAGGAAGAACGAATACTATAAGCACCATTATAAGGGAAAAACCAATGAGCATTGATAAGGTTTGCTTATTAAGTATTGGTCGTTTGTCAATCCATAAATAGAACGCATATCCTATAAATGCTAAAGATGGTATTAAAAAATAAATTCCTAATTTACCACTGGCATATCCAATAACCATAAAAGAAATGCCTATTAGAAGGTATTTTAACTTTTTGAGAAATAAAAAAGCGGAAAAGAAAAGACTAAAAGCGAACATAGGAAAAGTAGTAGCCAAGCCGCCTGAACCCGAAGTCATTGTACCCACAATAGATTCTGCTCTTTCTAATATAAGTATTTCAATAATAGCCGTAATTATCTGCACAAAAAACAAGAAAAATATAATTTTTAGAATTCGCTTCAAAGAATTCTTACTGAAATAGGAGTTGAAAGTGGCAAAAAGAACGAGATATCCAATAATTAAATATCTAGAAAACATAATTCCTAGTAATACTCCTTCTCCATTGTATACTGACGATAATATTGCCCATATGAGATATAATAGGACAAAAAATAATCCAGGTGGAATAACTGGACGTTTATTTCTTAAAAATAAGAACCCTAAAGGTAAAATAAAAAGGAGTCCATTGTAAATTGCACCAGGGATACCGTTTCTGGTCCCTATTCCCTGTGTGTAGAGTAAAATTATAAAACTGATTAGTATAAATTGTCTCATTGTTCGTGCAAAAACGGGTTATAAAATAAAAAAAAATCAATCAATTTTTAGATTGCTCATATTCAATAATGTGATTTTTAGGATAAAAGAATAGAAAGCCGATCCAAAAAGAAATATCAAAACTTATTTGATAGAAAACCCTACTAAAAAAATAGAAGAACTTAGACCAAGTAGATTTAGTTAGTCTTGTATTGTAAAAGACTCTTATAACAAGCACCTTAAAATAAATATATATTGGCATGGTAGAAAATGTTAGAAAACAAAGTAGGCCCGTAACAAGCAAAAGAAGTTCAGTATAGTTAGAACGAATAGTTCTTTTCATAACATCTGAGTTTAGGAGATGATCTCGAAAGATGAGGGCACTATAAAAACTGTATTTATTTAATAAGTTGGTCCACATTCTACTTTCATCGTTATAGTTTATAGTATGATGTTTTGCGGCAAAATAAGGTATTCGAATAATTTTTATCCCCTTTTTCTTTAGTCTAATGGTCAGGTCTAAATCCTGACTGCGTTTGTATTTGTTTCGCATACCCCCCGCCATGTCCCAAACTTTTTTTTTAATCATAAACAGGCCTCCGTTCATCTTTAATTCTTGTTTTTCAGAGGGAATTCTAATCTGATAGGTTCTCGGCGAATGCCCAATGAAACTATTGGTTGTAGTATAAAAATAATCATCTAGATGCCCTGTCAGATAATCAAATTTCAATTCACCGTTGGCATCAATGGCATGCTCAATGAACGAACTTTGATTCTCCATATCACCGTCAATAAAGAAAAGAATCTCGCCTCTAGCTTCTTTTGCGCCTATATTTCGAGCAATAGCCGAATTAGTAGCACCGGTTATTTGAAATATTCTAACATAATTAAATTCTTGTGCCCTTTCCAAACTATCATCACTGGATTTGGAGTCAACATAAATAGTCTCAATATCGTATGCCCTGTTCTCTTTAATCAACTTTGAAATACTCGCAAGACATTTCGTTAAGCGCCAACCTTCATTTTTGCCAACAATTATAATACTTATCATAAACGGATTTTGTGTAAATTTAAAAAGTATAGAATCATTTTATTTCTTCATAAGTTTTAAAATCTCCATTCGAAAATCAGATTTAGTATAACGTGATTCCTGATCTTTCATGCAATTTAAATTATGATAGGCTTGATTTTTAGTTAATTTTATATTCTCGGTTTTTAAATCATCACTTAACTCTACTATTGAAAAAATCAAAAAACCTTCCTTTATAAGCCATGAATAAGTTGGGCTATTCATATTTAAGTATATTTTGACCCCTTGCTGTAGTGCTATTAATATATTCCCTAAAGCAAATTGTCGATAACTATTGTTTACAATAGCCGCAACTGAATTAAAAAATTTGTTATACTCTTTTGGGGGAAGAAAATCTTCAAGTATATGAATTTTTCTTAAACTCTTAGCTTTAGTCCGAACACTATCAGTATACTCTTGCTCTGCGCCGTAGTTAAAAGGCATTATGATATGAATATTTTCCATAGGATTTGAAATCCTTATTATTTCAAGTATTTCCAAATGATTGTTATAAATAGATTTGCTATTTCCTATTACTAATTTGTCTTCTTTAGGGAAATAGCTTTCAAGTTCACGTTTAAGTAAATCATGACTTTTAAGACCATGAATGAAAGGTAATCCAATAAATTTTGGTAAATAAGACCAATGTTTACTTAGTAACTTATATTCCTCTTCAGACATACACGCCATTAAATCAATCCGTTTCATTGCTTCTCTAAATTTTTTTTCCTCATAAAAGAAAAACGGGAAATATAATTTTATTTTCCAAAACAATAATTTTCTAAAGACAAATGATCGCGAATTATCACTAAGAACTAAATTTAACTTTCTGGTATACAGTTCATTTCCGAAAAACCTCCAAATAATAAGAACATCTTTTCTGGTTTTGTTTACAATTAGACTTTTAAAAAAATCCAACTCATAGATTACAAGAATATCAGCTTGATTCACTTTTTGCAAGATTTCATCTATTCCACTTTCATCTGGTTCATAAAATAATGCCATGTTATGATATTCCTTATTATATTGGTGTTTTGAATCCAGAATAATCAATTCATTTTCAAATAGATTGCCTTTAAATCTATTTGTGTCACTAATGAATTTATAATCTCTATGTATATGAATAACTTTTTTCATTACTGATTTTTTTTATCTTTTGACTATCATTTGAATTGGTTCAAGGTAGGTTATGATTTATTATAATTGCTCATTAATGATTTAAGTCCATGAATATTGTGTAACCTTCCCCTTTTTAGGACACTTCTAAATTCGACCTAAAGCTAGATGTATGCTTTTAAAAATGTAATCAGAAAATTTGTAATCCCCAATATTTACCGCGGGCAATCATACAAGTTTGTAATTCTTTAGAAGTTTATTAATACTTTCTAAAGAATTAAACATTATAACATCGATTATGGACAGACCTGAAATATACTTATTGTTAAACTGAGTATATAGTGTGAGCTCAGATTCTAAAAAGTTTAATATAATACCTTGGCTTTCAAAATATTTTTTGTTGTAAATACTCTTTCCTCCAATTGAGTTTATATAGGTAGTACCACCCAATTCCTTCGTTATATTTATTAATCGACTTGATTTTTCCTGACCTTTTGTATGACTAAATGACGTTGAAGAGAATTGAAAATCCACGTTTATTTCCAAATACTTTGATATCGATTTTACTGATGATGCGGCTAATGTAGATATGCTACCCATATTCGAGTGAAATATCGATTCAATTATTGGAAAAACATCAGTAAAAAAGGGTGCTTTGGCATAGGCTTGTTCAATAGTATGAAGTATGTTCTCAGGATATTCGTTGGTTTCAGTAGAAATCTGGATTTCATTGATTAACTTATTTTGGCTTATTTTGACACATGGTACAGTAAGATATCGTTCCTCGTCTTTAAATAGAATTCTATTTCGATTTATAAAACCTCTTTTAATAAAATTCACGTCATCTGCAAAAATAAATATATCAACGGCATTCACTAGTTGAAAATATCCCAAGTAAGGGAATAAATAAGGTTGCATAATAGCTACATTCATTTCTTAATTGTTTTGTACTCTTAATAATAACCTACATATCATGTCTACTTCTTCTAGCGTAAGATTGAAGTATAGCGGCAAACAAAATACCCGCTTAGAAATATCATCGACCCATTTGAGTGGTTTTGATTCCAAATAGGGTAGAGAGTGTGATAAAGACGGGTAAAAATAACGTCTCCCAAATATCTCATTCATTTTAAGTAAATCAATACACTTTAGTAGCAACTTTTCATTATCAAAAACTATAGGATAATAGGCGTAATTGGTTATCGAATCATTATGCCATAATGGTTTAGTCGCTTTGAAATTCTTTAATTTTTCGTCATAGCGATCCGTCAATAATTTACGTTTATTATGTATAGCTTGAATATAATCTAAATTAGCCAAACCCATTGCAGCATGAAATTCCGAATTTTTGCCGTTAATTCCTAAATTATAAAAATGTTCTGGACCATCATGACCAAAATTACGTATATGGGCCATTTCCTTTAACAACATAGGTTCCTTAGTCATCACCAAGCCCCCCTCACCCGAGTGAAACAACTTGGTTGCATGTAAGCTACATGTCGAAATGTCACCAAAATTGAAAATAGAATTACCGTTAACTTGAACGCCAAAGGCATGGGCAGCATCATAAATTACTTTAAGCTTATGTTTATTTGCTATCTTTTCAATCGCTATTACATCGCATGGGTTACCATATACATGAGTTGCCACAATAGCAGAAGTTTTCTCTGTAATAACAGCTTCAATTTTTGTAGGATCAA
>JAESQF010000026.1 GCA_016765295.1 Oleispira sp.
CATTTTTCCAGCACATATCAGTTGATACTTCTTCAAAATTGTTCAATCCAATTCTGCCTACTGACATACCAATTAATCTATTAATTGCAGATTCAATAACATATCCTTTAACTTTTCTTTGTCCAAGTTTAATTGCTTTTTCTATTTCAACTATTATCCTTTTTTGCTTTTTAAGTTCTTTTTCCAATGATTTTTTCCTTACACGAATATTTCCTTTATGATGGATTTCATACCCAACAAAACTAATCCAAGGAAATCCTTTATTTTCGATTGAATCCCATTTGTATGCACCTTTTGATTTAGTATGCCAAAATGGTTTAATTGTAAACTTGGCTGGACTTTTCTCTTTAGTCAGTTCATTTACAAATTTATGAGGAACTAATTTTAATTTTTCTAACGATTTGAGATAAACATCCTTTGCTTTTTGACACTCATTAAAGTCTTTATGCATAATTAACATATCATCACAGAATCTAATGTAAAAAACTTCCGTTTTTAAAATTTCTTTGTCAGCCTCATAGCACAATGTTTGCTATTAAACCTGATAATGAACCGCCTTGTGGAACTCCTATTCTTTCAGTATTGATATTTGGATAGTATTTTAAATCTAATAAGCGTTTTTCAACCCAACCAAATTTTCCGTTTGGAATTCTATAACTACTCCAATATTCATTATCGTTTGATAGAGGTACATCTTTGTTAAAAGCATAACAGTTTAAATATTCAATAAAAATATGTTTAACAACATTTAATTTTAAATATGGGTAATCTTGATTTGCCTTTTCTGTTAATTTTTCAAACAAACCTTCCACAATTTTATGATTAACAGAATCATAAAATTTTTCCATATCGCACTCTACAACATATAAAGTTTGGTTATTATTCTCTTTTTGACAGGAAACAATGTCTTTAATACAGTCGTGATGTGAAATTGTAGATGTTCCCTCTTTATTTTTTTTTGAACGAAAAGCGTAGGATGAATCTTGAAAATAATCATCAAATAATATGGTTAAAAATTTATTTGAGATACTTAAAATTATTCTTTCTTTCAATGAAAACATTGAAATAGGACGGCATTTATTTGTTTCGATTTTAGAAATTTTATCTTCCTTTAGTTTTGGAAAAATAAGAGGCGTTTTTATTTTTAAATCATCATTTTCAATTGTTGATTGAATATCTTTTACAAACTTATCAAGTTCAATTAACCAATTTATTTGTGGATCTTTTTTTCTATAAAGTTTTATTGTTTTTAATAGAGAATAGAAATTTTTGTCATTTGATGTTAATTTTTCAGTTCCATCTCTATTCATTCTTGAATGATAGCCAAGTTTCACCCATTTTTTTCTTGGTGGAAGAATTTTACTTAATTGGTTATTTAACTCAAATTGATATTTTGTAAATTGATTTTCATCTACTAATATTTGTTCTTTGGTGTGGTAATTATACTTTTCTGCATCTGTTAAAAGATGAATTAAGTGTTTTTTATTCCGAGTTTTAGCAATTTTTACACGCAATTTACAAATGTGAGTCACAATTGCTCTTTCTGTAAAATATGTTGAAAATTCTTTCATAAATTTAAAGAAGAAAAAGAGTTCCTGTAAAGTGCTTTCGCACATATTGACAAAGATACTGACATATAATGTCAAGCCATTTTTTTTAAGTCCCTTGGTAAATAAATGGCTAAAACCGTTTTAGAGATGATACTTACGAGAGGTTACCCTTCCGCCTCAGAACCCTTTTTCTTTTGCTGTTTAGTTAAATATCCTTTTTTGTTTGCTAAATGTATTATTGAGTTAAATTTTATTGAGCCATTTCTTGAATCATAACAGTTTTGTAAAAAATTAGCACAATTAACTTCATCATATTTCGCTTTATCGATTGCACTAAACCGCTTAAAATAGTTCAACCCAATATCATAGGTAAATGAATTAGAAATTGACATTGCAACCTTGTACCAATTTTCATATGAAGTTGTTATTGATACGTTTTTACGTTCTAAAAACTTAATTATTGCACCTATCGTTTTTCTGTCACTTTGATTGTTCCTATTTGAAGGATTGTGTAGCGAATCTTTATTGCTAACACTTTTTACTTTTATTGTTTTACTTTTTTTTTCAGTATTCAGAACTAATAAGTCTGATTCTAAAACTTCAAATGATTGATGATTTTCTTTTAAAATCAATTCATTATCATAAGAAAAAAAACATAAGCGTGTTGTGTCGCTTCCACTTTTGTCTAATTCAATGTCATAATTACTCTTAAAATAGTCAGAAAGTTTTATGAAAGCACTTTTGTGTGCTAAATCAACATTCTCATTAGTTAGTTCAAAATTATATTGAATAGAAATCAATCCTTTAATTCCTTTATTTGATGGCGATTTCCAAAAAGTAAAAACTAATGGGTCTTTTTCTAAAAAGCACCAAACTTTTTTTAATTCTTCATTTTCAAGTTTGTCAATGTCAATTACAATAATTGAATTATATTTTTTTAATTGCTCTTTTCTTCTTTTGTTTCCGAATGTTGCACAAAATGTTATTGCTGGTAATTTTACTTTTTGTTTGTTGTATTCGGCTTTATTTCCGTTTTTTAGATGAGTTCTTAAACTCTCGATTTTCGATTTATATGTATCAGATTTTATTAGTTCTAAAGATTCTTGAATTGTAATCTCTTTAGATAAAGTTGCCCAAGTATTTTCTTGATACGATATGTTATATTTTAATATGTTATTTATTGAATTCAAGAGCAATTTTCTTTTGTAATGTATCGTTTTAGGTCATGGTTAACGGAAGGGTTACACGCAGTGAAGGTCCGGATTTCAAGGTTGTCGTATCGTTAAGATACGTAAAAGCTTGGAATACGATAGAGCTTTGCCGAATTGCACATAGGTGGTAGTGTTCAGTTGCGTTTTCCCTCGATGGGCGGTAAAGGGCCATCTTATGGTGATGAGTAGCGTTGTAAATTCGGTATAGCCCTTCCGTTCGGTTGCATTTCCCTTTGGGCGGGAGTTCGTAGCGCG
>JAESQF010000027.1 GCA_016765295.1 Oleispira sp.
TAATCAGATATAAATATGGCCATCTAGTGACACCTCCAACTGAAACACTTCATGAGTTTTTATTTAACGCAAGAAATAATAGTATAATTATGGCTGATGAAATAAAAGTTAGCGAAACAAAAAAAACTAATTCATATAAATATGTTTACCCAATATCATCAGAAACTTCAGATACAATTAGAACTGGTCGACTGACAGATTCAATATTAAACCTTTATCCAAAAATAAATATCTCAAAAATATTTTTAGGTGAACCCAACTATTATTCTTTAACCAAGTATAACGACTCTGTTTATTTCATACCAATTGAAGTGCCTGAGGTAATAGTAAATTCTAGGATTTCAAATTTGGACAGTTTAGGATATATGTATAATCTTGTTTTGCCAAAAAATAACAAACAAGGTTATACTAAAATTACTGTTGACAAAGATGGATTTTTCTCTGTTGTATTATTGGGAGAAGACCTAAATTCAATAAATCAGGAAGTTTTAATAAAAGTGGCGAAATCATTGATTTTTAGGGAGCAAAATGCCCAATACAAAAAACTGAAGTAAAACCAAAGTTCAAATAAAGGATGAACTCAAAAATATTATTAGGTAAAATATTGCAACGCTTTTGTGATAAACGAATTTCTCAAGTAGAAGGGTATAACCGTTTTGGCTATTTGCGCGAAACACATAACTCAGTTTATGTAAGTCGTGAGAATGGGAAGGATACTCGGATTCCATTTGAAAAAATTCTCGATGGAATTGAAGCTTTCAAAGCAAAACCCGAGCTGTACAACGAAGGTCCGAATGCTTTGAGGGAATCGTTTAAAATAAGATATATTACAAGCCCTATTTGGACGATGTTACATCTACTTTCACGTAGTGATTATAATTAATGTTTGAAATAAAGTATAGTTAAACGATAATATGATACCCGAGATACGAAAAGATTTCTCCGATGATTGGAGATTCTATTTTCCTGATGAAATGGATTCGGTAATGGATGATTACTACCATAGTGTTGAGCAAATTGATATTGATGAAGATTTGGCACAAATTGGTCTGAATAGAATAATCAAGAAATTTCCGGACTGTCATATTGATGCTTACAATCATTTAAGTATTAGCTATAGGAACCAGGATAAAACGGAGAAAGCTTTACAATATGCCATAACTGCGTATATGATTGGGTTGGATTCGTTTCCCGTTTCGTTCAATCACAATGAAGATAAATTGAAATGGCTAATTCTTGAAAACCGTCCTTTTCTTAGGTCGCTGCAAATACTTGGTTTAGAATTCATGAGACGAAACGAATTGGTGAGAGCGGAAAGTCTTTTTCTAAAATTGATGCTATATAATCCCAACGATAATCAAGGAATAAGATATTTATTGACTGAGATTTACCATCATACAAAGCAGAACAAGAAACTTAAAGCTCTTGCAAAAGCACATTCTGGAGAAGACCTTTTGTTAGAGGTTTTTAGTTGGGAAGAAAGAATACTTAAACCATAAAAGTTCAAATAAAGGATGAAAAAAATAACTATTTTCCTAACATTCTTCATTGGAATGTCGATGTCTGCACAAGAAGAAATAGCTGAGTTTATAACTACACATTCCAAAATTGCTGAATATAGTTTAAAAACCAAGGTTAAATTTCAATTGTACAAAGATTCATTAGTAATGACCCAAATTGATAAGAAGGTTGTTCGAAGCTTCAACAAGAAAGGACTCCCTTTGTCTACATCGTTTATACATCCATTTAAAAAAGACGAAACTAGTCATGCAGTACATTACACCTTTAGAAATGAAACAGAAGATTATACAATCATACTAGAATCTAAAGCTGCTAAGCCTTCTGTTCGGATTCGGAACAAAGATACATTTAGCAATACAGTCACAGATGCATTATATTTCTCAATTTAAAGTAATATAAATAAACAATGGATATATCTCTTAACCAAACAACTACAAAGCCTTCCAAAATTTTGGATTTGGAGCTATTTAAAAAAGGCTTTTATGTGTCCCCGTTTGAGTTAGATTCTAAAGTTCTTGCAACTAAGGGATTCTATAGTATTCGTTTAAAAAAAAGTGCTGTACTTCCAAGAAGATATCAAATGATATTTAAGGGAAGAGGTAATCGTATAATTTACATGGGAAAGGCGCAAAGACAGGCATTAGGAAAAAGATTGGATCAAGAACTTAAACATACTAGTCCCGGAACTTTTTTTCGTAGCATTGGTGCGGTTTTGGGATATGAACCAATTCCTGGAAGTTTGAGGAATGCAAAAAACAAAAATAATTATAAATTTAGTAAGTCAGACACCATGAAAATTACAGAATGGTTAAATGAAAGTGTCGAAGTTTTTGTTGTTTCCTATGTAGGAAATTTTTCAATTGAAAGTCGAATTATTGCTAAATATTTGCCGCTTTTAAATTTAGTAGGAAATCCTCAAAAGTGTATTGAGCTTATTGAGGATAGAAAAAGATGCAGGATGATAGCAAATGGATAATTAAGTTCAATGATAATCTGTTAGCGTCAATGAATCGAGATAATATTTGAGTTAAGAGTCGAGCCTGGCTTTAATGAGAATTTAGCGAAAATGAATAAGACAACTGAGTAATTTAAAGTCTAAATAGACGATGAACAAAACATTATTTATACAGAAAATCATTCCATTCACACGCTTTTATAAGATAAGTATAGGAGTTTTCTTATTTTCAGATTAAATCCTACCTCAATGATTAAGGTCTTGGTTATAAAGCCTTACGACTTATCAATTTTAACCTAGATATTGTTGCCCATGGAAATAAGATATACAAAATCAGATGATGGCTATATCGCAAAAAAGGTCGGAAATAGCCCTAAGAAACCTGGTAATAGATTCAAATTACTTGGATCCCGTGTCCATATAGATCCAACTCAGTTAATGTCAGGGTGGGTGCCAGTAAGTGACGTTCCAAACGAAAAAGGAAAATCCAATTCTGGTTTTATAGAAATGGGAAAACTTTCTACTGAGCAACAACTGAAAATATTTTACCTAGATGTGGGTCAGGGAGACGCTACCTTAATTGAATCAGAAAACGCTTTGGTGATTATTGATGGCGGACCAAATGAAGGCCTTTACCGTTATCTTAAGAAGCGTTTGGAGTCCCTACGTAGGGCTGATGAAGCCATTGGTCTTCCAAAAAGGGATTTCCTGTTCATCAATGCGATTTTCATTTCTCATTTTGATAAGGATCACTATTATGGCTTGGTAAAGGTGCTTAAGGATCCCAACTTCATTATAGGAACAATTTATCACAATGGACTTCCACGTTATCATGACTTTAGTAGTGATAAAGACCTTGACCTAGGAACCATAATCAATCATACTGATGGAACCCGGTCCATTAGTACGGACTTTACCAACATCGATTCCGCAAGAACACTTTTGGCCTCAGGTGAATTATTAACTAAAAAGGGTAACCTTAACTATTTTGGCAACTTTCTTGAGGCACTTGTCAATTCACACGATAGTGCGCAACAAGGTGTCAAATCTGTTAAACGATTGGTTGCAAGAAAACCGGAATCTCTCGAGATTATAGAGATTGGGGTTAATCTTAAATTTGAGGTGTTAGGACCTGTTACCACAAAGAAAACAGGAGAGATCAGGCTTCCTGTATTTCCCAATCCCCACAATATAACAGCTACAAATCCAATACCCGCGCCTAGTGAATCCTATACAATAAATGGTAACAGTATTGTTCTAAGGCTTACTTACAAAAACGTACGTTTCTTATTTGGGGGTGATTTGAACCAACCAGCACAAAAATATCTGCATGATCGTTATCACAATCATTTGAACAAGTTTACCTGCGATGTGAATAAGGCATGCCATCACGGATCATCTGATTTTGATGTCGAATATTTAAAGGATGTTTCACCAAAAGCAACAGTATTCTCTTCAGGTGATGATGGTAGCTATGACCATCCATTGCCTGATGCAATAGGAGCGGCCGCAAAACATAGTCAAGGTGAGTTTCCATTGGTTTTTTCAACCGAACTTGCCAGGGATACAAGCGTCGGCGGAAAAGTAATGCTAGGACACATCAATGCCAGATCCAATGGAGATATCATTGTAATGGCCCAAAAGAAAGAAAGGACTTCAGTTACAAATCCATGGCATACATTTCACGTACCTTTTAAGGGACCTTTTGGGGAACAGCATTGAAGTTCAAATAAAAGATGCTAATAAAAGAAGAGAAATTATTATTTAAGGACTTTCCAAATCTAAATTGTCCAAATTGTACTAAAGGAATTTTAAGAATAGTGGATGACACTAAAATTCTCAAGTATCCCTCTAAACTAAGACTTTTACCTGATGAACCCAGTTTTTATTATGACCCTGATGGGAATGAACATCGAAGAACATGTATAGACGATGTTGAAGCAGCTCAAAAACAGGAATATATTACTACATTTTTTTTAGAATGTCCTCGGACTCAATGCCTAGAAATGATATCGACTTGTGGAAAGTTACGATATGATACTGAAGTATTTCCAGATGAAGATTTGAATGCGGTATATGACACTCAATTGTACTACTATCCTAAATTCTTCTATCCACACATAAATCTTTTTATTATACCTATTAAAACTCCAAGGGTGATTGTAGACCAAATGGCAGAGGCTTTTTCTCTGTTTTGGACTAGTCCATCGGCATGCGGTAATTCAATTCGTAAATGTGTTGAAAGGATTATCGATGAAATAGATGCTCCGCCAACCAGTTACGTTAAATACAAGAATTAAAAGATTAGGACAAGAATATTCTGCTTTAAAAGAATTCTTGATGGCAACTGGTTATCACGGTTCAACTTGTGCCAGTCATTTCGGTAGGTCTGTGCCACCTATTTCGGTTCAAACCGTGCCAATTTTTTGAATATTAAAGAAAATCACGGTTCGATTTGTGCCAGTTATCACGGTTTAAATGATGCCACGGTTCATCTTGGCTCACCGACCACTTAGAAAGATCAAGTATAAATTCCTATATCGCATAACAAAAGCGATATGGCCAACACACTTGATCCTATGGATTTAAAACACATAGCAA
>JAESQF010000138.1 GCA_016765295.1 Oleispira sp.
TCCTGTGAGTTCACCGCTTGCATTGTTAAATATGGCCCAGACGGGTTTGTTTTCGATGGTGAATGTTAAGTCATCGCCATCCAGGTCTGTAGCTGTGGGTATGAATTGATAATCAGAATTTGTATTGATCAGCGTTGTTGCTGTGCCTGAAATAGTAGGTGCATTGTTAGGTGGTGCTTGCACAATAATATTAAACGTAGGAAGCGAAGTTGACTCGATACTATCAGAGACTGAAATTTTAATGTCTCGATGTTCATTGGCTGCTGTAGGTGTTCCTTTCAGTTCACCGCTTGCATTGTTAAATATGGCCCAGCTAGGTTTATTTTCGATGGTGAATGTTAAGTCATCACCGTCTAGGTCTAATGCATCTGGAGTGAAAGAATAATCTGTGTTGGCTAATAGATATCGTTTTGGAGTTCCAGTTATTGTTGGGGTAATATTCTCATGAGTAGAGCTAAGGATTGACTCGGGAGTTGGTATGGCATGGTTTGGTCCTTTAACCACTACTTTGTTTGGTGTACCGCCGCCACAACCTGATATCAGTATTGAAAAAGTTATTATGATCAGTATATTTATCATTTAATTATCCTCTTAACCGAAGCTTTATAATAGACTTCGAATGAGTATGCAAGGCATGTAAGAGCCCATTGTTATAAAAGGTGATGGGTTTAAATAAAAAAATTGAAGTTTTCACAGAAGGTAAATAATAATTGATACTTTAGTATTGCTGGGTGACGTAAATCATCCTGTTTATATTTCATTATCAATAACGTGAGGTGTCTATGGGGAAGTTGATTTTTATAAAATTAATTTAGTTTCGATTTAATTAAAGGGGCTTTACTCAATCATTACAACTTGCTGGTATTTATGGATTAGTTGATTGTTTCTAATAATTATTTAAATGTATGGTATTTTTAATATTTATCTTAATTTCATTAAGACGTTGTCATTGCTATGAAGGAAATTGCAGATTAATGATTAGTAGTCAATAATTTATTCCAGCAACAAGGATGCATTGTAAATCTGATAAAATTATTTATTTTTATGTTATCTACTTTGACTTCTTTGCTTAGTTTATTAGAAATATTGTAAATGTCGGAGTCAGAGTAAGCATCATTATACAAGCCCAATGTAATATATGGGATGTATTCGCAGGGGCTATCTTCAGCATAAATTGAGATGATAATATTGTGAATGTTTGTAATAATTTTTGTTTGGTCGAAAATTGCAGGAGTAGGGCCGTTTGAAAAGTCTCTAACTCCCGGATATTAATATCCGGGAGTTAGTACTAACATCAGTCCGCTAGCTTAATATGCGCTTGTCTTAGATAGTCCGCATACAAGTACGGGCTCAGTTGTTGCTGTACGTTAGCCATATCGGCAATTAATTCGTTATTGTCGATTTTAATTTCCTTGAATCCATAATGTGTAATCTCAGTCTTTAAAATCCATAAACTAAGGTTGCGCCAACAATCGTTTCCATTTCCTCAGTGCCTTCAGGAACGGTATCGGTATACTTTACTTCGTAATTAATTTTCATTGCTAGGGTTGATACTAGGGTGCTCTGCAGCCCCATAATGGATCTGTAAACCGTGGCAAATTCACCAGACTCTATGGTGAAAACTTCTAAAAAGGTTGCGTTTTCACTGATGCTGGCTGAAAAATCTAATGCTAGGCGGCCAATGAATTCGTCTTTCAATTTCTCACCGCTTTCATTGCGTTCATCGAGGGATGTGCGACGATAACCTGGGCCGAGTTCTACATCGAAATGGCCTTTCTTTGCATTCCATAAACGATAACCATAACCGACTGAAAGTACACTTTGATATTCGAAGCCGCTGAAGCGATCGTCCTCATAACTTAATAAGGAGGCTAGATAGTCATACTCCCCTAAGGTGTAGTCACTTTTTATTTCAGCGAAGTATTTTTCTTTCGATGAGCGACCATTTTCTTCACTGGTTAAGGCTTCTAATCTCAATCCTGTTTTCACTGGCTGTACATTGTGAACTAGATTGAATTTACCATTCAAGCTACGAGTATCAGTATTACCACTGGTATCGATAAAGCCTAGCTCGGCTTGACCAGACCAGACAGGAGCAATGGCCTCTTCTTCTGCTTGGCTGGTAAAGCTAATTGCTGCTGCCAAGTATGTAATAAGGGGTAAGAGTTTTGTAATCTTCATGATTATGCTGCCATTCATCTTTGAATAATGGGCGCTAGGGTAATGTCTAGGGGAGTAAAGTTCAAGTTAGGCCGATTATTCGGAATGAGATATAACAGCTTTTTACAATATGTTTGTGATCCATAAGGGAGTGGGTAACGGAAACGGTTAAAAATGGAACAAAGCGTTCGAACAGAAAAACTGAGCATCTGTTAATATCAAAAGTTAATAGAGAATCGAAGGGTGGTTGTGTGAGAGATGAAATCGTAGCGGCTCCAGTCGGCCGTACCTTATATAAGCTGACGCTACCCATGGTCATCGGTATTGTTGCAGTTTTCTTCTTTAACTTAGTGGATACATTTTTCATCGGTTTGTTGGGTACCACGAGTTTAGCGGCGGTTACTTTTACTATGCCGATTGCGATGGTGGTTATGAATCTAGCGATTGGGCTGGGTATTGCGTCTTCAGCATTAATTGCCCGCGCGATAGGGGGCAATGAGCATCCTTTAGCACAGCGCTATGTCATGGCGAGTCTCTTGCTGACAGCGGTGATCGCGAGTGTCATCCTCCTTTTGGGTTGGTGCTTTAACGATGATTTGTTTTTATTGCTCGGAGCGGATGCAGAGTTATTGCCAGTCATTTGGCAGTATATGCAATTCTATTGGCCAGGCGCTTGGCTGATGATGTTTATGATCGTGATTAATAGCAGTATGCGTGCGGTAGGGAATACTAAGCTGCCGAGTATGATGATGTTAGGTTCGGCGGTGCTGAACGCAATTTTAGATCCTATCTTAATTTTTGGTATCGGACCTATCGAAGGCATGGGTATCGCAGGTGCTGCCTTAGCCAGTACTTTGTGTTGGTTGATTGTGGTACTGGTTATGATGTATTCGTTAGCCAAAATTGATTTATTACACTGGGCACAATTAACCTTTAAAGAGTTATTAAGTATCTGGCAGCGTTTAATGGCGATAGGCATACCGGCTATGATCACCAATGTACTGGTACCGATTGCTAGTGGTATTTTACTGATTATGATTGCGCCAATGGGAGAGCAGGCGGTGGCGGCCTTTGGCGTCGGGGCAAGGATAGAGCCTTTCTCAATAGTCGTGATACTCGCGTTAACTTCGACCATTCCTGTATTCGTCGGGCAAAATTTTGCCGCGGGCCAGCATCAGCGTATTTGGCAGGCGCTTTCTATATCGGTGCGCTTTATTTTAGCTTGGCAGCTCGGTATATGGTTACTCTTATGGTCAATATCCCCTTTCATAGCGATGATATTTTCTCAAGATCCCGTGGTGATTGAAAAGGTGGGTCATTATCTGATGCTGATGCCGATTGGTTATGCGGGCATGGGAATTGTACTTTGTGCAAATGCGGCGTTAAATTCGTTGCAGCGTACCGGAGTCTCTATGATGTTAAATCTGTTTAGACTGTCTGTATTCTATGTGCCGCTGGCTTGGCTTGGAGGGCATTTTTATGGTTTTGAAGGTTTATTATTGGGTGCGTCTAGCGGCAACCTGATTGCGGGTTTCATTGTCTGGGGGTTAATCCGTAGAGCTCAGGCCAAAGAAGCCTTTGGCGTAAAAAATTATTCTACTGAGCTTGTTACGACTGTGTCGAAATCGACATAGTCGAACCGTTAGCGGCGAAAGCGCCCTAATAAGAAGTCTTTTAACATTACCCAGTCACCGAGGAAGCTATACAGGGGGTATTTGAAAGTGGCTGGACGATTGTGTTCGATAAAGAAGTGCGCGACCCAAGCAAAGCCGTAACCCATCAATGGCATAAACCAAAGCGCCATGTAGTTTGCCGTTATGATGGCATAAGCAATAATAGTTAATACACCGATGCTGCCGATATAGTGCAGTGCGCGACAGAGTGGGTTGCTATGTTCACTGAGATAAAAAGGGTAGAACTCGGCAAAGGAAGTGAAGCGCTGCTTTTCAACGACGGGTTCAGTCATAGTATGCTCTCTTGCTAATTATTGTTTTTCTCAAGAGTATTACGTTGTGGATAACTGAGCAAGACAGAATGAAAAAGCAGCACGAAAAAAATCTCGTACTGCTTTTGGCATTTATATATTAGAGGCTAGCGTTCAACCCCTAACGCTCAATAGAGAGCGCAACCCCCAAACCACCACCAATACAAAGCGTCGCCAGACCCTTTTTCGCATCCTGACGAATCATTTCATGTAATAGCGTTACTAATACACGACAACCGGAAGCACCGATTGGGTGACCTAATGCAATAGCGCCGCCGTTAACGTTCACCTTGTTGGTATCCCACGCAAGATCCCTATTTACCGATAAAGCTTGTACGGCAAACGCTTCATTCGCTTCTATTAGGTCCAGCTCGTTAATATCCCAACCGGCTTTAGCTAGGCATTTCTTAACCGCAGGAATAGGGCCTGTGCCCATGATACTTGGATCAACACCGGCGCTGGCATAACCTGAAATCGTCGCCAATATAGGTAGGCCTAATTCTTCGGCTTTTTCACGGCTAGCAAGCATTACGGCTGCTGCGCCATCGTTTAGTGAAGAGGCGTTGCCCGCAGTCACTGTGCCGTCTTTCTTGAACGCAGCACGCATCCCCGAAAGTTTTTCTGCGGTAACAGAGCGTGGGCCTTCATCGGTATCAAAAATGATGTCATCACCGCGGCGCTGAGGAATCGTTACTGCAGTAATTTCGTCTTTGAATTTACCGGCTGCAATAGCAGCAATGGCTTTCGCTTGTGATTGCGCCGCGAACTCGTCTTGATCACCACGAGGAATTTCATATTGCTCCGCAATGTTCTCTGCGGTGATGCCCATGTGGTAATCGTTAAACGCATCCCAAAGGCCGTCGGTAATCATGGTATCGACCATGCTCCAGTTGCCCATGCGCTGGCCATTACGCGAGTTCGGTAATACATGAGCGGAGTTAGACATAGACTCTTGCCCGCCAGCGATAATCACGTCAGCGTCTCCCGCTTTAATCGCCTGTGCCGCTAGGTGAAGGGCTTTAAGGCCAGAGCCGCACACCTTGTTAATGGTCATGGCAGAAGCGGTTACCGGGATACCCGCTTTAATCGCGGCTTGGCGTGCTGGGTTTTGACCACAACCCGCTGCAAGTACTTGGCCCATTAATACTTCATCAATAGCGTCTACCGAGATGCCGGTTTTCTCGATCAAGGAACGAATAACAATCGCGCCCAATTCGGTGGCCGGTAAGCTAGCAAGTGAGCCACCAAATGTACCAATAGCGGTACGGGTTGCAGCAACAATAACGACATCTGTCATAAGGTTCTCCAGATTTGATAATATAGAATTATAATAAGGGGTTGAAAAATTGGCCTATTATACCCTTTGAGGCAGGTTTCAATAGCCTAGCGTGACATAAGCATGGCAATCGTTTCATTACTCGGCTGAAGAATTAGGCCTTTCTCGGTCGCAATCACATCAATCAATTCGGCTGGGGTGATATCAAAAGCAGGGTTTATTGCTTCGCAGCCTGCAGGCGCAATCGCTTGTCCTTGGTGATGAGTCATTTCTGATGGATGACGTTGTTCAATTTCGATATCGTCACCTGTAGCTGTCTGCATATCAATCGTGCTGGTAGGGGCGGCAATCATTACTTTAATGCCATGATGCTTGGCTAATAGCGCTAGGCCATAAGTGCCTATCTTGTTCGCGACATCACCATTGGCGGCAATACGATCAGCACCGACGATCAACCAATCAACATTACCTTGGCGAAATAATTGGGCCGCGGCTCCTTCGGCGCAAAGCTTCACCGGGATGTTGTCTTGCATTAATTCCCACGCAGTTAAGCGCGCTCCTTGTAACCAAGGGCGAGTTTCACCGGCATAAACCTGAGTTAGCTTGTCTGCGGCAAAGGCAGAGCGAATAACGCCGAGAGCGGTACCATAGCCGCCAGTAGCCAACGCACCAGCATTGCAGTGAGTATAGATTTGGCTGTTTTCTGCAATTAAGCCAGCGCCAAGTTGCCCTAGCCTTAAATTCCCTTGAATATCTTCGCTATGAATCGCTTGGGCTTCGGTTAATAGGGCAGAGAAGGTTTGTGGCTGAACATTTTCCATGCGCTCTAAGGCCCAAAATAAATTAACCGCAGTCGGGCGAGATGCTGCGAGTGTGCGGTAGGCGCTATCGAGATTATCATTATTACGAGCAGCAAGGGCAATACCATACGCTGCGGTGATACCAATCGCGGGAGCACCACGAACAACCATGTTGGTAATCGCCCGGGCGGTTTCATCTGCGTTTGCTAGGGTTCGGTATTCGACTTGATGGGGAAGAATGCGTTGATCTAATAATTGTAATTCGTTATCAAGCCAACGAATGGCCTGAGCCGTTTTTCCAAGTTCGGAATTATTAAAAAGATTCGAATCATTTAGCATTATTACGCCCTAACTATTAACCAATAATTATGTAATTTAGGGCGCTAGTGTAGCGGTATTTGAAACGAGAGCGAATGAAACTTTTTAACTCGGGTTCACACTTTAAACTCGTTGACGATGTTGCGTAGATTTTGTGCTTGTTCTGCCAAGTCTGAGGATTCTTGAGAGGTCTTAGCCGCTTGATCGACGGTATCTTCTGAAACTTCATTAATTTTCACAATATTAGCACTCACCTCTTCGGAAACAGCGCTCTGCTCAACCGCAGCGCTGGCTACTTGGCTGTTCATGCTACTGATTGTATCGACATTGGTCATAATGTGGATAAGAGAGCTTTCTGTTGCTTGGGATTGGTCAACAACCTTAATCGCTTTTTCGCGACTGCTCTCCATAGCGTTCACGGCTTGCTCGGTGCCTGCTTGTAAACGTTCGATAATCGATTGAATTTCAGTAGTAGACTCTGCCGTTCGCCCGGCGAGTGAGCGAACCTCATCAGCAACTACGGCAAAGCCTCGGCCTTGTTCACCCGCTCTAGCGGCTTCAATCGCGGCATTGAGGGCTAAAAGGTTTGTTTGTTCCGCGATGCCTTGAATGACTTGGGAGGCATTACCAATCAATGCACTCTCTTTTGCTAAGTTTTGAATGACTTCACGAGCATGTTCAACATCAGCAACTAGGGCAGAAATAGAAGTAATATTTTCCGCCATGATTTTTTGTGATTGATGGGTTCCTTCCTGTGCTTGCCTTGTGGCATTGGCCGCTTCTTCTGCATTGCGGGAAACTTCTTGAGCCGTCGCCGCCATTTCATTAACCGCGGTGGCTACCAGATTAATTTCATCTTGCTGATGGTGTATGCCTTGTTGGGTTTTTCCGGCGATGCTTTTAACTTTGTCCGCGCCGCTAGCGACACCTAAGCTAAGGTTGGCCATCACTTTTATTAATAGCTGTAAGTGAGTAATGAAACCGTTGAAGTTATCCACTAGATCCCCAACCTCATCTTCAGCGCGAGTTTGTAGGCGAATAGTCAGATCCCCTTTTCCTGTCGACATATCAGCCAAGGAATGAACGATGCGGTTAATCGTTTTCGTAATGATGTTGGCAATAGACCAGGATGAAAATATTAGAGTGAATATAACGACTAAAGCGATAGCAATACCCAGCATGCCTGTTTTTTTATTTTGTTCGTTGGTTGTTTTTATTGTCTGTTCAAAATTGCTGTAACTTTGCTCTCTAAATTTCGCTAGCTCACTGCTGAAGTCATCGTACGATACGTTGACTTTTTTTGCTTGGTTCGCTAGTTGAGTAAAGTCTATTGATCCATCAAGCATGCCGCGTACTAAAGCGATAGAAGGTTTTTGGTATTGGCGGTAAGCCCTTTGTAGCTGCAGTGCACTTTGATTCAGTTCGTTTAAATCTATTATTTCAATCAATAGTGCATCGAGTTTTTTTGCAGACTCTTCAGCTTCGCTAACGAGATCAATATCTTCTTCACTTAATGCCGTCCCCAGTTGATTACGTAATTTAAATAATAAACTACCGCTGCGATCTACCCGTTCAATGGTTGGGAAGATGATATTTTCAATGCGATCTAATTTAACTTCCGTCGCTTGCTGAGCTTTAATTGAAAAAAATAAATAAATAGATAATCCTAATATACCAATTAGGGCAATGGCCATGATTTTGTATTTTATTGATAGGCGGAGAATAAACTTCATCGTTCTTCCTTGATTTACAAAAAGTACATAGCTTAATAAGGTTATTAATAATTAGTACAGAAAGTATTGAAGAACAAGGTAGAAGGTGAAGACATTTAAAAAACTCTAAGAAGGGCCTGCAAGTAGCAATAATTGATCTAGGTAACTAGGAATAAAGCATGGACTTGGCTGGTATTGTCCAGCCATCAATCCCATGATTTTTTAAAGGTTACTTAATTGTCATCATCACTTTTTAAGGTATCGACAATTGCATTTTTACCAATCCAGTCACGTCCGATTAATAATTTATAAGTAAGCTTGGAGCGGTCTTTAAGATTGACCTCAAGTGTTTGGTGTCTACCCTGCCATTCAATTTTAATATCTACTTTATAGCGCATTTCTGAAGATATCGAGTTACTTACCATGACCACATTTTTTATTGTGGTGGTGATGCGTTTGCTTTTGTTTTCTTTATTTACGATATCAAAGCTGATTGTTTTACCAATGTTATTACTCTCACTTCTTCCTTCACCTTTTATATCAATATTGATGGCATTGATCGACGTAGACGTCGCTCCGGTATCGACTCTAGCGGTAAATACCAAATCCCCTGCCACAATATAATCAGCAATTTCACCAATGGTTGCTTTTGGTGCCACATCAATGACAGCGTGAACATCTAACCAATCGCGTCCGATTAATAGTTTATATTCCATGCGTGAACGATCACGCAGATTGATCAATGCAATGGATGTTTGGCCATTCCAGGTCAGTGTCATTGGCACAACGTACCTGTGCTCAATTCCTTGAGGAGTAGTGACTTTATTAATGCGTTTAATCTTTGACTGAAGCTGAGTGCTATGGCCATTTTTATCAATAATAACGAAGGAAATTTGCTTGCCTTTGTTCTCTGCCATTTTTTCACTAGCATCTGTGATGCTAATATTGTGAGCATTGATAGAAGTACTCGTCGCGCCACTATCAATTCTTGCGCGAAAAGCGGCATGACCATTGATCAGGAAGTTAGCCGCTTCACCAATAACAGGCTTATTAGATTTTGTCGTTGGGTCTCCAGCATAACTTGTTACGCTTATAATCGCAGTTAGAATGATGCTAATTAAATTAAAAAAAGTACGCTGCATAACAGTGTCCAGTTAAATCAATGAGAAAGATCTAAGACAGCTTAGCGCTACAATAGATCCTGCATATTTTTATAAGCTTGAACGAGACCTGCGGTAGAGCTATCAAACGCAGTATTATTACCTTCACCTTCTAAGGCCGCCAATACGTTATCTCCCATATCTTTACCTAGCTCAACCCCCCATTGATCGAAAGAATTTACTCCCCAGAGCATTCCCTGGGCGGCGACTTTATGCTCATACAGTGCGATTAAGGCGCCTACCGAATGGGGCGTAGATTTAGGGAAGTAGAGAGTATTACTTGGACGGTTCCCTGGAATTACTTTTTGTGCGGCTAATACGGTAGCTTCCTCTTCATTCATGCCTGCTGTTAGGCATTCTTCCATTGCCTGCTGTTCGGTTTTCCCGGTTAGCAGAGCTTGGCTTTGAGACAAAGCATTGGAAACAAGCATGGCGTGGAAGTTATCAATGGGGTTGTGGCTACGCATAGGCACAATAAAATCACTCGGCGAGAAGTGGGTGCCTTGGTGTAATAGCTGGTGGTAGGCATGCTGGCCATTGGAACCCACACCGCCCCAGATAATTGGACCAGTATGGTAGTCCACTTTACGGCCATCGATGCCTATGGATTTACCGTTACTTTCCATATCCAGTTGTTGTAAGTGTGCAGGTAAACCGCGTAAATAATGATCGTAGGGCAGAATAGCTTGGGAATTAATGCCAAAGAAGTTCACATACCAGATGCCTAATGATGCCATGATCACGGGCATATTCTTTTCCATGGGTGCGGTGCGGAAGTGTTCATCCATCGCATGGGCGCCGCGTAGCATGTCGCGGAAATTATCGATACCAATGGCGAGAGCTAAAGGCAAGCCGATGGCTGACCATAAAGAATAACGACCACCCACCCAATCCCACATCGGGAAAATATTCTCTTTGGCAATACCAAACTCAACGGCTTTTTCTACGTTGGCAGAAACCGCAGCAAAGTGCTTCGGTAAGTCGTCGATGGTACCGCCGTTGTCTAAAAACCACTGGCGACAAGCAAGAGCATTTTTGAGTGTTTCTTGAGTATTGAAGGATTTTGACTGAACGATGAATAATGTACTTTCAGGGCTCAGATGTTTCAAAATTTCAGTAATATGTGAACCATCGATGTTCGCCAGGTAGTGCACATTAATTTGGTTATCGTTGTAAGGTTTGAGCGCGCTGGACGCGAGCTTCGGCCCTAAAAATGAACCGCCGATACCGATAGAGACAACGTCGGTAAAAGGTTTGTTAGTATAGCCACGCCAGTGCTTACGACGTATCTTCCAGCAGAACTCTTCCATGCGGTTCATGGTATCGCGCACTTCTGGCATCACATCGATACCGTCAACTATAATAGGACGATCGCTGAAGTTACGTAGAGCGGTATGCAAGGCAGGGCGGTTTTCACTGCGATTGACCAGTTCACCTTCGAATAAGGCTTTGATTTGTGCGGGCAGTTCACGCTTTTTGGCCAGCTGGGTTAGCAGGTCCATGGTTTCGCTGGTGATGCGATTCTTAGAATAATCTAAGGTTAAGCCAGCAGCTTCAAGGTTGAAACGGTCAAAACGCTGCTTGTCTTGTTGAAACCAATCCAGCATGTGTTGCTGGTGGATGTCAGCAAAGTGTTGCTGTAGCTGTTGCCAGATGTCGAGACGTTGTAGGGGCGTGCTCATAACAATCCTTATATGAGTCAAATATCAATATTACCCGCAGTATAAACTTTTGTGGTACTTCATGACAGGTAGGAACGTCAGAAACAAATACGCCACAGCAAGTGTGGCGTATAGATCATCAAATTATCTTAATCGTAGAGCTATTCGATCTGTAATGGCGCTTAAATATGATAGCTATCTAGAGCCATTTTATTGATTAACTTATTGTTTGATATAGGGCTTGTCATAATCTACATCAAGAGGGAAGTCATCTTGACTTGATTCTAGATATAAAAAATCCCCATCCACGAAGAGTAGCATTTTTAAACCTGACGTATAAGCATCAACCAAATACTGATAGAACGTGCTTTGGCAGGTCATCATGCTCGTTGGCTGCCCTATGCTCCAGCTTAAATTCGGACAACTATTTTGTAAATTTGCAAGTGCCTTTTCATCATGAGGAGTGTAGGTTATATCTTCCGCAATTACATTAGCTCTCAAAGCCTCCACACCACTACTGGTTGTTTGAAGCTCTGGCTCATATGTCGCAAGTAACTTAAGCTGCATGGTTGTGTATTTCTGAGAACAGTCAGAGTAAAGGTTCTCTTGAGTAAAAGTTAATGCTTCGTCAAATGTATATGACTGAGTATATGTTTGAACATTCGTATGAGCACATGCTGTCGTCCAAGTTCCCAGTAGTTCTTCAGGATGGTCATTTGCGCCACCGCAGCCAGTTAAGAAAGCGGCGAATGCCAAGCCGACAAGGTTTTTTAGATTCATAATAAAGAATTTCCATATAAGTATTTGAGTATTGCACAGCACTAAGTGGCTGTTACATAACATTACACAAAAGGAAGGGGGAGGCTCAAGTTCACAGCTGAACTTATATCGAATTTTCATGCTTTATTATTAAGGCTAATAATTAATGGTTGGCTTTAATTATTACCATGCAGAATGCAAGTTGATCGGCAAAGGATATTAATGCCATCGTAAAAACGGCAGAAACAAAAACGCCACAGCAAGTGTGGCGTATTAGTCGTCAAATTGCCTCAATCGAATTAGAGTCGATTAAGCAACCTGAACTGGAATGTCGAAGCTGGTATGGCTTACGGTATTATCAGCGTTGGTATAAACCATTTTAGGTTTAAAGTTGGCTAAATCTTTCTCATCGTAATTGCTGTAGGCACAAATAATCAAGCGGTCACCCACCTGAGCTAAGCGCGCAGCAGCACCATTGACAGAAATAATACCTGAATTATCTTCACCACGGATAACATAAGTGGTGAAACGAGCACCATTTTCCATGTTGTAGATTTGAATTTGTTCAAATTCGCGAATGCCTGTCAATTCTAACAACTTACCGTCGATAGCGCAGGAGCCTTCATAATTCAATACGGCCTGTGTGACTCGAGCCTGATGTATCTTGGCTTTCAGCATAGTGGACTGCATAGAAAAAACCTTTAATCCGGTTACGTCTCAATGAATCAGCAGGTCAAAAAGCCTCTGTTTTCATTGGTTAATTTATAGCCTCATAGAAGGCGGTGCGAAGTATGCCTTAATCGCTAGTCTGATTCAACGAAAATGGCAAATTATCAATAAGGCGCGCACTGCCCAAGAAGGCTGCGATGAGTACTACAAGTTGCTTATCGTCAGCGGTGGCGGGCTTTAGGTCGTATTCACGACACAGCGCTAAATAGTCAACTTTGAAGCCTTTTTGATTCAATCGCTGCTGCGTTTGCTCCAGTGTCGAGGCAAAATCGTTGCCTTGTTGAATCGCACTCGCCGCGTCTTGCAAGGCAGAGTATATCGCAGGTGCTAAGGCTAATTCATTGGCCGACAAGTAGCCATTGCGAGAACTTAAAGCCAAGCCTTGGTCATTTCGCTCAGTTGTTACGCCGACAATATCAATGGCAATGCATAAATCGGCCACCATTTTACGAATAACGGCGAGCTGCTGAAAATCTTTCTCACCAAAGAAGGCTTTATCTGCTTGTACCATGTTGAATAGCTTGCTGACGACCGTTGCGACACCATCAAAGTGCCCAGGACGAGAGCCACCACACAGCCCCATAGAGATATCAGGGACAGATACCATCGACTGGCTTTCTTGGCCATTAGGATACATTTCATCCACGGTGGGAGCGAAGAGTAGGTTGCAGCCATGGTCTTCGAGCAAAGCCTGGTCTTGCGCTAGGGTGCGGGGATAGTTGGTTAGGTCGCTTTGGTTGTTAAACTGCAAAGGGTTAACAAAAATACTAGCGATGACCACATCACACTGCTTATTCGCGTGTTTAACTAAACTCATGTGGCCTGCGTGCAGGTTGCCCATGGTGGGCACAAAACCCACGCTTAGACCTTTGAATTTTGCCTGATGAACAAAATCACGCAATGCAGCGACGGTGGAAACCGTTAATAAACTCATGTAACAACCTACGTTTTAATACTGTCGATCTTTGAATGCAGCCGATCTGAAAAATTTGTCGTGCTAAGAAAATTTATGCTCAGAACCAGGAAAGGTTCCGGCCTTAACTTCTTCGCCATAAGCGCTAATCGCTTGCTGCGGCGTGCGCCCATCAATCATAAAATTCTTAACAAATTTAGGGATATGGCCGGCATTAAGACCGAGCATGTCATACACCACTAATACTTGCGCATCGGTATCGCTACCAGCGCCAATGCCAATTACGGGAACGTCTACCGACTCCGTGATGGCTTTACCTAAACTGCTTGGAACACATTCAAGTAAAATGCAATCTACACCGGCGGCCACAAGGGCTTTTGAATGCTCAATCATGGCACTCGCTTCGGCTTTATCACGACCTTGCACGCGATAACCCCCTAGTTTATTCACCGCTTGTGGGGTTAAACCTAAGTGAGCACAGACAGGGACACCTTGGCGAGCAAGGCTTGCCACTAAAGGCACTAACCAATCATCACCTTCAACTTTTACCATATTGGCGCCAGCTTGCATTAACAAGGCAGCATTAGCCTGACCTTGCTCTAGTGTGCTGTAACTCATAAATGGCATGTCAGCCATAATGAGGGAGCCTTGGTTTCCCTGAGCGACACAGCGAGTATGGTATTCCATTTCGGCCATCGTCACTGGTAAGGTACTGTCTTTGCCTTGGCAAACCATGCCTAGAGAGTCGCCTACCAAAAGTACTTCAATACCCGCGCTGCTAGCAAGGTGGCTAAAGGTTGCGTCGTATGCGGTCAATACGCTGAATTTCTCGCCTTTATTTTTACATTCATTAAGGGTACGGATACTGACATTATTCATGCTGTGCCTCAGATATTCTTAATTACGGTATTCTAAATTCAGATGTTGTTAATTATGAAAATAACACATAAAAAGTGCGAACTTGTTACCAAGATTAATCGCGGATGCGGATTAAATCATTATCCAGCTCAGTGAGCAATTGTCCTAAGGCTTTGCCATTAGGGAAGACAAGCTCTGGATTGATCTCAGACAAGGGGATTAGTACAAAACTGCGTTGCTGGGCAAAAGGATGGGGGACGGTTAAGCGTTCGCTCTCAATCACACTATCATCGATCAGAATAATATCCAGGTCCAATGTGCGCTCACCCCAGTGACGCTTGCGAATACGGCCATGATCTTGTTCTAACTGTTGTAAAGCATCGAGCAGAGCAAGAGGTTCTAAGGTCGTTTCTAATAGTGCTACCGCATTAACATAATCAGGCTGGTCCTGCGGACCTACAGGTTTGCTATGGTAAAGCGAAGATTGTGTGACTAGGGTGGAGTTGGGTAATCGAGCAAGCTCAATGAAGGCTTGCTCTAATTGTTGCTGGGGCTGACCAAGGTTCGCCCCTAGTCCGATATAAACCAAAGACACTTGGCTTACTCTGGACGGCGTGAACGCTGGCGGCCATTCGGCGTACCACGGTCAGTACGACGGGGGCGACGCTTTTTAGTATGGCGTTCTTCTGGCTTACGATTAGCGGCAACTTCTTTATATTCATCGGTTTCTTGATAGCCTGTCCACCAATCCCCTAAGCCGTTGAGGTTTTCACCGCACTGTTCGCGCAATAATACGAAGTCATAAGCGGCGCGGAAGCGATTGCTTTCAGCCGCTTCCGCCGCTTTTTTGCCTTTCTTACGCTCTAAGCGCGACTGCATATCCCAAATTTCTTTCATTGGAATAGTGAAACGCTTAGGGATCGAGGTGCGTTTTAACTGTTGTTCGATCACACGGCTAGCGGCTTTATGCAACGCAGGCTGTGGTGGCATGCCTTGCTCCAAGAATTCCGCTTGGACTCTTTGCAGAGATGGCCAAAGCAAAGCAGCAAAGAAATAATAAGGTGTTACTGATTTGCCCCCCTGAATACGAGTATCGGTATTAATCATGGTCTGTTCGACAAAGCGAGCGGCAAATTCATCGTCAGCCACACATTGCTCAGTTAATGGGAATAACTCGCCAAATAACTTATATTCACGCAATAAACGGTAGGTGACTAAGGCATTACCGGACAAAAATAGTTTTAATACCTCTTCGAATA
Organism: Oleispira sp.; assembly: GCA_016765295.1. Lineage (GTDB taxonomy): Bacteria > Pseudomonadota > Gammaproteobacteria > Pseudomonadales > Oceanobacteraceae > Oleispira. Next base: position 15,590 of record JAESQF010000138.1, read on the forward strand.
GACGCGGTGCAGGGATCTGCTCCATCAACGGCGCCATCATTGGAATCGGTGCTTTCGTCGTATGCTCGATCTCAAAGTTAAGCTTACCGGCAAAGCGGATCGCCCGCAGCATACGCACAGGATCTTCACGGTAACGGGTTTCAGGGTCACCCATTAAACGAATTAATTTAGCTTGCGCGTCTTGATAACCACCAGCATAAGAAAGCACAGTGAAATCGTCAACCGCGTAATACATTGCATTAATCGTGAAATCGCGACGCATGGCATCATCATCAATAGTGCCGTAAACGTTATCGCGCAAAATCATACCGCTATCGCCCGTCGAGGCCTGGTTACTATTGTGCTCTTCTTTTGGAGAGGTGCGGAAGGTTGCTACCTCGATTACTTCACGACCAAATAAAACATGGACCAGTTTAAAGCGACGGCCGATTAAGCGCGAGTTACGGAATAACTGGTTTACTTGTTCTGGTGTTGCACTGGTTGCGACATCGAAATCTTTTGGATGAGCGCCCAGCATAGAGTCGCGAACGCAGCCGCCAACAAGATAAGCTTGATAGCCCGCATTGTTCAGACGATACAGAACTTTCAGCGCATTTTCGCTCAGCTGACGACGGCTAATACCATGTTCTTTACGCGGTAGAATTTGGGGTTTTATTTCGTTATCCGTATTTTTAGCTTTACGTCCTCCCATTAGGGAAGGGAATAAGCGCGCTACAGTTTTAACTATGGACATCTATGATTGCCTGATTTCCGCGATTACAGGGGGAAGATGCTTCAAAGAAGAACTTACGCCTGTCGAGTATGATTATTGTTCGATAATAGTTAGTAAGCGAGTTTACCTGATGGCTAGGCGATTTTACAGTATCTCTAGCATTACATAGCTATTAATTAAGCATTTATGAGGCATCGGGGGGAGTAAAGGCGATTGAATGAGTAAATGTAATAAGGCGTTAAATGCGAATAGGGATTGGGCTGTGAAAGAAGAGAAATAAACCGAGGTTCGACGGTTTTTATTTTTATTGGTGTCGAACCTAGTCAAATAAACTAGCTGTTTTGAATACGCAGGAACTTAAAGCCCTGTTATTATTCTTATTATTTGTGTGCTAAATGTTGCTCACTTCGCACTCAAAACAACCAATTTCTACGCCTCTTTATTGTTTTTATTATGAGGCCACCTCTTAATGGGTGTTTTGTGATCTCAGTAGCCGCGATTTTTATTTTTATTATTGCGGTCTATCTTCAATCTTGCGTTTTAGCTTTATTATTTTTGTTTGTGCTTAACGCTATATATTTAATATATAGCCAATACCGTGCCAACTTTATAATTTCCTTTAAAATCAATGGCTTATTCATTCTGTTACTAGCTTCTGTGCGATTTGTTACTGTGAATGTGTTACCTGAAGTAATGTTCATTCGTAACAAAGGTAACTAAAAGGTAACACTATGTAACTTTTTACCTAAAGTGCGCCACTCACTTCGCTGTTGACGTCTTTGGCATCCTGCTTTGGTATGAGCTTAAAGAAGTGGTCCTAATTAGCTTTTGATAAAAAACTTAGTTTGAACGGTGTTTTTGACATTTGAACAGTTGGTTAGCTTTGAATTACTTGGGTTTTTCTGTGATCTATCGCTGCGGGGCTGTTAAGGACTGAATTTTGGCGCTCTGTGCTTTCAGCGCATAGCAAAGCAATCTAGTTCTGTATTAAAGGTAAAAGCAATTTGTAGAGTTTGGGATTTTCTAAGATCAATAAAAGAGGGGTAGAGAAGTAAGGGAAGAACCAATTGCTTTACACTTCTAGTTGGAGTGCAAAGCAATTGATGCTTAATGAGCCGGGGTATTATTATTATTGTAAGCTCTTGATCAGCGTTATTATTTTTATTGCTGCTGATCTTTTAGCATGCCACCCAATTTTATTTTTATTATCTGGGTAACATTGTTGTTATTAGTAATTAATATATAGCACACGCCGTGCCAACTTTGAAAAAGATAGCAAAATCAATGGTTTGCGTTTTATATTTAAGAGAAGGTAACAAAATGGCACTTTTATTTGTTACCTTTCTCGAAGAATTTAGCGCATATATGCTACCAAGGTGGCGACTTATGACCGAAGTTGGCTTTTGCCAAAGTATGAGTATCAACTAGACTTAGTCGCTTTTTTTCGCGGGATGCCCAAGCGCTGGCGACGTTCCCATAAGCACTTGCGGGAAACGCCGAGCTTACGCGCGAGATCAGTTTCATTCAGGCCGTCTTCATTTTCCAAAACAAAGTGCATGAAATAATCATCTAAGGATAAATCCCCCTGATTCGTTTCAGTACTGCTGCTCGCCTTGGGTTCCAGAAGATTCTCTTTTAATGCTTGGGGTACAAATTGATCGGGTGATACATCAATTGCCATATTTTCAACAGTGATGTCATCCCCGTCGGCGAGGATCACCGCTCGCTCAATGGCATTTTCTAATTCTCGTACGTTGCCTGGCCACTGGTATTGTAAAATAGCTTGGCGCGAGGCAGCGGTTAATGTCATTACGCCCCTATTCATTTTTTCGCAGCTGCGCACTAGCATGAATTCAGCCAGCTCTATGACATCCTTACCACGTTCTCTTAACGGTGGTAGATGGAGCTCTAAAACATTGAGGCGATAATAGAGGTCTTCTCGGAATTCAGCTTTTGCCGCTAACGCTTTTAAATTGCGATGGGTTGCGGCGATAAGACGAATATCAACCTTTCTAACTTGTACTGAGCCAACACGACGAATCTCACCTTCTTGTAATACTCGCAATAAGCGAGCTTGAGCTTCTAGCGGCAGTTCGCCAATTTCATCCAAAAACAGTGTGCCACCATCGGCGGCTTCTACTAAACCAAGGCGCAGTGCAGCGGCACCGGTGAAAGCGCCTTTTTCGTGACCAAATAATTCTGATTCGATTAAAGATTCAGGAATAGCGGCACAGTTGACGGATATCATAGGCGCATCTTTACGACGACTCTGGGTATGTAGAGCGCGAGCAACCAGCTCTTTGCCTGTTCCAGATTCCCCTTGAATCAATACGGTTGCATTTGTCGGGGCGACTTTGCTGATCTTGCCAAAGAGCTTCATCATCGAAGGGCTGCTACCGATAATGCCGCTGACGGGGTATTCTTTTTCGATTTCAGATTGCAGTACTTCATTGCTGCGGCTGAGATTGCGCTGCTTCAGGATACGCTCGACCGTTAATGACATTTCTTCGTGATCAAAAGGCTTAGCAATATAATCTACTGCTCCTAATTTCATTGCATCGACCGCAGACTTTAAGCTGGCGTAACTGGTCATAATGAGGACGGGTGTTTCACCGGCAAGCTCAATCAACTCAGTGCCGTTACCACCGGGTAGGCGCAAATCACTGATGATCATATCGTAATCACTGAAGGTCAGCTCTTTCGCAACATGAAGAGAATCGGCTTCGAAAATCTCATGACCTTTACGCTCTAATAAACGCTTTACCGCTTGGCGGATAATCTTTTCGTCTTCAACGACTAAAATACGGCTCATTCGGATTTGTCCTCAAGCAATTTGTCCTGCACTTTGGGTAAGCGCAAGGTAACACAGGTGCCGCTATTATCATGAGAGGCATCCTGGAGTGATACTAATATGTGGGCCGGGACTATATGGCTAGGCACTGGGCTTTCAATACTGATGTGCCCATAGTGCTCTTCAATGATGCTATACACTAAAGCTAAACCTAAGCCGGTACCTTTACCCACCTCTTTGGTGGTAAAGAAGGGGTCGAAAATATGATCTAGTTTATCTTCTTCTATACCGCTGCCTTGATCAATCACATGCATAATAACTTGGTATTGATCGATGTGGCCGGTAATGTAAATGTGACTAAAATTAGGGCTAGCATCGCGAGCGTTGCTGAGTAAATTAATAAATACTTGTACTAGGCGCTGAGAATCTCCCACCACCTGCCAATATGGCTCGCATTGATTAATATATTCAATATCTCGGCCTTCGTTACTTAGCAGTAATAACTGAATAGCTTCATCAATACAGGTGCTAATGTTCACCGGTAAATGTTCTGTGGTCTGGTGTCCAGAGTGAGAAAAATTCATCAGAGATTGAACAATACGAGTCACCCGTTTCGTTTGCTCCTGAATCTGATCAGCCATTTCCAGTACTTCTTTATTATCGGTTTCGTAGCGCATGCTTTGGGCTAGGCAATCAATACCGGTAATAGGATTGCCAATTTCATGAGCGACCCCTGCGGCTAAGCGACCAATAGAAGCTAAGCGCTCGCTGTGCATTAGTTCTTCTTCTAACATCTGGGTTTCGGTTTGATCCTCAATTAGAATAACGATGCCCCCAGGTTGCCCGCCAGAAGCTTTAATAATCGATTTATGCAGATTATACCAATGAGGACGACCTTGCAGTTCGATGCGCTTTTTATGCTGGTGGGTCGCATCGTCTAATAAAAATTCATTGAGCATACTGCCCCAAGGTTCGGCGGCAGAACTTAAGCGAGAACCGGTAACATCGCCAGGGGTAATATCAGTCAGATCTTCCATCGCGGTATTCCACATCAATACTTCGCCGTCATCGGACAGCGAGCATACACCGATAGGTAAGCGCTCCAAGGTTTGTCTATGATAACGGCGTAAATTATCTAGCTCACCGGCGAGGCCACTAAGGCGATCGTGAAAACCTTCCATGCGCTGTTCAATTTGATAAATATCTTCACTGAGCTCGGCATTTTCCTGGAAAGGAAGATTACGATTAATGATTTCATGAGCAACGGTGGGTCCCATTAAACCGGATAGGTTTGCCTCTAAGCGAGTACGCAAGCGACGTAATGCATAGGGCCTATCTTCGTATGAGGGCAGATTCAAGTCGGCTAATGCTTGCAGTACTTCACGTTCTGCGACATAGCGTCCTAATGGTTTGCTTAGGGAGGTGATAATGTCATTGGAATTGCCTGCAATGAGGGGCTTGCGACTTGGTCGCGACATAGTATCAACAGAGCAGGCTTCCGCCGCCGTTCTTTCGGAATCTTTTTGCTTGGTGGTTAAGCTGACAATAACAAAAAGTGCGAGGTTGATGCCGAAGCTGCCCATCGCTGCAATGTGCCAGTTCGTCATGTCGGTATCGGGCAGCGGAATAGAATAATCCCAGCCTAAGGTCAGCTGAGATAAGGGCAATAACAGGGTATAAAGCCACACGATAATACCGACACTTAAGCCGGTAATAAGACCCCAGCGATTAGCCGTAGGCCAATAAAGGACGCCTAAAACTCCGGGTAAAAATTGCACCGCCGCAACAAAGGCCAAGATGCCTAGCAAGGTGATTTCTAAATCCGCACCGATTAAACGATAGAAGCCATAAGCGCCTAATAAAATTGCACCGATTAAACAGCGGCGTATCCATAATAACCACTGATAAAAATCTTGCTTAGGGCTAGGTTTATAGCTCGGTAATACAATGTGATTTAGGAACATGGCCGCGGTTGCCAAAGTGGTAACGATAATTACCCCTGACGCTGCAGCTAAGCCGCCAGCGAAAGCCATCATAACCAATATTTCTGAATTTAATGCCATGCCTATGCCGAGAGCGTAAAACTCTGCTGGCACCTCGAGTTCCAAGTAGACCCCCGCCCAAAGAATAGGAGGCACCGATAAACTCATTAATAATAAGAATAATGGCAAGCCCCAGCTCGCTTGGCGCAATGCTTTTGGGTTGATGTTTTCAGTAAAAGTAACGTGAAACATATGTGGGGCAACAACTGCGGCGGCAAAAAATATCAATAACAAGGTTCGCCAAGGGCCTTCTTGCAAGCTGGTATGGCGACTAATGAGTTGCTCTTGATTCGTTGCCAGCCAAGACTCCATATCCCCTGAGCCATCGAAAACGAAAAATAAAGACACAATACCTAAAATAGTAATTGCGATGAGCTTTAACAGAGACTCAAACGCCAGCGCAAAAACCAGACCTTCATGCTTCTCTCGAGGAGATACATGGCGCGCGCCAAAAAGAATGGCAAAAACGACCATGGTTAAACAGAAACCAAAGGCGAGTGTGGTAGAGGGTAGATCCGCATTCAATAAGTGCATGCTTTCTGATACCGCCGCTATTTGCAACGTGAGCAATGGCAGCGTCACCGCGAGGGTGAATAGGGTCACCATAACCCCAGCTAAACGGCTGCGATAACGAAAAGCAAATAAGTCCGCTAAGGAGCTGAGCTGGTAGGTACGGGTAATATGCAGAATGGGTTTGAGTAATATAGGGGAGAGAATAAATGCCCCACTAATGCCCATGTAATAGGCTAAAAACCCATAGCCGTATTGATCCGCCATAGCGACAGAACCATAAAATGCCCAGGCACTGGCGTAGACCCCCAGTGATAACACATAGACAGCGGGGTGACGGACTACGCGCTTAGGAACCCAGTCTCGTTCTACCGAATACGCTGCGGCAAATAAGAAAAATAAATAGCCAAAAACAACCAGGCTTAATTGAACCAGACTAAAAGTCATCAGGGCCCCGTTTACTCTCGACCCAGACATATACGGCGATTAATAAAAACCAAAAAGCGAAGGGATGATACCAAGCCCCTCCTGGCGCTAGCCACCAATCGATAA
>JAESQF010000085.1 GCA_016765295.1 Oleispira sp.
GCGGGTCTGCTTGGTGAAAAGTATATCGGCCTGACAGTCGGTGCGGATGACGAATATCTAGAGGAGGGTGGGGTGATAGAAGATACTCAGTCCGCTTTAGTACTAGAAGAGCTGATTGGTCAGTTCTTATTTAGCAAAGCGGAAGAGTAGGAGGTCAATGTGAAGAATGCTATGAATGCAAAGTTGATCGCTATTAGTCCTCAGCAAGCCCAATTATCCGGTCGTCTTGACCGCTTAACGGCTAAGGAACTTTTGCAGCAAGGTCGGCGCCTTATTGCTAAGGCAGGATCACAATGGCAAGTTGATCTAGCAGAAGTTAATCACTCAAGCAGTGTTGGCATCGCTTTGTTACTCGATTGGCTACGCTATGGTCAGGGAAAGAATGTAACTCTCGAATTTCTCAACGTACCCGATAAAATGCTCGATGTAATCGAATTTAGTGGCCTAGCGGAAGTTTTTAAGCTGAACTAGTTCAAATTAGCTAGAATTCCTGCCGCTAGAATGAAGAACAGACTTCGTCTTAACTCATAAATCCGCTATCATTACGCCTTTTGTATCATTGCCGCGCTCTTTTTATTAGAAAATAAGCGCTCATCGTCAAATTATTAAGCGAACACGGGTGATTTATGTCTGCAGCTGACATCCAAGCATTATTAGAAAAAGAATTTCCAGGAAGTGAAATCACCATCGAAGAAGGCTACCACAATGAAATTGAAGTTGTGAGTGAGGCATTTGAAGGTAAATCAGCAGTGAAGCGACAGCAGATGGTCTATAAGCCATTAACGGAGTTAATTACCGGCGGTACTGTACACGCAGTGAAAATCAGCGCGCTTACGCCTGCTGAAAAAACTAGCTAGACAGATAAAAAATAATAAGCAGCTATGAAAGTAAGTTGCACCTATAAAAGAACACTAGATATCTATGGATAAATTATTAATTGAAGGCGGCGCTGTCATTGACGGTGAAATTCGCATTTCAGGCGCTAAAAATTCAGCGTTACCAATTATTGCATCAACCTTGTTAGCTCATGGTGTGATGCGTGTGGGCAACTTGCCACACTTACACGATATCACCACCATGATCGAGCTATTAGGCTGCATGGGTGTATCGGTTGTTATTAATGAAGACATGAGTGTTGAGACTGATTGCTCAACTATGACTAGCCGTATTGCTCCTTACGAGCTAGTGCGTACCATGCGTGCCTCTATTTTAGTTTTGGGTCCATTATTAGCACGCTACGGTGAAGCCGTTGTTTCGTTGCCGGGTGGTTGTGCTATTGGTAGTCGTCCTGTTGATTTACATTTACGCGGCATGGAAGCATTAGGCGCTAAAGTAGAAGTCATCGATGGCTATGTTCACGCCAGCTCAGATGGCCGCTTAAAAGGCGCGAATATCTATCTAGATATGGTAACGGTTACCGGTACTGAAAATATCTTGATGGCCGCAGTATTAGCCGAAGGTACAACAGTTATCGGCAACGCGGCTCGTGAACCTGAAGTTGTTGATCTAATCAACTGCTTAAACGCTATGGGCGCCAAGATTTCTGGTGGTGGCACCGATACGTTAACTATCGAAGGTGTTGAACAGCTAAATGGCTGTTCTTTTGATGTACTGCCAGATCGCATTGAAACTGGCACTTACTTAGTTGCGGCAGCGGTTACTGGCGGCAAGATTAAAGTTAAAGATACCGATCCTAAATTATTGGACGCGGTATTAGCTAAGCTTGAAGAAGCGGGTGCAAAAATCGAATGTGGGGACGATTGGATCTCTCTCGATATGGAAGGTAAGCGACCAAAAGCGGTTAATGTTCGCACTGCCCCACATCCAGCATTCCCAACCGATATGCAAGCTCAGTTTATGGTTATGAACTGTGTGGCCGAAGGTATCGGTACGGTGCAAGAAACAGTGTTTGAAAACCGTTTTATGCACGTTGATGAATTAGTACGCATGGGTGCAAATATTCATGTTGAAGGCAATGTGGCGACGGTTACCGGTAAAGAGATTTTAAGCTCTGCGCAAGTAATGGCGACCGACTTACGTGCTTCCGCATCATTAGTCATCGCCGCACTTGTGGCAACGGGTGATACCATCGTTGATCGTATTTATCACATCGACCGTGGTTACGAATGTATTGAAGAAAAGCTACAGATCTTAGGTGTTAAGATTCGTCGCATACCAGGAAAATAAGCAAACCGCTTATTTTCCTAATTAGACAACATATGTAGAAGCCATCATTGGTTTATCACAGAAAAAGCATTCACCGATGAATGCTTTTTCTTTTTAGAACATTTAGAGAAGATTGAAAACGTTATGACACAGCCTCTCACGATTGCCTTATCAAAAGGCCGCATTTTGGATGACACCTTGCCTTTATTAGCTGAGGCAGGCATCCATCCAGCAGAGGATATTAGTAAAAGTCGTAAACTGATTTTCGATACCAATCATGATCATATTAAGTTACTGGTGATTCGTGCTGCGGATGTACCAACCTATGTTGAGTACGGTGCAGCTGATTTAGGCATCTCAGGTAAAGATGTGCTGATGGAATTCAATAGCGATAACTTGTATGAACCACTCGATTTAAAAATTGCTACTTGCCGCTTAATGACCGCTGCTCTAAAAGGTGCGGTTATGCCAGAAGGGCGCTTGAAAGTTGCGACTAAGTTTGTTGATGTGACTAAACGTTATTTCGCTGAGCAAGGTCGTCAGATTGATATCATCAAGCTATACGGTGGTATGGAGTTGGCCCCTATTGTTGGTCTAGCGGATTTGATTGTAGATATTGTTGATACCGGTAAGACTTTACTTGCCAATGGTTTAGAGCCTCGTGATCACATGGCTTATATCAGCTCTCGTCTAGTGGTGGGTAAAGCCGCGATGAAAGTTAAGCATGCCCAGATTCAGCCGATTATTGATCAGATGTCAGCGGCAGTCGATCGCCAAGAAAAGCAGCGTCAACAAGCTGAGAAGCAAGCATAGAGATAGATTAGGGAATATAAAGTGACTATTGAAATTCGTCGTTTAGATACCAGTGATACTACTTTTTCTTCTGAGCTAGAAACACTTCTAGCTTGGGAATCGGTTTCTGATCATCAGGTTCAGAAAATCGTTACCGATATTCTGGCTGATGTGAAAACTCGCGGTGATGCTGCGGTTATAGAATACAGCAATCGCTTTGATCATCTGCATGTCGAAAGCATGGATCAGCTAGAGCTGAATCAAGATCAGCTTGAAGATGCATTGAATACTTTACCTGCCGATCAACGCCATGCGTTATTGGCGGCCGCAGATCGTGTGCGTAAATACCACGATAAGCAAAAACAAGATTCTTGGCAGTATACCGAAGAAGATGGCACCTTATTGGGCCAGAAAGTAACCCCGATAGACCGCGTCGGTATTTATGTACCGGGTGGCAAAGCGGCGTATCCATCTTCTGTGTTGATGAACGCAATTCCTGCCCACGTTGCTGGGGTTAAAGAAATCATCATGGTTGTTCCTACTCCCGGTGGCCAATTAAACCAGCTAGTTTTAGCAGCGGCAGCGATTGCCGGTGTGACTAGGTTGTTTACTGTGGGTGGCGCGCAAGCGATTGCCGCGTTGGCTTATGGCACTGCGACTGTGCCTAAAGTCGATAAGATTGTTGGCCCAGGTAATATCTTTGTAGCAACGGCTAAGCGTCAGGTATTTGGTGCGGTTGGCATCGATATGATTGCAGGCCCTTCAGAAATTCTAGTGGTATGTGACGGTAAGACCGATCCTGATTGGATCGCGATGGATTTGTTCTCGCAGGCGGAACATGATGAAGATGCACAGGCGATTTTAATCAGCCCAGATCAGAATTTCTTAGATCAGGTGCAAGCGTCTATTGATAAGTTATTACCGACGATGGCGCGTAAAGATATTATCCGCGCGTCGCTTAATGCTCGTGCCGCGTTAATAAAAGTAAAAGATATGAACGAAGCGTGTGACGTGAGCAATACCATTGCTCCGGAACACCTGGAATTATCGGTTGCAGACCCACAGGCTTTATTGCCGCAGATTCGCCACGCGGGTGCAATCTTTATGGGTCGTCATACTTCAGAAGCGTTAGGTGATTATTGCGCGGGTCCAAACCACGTATTACCAACTTCCGGAACTGCACGCTTCTCATCACCATTAGGTGTCTATGATTTTCAGAAGCGTTCGTCATTGATCATGTGTTCGCCTGAAGGTGCTTCAGAGCTAGGGAAAATAGCTTCAGTTCTAGCCCGTGGTGAGCAATTAGAAGGGCATGCTCGATCTGCTGAATACCGGATAAAGAAGCAATAGCTCAATTCTAACCGCGATTCTTTCGAAAATAATTGCGGTGAAAAAACTAGTATTGCTAGCGTATTAAATACTCAAACTTTCTGAGTTTAAAAGCAACTTTAAGAATTATTATTGGGTAATTGTAGAGCAAATATGGGAGGCATGGATGCCGAGCTTAAGGCTACAGGGATGTATTCACGCCGTTTTGTGGCACAATTCCCAATCATGATTCGTTTAAAAACCAATAACTCTTTTCTTTTCTAGAGACCTCCATGACATCAATTTCCCAAATGGTTGAAAACCTAGTTCGTCCAGAAATTCGTGCACTATCAGCTTACCCTGTGGGTGATGCCAGTGGCATGGTGAAACTTGATGCGATGGAAAACCCGTATCAATGGTCGGCGGAATTAAAACAAGCTTGGTTAGAAAAACTACAGCATGCCGATATAAATCGATATCCTCATCCGCAAGCACCAAAAGTTAAAGCGGGTCTACGCAAAGCGATGAACGTGCCTGAGCAGTTTGATTGCTTATTAGGTAATGGCTCTGATGAAATTATACAATTATTAGCGATGCTGGTGGCTAAGCCTGGGGCGAAAATCATGGCGCCAGAACCTGGCTTTGTCATGTATAAAATGATCGCGACTTTCTGTGGTATTGATTATGTCGGCGTACCGCTAACCGTAGACTTTGAGCTGGACATGCCGGCGATGCTTAAGTGCATTAATGAGCAACAGCCAGAGCTGATATTTTTTGCTCAGCCTAACAACCCTACGGCAAATCTTTATTCTGAATCTCAGTTGCGTGAGCTTATCCAAGCAAGTGAAGGTTTAGTGATTATGGATGAAGCCTACTTGCCTTTTTCCAGCCGTAACCACCTGCATTTTTTAGAAGAGTTCGATAACGTTTTAGTGATGCGTACGCTTTCTAAAGTCGGTTTGGCGGGTTTACGCTTGGGGATGATTTTTGGTCGCAGTGAATGGCTAAGTGAATTGGATAAAATTCGCATGCCGTACAATATTAATGTGCTGACACAACTCAGTGCTGAATTCGCACTCGAGCATTATGACATCTTGCTAGGGCAGTGTGAGCTGATTAAGCAAGAGCGCAGTCGTATGCAAATAGCCTTGTCAGGCTTAGGTTTTACGTGTTACGAGAGTGAAGCGAACTTTATTCTAGCTCGAGCGGATATGCCGTTTGAAGGCCAAGCAAGGGCCATTTTTGATCAGCTAAAGCAGCACAACGTTTTAATTAAGTGTTTGGCGGGTGGTCATCCATTATTAGAAAACTGCTTACGTTTTACCATAGGCACAGAGAAAGAAAATACGCTGTTATTAGAAGCATTAGCCGACATTTTGTAATGTCTTCTAAATTAAAATAGCCTGCATAAAAAAAGCCGCAATAATCAATTTCAACATTAATTATTGCGGCTTTTTTTATTGATACTTCTGTAAGTCGCCTGTTCTTTTGAAAAAGAATTAACGCTTCTTAAGTGTCGATCCTCGATTATCCAAACGCGCCATGATCTCGAGCATTTCTTGTGCCTCAGCAGACGCTTTCATTAGCTTCTTAGTTTCTCGTTCGGCCTTTTCTTCAGAAATGGCTTCTTTAATAGCCCGCTCTTTAACCGCGGAATTGGTACGACCAGAAGAAATTTTGGGCTTGGCGAATATAGTGGTAACCGGGCCATGAGAGTTACGAGCTTTGGCTGTGCTTGTTTTCTTCGGGGCTACTTTTTTAGGGGCGGCAATCTTTATTGGCTTCGGCTTGGTTGTTTTAATACCCACAAGGCTAATACCTTGATGTTCCTCCATAGCTTCATCGAATAAATCTTTTAAATCTTCTCTATCGAACGCGACCGCATATTCAGTAGTAGAAAAGTTTTTTGCACCAAAGTCTCGAATGTCTTTAAATAGACGAGCGGCAGTATGGTCTAATGCGGCAGCTTCTTGGTATTGCTTCCAGCGCTCTTCTACGCTGTCTTTTGTCGTACCAACATAGACTTCGTCGGTTACATCATTGGTAATGGTAAAAACGATCAAAATACTTCTCAAGTCTGGATGGAAAAAGGTTGAGCATTCTAATCGACCGTAGGAAAAAGGCCAGTTCCATTTTGTAATTTTTTAATCTTTTAATCTTTTAATCTTTTAATCTTTTAATCTTTTTTAAATTATTTCACAGGTTGTGGACTTTGCCTTTTTCCTGCGATAGCAACAGTGCTTTGTTTACGGCCAGAGCGAATAAAGTCAATGCTAATATTTTCCCCTGGTCTTAATGATCCAATTTGATTCATCGCGGATTTTGCGCTGAAACTATCTTTGTTATTAAGGGCCGTAAGAATGTCACCAATCATTAAACCTGACTGCTGCGCCGGTCCATTTAACGATAGGCCGGTGACTAACAATCCTTCTAGGGCATTAGGCAGGCCTAGCTCGATTAATAGTGCTGGAGTGGCTTCTTGAACCTCTATGCCCATCCAGCCACGAACCGTTTTACCAAATTGAGTGATGTCGGCTAATACCTGCGCAGCGCTATTAGCAGGAATAGCAAAGCCAATACCTTGGGAGCCACCAGATTGTGAATATATCGCGGCATTAATTCCGACTAAGTAGCCATGGGCATTAATAAGTGCACCACCAGAATTGCCTGGATTAATCGCAGCATCCGTTTGAATGTAATCTTCATAGGTATTTAAGCCTAATTGATTGCGCCCTAATGCGCTGATGATGCCCATGGTTACGGTTTGGCCAACTCCAAAGGGGTTACCAATAGCGAGCACCACATCACCAATATTCACCGGGCCAGATTCAGCGATACGAATGTAGGATAGATTGGGTAAATTTATTTTTAATACCGCAAGATCAACCTCAGGATCAGTACCAATGAGCTTTGCTTCTATTTCTCGACCGTCGTGAAGGGCAACACGAATTTGATCGGCTCCTGCGATGACATGATGATTGGTCAAAATGTAACCGGCTTCGTTCATGATAACCCCGGAGCCTAAACTAGACTGCAATCTTTCTGTTGGCCTATCTTGGTTGTTGAAAAAGCGTTTCAAAAAGGGTGCATCTAATAGTGGATGCTTTTTTTCTTTAATAATACGTTGAGTAAAAATGTTGACGACGGCGGGTGCTGCTCTATTTACCGCGGTTGCATAACTTACAGGTCCACTAAACATTTCCGCTGGATCAGAATTGTGATTTTCAGTGATTGCGCCTTGTTTTGCAGTCATAATAGCGGGAAGCCATTGTGGCTTGATCAAGAGAATCAACAACGCAATAATTAACCCCATTAGAATGGGAATTAAATAGAGCATTAGCCAATCTGTTGATTGTCGCTTAGTATCTGTACGCATTATTATTGATCACATTATAATGACAAGCTTGTTGTCGGGTTCATCGTGTCATAACGTGAGTTTACTTTATTTATGGTTGTAATGCAGAGTTAGGATTGATTATGAGTATAAAACGTAACGAATTAATGCAGTACCTTAATGCATTAATGCAGCCAGAAAAGTGTAAAGATTATTGCCCTAATGGCTTACAGGTTGAGGGTAAAGATACCATCACTAAAATTGTCACCGGAGTGACTGCGAGCCAAGCATTAATTGATGCCGCGATTGCACAGCAAGCGGATGCTATTTTAGTTCATCATGGCTATTTTTGGCGTGGTGAAAATGAATGTATTACCGGCATCAAAAAAAAGAGAATACAGTCACTATTGGCTCATGATATCAACCTAATCGCCTATCATTTACCTCTCGATAACCACAGCGAGTTTGGCAATAACGTACAGTTGGCAGAAGTATTAGGCTTGAAAATAGAATCCAGCTTAGATCCTAATGACCCCTCAATACCTGGCTTGATTGGCCGCCTGCCTAGACCCATGCCTGCCCATGCTTTTTCCGCGTGGCTAGGTGAGTGCTTAAAGCGCGAACCTTTACATCTTGGCGCTGATAAAGAGCAAATCATTGAAACCATTGCTTGGTGTACTGGGGGCGCTCAAGGTTATATGCAATATGCTATTGATGCCGGTGTTGATGCATATTTAAGCGGGGAAGTTTCAGAGCCGAGTCATCACCTTGCGGTTGAAACCGGCACTCACTTTTTTGCTGCGGGGCACCATGCGACTGAACGCTACGGCGCTCGGGCACTAGGGCAGCATTTAGCCGATAATTTTGAGCTTGAAGTCAATTTTATCGATATTGATAATCCTGCGTAATCAGCAATTTATCAGGCTACATTTTTCAACAAAATCAATCATTGATTCGGCAGCTAAATAAGCAGGGCCTGCTAAGCTTTTTCTATACATAACCACTCCTTGACGTTTATGGCTAGAAAATTGGGCCCTGCTTATGCCGATTAAAAAATACCTCGAAATACTCGCCAAACATGATGGCTCAGACCTCTATCTCAGTACCGGTGCGCCTCCTAGTGGTAAATTTCAAGGTGTGCTCAAACCATTAAGCAAAGAACCACTGAAGCCTGGGCAAATCTTTGAGATGATTCAAGAGGTCATGGATGATGATCAGAAATATGAATTTGAGCATGAATTAGAGCTGAATATGGCGATCAGTTTACCTGGGGTTGGGCGCTTTCGTTTAAACATGTTTCGCCAGCGTAATGAAGTTTCTGTCGTTGCCCGCAATATTGTCACCGATATTCCTAAATTTGATGACTTAGGTTTACCAGAAGTTTTGAAAAGTGTCATTATGGAGAAGCGTGGCTTAGTCTTATTTGTCGGTGGTACCGGATCGGGTAAATCTACCTCGTTAGCCTCGTTGATCGATCATAGAAATAGCACATCTGCAGGTCATATCATTACTATCGAAGACCCAGTGGAGTTTGTTCATAGTCATAAAAAATCGATCATCAACCAAAGGGAAGTTGGGGTTGATACTAAATCTTTTCATGCAGCGCTTAAAAATACCTTACGCC
Source organism: Oleispira sp. (assembly GCA_016765295.1). Classification (GTDB taxonomy): domain Bacteria; phylum Pseudomonadota; class Gammaproteobacteria; order Pseudomonadales; family Oceanobacteraceae; genus Oleispira. The sequence continues at coordinate 9,225 of JAESQF010000085.1, forward strand.
AAGCCCCTGATGTGATCTTGATTGGTGAAGTGCGTGATGCTGAGACCATGGAGCATGCACTGGCTTTTGCCGAGACAGGTCATTTAGCGATATCGACCTTGCACGCTAATAATGCCAACCAAGCTATAGATCGAATTATCAATTTTTTCCCTTCTGAACGTCATGCGCAGATACTGCAAGACTTGGGTTTAAATGTGAAGGCTATCGTATCTCAGCGTTTAGTACCCACTGTTGATAATAAGCGAGTAGCCGCAGTTGAAGTTCTATTGGGGAATAAAACCATTCAAGATCGAATTTATAAGGGAGATATTGATTCAATTAAAGAAATCATGGCGAAGTCTGAAAACTTAGGCATGCAAACATTTGATGCGGCTCTATTTAAACTTCAGCAAGCGGGGAAAATTAGTTTAGATGAAGCCTTAAAAAATGCGGACTCGGCAAATAATTTACGTTTACGTATCAAGTTGGCAGAAGGCGATGGCCCAGCAGAAAGTAATCGTGGCAGCGGTGGTACAAGTAAAGAGCCTTCAGTATTCGATGGACTTTCTTTAGAAAAAACAGATGCCGAGAAGCAAGAGGAGCAAAAGCAGGCGCTTGAGGATGCAGAGTTAGAACGTTTCCAAGCCTCTAGGAAAAAAGATTAACATTGTTATAAGTTATATAAGTTACGACTGAGTCACATTCCTAATCTATTGATACTATTGTTATAAAATCTAATGGTAAACTATTGTTCATTATAACGAATAAGAAAAATAGTATGCCGATCAGAAAATACCTTGAAGTACTCGCTAAGCATGATGGCTCCGATTTATATCTCAGTACCGGTGCACCTCCTAGTGCTAAATTCCAAGGTGTGCTAAAGCAACTTAGTAAAGAACCACTCAAATCTGGTCAGATAGCAAAGATGGTCGATCAGATTATGGATGCTGATCAAAAGAAAGAGTTTGAGCAAGAGATGGAACTCAATATGGCGATCAGCTTACCTTCTGGTGGTCGTTTCCGAATCAACATATTCCGCCAGCGAAACGAAGTTTCGGTTGTTGCCCGTAATATTGTCACCGATATTCCTAAATTTGATGATTTAGGCTTGCCTGTTGTTTTGAAAAAGGTGATTACTGCTAAGCGCGGTTTGGTTCTTTTTGTTGGCGGCACAGGGTCGGGTAAATCAACCTCGTTAGCCTCATTAATCGATTATAGAAATGAGACTTCTGCGGGCCACATTATTACGATTGAAGATCCGGTTGAGTTTGTACATACCCACAAAAAGTCGATCATTAATCAACGTGAAGTTGGAGTGGATACTAAGTCATTTCAGGCCGCGCTTAAAAATACTTTACGCCAAGCCCCTGATGTTATTTTGATTGGTGAAATTCGTGATCGTGAAACTATGGAACACGCGCTAGCATTTGCTGAAACAGGTCATCTAGCGATTTCAACGCTGCATGCTAATAACGCTAACCAAGCTTTAGATCGTATCATCAACTTTTTTCCACAAGAGCGCCATGCTCAGCTATTGCAGGACATGGGGTTGAATATGCAAGCGATTGTCTCGCAACGTCTGATTCCTACCGTTGATGGCAAGCGTGTTGCAGCAGTAGAAGTATTATTGGGTAATAAAACCATTCAAGGTCTTATTTACAAAGGCGATACCGATTCGATTAAAGAAATAATGGAAAAGTCAGAAAATCTCGGTATGCAAACCTTTGATGCAGCTTTGTTTAAGCTCCAGCAGGCGGGTAAAATTTCGATGGAAGAAGCACTTAAAAATGCCGATTCGGAAAACAACTTACGCTTGCGTATTAAGTTAGCAGAAACAGGAAAACCAGTAGCTGAATCTTCGTCAGGATTGGCGGGCTTGTCGCTAGAAAAAACTCATGAAGAGAGAGCGGTTGAAGCACGTATTTCCCATGAAGACGCTGAGCTAGCGGAATTGATGGGAGCATAATATACTGAGATTACTTTATTATTTTTAATAAAGTAATCTCAAACACTTAATGAAAAACTAAGTTTAAACGTTAAAACGGTAATGCATTACATCACCATCTTTGATCAAGTATTCTTTACCTTCTAAGCGCCACTTACCTGCATCTTTAGCACCGGCTTCACCTTTGAATTCGATGAAGTCTTCATAGGCAATAACTTCTGCGCGGATAAAGCCTTTTTCGAAATCAGTGTGAATAACACCCGCGCCATTAGGGGCGGTTGCGCCTACTTTTACTGTCCAAGCGCGAACTTCTTTAACGCCAGCTGTAAAGTAAGTTTGCAAACCTAATAACTCATAACCCGCACGAATTACACGGTCAAGGCCGGCTTCTGTCATGCCCATATCTTCTAGAAATTCATTTTTTTCGTCATCGTCTAGTTCAGAAATTTCTGCTTCAATCTGGTTGCATACAACCACAACAACAGAATTATCAGCGGCGGCGATTTCGTTAACCACATCAAGGTGAGGATTGTTTTCAAAACCATCTTCGCTAACGTTAGCAATGTACATAACAGGCTTTAACGTGATCAAATGGAACTGATCATAAAGTTCGTAATCACCTTCTTCTTTTAGCAAAGTTCGGGCTGGTAGGCCTTCACTTAGATGAGCTACTAATACTTCTAATAAATCTTTTTGCTCAACTGAATCTTTAGCGCCACCCTTAGCAACACGTGATACTCGGTATAACTGCTTTTCACAAGATTCAAGGTCCGCCAAGATGAGTTCGGTATTAATGATATCGACATCGTCAAGTGGAGAGATTTTATTAGCAACGTGAATTACGTTTTCATCTTCGAAGCAGCGTACAACGTGAGCGATTGCATCGGTTTCACGAATGTTGGCTAAAAATTTATTTCCTAGACCTTCACCCTTTGAAGCACCTGCTACAAGGCCAGCAATATCAACGAATTCCATCGTTGTTGCTAGTACTTTATCAGGCTTAACAATTTCAGCTAATGCATCAAGACGCGCATCGGGCATAGGCACCATACCTGAGTTCGGCTCGATCGTGCAGAAAGGGAAGTTCTCTGCGCTGATACCCGCTTTGGTTAGTGCGTTAAAGAGAGTCGATTTACCTACGTTGGGTAGACCAACGATTCCGCATTTAAAACCCATCTTGATGTCCTATATTTTGTTAAATTCTTTATAAACGCTGTCAGCGTTACGCTTTAAAAGTATGAAGTCTGTTCATTGCTTTGCCCCAATCGCCTTTAACGGCATCGGGTAATACACGACAGGCTTCATCAATTGTCGCGTCCATCTGTGTTTTCTCGTTGGCGCTGGGTCGACCTAGTACGTGCCCAGTCACTCGACTTTTATCCCCTGGATGGCCAATGCCAATACGCAGACGATGAAAGTTTTTATTATTACCTAAGCAGGCAATGATATCACGTAAGCCATTTTGACCACCGTGACCGCCGCCATTTTTTAACTTTGCCACACCTGATGGTAAATCTAAATCATCATGGGCGACTAAAATCTCTTCGGCATTAATTTTATAGAAATTGGCTAGCGCCTGTACGGCTTTGCCACTGTCATTCATAAAGGTAGTTGGAAATAATATCCATACATCTTGGCCATCAATTCGGCCTTGGCCGCTGATACCATAAAATTTCTTATCGGCTTTTAAGGAAATATTATAAGCACGAGCAATCTCTGAGATAAACCAAGCACCAGCATTATGGCGAGTCGCTTCGTATTCAGAACCTGGATTGCCTAAACCGACTATGAGTTTAATCTTGCTCATCTTTATCTACGTCTATCTATTATTGTTTATTAATCGCTTAGTATTCTAAACGTTTATTAACGCTGTAATACAAAAAAGGGCTCATAAATGAGCCCTTTTTCTGTTTTCTCTCACCTTCATCACTTGTTGAGAATGAGAGAAAGAAGATTACTCAGCAGCAGCAGCTTCGCCTTCGCCTTCTTCTTCAGCTATACCTTTAGGGGTAAACAAAGAAACAACAGCGGTATCGTGATCAGGACCATGAGACAACGCTAAAGACTGTACGCCTTTAGGGAACTTGATGTCTGACAAGTGGATGATAGTACCCACTACAGCTTCAGCAAGATCGATTTCGATGAACAGAGGAAGATCGCCAGCTGCACAAATAACATCAATGCTAGTCATCTGGTGGTTAGCCTTAGCGCCGCCAACCTTAATCGCAGGACAAATATCTTCATTAATGAAGTGAACTGGAAGGTGAGACTTAAGAATCGTTGACTTGCTTACGCGCAAGAAATCAACGTGCATAACGTGGTCACGAGCAGGGTGACGCTGCATATCTTTCAATACAACCTGTTCAGTTTTCTCACCAATGTTCAAAGTGATGATACTGCTGTAATAAGCTTCGTTTTCTAAAGCTTTTTTCAGCTCGTTAGCTTTTAGCGTAATGTTGGCTGGCTTACGTGCGTTGCCACCAGACTTTCCGCCATAAATAATAGCTGGAACTAGATTTTCTAAACGACGTAGGCGGCGGCTCGCACCTTTTCCTACTACTTCGCGAAGTTCTACGTTCAATGTTAAATCAGACATAAGGTCTACCTTTCTTTATAAAAAATCACTGTCATGTTTAAAACTATGGTTTAAAACTATGCAGTGACTAAGTGCAGAAAACCCCAAGGGTAAAATACCCCTGAGGTTCTCTATGTGCTGAAGAGTTTTGCGACCAAACTCCTCAACCTGAAACTGTTTTCGTTAGCTTTAAAAAGTACTAGCGAAACATGGCGCTAATTGATTCTTCGTTATTAACACGACGAATTGATTCAGCTAATAAACCAGAAATTGTCAATTGACGAACGCGACCTGATTTTTGTGCGTCAGCTGATAGTGGAATCGTATCAGTCACAACTAACTCATCAAGATCAGAGGCTTTTAAACGTTCAATAGCGGGGCCAGATAAAACGGGGTGAGTACAATAAGCAACAACGGTCTTTGCGCCACGATCTTTTAATGCAGCAGCAGCGTGACATAAAGTACCTGCTGTATCGACCATGTCATCAACTAAGACACAGGTACGACCTTCAATATCACCGATAATGTTCATTACTTCGGCAACATTGGCTTCTGGGCGACGCTTATCAATAATTGCTAGATCAACATTTAACTGTTTAGCAAGAGCGCGTGCGCGAACAACACCACCTACGTCAGGAGAAACAACCACAAGGTCTTCATATTTCTGACGAGCGATATCATCTAATAAAATTGGTGAACCGTATACATTATCAACAGGGACACTAAAAAAGCCCTGGATTTGGTCAGCGTGTAAATCAACCGTTAATACGCGATCAATACCTGCACCTACCATCATGTCAGCAACAGCACGGGCACTAATTGGCACACGAGCACTGCGAGAACGACGATCTTGGCGAGCATAACCGAAATAAGGAACAACGGCGGTAATACGTGAAGCGGAAGCACGACGTAAACCATCTGCCATTAGCAGAAGTTCCATCAAGTTATCGTTGGTTGGAGTGCAGGTCGGTTGAATAATAAAAACGTCTTTACCTCGCACGTTTTCATTGATTTCAACAGCGATTTCTCCATCACTGAATTTTCCAACAGACATTTCGCCCATTGGGATATCTAAACGATCAACAACTAATTGGGCTAATTCAGGATTGGCGTTGCCGGTAAATACCATCAGTTTGGACACTATGGGTCACCTTTAGAATTTTTCAATAATGGATAATAAGAGAAGTTGGCTGGGATGGCAGGATTTGAACCTGCGCATGACGGGATCAAAACCCGTTGCCTTACCGCTTGGCGACATCCCAACTTTTTAAAACCGTTTTTTCAAACGGAGCCGAATAATACCTTATGTGCAGAAGAAAGGTTAGTACCTTTCGCAATAAAAGTAATTAATTCAGCCGGAAGCTTACTTGCAACTTTCGTTGCTTTGTTCTCTGAAGCAAAGCTTAAGAAAACACAAGCTCCAGTTCCTGTCATCTTAGCAGAACCGAATTTGTTTAGCAAATTCAATGTCTTACCGATTTCAGGGCTGAGTTTCGAGGCAACTAACTGACAGTCATTTCTGCTGTTGTTGGCCGCTTGTCCCTCAAGTGCGTGGCGCATATTAAGGATCTCACTGTCCCTTGTCAACTCTTTGTGTGAAAAGATTTCTTTTGTATCGGAATGAGCGTTTGGACAAGCCACTAGGAACCAATTTTGTACTAAATCTGGCAAGGGCGTTATCTTTTCACCTACCCCTTCGGCCCAGCAAGCTTGGCCTTTAATAAAGACAGGAACATCGGCTCCGAGTTTCACCCCGATTTCAGCTAGCTCATCTAAGGTTAAATTAAGTTGCCATAATTTATTCAGTGCTAACATGGTTGTCGCCGCATCCGAGCTGCCACCCCCTAAGCCACCGCCCATGGGTAATATCTTTTCTAATTTGATATTCGCTCCGCAGTTACTACCTTTCATTTGCTTGTGCTGTTGCAGACTGCGTGCGGCTTTGATTATTAGATTATCTTCGAAATTAACCCCAGTTATTTCAGGGATTAACGTTAATTCACTATCGTCGCGAGGTTGGAAGCTTAATTGGTCGCCATGATCTAAAAATTGAAAGATGGTTTGTAATTCATGATAGCCATCTGCGCGGCGACCGGTGATGTGTAGCATCAGATTCAATTTTGCCGGCGCCGGGACGGTTAACCAAGGTGAGTTCTTATGGGCTTTGTTATCCACGAATCGTCCACTCTTTTATTACGAAGGTGAATTTTAGTTGGTGGCCACTGATTTTAATGCGTCCAGGTAGCCAGGTATTTCCTCGGTACTGGTAGCGAGAAAAGTGCACCTGCCAGCCATGTTGTTGCAGACTTTCTAATAATCCTATGGAGTTGCGCACTTCCGTGGCCGCTGAGTTAGGGCTGGCCTGGCCTTTTACCCAATAGCGAAGATCTAATACGGGAAATTGCCAGCCTAGATGTTGCTGCATAAGTTGTTCCGCAGTATCGGCTAAAACGGCATCTTTACCACCGACAGATAAACTCGCGTATTGTGAGTTCCCTATTAAGTGACTAGAGCCTTGACCAAAAGGCCCAGACAAAAAGAGATCATATTCATCATACTCCTGACTCCAAGTTAAGTAGCCTGTCACTGCCTGTTGCTTATCAACAATAGAGAGCTTGCCTCGGACTTGCCAAGATTGAATTTTGTCTAGTTGGATTTTTAGTGCTGAGCTATCTTGCTGTAAGTTAAAAATGCTACAGCCTTGCAGGCTCGTACCCATGATGAGTACGAGCATTAATAAAGAGGTTTTCATTCTGTTGCGGAATCTACTTTAAGTCGTTGTTGGGTATCTTTAATAACGGGGCTTTCAGGGTTGTCTTCTAAACCTTGCTGCCAAATACTTTGCGCTTCTTTATTTCTGTCTAATTTCCATAAAACTTCACCTAGATGCGCGGCAACTTCATGATCTGGAAATTCATCATAAGCTTTTTGCAGTAATTCTAATGCTTTATAAAGATCCCCTAGGCGGTAATGAATCCAGCCTAGGCTATCGATAATAGCGGGGTTATTAGGGGATAGTTCATTGGCTTGCTCAACTAAGACGAGAGCTTCTTCTATACGATCGGTTTTATCCGCGAGGGTATACCCTAGTGCATTCATCGCCTCGGCATTTTTAGGGTTAAGCTGGATGATTTTACGTAAATCAGCTTCTAACTGAGTAATATCCCCCATTTTTTCTGCCAGTAAACCACGACTATAAAGGAAGTCGATATTGTCAGGGTCTTCAAGTAAAGCCATATCGGTAAGGTTGTAAGCTTCTTGAAAATCGCTTTCTTCTATTAATAGTTCAACCTCTAGCATAACCAGCTCGGTATTGAACTTAGGATGCTGGCCACGGCTATGGCTTAAATAATCTCTGGCTGCATTGATGTCTTCTTGTTGCATTAATAGACGCACAGTTTGCAGTTGGGCAGGTAAAAACTGGCGACCTTGCTGTACTTGTCCCAGATTACGTAAAGCCCTTGGGTAATCTTTTTGTAATTCAGCAATGCGCGCTAAATAAAAATAGGCTTCGTCTGCAATCGGGCGAGTTAGTATGAGTGGGGTTAGGTTTGCAATAGCCTCGTCATATTCTTGCAGCTCTATGTTGAGTAAACCTAAAGAAAGTTGAATCGATTGATCGTCAGGGAAGTGCTGATTTAAATATTGAAATGCCGCACGGGCCTCTGTGTAACGTTTTAAGTCAATTAAAATACGCGCGCGCAAAATACCAATGCCCTTATGTTTAGGCATGTTGTCATGCAAATCATCCAGCCATACTAGAGCCTCTTCTGCTTCGCCGAGCTTATGTAATACGCGGGCTTTACTTAATGCTGCAGCGGTATAGTTAGAGCGTAATGCGAGTGCTTGATCAAAGGCGGGCAGTGCGGCGGGATAATCTTCTAACTGTAATAAAAGTGTGCCTTTCGCCATCCAAAGCTGAGGGTAATCGGGATGTTTTTCGGTTAACGCTTCAAATTGCTGTAATAAATTGCGCTTTTGCTCGGGGGTTAAGTGTTGGGCGTTGAGGGCTAAATAATCAAATTGACTGGCGCCTGCTAGTTCTAGAACGGCCTCCATATGTACCAGGGCGTTAGAAAAATCCCCTTCAATCATCAGTGCTTGAGCTAAAACTTGATGAGCTTGGGGTTCAAATGGCGCGCTTTCGACCCAGATTTTAGCCGCGCGCAATGTGTAGTTATTAATTCCCATATACTGAGCAATGCGAGTAGCTCGCTCAGCAATACCGGCATCTTGAGTTTTCTCAGCTTGATCGAGGTAATTGACTAATGAAATATCAAATTGCTGACGTTGGCCGGCAACTTCTGCAACTAATAGAGAGTATAAGGTAGGGGCAGGAAATGGACGGTAGTCAACGACCGCTTCTAATTCAGGAGATACTACTTGAGAGTTGCCAATGCCAGCCTCATTTATATCTGAGTTATTACCTGAGCTGCTTGTCGGCAGATAAGCGCAAGCAGTCATCAAACTATGGGCAATTAATAAACTAATAATCCGTACGAGCATAACCATCTTTTTCCATGTCTTCTGTCAATAGCATACTCTGAAAATTAACTAAAAGTCAGCGCTATGTCTTTATTATGGGTGAAATAATGGTAGACAGGGTAATGTGGAAAAGATTTCATCATTATTTACCGTTATACTGTGTGCATTACACTCATAGCATCATAGTCATCGCATTATCGATAAGGTCAGATTTAGTCTCAAATGGGAATCATAGCGCTCGGTATTAATCACAAAACGGCCCCGGTGGCAGTGCGTGAGAAAGTTTCGTTTGATCCAGCCACCATGCCGGACGTTCTTCAGCAAGTGTTGCGTTCTCTATCGCCTGTGACTGAGGTATCGATTTTATCGACCTGCAATCGCACCGAAATTTATTGTTCTTATGATAATGAGTGCGAGGGTGCGGATAAGCTTACTGGGCAAGCTTTAATTTCTTGGCTAAGTAAGCACCACGGTGTTGATGAGCAAGTCTTACATGACTCATCTTATATCTATCATAATACGGATGCGGTTCAGCATATGATGCGAGTCGCCAGTGGCTTGGATTCCTTAGTTTTGGGTGAACCTCAAATTCTAGGTCAATTTAAATCTGCGTTTGCCGTTTCTCAGCAAGCGGGCACGACGGGTAGCAATCTAGGGCGATTATTTCGGCAAACGTTTACCGTTGCTAAAGAGGTGAGAACTAATACCGCAATTGGCCAAAACCCAGTATCGGTCGCGTTTGCTGCGGTTAGCATGGCAAAGCACATATTTTCCGATCTTGGTCAAAGTACGGCATTATTGATAGGTGCGGGTGAAACGATTGATTTGGTTGCTAAACACCTAAAAGATGCCGGTATAAAACAAATTATTGTGGCGAATCGCACCCTGGCGCGGGCGCAGAAATTGGCAGAACAGTTTCATGCTGAAGCCGTTTTGCTCGAAGATATTGCGCAAGAGCTACCGCGAGCAGACATCGTAATTTCATCCACCGCGAGTCCTTTACCCATATTAGGCAAGGGAACCGTAGAGCGAGCATTGAAAAAACGCCGCCACGCACCGATATTTATGGTAGATATCGCCGTGCCAAGAGATATTGAGCAAGAAGTAGGTGATTTAAATGACGTCTTTCTTTATACCGTTGATGATTTAAAAGATATAATCGAAGAAAATGTTAAGTCGCGTCAAGACGCCGCAGTACAAGCCGAACAATTGATTGTTTCGGGTGTAGAACGTTTTATGCGAGAATTGCGTTCGCTTGATGTGGTATCAATGGTGACGTCATTGCGAGGTCATGTTGAATCTTTACGCGATGAATGTTTAATTAAAGCTCGCAAACAGTTAGCGAATGGCGATGATCCGGCTAAGGTATTACAGCAGTTCGCGCACATCTATACGAATAAAATATTGCACACTCCAACGAAGCAAATGCGTCAAGCCGGAGCCGAAGGCCAGCTTGAAGTAATGGATTGGGTACAAGAATTATTTCAACTCTCAAGTAGTACAGAAAACGATACTAGTGAGACTGAGACAGCAGAGAAGAATAAAGCAACATGAAGCAATCATTAGTACATAAGTTACAACATTTAAGTGAACGATACGAAGAGATCGGTCACTTACTTGGGGATAATGAAATTATCTCTAATCAAGATAAATTCCGAACGTTATCAAAAGAATATGCTGAGCTGGAACCAGTGGTTCAGGCGTATGAATCTTTTACTCAAGCACAAGATGATTTATCTGAAGCTGAGCTGCTATTAAAAGACGAAGACCCTGAAATGCGCGAGATGGGCCAAGAAGAATTCAAATCGGCAAAAGTGACACTTGCGCGCTTAGAAGATGAATTACAGGTTCTATTATTACCAAAAGATCCAAACGATGGTCGTAACGTTATTTTAGAAGTGCGTGCGGGTACCGGTGGTGATGAAGCGGCTATTTTCTCAGGCGATTTATATCGCATGTATTCTCGTTATGCCGAAACTGCAGGCTTTCGTGTTGAAATATTAAGTACTAATACCGGTGATCACGGTGGTTATAAAGAAATCATTGCGCGTATATCTGGCACTGATGTTTATTCACAATTAAAGTTTGAATCCGGTGTTCATCGTGTACAGCGTGTACCCGAAACAGAATCTCAGGGACGAGTTCATACTTCTGCTTGCACGGTTGTAATTATGCCAGAAGTTGAAGAGGAAGACGCTATTGAAATTAAGAAAGCTGACTTACGGGTTGATACCTTCCGTGCGTCGGGTTCTGGTGGTCAGCACGTTAACAAAACCGATTCTGCGATTCGCTTAACTCACCTACCGACAGGATTTGTGGTTGAATGTCAGGATGAGCGTTCACAGCATAAAAACCGTGCTAAGGCGATGACGGTTCTTGCCAGTAGAATTAATGATGCGGTCTTGCAAAAGCAGCAAGCAGAGCAAGCGGCGGAACGTAAAAGTTTGGTTGGCAGTGGAGATCGCTCAGAACGTATTCGCACGTACAATTATTCACAAGGTCGAGTTACCGACCACCGAATTAACCTGACGCTTTATAAACTAGATGAAATCATGCAAGGGGATTTAGGCGCAGTATTGAAACCGTTAATATTAGAACATCAAACGGAACAGTTAACGTCGCTAAGTTCGCAAAGCTAACCTTGATTTAGCCAACGCCTAAAGCGAAAGGAATAATAAATGGATTCTTTGATGGGGCCGTTACTGTCAGACTATTGGGCTATTTTATTATTCTTTTCGCTGCTATTAATAGCTTGCTGCAGCGGTAGTCTATTTTTTGGCAAAGTATTAGGTAAAGAACTGGGTAAAGAGATCGGCAAAAAAGACGCTGAAAAAATCAGTCAGCAATTGCAGGTTGAGAATGCACTACTGAAACAGAAAGTGCAGACTCAGCAACAGCACAATCAAGAATTACGTCAGCAAGATCAGCAGCTTTTTAAGCAGCAGCAACGTCAGCAACAGCAAATATTTGAAAACCTTTCGCATAAAATATTCGAAGAAAAGCAGCAACAAAATAAACAAGGTTTAGAAACCATCCTCAATCCTTTCAAAGACCAGTTAGAAGGTCTACGCAAGAAAGTAGAAGATGTTCACCTGCATGATGCTAAAGACCGAGCGGTACTCAAAACACAAATAAGTGAGTTGCATCGACTCAATCAAAATATCACCGATGAAGCCCGTGCGCTGACGAAGGCTTTGCGTGGGGATAAGAAAACCCAAGGTAATTGGGGCGAGTTAGTCCTTGAAACAGTATTAGAACGTTCTGGTTTACGCTTAGGGGAGGAATACGTTCGTGAGCAAAATCATAGAGCCGATGATGGTCAGAATTATCGCCCTGATGTGATTATTAACTTACCGGAAGGTAAGCATATAATCGTCGATGCTAAGGTTTCTCTAAATGCTTATAACGACTTTATCAATGCCGACGATGATGCAATTAAGGCACAGTTTTTAAAACAACATATTGATGCCATTCGCAATCATATCAAAAGTCTATCGGCGAAAGCCTATCAGCAATTGCCCAAGCTACATTCCCCTGACTTTGTTTTTATGTTTATGCCGATAGAACCCGCTTTTATGGTTGCTTTTCAGCATGATGAAAAACTTTTTATGGATGCTTTTGATCAGCGTATCGTCGTCGTTACGCCGACGACGTTACTCGCCAGTTTACGCACAGTAGAAAGTTTATGGTCTATCGAACGCCGTGGAAAAAGTGCCGATGAGCTGGCTGAACAAGCAAGTAAGGTTTATGACCGCTTGCGGATTGTAGTCGAGAAAATGGATAAACTAGGCAATCAGTTAAATAGTGCGCAAAAGACCTACGACGAAACTTACAGCTCCCTCGCACAAGGTCGAGGTAATTTAGTGAGTACGGCTAATCAGTTTGTTGAATTAGGCGTGAGAATTAAAAAAGAAATTCCTCAGGCTAATATGAAAGAAGCTCAAATGAAAGAGGCTCAAATGAAAGAGGCTCAAATGAAAGAAGCACAAGTAGAGCGCGTAAAATAGAAGGAATGAAGTAGCTCATTAATCTGGAACTTATCATTAATATCTAGCTCAAAGATTAAAATTCACTGTTAGCCAGGATCGAAAAATCATGCAGCGCTTACTCCTCATTATCTCTTTATACTGTGTATTCCCTATTTCATTATTGTGGGCAGATAATATGAAAGCCTTTCCACCGGCGGAAGAAGGGCAAGTTCGTTATGTCATACAGCTAGAGACAAAAGCCGATGAAGATGCTTTTAAAGTTGAGCTGGTGATCGGTAAGGAGGTAACGATTGATAGTGAAAATAGTTATTTCTTTGCCGGTCAAATCAAAACACAAAATATACCGGGCTGGGGTTTTACCCGTTACGTCTTAGATGACCTTGGGCCGATGGCTGGAACGTTAATGGCCGTTCGTGATGAGGCAGAAAAAGTCGAGCGTTTTATTCCTCTGTTAGGTGCGCCTTACCTTGTGCGTTATAACTCGCGTTTGCCTATTGTGGTTTATGCTCCTGAAGATGCGGAAGTGCGTTATCGCATTTGGTCGGCGGCTGAAAAATTAAATGAAATAGAACCTGGTTAAACCTATATATGGCGACAGCGAAGAAAAAACCACCTCGACTAAGAGACTTAAAAGGCTTTGGCCCTAAGAGTGAAGAAATTTTAGCCCGAGTGGATATGCACAGTGTAGAGCAGTTTTTAAGCTGTGACGGCTTTGAACTGTATGCTGCACTGAAGAAAACCGTGAAAGGTACTGGGCTTAATTCAATTTATGCCATTCTAGGTGCCCAGCAAGATGTACACTGGCAAGAGATCGCTCGCACGCAAAAATATGAAATCCTATTACGCCTAGACGACATGGGATTAGCTCCAGAAAAAGCGAGCAAAAAGAAACCAGCCAAAGAATGACTTAGCTACTTCACATGGCTGTCTTATTCCCTTTGGGTTAGAATATAGCCACTTCTCATCATTATTCTTCCCTCTATTTCTATACGATAGCGATTAGCATGACAGACAACCCCTCTAATCTGAGCAATAAGCCTTCTTTAAGCTCTAATGATTTAAGCTCTGCCGACGATATTTATGCCGATAGTGCAGGCGAGCAATTAGTCGGACAATTTACTTTTGACTCTGCAGTTGCTCGAGTTTTCCCTGACATGATTAGGCGCTCTGTCCCTGGTTATGCCGAGACAGTCGCTATGTCAGGGGTAATCGCCGGTGAGTATGCCCGTGATAATACTCAATTATATGATTTAGGCTGCTCACTGGGGGCTGTGACTTTAGCCATGCGTCACGGAGTGAAAGCAAAAGATTGTAAGATATTAGCTGTGGATAACTCCGAAGCCATGATAGAACAAGCAGGGCATTATTTAGCCTTGGATGATGGTAGCGTTGATGTAGAACTCGCCTGCGCAGATATTACCCAGATACGTATTGAAAATGCTTCCGTCGTCGCCCTCAATTATGTATTACAGTTTATACCCAAGGATCAGCGTCTAGGTTTGTTAAGCAATATTGCTCAAGGCTTGAATTTAGGCGGTGCTCTTATCCTATCGGAAAAAATCTGCTTTTCTGCGGATGAGCAGAAACTACAAGATAAACTACATTTAGATTTTAAGCGCGCCAATGGTTATAGCGAGCTAGAAATTGCGCAAAAACGCAGCGCGATAGAAAACGTTTTAGTCCCTGAGACCGATGAGGATCATGTTGCTCGCTTGCAGCAAGCAGGTTTTAGTCGGGTGATTCGCTGGTATCAATGTTTTAACTTCGTCTCTTATCTTGCGATAAAATAAATTCCTATACGCTTTAACGATTAATAAAGAACTTCATTATGAATGTAGATGTATTCTCTTGGTTTGATGATGTGCAAACCGCCATGGCTGCAGAAGGCAGTTTATTAAAACCTTGGGCAGAGATTTTACCGCAGCAATTGCACGGTATTTTTAATGAAAAAGTACACGGAGATCAACAGCGTTGGTTAGATGCATTAGAGAGCCTACCAGCAATTGAAAATGTCGCTATCGATCTTGAATTGGATCGAATTCAGCTTAGCAGTGATAGCATTAATGAAGACGTTGATGGTCAAGTGAAGGCCGGTTTGCAGCAATTAGGCCCGTGGCGCAAAGGACCGTTTCAGTTTTTTGCTACTCATATTGATACCGAATGGCGCAGTGACTGGAAGTGGCAGCGCATCGTATCTCATCTTGCGCCATTAGAAGGACGCACTATTTTAGACGTAGGCTGTGGTTCGGGTTATCACATGTGGCGTATGCTAGGTGCCGGTGCGCAGCGTGTTGTGGGTATTGATCCGTCGCGTTTGTTTCTCGCTCAGTTTCAAGCCTTTAAGCAATATGCGCAAACGGGGCAAGATAAATCTTTGAATATCGATTTATTACCGCTAAAAATGGAAGATGTACCGCGGCCATTAAAAGCGTTTGATACCACCTTCTCTATGGGAGTTCTGTATCATAGAAAGTCGCCTTTAGATCATCTAGCGGAATTGAAAGATACGTTAAAGCCCGGTGGTCAACTGGTCCTAGAAACTTTGGTTATAGAAGGTGAGCTCGGCGAAGTATTAATGCCAGAAGATCGATATGCTCAGATGCGTAATGTTTGGTTTTTACCTAGCTGTGATACTTTACTACTGTGGGCTCGTCGTGCAGGGTTCAAGAACCCACGTATTGTAGAAAAAAATATAACGAGTTTAGATGAACAGCGTGCAACCGATTGGATGCAATATCAGTCGTTAACCGACTTTCTTGATAGTGAAGATAAAAGCAAAACACTTGAAGGCTATCCCGCACCGTTACGGGCAACACTTATCGCAGAGGCTTAAATTCAAATTATTTAAGCTGTCAAATTGTTCGAATCTGTCATTACTGTCTACACTGAAATGAATACATAGTCTGAAATTCAGTATTGAGTGAGATTGCCATGTCGGATATCGAAGAATTAAGTGATGAGCAGAGAATTAGCTTATTAGAAAATAAAGTCGGAAAAAATCGCACGGTGATAACCATTGTTGCGTTAACACTCATCATTATTTTATCGGTGTCCATAACCGTCCTTATTCTGAAGCTACTTCATGTCGACGAGCCGTATGTTTCAAACTCGAGTTTTGAGCAGCAAGCATTACTGATATTGCAATTGCAAACTGACATTGTTGAGCATAAACAATTAATTTCAGCATTGACGCTGACTTATGAAAAAAGCCAAGTGGCTGCTTTCCAACAGAACCTGATCGAGCAAGAGCAAAGCTATCAAAGATTTTTGGCGGCATTAAAGGTGGGGATGTTTGACCTTGCTAAAATGATACAAGGTTCTCGTACTTGGTTGGATGTGTATAACGATAAACTGGATGACGCGAGTAATCTGAGTCGCCAGCGTGAGCAAAACTTACAGCGTTTATCGGCTACTAAGGTGCTGCTGGATTAACCATCAACCCAAACTTCACGAATAGCTTCGCCAAAATCATCGTAGATGATTTTTTTTCTAGGGCGCTTATTTTGTACTGCTGATATTTGATTACCTGATTTCTTGCGCTCATCCACAGCATTTAATACATCCGTTAAAGGCGTTCTTTCTTGCTTGCCTTGATTGAACCCCGTGCTGCGTTCGTCTATCTTGCCATTGATTAAGCCACTTTCCCCTCGTTCGAACTCCTGCACAGCCCCCCCTTTATTTAGGTACTGCTCAACTTCATTATTCATTTGTTGGCGGATTTCGCGCTTAGTTGGGCGTTTAGTCATACGGGCTTAGTCATAGATAGTTGGTCATAAAGGTTGGTTATAATCATTATTAGTCTTATCGAATAGTATAGGTAGATAATTGCTTTATTTAGTTAGTTTACCGTATATTTGTCGATTCATGTAATTAAGAGAATTTGAATGAAAACGGCCCTGTCTAAAATTAGTCTCTATTTAACCTTTATCAGTATTTTCTTACTATCAGCCTGTACAGAGGAGTCAATGAATAAGTGGTCTCGCCAAGCGGATAACTTGCTAGGAAAGGACCTGAGAGTTTCCTATGTTGATGGTGGCAAGGTCGTGAAAAGTTGGACCGTTAAAGATGGGAAAATCACTACCGGCCGAGATGACCAAGGTCGCGCAATTGGTTATTACTATTTTTGGAGTGTTGAAACTGGTTATGTGCAGCTGCCGATAGAGCGGACCTTGATCGAAGAAATAAAATAATAAGATGAACCTTTAACTGTCGATAAGCACCAATATGAAATGAAAAACAGACAAATAAAAAATAGCCTAATAAAAAACAGTCTAATAAAAAACATCCAGCCTTATGCTGCAAAAATCATTTCCAGTACTGCACTGCTTAATTTAAAGCGCTACTTATTTGAAAGTAAAAGACGTGTATTACGGCAACCTCATAAGATTGATGTTTATTTGCGCATTAACGATCCGTATAGCTATCTACTCGTGCAGATACTGGCAGATTTTGAGCAGCGGTTTAAGGTGTCGATACAATTTAAAACCATTATGCAGCTACAAGACGATATGTATCCAGAAGTGGGTATGTGGCATGACAATGGTTTTATTGATGCGACTCATCTTGCTCAATTGTATGGACTAAAGTTTCCTGCCCAGTCTCCTGATAACAATTTGATGCGAGTACAGCAGGGCACTCACTCTTTATTAAGGCTTGAATCTTTATCGCTAGAGGAGGGCTGTGATTGGCAGCAGATTAATTCAATTTTTGCTCAGTATTGGTTTCAGCAAGGGCTTTCAAGTAATGATATTAGCCTGACAGACTCAATGTTAGTCGATCAATTGATAAATAATGAACAAGATTTAGCCAAGCAGGGGCATTATATGAGTGCCATGCTGCATTATGCGGGAGAGTGGTATTGGGGGCTTGACCGCCTCGACCATCTAGAAAAGCGATTGAATGGACTCAATGCTCATCACGAAGCCAACAGCGCTGAAGTTTTATTCAATAAAACCTATGCGGATTTTTGTCGGCAGCCTAGGATAGCGGCTAGCCAAACAGATAAGAAATTGGTGGTATTTTTCTCCATCCGCAGCCCTTATTCTCATCTTGGTTTACAGCAAGCCATAAAACTCGCGCAGCACTATCAGCTGGCATTAGAAATAAAGCCCATCTTGCCAATGATTATGCGTGGTTTACCTGTGCCAAAAACAAAAAAAATGTACATATTTCACGATACTAAACGTGAAGCGGAAAAACTGGGCATTGATTATGGCTTTGTTGCTGACCCATTAGGGCAAGGTGTTGAAAATTGCTACCTTTTATTCAGTTATGCGCAAAGTTTAGGTTGCGAGCAGCAATTTGTATTAAATTATGCAAAGGCCGTCAATGCTCAGGGGATTCGCTCAGAGACAGACGCTGGCTTGAAGGTAATTGTGCAGCGCAGTGGCATGGATTGGGATTATGCTAAATCAATATTACAGAACCCCGAGGCTGATAAAGAGTGGCGACAATGGGCGGAGAGTAATCGACTAGAAATGCTAGCTCTAGGATCTTGGGGGGTGCCCACATTTCAATACGGTGATCTGGTTCTATGGGGACAAGATAGAATCGGTATTATTGAGAGCGTAATACGTCAAGATCAGCTATTATTCTTGAGGGCTGGTTAAAAAATAGACAGTTGTGTGCGAAATCGACGGCTAATCACGCCAGAATGTGCATTCATTAAGGAAACTGTCGATGTTTTATCATTCTGACATAAAACTCCATTACACTTGGCCCCGCATTCAGTAGAATGTCGGGTCTATGAGAACAATAAATAAAAGAGATAGTTTTGAAGGCAATCTGGTCCGCTAAAGGGTATGTATTAACAGGCATCATAAGCTACGCGATATTTGTAGTATTGACGGCGCCTTTGGAATTTCTTTGGCCAAAAATCGAGCCTAAACTCGGTCCTCTACCAGTACAGATAGACGCGATTACGGGCACTATTTGGCAGGGACAAGTACACCTTAGTGCTGCTCAGATCGGTCAAGTTAGCGCCACATGGGATATTAAAATCAGTGATTTATTTTTCGGACAGCTCAGCGCTCAAATAACCGCTACTGGTGATGAACTGAAGCTTAATGGTCGAATCAGTACTGATGGCGAACAGGTAAATATAACCGATACTGAAGCTTTTATGTCATCTCGCTATCTACAGCCGTTATTACGCCAAGGCCGTGCAAGTCTTGACGGTGATTTTGAATTGACCGCGTTTAATAGCCGATTATCTATTAGTGATAAGCAAGTCTACAGTGCCGAAGGGCGATTAGTCTTCTCGGGTGGCGATGTTAGCTTTCCAATCGACGGCAAAAAAATTAGTGCAAAACTTCCCATCTTAGTCGGTACTATTAGTAAGCCGAGTGATAATGTAGATTTACAAATCATTGATACCGAAGGTAATTCTATTGGCAGTGGCTATATTCAACCCGATGGTTGGGCCGGTCTGGTAATACGCCGTCGATTATTAGATTTGTTAGGGCAAAAGTGGCCTGCTGATGTGGGTGAAGATGCGATTATTTTTGAAGTGTCGCAGAAAATATTATGATTAATCTAGGGATGGTAATGCTAAGGAAGCTAGTATTAGATGAGGCAGTGAGAGAGCGCTATGAGATGCAGGGGGCTATGTTATGAGTGAGCAAACCGTTGTTCTTTTGCCGTGGCAGCGTATCAGCTTGATCCTAGCAAAATCTGTTTTTAGCGTATTATTAGCGAGTCAGCTAGCGGTATTAACGTGGATGATACTATCTCCGCCTACCTTAAAATTAATACCCCCTAGCCAGAGTAATAATATATCGGCCCAACAAAGCCAGGGCAGTATTGCTGATTGGCATATCTTTGGTAATGCCGCGATTGAAACGATTGCAATACCGAAAGAAGTTAACGCCCCAAAAACCCGTCTACGTTTAGAGTTATTAGGGGTTATGGCGGCGAGTAAACCGGAAAATTCCAGCGCAATTATTGCACCCAAAGGTGGAGCCGGTGAAAATTATCGAGTGGGTGATGTGGTTCAAGGCCGTACTAAGCTTGCCGCAGTTCATAGTGATAAAGTGATTTTAGACAGTAACGGCAAACTAGAAACGTTGAAGTTTGATTTGGCCCGTAAGCAAAATATTCGTAAGTCTTCCCAGCGGACCCCGGCGCAGAAAAGATCTGCAGCGCGAGGCAGTTTAAAAGATCGCTTTAAAAAAGTACGTAATGCAGCAGATGCCGTCACACTATTACGTGACGAAGTAAATAATAACCCTGCAGGTGCTTTGAAACAGATGGGTTTAGAAGCCGCCGCCAATGGCGAAGGTTATAAAGTTTCCAATTCCGGTTCCATGCTAACTCAGTTAGGTTTGCAACCAGGTGATATTATTTTGTCTGTCAATGGGCAGACACTTGGCAATCTCGATGATGATCAGAACTTATTGGAACAAGTATCCAATAGTGGTCAAGCGCGCTTAGAAATCCAGCGTGGCAATCGTCGTTTTGTCGTTAACCATACTATTAAATAAGGACTTAATCGGTGTTTAAGCGTTTTTGTAAAATAGCCTTGTTCGCAATGTCGATAATGATCAGTACGGCGACGTTCCTTGCCCATGCTGAAGAGCAAAATTGGCAAGTTAATATGAAAGATGCCAATATTTCAGCCTTTATTGGCCAAATTGCTGATATCACAGGTAAAAGCTTTGTTATTGATCCACGGGTCAAAGGTAAGGTTACCGTGGTTTCAACAGAAACCATGAATACCGAAGCCGTTTATGAATTGTTTTTATCGGTATTGCAAGTACACGGATATGCCGCAGTCCCAGCTGGCGATGTCATTATGGTGGTGCAGCAAAACTCGGTAAAACAAAAAGGTGGAGACTTAGACGCTAAAATTAAAAAGCGAAGCCAAGAAATGGTTACTAAGGTCATCACGATTAAGAATACTCCCGCTTTAGACTTAGTGCCTATCTTACGTCCGCTAGTAGCAAAATATGGACATTTAGCCGGGGTAAGATCTGCTAATGCGTTGATTATCTCAGATCACGCTTCTAACATTTCTCGAATTGAACAAATCATCGATCGCTTAGATAAATCAGGTAGTGAAGAGCTGGAAGTTATTCAATTAAAAGAAGCTTGGGTCGGTAATGTGGTTACTATGCTGCAAAGCTTAGATCCCGATAAAGTAGCACAAGGTAAAGGGTCTAAAAATCGCAGTGCGGGTAGCATTCGAGTGGTTGCTGATGAACGCAGTAATCGTTTGATTATTAAGGGTGAAAAAACAGCTCGTGAGCGCATTCGTAAATTGATAAAACAGCTGGATAAGCCTTCTTATTTTTCCGGCAGTGCGAAAGTTATCCGCTTGAAATATGCCGATTCAAAAAAACTGGCTGAGTTAATTAAGAACCTGATGGCAGATTCAACAGGGGGTGGCAAAGATACTAATAAAGCAAAAGGTAAAGCCAGTGTTTTCGCCGATGAGGAACTTAATGCATTAGTAATACGAGCAGAACCTTCCATTTTAAAAGAGATTATTGATATTGTTCATGAGCTTGATGTGCGCAGAGCTCAGGTATTGATTGAAGCAGCCATTGTTGAAGTATCGGGTGATGTTAATGAGGCTTTAGGTATTCAGTGGGCAATTGGTGATACGTCTGCGCCAGTTGCAGGGACCAACTTCTCTAATGCGGGTAACTCGTTAAATCAGATTGCGGGCAGTATTGCTGCTGGCACACCCAGTTTAAGTAATGGTCTAACCTTAGGTGGTTACAAGTCGACCAACGGCCAGTTTGATTTTGGCATGGTGATTCAAGCATTAGAAAGTCAGAGTAATACCAACCTATTATCGACTCCAAGTATTATGACTTTGGATAACCAAGAAGCCGAGATCATTGTCGGTCAAAACGTACCTTTCATCACCGGCTCTACATCATCAAGCGATAATAGTAATCCATTTACTACAATTACCCGTGAAGACATTGGTGTCACGCTTAAAATTAAGCCGCATATTCACGAAGGTAATGAAGTGCGTTTAGAAGTTGAGGTAAGTGCCGAGTCGGTAGCTAATACGACGGTACAAGGCCAAGCGGATTTAATTACCAATAAACGTCAGCTTAAAACAATGATCTTGGTGGCTAATAAAGAAACGGTCGTCTTAGGTGGCTTAATCAGTGATGATGTGACTGAAACCGAAAGTAAGGTTCCGTATTTAGGTGATATTCCCTATCTAGGTTGGTTCTTCAGAAGTACTAGCAGCCAGCATATTAAACGCAATCTAATGATATTTTTACGCCCGACTATCGTACTGGAAAAGCAAACAGCGACGAAACTCACCAACGAAAAATTTGAAGGCGTCTGGGAGTTTGTATTATCGAGTGAGTTTGCCAGCGACCCTATTGATGTGCGGATGAATCGTTTGTTTAAAGGTTCTCGATAATCGTCTAGATTATTTATGTCACCCAAAAGGTCAGCACTTGCTGGCCTTTTTTGTGACAGAAATAAAGCAAGACTTACAGCACTTCTACTCCCATTTTCTCTAACAAATCTACCAAAGCAATCAACGGCAAGCCAATTAAGCTGTTTGGGTCCCTGCCTTCTAAGGCGCTAAACAGACGAATCCCTAAGCCTTCCGATTTGAAACTTCCTGCACAATCCAATGGCATTTCTTGTTCGATATAGCGGCGTATTTGAGTTTCAGTCAATACTCGAAAGTGAACTGTAAACGGCTCAACCAGAGCTAAGGTTTGCTGAGTAACGCTGTTGTAACAGCATAAACCGGTGAGGAACGTTACCTGCTTACCACTGCAATCAGTCAATTGCTTAACTGCATTTTCTATCGTATGGGGCTTCCCTAAAATCTGTTGTTGGCCATCCACTTCGCTATTTATTTCTAGAATGGCGCATTGATCACTACCAATAATAATATGGTTGGGAAATTCATCTTTAAGCGCTTTCGCTTTTTCAATCGCGAGACGCTGTACATAGTCGTGGGCTGTTTCACCGATGAATAGAGATTCATCAATATCTGGACTAGCGCAAGCAAACGGTAGCTGTAATTTAGCGAACAGCTGCTGGCGATAAAGGGAGCTTGAAGCGAGTAATAGCGGCTGCGACATATTAAGGTTCCAGAGGATGAAATTTAAAGCAAAAAAAAGGAGCCTAAGCTCCTTTTTTATTTTAGTTACTTATATAGTAACTAATCACTTACGCTAGATTAGCGTTAGCGAATTCCCAGTTAACCAATGCCCAAAAAGCTTTTAGGTAATCAGGACGTACATTGCGGTAATCAATGTAATAAGCGTGTTCCCACAAATCAACAGTAATAAGAGGTGTTACACCTTCTTCTGTAATTGGCGTGCCAGCGTTAGATGTATTAACGATGTCTAGAGAACCGTCAGCTAGTTGTACTAACCAAGTCCAGCTTGCACCGAAGTTGTTTACAGCTTTGTCGTTCAATTTTTCTTTAAGCGCTTCGAAAGAACCGAAAGAAGCATTGATTGCATCAGCAATCTTGCCAGTTGGCTCGCCGCCGCCATTAGGGCTTAAGCTATTCCAGTAGAACGTATGGTTCCAGATTTGTGCAGCGTTATTGAAAACAGGGCCAGTAGAAGACTTAACGATTTCTTCCAGAGATTTACTTTCATCGGCAGTACCGCCGATAAGACCATTTAACTTAACAACGTAAGTATTGTGGTGCTTACCATAATGGAATGACAAAGTTTCTGCAGAAATATGTGGCTCTAATGCATCCTGTGCATAAGGCAATGCTGGTAATTCAAACGCCATGGTTTCTCTCCGATATTAGCTGAGTGATGCGGATGTTTTGCAAGGTTCAAATGGGAGTTGAAGCCTGCATCCACAATCTGGGGTGAATAATAGCACACCTTAAATTATCCGCTACGCACGTAAAATGTGTGGTTTTAGTTTAACCACCATATCCGCTATACTAGTGGCACTTTAATACCTAGGGATTCCGGCTTAGAATTAAAACGGTATTAAAAATTATAACAATGAAAAATATTTGGGGATAAAAGGCGATTATGTCAAACGAACAAGAGCCGATGCCTAAAATGCAGGCTTCACAAGACGATATAGCATTACGTCAAAAACAACTACAGCAACGTCGAGTTGCAGCCCAGCGCGCAGCTAAGACACGCCCTGCTTCTGCAGAACAGGTTATTACGTCCGCGCCTAAGCAAACAGTCGCTATCGTAGCACTTGTATTATCGCTTGCAATGGCCGCTTTTGCTGGCTTCTTATTTATGCAATTGCAAGAAGCGAATGCCCAGCTTAAAAAAGCGGAAGGCATTTTGAATGGTCACTCTACTAACCTAGCAGCGCTAAACGATAAATTATCTGCCTCAGATGAGAACTCGAATTTATCGGTCGATGCTTTGCGTATTCTATTAAAAGACAATGGCAAAGAAATTCGTAAACTGTGGGATTTATCCAATAAAACCAATAAGCCAAGAATTGCCAAGAATGGCAAAGCAATTGGATCGGTTAAATCATCTGTTGCCAAAGTGAATAAAAAAGTAGGCACGGCTAATGGCAATATCAGTGGCAATAAAAAGAGCATTGCTGCGCTTAAAAGCAGTTTAGCAAAAAATCAAAAAAGCCTTGAAGCTAAAATGGCTGCTGTTAAAGCATCGGTTAATGCCTTGCCGGCTGCAACAGAAAAGCGCATTGGAAATAACGAACAATCTATACGTTCAATTGATGCGACTCGTAAGAAGTTGAATAGCTCAATGGCAGAAGTCGAATCTCAGTTTAACGAGATGAAGCTTGAGATTGAAGACATTCAAATTCGTTTAGATCGCATGCAGAACGCAATGACAGGTACTTTGTAAGCTTGTCTATCGTCGAACTTGAGACTCGGTTGCTGCTGGCTTTGCAGCAACCTCTGCTAGCCTATTCCAATATTGAAAGCTTTCGCCAGCAAATGGCTGCTTCTTTTCAACAGTCCTCTCTACAACACAGTGCATTCTTTTTAGGGGCTCAATCGGCAACTCCTGGTATGGCCTTTTTATCGGGCTATCAAGCGGCACTTCGTTGTTTAGATCCCCTTTGCCCTGATGATGAATTCGCCGCTTTTTGTGTATCTGAAAAAGGCATTAAAAAGCCTTGGGATATGAAAACTCAATTACATCGTAGCGAATCCCGCTGGTTATTAAATGGCGCTAAAGGCTTTGTCATGCTTTTGCCGAATACCATCGACCGGTTGTATGTTGTGGCGAAGCGAGAAGATGGCGGCTTAAGTTGTGTCCAGCTTCCAGCTGATACCAAGGGATTATCGGTAGCCGAATCTTTAAACGCCCCCTTCATCAAGGACATCCCTCATGCGGGTATCTTATTTGACCAGGTCAGTATTCAGGATGAACGGGTTCTAACGACCACTGCTCACCAGCATGCAAATAAGCCTTTTCGTTATTGGGAAGATGTTCATGTAGCGCTGGCAATGGCGGGCTGGATGTTGAGGCAGCTGTCAGAAATCCCTGAATATGAGGCTGTTAAGGCTTTAATGATGGGAAAATTTTGTCAGCTAATTGAAAATTTCGAAGAACATCCTGACTATTATTCATTAGCAGGGTTGGATATCTTGGATGAATGCCATCGATTGCTGGATTTGGAGTCGAAAAAACTAGCAGAGAAGGTATTGGAAGTCTGGCAAATAGATCGTTTACTGCTGCAAATGGGATTTAAAATTCGCCAGCAGATACGTATTAAACTAGTAAATATTAGTGGGCAATAACGTTAGTTGAAATGTGTGGAGCACTCACATTTGATGAGCCAATTTGCGGTGCCGCTAGTTGAATTGGCACTGCTTGATTACCGACAAACTTTTCGTGATAGCGCTTATCCGTCAATGGTTCATCGCTAGGAACTTCGGCAACAGAGACTGAGTTAGCATCGTTACTCTTAACATTCGCAGTGCCCATCTCTTGATTTAATAGGCGAGGGATGTCGAGACTTTGAGTCGTCGAGCGGTTGTAGCGTTTGGCGTTGCTGTAGTCGTAATGATGGGGGCGCTTTTTAGCTTCTTTAATCGCGGTAAAAATATCATCAGCGTAATACTCGTCATGGGGATTTATGCCCCATGAGCTAGCAGCAATACTTAAAGCGAATAGGGTTGCTGTTGTACGCATTAACATAGCAGCTCCATTATTTCTTAAGGGCTATTTTCAGGGGTGATATAAGCATTAGAAGTCGCCGTAGAGCTAATATTCGAAGCGCTGCCAGAAAATGACTCATCTCTATATTCGATACGTAGCACTTCAAACCCCGCCGGCTCTAGCTCACTAATATTAACTTCTGGTTCAATCGACAGAGTAAGAGCGGTTACTTTTCTATCAGTGAGAAACTCCATTTCGTTGCTGTCTTTCTCGCTG
This sequence comes from Oleispira sp., assembly GCA_016765295.1. GTDB lineage: Bacteria > Pseudomonadota > Gammaproteobacteria > Pseudomonadales > Oceanobacteraceae > Oleispira. The sequence continues at coordinate 35,538 of JAESQF010000085.1, forward strand.
ACCATCGCTTCCTGCTCAGACAGTTCTAGAGGAGATTTACGCTCAGGAGCTGTATCCCCAGGGCCCGCGGCCGTAGCGTCTAAAGCACCATCGACAACCTCTGTCGACATTTCCTGATTCAATAACTTAGGGAAATCAAAGCTCTGAGCAGTGCTGCGGTTATACCAGCGATTGCCTACATGAGTAGAGGCGGCTAGTTTGCCTCCTGCATCTTTTACCGCGATATCTAAATCATCGGTGTAATAAGGATTGTCATCCGCCTGAGCAAGCATCTGTAAACTGCCGGCAATAATGACCAAAGAGGTGATGAGAAAGGGGGCTTTCATAAGTAAAATCCCTGTATTGTCGTTTTTTGTTATTTTTTGTTATGCATGGCATCATACAATCGACAAACTAATGATGCAAATGATCCCGCCGATTACAGGAAATAATAATGATAAGAATTGGATTATTGATGCTAATGGTAGTTTTGCTGCCAGGCTGTACGATTTATCACGCCATCGGTGATGATTTTGGTAGCTATGTAGCACCCCCTAGTGGACAGGAGTTTCAACCTGTTGGCTATCGCTGGGACTACGAACATACCGCACTAATTTATGTTTATCGCCCAGGGACAACTTGGTCGAACGATGAATTAGAAACTCCTAGTTTTTACATGAACGATGAGCGTTTATTCAATATAAAAGGTGATGGTTATACCTGGTATGAGTTGGAGCCGGGCAATCATGAAATTATTATTCGTCGTCCATTGATGGGCTTATCTGGCATTAAGTTCTCAGATACCGTCGGCTTTACTTTAAAAGAAGTAGCGCAGTTAGAACTGAATGCTGAAGCCGGCAAGGTGTATTATTTGCGTTATTCAGAAGTCGATCAAGATGCGGCTTTATTTAAGAATATGACGTTTAATAAAAACCCTTTAGAAGTGGTAACCCCTGATATTGCATTGGCCGAAATTAAGCAAACACAAATGATTCATCATGGCCGTGGCTTAGTCAGTGTAACCCCTGATACTGAAGATCTACGCTTAGCTGAAGCTCAGCAAATGGAACAGATGCAAGAAGCAGAAGCGACCACAGAAAGCAGCTGGAATCCTTTCTAATATCGCTTTGAGCAAACACAGCAATTGCCTGACGCTCCGTTTTAATTAAGTTACAATAAGCTATAACGAAATACCCACCTCCCAGTGGGTATTGCTTATTTAGCGCACTGAAAACTTGATGAGGACGTGACCCATGGCTAATGCCGTCACAGTTGTCCGCCAAGATGATCTGATTGAGAGCATCGCGGACGCACTGCAATATATTTCATATTATCACCCTAAAGATTTCATCGACGCAGTTCATGAAGCGTATCTAAAAGAAGAATCGAAAGCGGCTAAAGATGCTATGGCTCAGATTCTAATTAATTCCCGTATGTGTGCCGAAGGCCACCGCCCAATTTGCCAAGATACCGGTATTGTTACTATATTTTTAAAAGTCGGTATGGATGTGCGTTTTGAAGATGCCACTATGGGCCTTGAAGATATCGCCAACGAAGGTGTGCGTCGCGCATACATGAATCCTGATAATATCTTGCGAGCTTCTATTTTAGCTGACCCAGATGGTGCGCGTATAAATACCAAGGATAATACCCCGGCAGTTATTCACGTTAAATTAGTTCCAGGTAATACCGTCGATGTACACGTGGCGGCGAAAGGCGGCGGCTCTGAAGCAAAATCTAAATTCGCTATGTTGAATCCTTCCGATTCTGTGGTTGATTGGGTACTAGAGCAAGTTCCTAAGATGGGTGCCGGTTGGTGTCCACCGGGTATGTTAGGCATAGGCATCGGCGGTACCGCTGAAAAAGCTATGATGCTTGCTAAGGAAGCACTATTAGAGCCGGTAAACATTCAAGAACTACAAGCGCGTGGTGCTGAAAACCGTGCTGAAGAGCTGCGCTTAGAATTGTTCGATAAGGTGAACAAGCTTGGTATTGGCGCACAAGGTCTTGGTGGTCTTACCACAGTAGTTGATATTAAAGTTGCCGATTTTCCAACTCACGCCGCCAACAAGCCGGTGGCGATGATTCCAAACTGTGCCGCTACCCGCCATGCTCACTTTGTATTAGACGGCAGTGGCCCGGTATCATTACCTGCACCTAAGCTTGAAGATTGGCCGGAAATTACTTGGGAAGTGGGTGAAGGCGTACGTCGTGTGAACTTGAATGAAGTCACTCCTGAAATGGTTAAAGACTGGCAGCCAGGCGAGACGGTATTGCTATCCGGTAAGATGCTTACTGGCCGTGATGCAGCGCATAAGCGCATGGTTGATATGATCAATAAGGGCGAAGAGCTTCCGGTTGATCTGAAAGGTCGCTTTATCTACTACGTGGGTCCGGTTGACCCTGTTCGTGACGAAGTGGTAGGACCTGCGGGCCCAACGACGGCGACGCGTATGGATAAGTTCACCCGTACTGTATTAGAAGAAACGGGGCTACTAGGCATGATCGGTAAAGCCGAGCGCGGCCCTATGGGAATTGAGGCGATTCGTGATAACGAAGCGGTTTATCTGATGGCGGTGGGTGGTGCTGCGTATCTAGTATCTCAAGCGATCAAGGCTGCGGAAGTGGTTGGTTTTGCTGATCTAGGTATGGAAGCTATCTACGAATTCGACGTAGTCGATATGCCGGTAACCGTTGCCGTGGATTGTCGTGGTTCTTCTGTGCACATTACTGGACCGCAAGAATGGAAAGCTAAAATTGCGGCTAAGCAAATTGATTAAGCTTTAATTGCAAAGCTGCAACTGATTGACCTTAACGGTTTTAATCATTTTGAAAGCCGAACTTATGGTGACATAAGTTCGGCTTTTTTATGCCTAACGGAAACATCTTTAGCTGAACTGGCTATACTTATATTATCAATAGCAGCTCTGAATATTAGACGCTCTGAATATTAGACGCGCTGAATAAATAGGACCTTGATATGGCATGTGATAGTAGTGGCAAGCTCGATTCTTTAGCGGCGGTAGATTTACCGGATGGCTGGCGAGTTGAGCAGCAAGATGAAGTCGATCATCTAATCAAACAGTACCGCTTCAAAAACTTTGTCAGTGCGATGCACTTTAGTAATGAAATTGCTGAACTAGCAGAAATCCATAATCATCATCCGATGATTATCACTGAATGGGGCAAGGTATCGCTGCATTGGTGGACTCATACCGCAAAAGGGATTACAGCATTGGATCTTAAGTTAGCCAGACTCTCTGATGATCTCACTGACTAATACCAATGTAGTCGACCAACATAGCACTCCCTTCACAGCCATGAGATTTGATACTGACCTTGTATTGATGGTTCAACGCCGCGAGCACTAATTGAAACTTCCTCTCATTGACAACGTTATGATCGCTATAAGATCTATATCTATTCGACAGTTTTCCGCCACATTTATGTGTTTTTTGAGACGTAAAAAAGTCAAATCCTGGGGAGGATTCATCTTCTATTTGATAAATAGAAATGATTTTTAAATTATTCTTCGTTTTCTTATTTTGCTCGGCATAAAGCTGAGCCGTTGATGAAATACAACTGATAAAAACAAACGAAAATTGGATCAATAACTTCATGAATTCTCCTGCTATAAATAGCTTAGCAAAAAATTGAGAATTTTCACCCGCAATAAAATACTGAACTATGCTGACAACAAGGAAATAAGAAAAACATCAGGGTTAAAGGAATATTGATGCTTGTTCGCATAATGAAGTACCTAAGTATTGCTCTTTTTAGCATGAATTTTGTATGGGCAGTAGGGCCAGATGATTCCTTTATGGCAGAGCCAGGGCCTACGTTATATACGGGATTTGAACAGTTATTAGATGACGATAAAACACTTGTATTAGAGGAACTACTTGATCTTAATGAAAATATAAAACGCATTGCACTTTATCATAATGGCGATCGCCTACATCGATTAATACCCAAGCAAGTACATCAAATGATTGAAAATAAGCTTATGGGACGCCTTATTGAAAGTGGGCGCTTCGAAGTTATTCAATGCATAGAGTGTCGTACAACAAAAGTTGAAATGACTGCTAATGAATTAAAAATCAGTCAGGCGGCAGAAAATAATCAGCAATTAAGAGCCTTGTCTAAGCAAGTAAGGGCCGATGCATTTATGTTTTGGAATGCCTCTGTTCATGATAATAAATTCACTATTAATTTACGTTTAATTGATGGTGCCAATAATCAATTGGTTTGGTTGAAAGAATACAGTAAACGCACGACCAAAGAAGCTGAAGACATGGACTTCAGTACGGTTCGATATGAAGTAATTGTCGGTGCTTGGGGAGTAGGAGGCAGTCGAAAAAATACAGTGGGAGGTAGTGATGCTGAGCTCACAGGGGTTACCGCTTTTGGTTTTCGTCGTAGAGAGAGCATGTCTATTAATGAGCATATTGAATATACCCTAGGTTTGGAATATTTTAGAAATTATTCCGATACAGACTTATTTAATTTAAGTGGTTATAACTTAGAGGGTCGTATTATTGCGGGTATTCCGTCACTGGAAGATATTATTAAGACCAATGTTTATCTCGGCATAGGGCAATCCTTCTTTAATAATGCCAATAGTTTGATCTTCCGTTTTGGTTTTGAATTTCCATTTTTTACCGACGGGTTTATGAACTTTGGTGCAATTGTCATGCAGGAAAGTGATGTCAAGTGGAAAGTAAATTCAAGCTATGAAGAAGCTGGAACATTTGGTGGTACTAGTTATGACCTTACCTTAGGCGTGAGATTTTAGGGATGATTATGAAAATAATATTAACGTGCATTAGCATGATTATTCTAAGCGCTTGCACGTTAGAGCGCAGTAACAGAACACTGACACAGTATGGTGATAGCCAGCCTGACTGGACAATCAGTACAAGTGAAGCAAGTGTCGAAATAACAGATAAACAATTAGCTCAACGAAATGAAATAGCCAAGCTAGCGAAAAAAAGCCATGGCTTAATGCATATACATAGATTTGGCCCTGGATTTGACGTGCTGATGACGCTCGATGCCGGAGATAGCGATGTTATATTTAGTATGAAATTGCCCGGGGGTAATGCCGATAAATTCGTGGAAGATGTATCCACGCTGGAGATCGCAGAAAAAAATAAGCAATTATTAGAAAGTCTTGATGACGACAAGGCTGAACTGCATAGCAAAGAACTGGTGCAGCGAAACGAGATGATCGAGCAAAAAAAATTACAACAGTATCAGGCATCCACTCAGCATATTTTCAGTGCGCAGTCATTGTTCTATAAGAAACAGTACTGGAAATCACTGGATGAAACCAATAAAGCATTAGAGCTAGTCCCCACTTCGGCTCAGGCTTATGCTTTAAAAGGCAGTATTTATTATAAAATGGGGCTGAATGACGAAGCTAAAGTGAGCTGGCAGCAGGCGCTTGAAATCGATCCTAGTATGGATCAAGTAAAAACTAGCTTGGCACGGTTGAAATAGGAAAGATCAATGAATACTAATAAAGCATCCTATACAAAATATATATTCATATTATTTATTGTTTTTTCATTTAATTCTGCATTTACAGAAGAGCAAGGTAAGACATTTGAAGTGCCGGCTAAAAAGGACGAAATCGAAGAGGCGCGTTTTAAAAATGAGCTGGAAGCAAGACTGAATAGAGATCTACAAGCCTATCTAGGTAATAATCGTTTTATTATTCATGTAGAAGCCGAGCTAAGGAAAACTCGGACGATTGTAAAAGAAACCGTAGTTTCTTCTCCAGTGAATATACCTGAAAGACCCGTATTTACCTCGCGTCCACTACCTGCTAAACCGCTGGTGAATAGAGGTCATGAAGTAGAAGAAAGTTTGCCAGGGTTGCCTACCAGTGATTTGCCTATATTTGAAGATAATAGTGATGAAGTAAACGCCTTAAAAGGTCGTGTTCAAGAATTAGTAAATGAGCGGCAACAAGCGTTAAGTTATGCGGAGAAATTACGCAAAGAAGCGGAAAAACAGATTAAAAAAATCAGAGAAAAAACTTTGGGTTATCGAAACTCAATAAAAAAATTAACGATAACAGTGGTGCTAGATAAAAACATTAAAGATCAGCAGGTTGAGTTTATACGCAGCCTTATTACCCGGAAGGCTCGATTAGATGAGCTGCGAGGGGATACGTTAAAAATAGTCAGAACAGAATTTAAAGGCTTAGCAGAAAGACCAGTTGTAGTAGATTGGTGGCAGCAATATCAAGGCTGGATTATGCTGCTATGTTTTGGCCTGATGATGTTGCTGCTGTTATTTGCGTTATATTTATTTAATAAGCGGTTAACAGAAAGTTTACGCGAGAATCAGCGTCGCAGTGAAAACTTTGATAATCTTACCGTTCCCGCTGCAGTTGAAATGGCCCCATTAAAGAGTAGTGGCCGTGACGATAACGAACGCCGTCGCCAATTGAATGAAATGCGCCAAGAGCTAGTAACGATTGGCCTTGGCCAGCCTAAATTATTTCAGCAGCGTATTGCTGAACAATTAACTAACGGCAATAGTCAGAATATCGTTGCCCTCTATGATGTGATGGGGAAAAGTCTATTTCGCAGCTTGTGCCCCAAAATTTCCAGTGAAGATTTAGACAGTTTAGTTGATCAGGCAGAGAGCCAGCCACTCGATAGTGAACAGAAGTTTTCTAGTTTGAATAACTTGCGTCAAGAGTTATTAAGGGCGCTAGGGGATGATGATAATGGCAATGAACCTTTTGCTTTTTTAGAAAAACTTAATGATTCACAAGTGTTATACCTGATAAAAGAAGAAGATACACGAATCAAGGCCTTACTATTGTCTCAGATGCTGTCAAAAAGAGCGGCGAGCATTATTCAACGTTTAGAAGGCCGTGAGCAATCAGCAGTCGCTTATGAACTTGGTGAATTTGAAACATTACCGGTATCAACCTTTAAAGATGTTGCCGATCGCTTAGCGAAAAAATCGCTTAATGTCCCTAGTTTTGAAAATGTATCGGCTAATGGTCTAACCGTTTTGATTAATATGCTAGATACCATGAGCAGCGGTGAAGAAACTCGTTTATTAAAAACGTTGAAAGCCGATAAACCCGAAACCTATTATCGTTTACGACAAGTTTATTATACATTTTCTGATCTTATGCGCACACCTGAAAGGGTGATCGCCAATGAATTGCGCGATATCGACCGATTGACAATGGCGCTTTCACTTTGTGGCGCACCGATAGAATTTAAACGCCATATTCTTGTAGGCTTGCCTACTAAACTACGTTCATCGGTTATTTCAGAACTTAAAATCCAAGAAGGCCAGGCAGGGAAGGAGCAGATTGAACAAGCTCGAACCACAGTGGTTAGTAGTATGCGTGAAGTGTTAAAATCGGGTCGTTTTTCTATGGACGAATTAGTTGATACTAGTGCTAGTAGTGCAAATTAAGGAGTGTTATGAATCGTTTTTCTTTTAGTACCTTAGTCGGTATCAGCGCTGCGGTTAGCTTATTTATTTATGCCATCGTTTCCAGTACAGAAAATTATCTGATGTTTATCAGCGTATCAAGTTTTGCTTTGGTAGCGGGTAGCACGTTTGCTGCTTCATTAATTAGCTATACCACTCGGGATGTACTGATTGCGATGAAAGCATTAGCAGAAACCTTTTTTCATTCCCCGACAAGTCCAAAATACTTACGAGCTCATGTTGAGCGTTTTGTAGAATGGAGCCAGATTTATCGCAGCGGCGGTATCTCTGCTTTAGAAATGTCACTGACCGAAAAAGAAAAAAAAGATCCCTTTCTTACTCACGGTATGGAGTTGTTAAGCAGCGGTCATAAAAATCACGATATAAGAACCATATTAACCGATGATATGGATGCTTTCTGGCAACGTATGACGGTGGAATCAAAAGTCTTAAATACCATGGCCGTCTATGCACCGGGCTTTGGCATGGTGGGTACCATTATTGGCTTAGTCATTATGCTGGATAATATGAATGGTGATATGGCAGCATTAGGTAAAGGCCTATCTTTAGCACTGATTACTACCTTGTATGGAGTGGTATTAGCCAACCTCATTTTTAAACCTGCGGCCAATCAAGTAACAGAGAAACAAGAAGCGTTGTATTTTCGTGATCAAATATTGGTTGAGGGTTTTGTACTATTAGCTGAAAAGCGTGATGCATTTTTTATCCAAGATCGACTCAATGCTTATCTTAATCCGAGCATGCGTCTGCAACCTGCAGAAGATAGCTTGTAATGGAGGAATCCGTATCGAGTAAACACCGAGGTTTACGCCGTCGCCGTCCTAACTTTGATGACTCCTCGAGTTCATGGTTAATAACGTACTCTGATGCCATTACTTTATTACTCGCTTTTTTCGTTATGATTTTATCCGTATCAGATCTTAATCAAGGCAAGGTCGAAGCATTAAAAGAAGGCTTATCAGAAGCGATGACAGGAGAGGCACCACCAACCCCTTTTACGGATATTAAAGAGGGGCTGGAGCAGTTAATTGCGAAAAATGGTTTAGAGAACCAAGTATCCGTTACCTTAGATGCGAAGGGGGTGAAAATAGAATTTGCCAATGTTGCTTTATATCAATCAGGTTCAGCAGATATCAAGCCAGAAGCTATTTCTACATTAAAAGAAGTGACTCGGGTTATACGAGAAACCAGTCATAAGACTCACATGGTCGAAGTGGAGGGGCATACTGATGATGTTCCTATTCATACAGAAAAGTTTCCTTCCAATTGGGAGTTGTCATCAGTACGAGCAACCAATGTTGTGAGATATTTATTAGCTCAAGGGATTGAAAAAGAGCGGCTAAAGGCTGTGGGTTATGCGGACAGTCGGCCAAAAGAAAATAGTAAAAACCTACCCCTTAATCAACAGCGCCAAAATAATCGACGTATTGTTGTTTTTGTAAAACGATATTAGCTTGTTAAAAATAGGGCCATTTTATCAAATGGCTGACTTATAGATGACACTAAAGTGTCATTGAACGTTATTTAATTTGTCACCTTCTTCAACTAGCCTGCTCTCTCCAGTAATTAATTTATAAAAATCGAGAGAGAAATAGGTTATGGAACTCCTTCAAAAAAACGGTCTATATAAGGCCATGTTACTTGCGATGACAACCTCCATGTTAGTAGCATGTGGTTCTGATTCAGATGGCGATGATGGTGGCGTGGGTGTTTCAGGCGCACAAGGATCTTCTGGTACTAGTGGTGATGATGGTATAAATGGTGCTGATGGTATAAATGGTGCTGATGGTATAAACGGCGAAGATGGTCAAAACGGTGCAGATGGTCAAAACGGCGCGCCTTCTAATGCGGGTTTAACGCGCCTAGCCCAAGCACCGATTGGCGCTGAATTTACCGGTATGTATCTTAATGGTGATGGTACTTTTTTCATAAACGTTCAGCACCCTTCAACCGATAATACAAGCGAGAATTCACAGGGTCATACTTTCGATAAGGGGACGGTCGGTGTTGTAACGGGGGCCGATTTTAATAATTTGGGTAAAGTGGCTGCGCTGGATTTAGCCATCACGGATGCCGATAAAGAAGTTGTATCGACAGCGGTAGGTAAGTACCAGGTTCTTTTACAGCAAAATGATGTACTGGAAGATGGCTTTACTGCAGGTGATATTGTTAAGAAAGACGGTACAACGTTAGTTAAAAATTCTAACGACCCAGATTTTAACGGTGTAGTACCTGATGGCAGCGGTGGCTATTACGTTTATACCAATTGGGAAGATCGCACGGGTGGTATGAGCCGTATTCAAATATCTGGTTTAGGCCCTGATGGCTACAGCCTGATTAAAAAAGAAGGCATGCTGGACTTCTCTTCCGTTGATGGCACATGGGTAAATTGTTTTGGTACGGTAACTCCATGGGGAACACCTATTTCAGCGGAAGAGTTGTATTACGATAATAGCGCTGACTGGTTTGATCCAACGTATAAGTACTTTGGTAATGCCGTTGCCGTTGCGCAATACATGGGATACCCAGAAGACCAATCAGGTAATTGGGGAAATCCATATAACTATGGTTACAACGTAGAAGTAGGCACAGATGGCACCGTTACTGAGGAGAATGTTGCTAATGTTGAAATAGAAAAACGTTTTGCCTTAGGTCGTTTCTCTCATGAAAATGCGGTAGTTATGCCCGATAAACGCACAGTTTTCCAAAGTGATGATGGCAGCAATACTGTTTTCTTCAAATTTGTCGCAGATGTCGAGAGTGACTTGAGTGCGGGTACTTTGTACGCTGCTAAAGCGACTCAGGCGAGTAATACTTCGACCACTGCAGAAGCTGCATTTGGAATTGAATGGGTCATGTTAGGGGCAGGTAATGATGCTCAAATTGAAGCGTGGATTGATTCTTACGATGGTACTTTTGCAGAAGCAAAACATATCACCGATCAGCAGATCAACGATTGGGCAGAAGCTAAGCTTGGCAAAGATTTGGATGGCGTAAACGGTATCGCTGCTAGTCCATTCATGGATGATCGCCCAGCTTTTTTAGAAACACGAAAAGCCGCAAAAGCTTTGGGAGCCACTGCTGAATTTAATAAAATGGAAGGCGTAAACATTAATTATGACCTAGCTGAAACTTGGTGGAATGGTGGTGATGCTGATGGTGTGCAGGCCTATTCCTATATGGCGATGTCAACGATCGGTGGTGGTATGACGGATGATGACGGCGCCATTCAAATTAATACGGCTCATGGTAGTTGTGGTGCTGTTTACCGTATGAAGCTAATTAAAAATGCTGCGGGTTTAGTTGATGTAAAAACGATGATTCCTGCAATCATTGGCGGTCCATACTTTGCTGATCGCGCGGTTAATGAGTGTGATGTTACCAATATATCAAACCCAGATAACCTAGTTATCCTGAACGATGGTCGTGTATTAATTGGTGAAGATTCAGGCAACCATGAAAATAATATGGTGTGGGTATTTGATGATCCTGCGATCTGATCATAAATCTTTAACAATTAAGCAGTATAAAGGAGGGAGGCATTAGCCTCCCTTTTTTATTATCGAGATTATTTGAATGAAAGAGCTTGTATGCATATTGGTTCTGGCTGTCTTTATGGTTGGTTGTTCCGATACAGAAAGCGCTGAAAGTATTACATCTGATTACGAGTACTTATTTCCTTTAGAGGTGAATAAGACTTCGAATAAAGAGGCTGTGATTCCTCCTCAGTGTTATACCAAGCATGAAGGTAAGTATAATCCCTGCATGGTATGCCATCAAAGCTATACCTTCGGTTCTCGTCCTAATGCCATGTCTGATGGCAACCTGCAAACAGCTTATGACTTTTCTGATTATGGTTTCAAGAATCATTGGCAAAATTTATTCGAAGATAGAACAAGTAGAATTAAAAAAATTAGTGATTTAAAAGTTAATAAATATATTTCAGAAGATAATTACACTCCCCTGATTGAAGATTTAAAAGCATCTGCCTGGGATGGAGTTATTCCTGAAATTGAGAATCTTCAAAAGGGTGCGCTAGCATTTGATGAATATGGATTCGCCATTGATGGCAGTCAGTGGGTCGCATTTAATTACAAACCAATGCCTAGTACTTTCTGGCCGACTAATGGTTCAACAGATGATGTGATGATTAGATTGCCGATTGAATTTCGTATCAGTAGCTGCATAAATATGTCAGAAAATAAGGATGTTTATATTGCGAATCTTGGTTTGTTAGAATTAGCAATTCAAGGGAAAGATGCTGTATCGATTCCTAATGTTGATGAAAGAAATATTTGTGATGATATTAATGGCGATGGTGAAATTACGAATAATGTTAGTCGCATCATTAAGCGGAAAAGTTATTTTGGTAATGCTGGCAATGTTGTAGTGCGAGATATGCTTTATCCACAAGGGACAGAGTTTTTACATTCAGTTCGATATGTTGGGGTGGATTCATACGGTGCCATTTACATTCCAGAGAGAATGAAAGAGCTGCGCTATATGGTCAAAACGAATGATTTTGATCAGTTATCGTTAAGCTCAATGTATGGTAACGAACAGCAAGAAAAAATTGATGGAAACCTTCCAACTTACAATTATAAAAAAACAGGTTCAGCCAATGAGTTTGGTTGGAAGCTGCTGGGTTTCATTGAAGATCATCAGGGGAGGTTACGTTTACAGAATCGAGAGGAGACAATGTTCTGTATGGGATGTCACAAAACGATTGGTACAACAATTGATCAAACATTTTCATTTCCAAGAAAAGTCTCTGGGGTCAATGGCTGGGGCTATATTAATTTGAAGGGAATGATTGATGCACCTAATATTATCGGATCTACAGGCGGTGAAATTTTGAACTATCTCAAGGCAGTCGGGGGAGGTGATGAGTTTAGGCAGAATGATGAAATGATATCGCGCTGGTTCTCTACCGATGGAGAGGTTTTGGAAGATAAGGTCAATATGGCCGATGTGTATGAGTTGATTACTCCAAGCCCTGAAAGAGCATTGAAATTGAATAAGGCCTATTGGACGATCGTGTTAGATCAAGATTTCAATCACGGTCGTGATGCGAATATAACACCTGCTCGCAATGTCTATAAAAGTATCGATGAGAATAGCCCAATATTAGCCGATAAACTTAGTAGGAAATATGATATCCGCTTACGCTGGGAAGAAGACGAGAAGGTTTTAACCGATGACAGTGCTGGGCTATAGAGTATGAGTGTATCAATTTTAGAAATGGTGATGGCATGCTTAGTGATGGGGTTAGGTATTGGAGCGGATGTTGCGTTAGCAACATTTCTTCAGGCTAATACTATGGGCAATAAGCGAGCGGTATTGTTTTGGATTGTTGGGGTGACCTTAACGCATACATTGTTTCCAATGATTGGTTATTTGTTAGCTCATTTCAGTATATACAGTGCGCCAATGATTAGTCCGGTAATTGGGCTTGTTGCTTTTTCTTTTATTGCATATTTTGTAATTGATGAATTGGATGTTGGCAGTGAAGAAACTGATGACTCCAATAATGGACAGATACTAGTGACGGTAGGCTTAATTTTAACCGTTAGTTGGGATGCCTTATGGTCGGGTCCAGCAAAATCTGCACAAGTTATTGGCTGGCCGGATTATTGGGTATGGTCATCATTTCTTATTGTTGGTCTGGTAGTCTCAGTATTTTCTATTGTTAGCTACTTTTTAGCCAAGCAGGTTGATATTAAGATTCGTCAGCCTAAATGGATGTCGTTTGATTTTGGTCAATGGGTTCAATTGTCGGTTGTTAGCTATTTTGGTTTGCTAGCATTGTTGAGATATACTTTTGATGTGCAGTGGCTTTGGTGGAAATTACTCATGGTTAGCTTTATATTGATGGCGATAATCTTACATCGCATAGCGATAAAAAATATAGCCATCAAACATGTCGTTATTAAGAGTTTAGCTATTAAAGATGTAGTCAAGAAAGGTGAGGGGGATATCAGTAGTTTGATTACTCTCAGCTAACTTAACTAAAAATTCATATCTAATAAATCAGTAGGTTATTTTACTATCTCATAACAAGGAATGTAATCACCGCTAATTTTCATTCGGCCTTGGGCAGCCATGTTCGCTAATAACTCATCCATTGCATGCATGATTTCAGAGTCGCCGTTAATCTGAAATACTCCATGTTTTTTCACGGCTATAATTCCTTCCTCTTTTACGTTGCCTGCCACAATACCGGAAAACGCTCGGCGTAAGTTAGCCGCAAGTTCATGAATAGGCATTGATTTAGAAATCTCTAACGCCGCCATGTTTTCATGGGTTGGCTCAAAAGGCTGCTGAAAACTTTTAGCTATGGTAATGCCCCAATTATAAAAGAAGGCATCATTGGTAGAGCGACGATACTCAAGTACATTAGCCAAACCAGATTTCATTTTTTGCGCGACCTTAGTCGGGTCGTCTATTACAATATCAAAACGCTGCTGTGCTTTTTTACCCAGAGTTAAGCCAATAAAATCGTTCACTTGCTTAAAATATTCTGCGCTATTAGCAGGGCCAGTTAATACAACGGGAAAAGGAATATCTTCATTGTCTGGGTGCAGTAATATTCCCAATAGATAAAGAATTTCTTCTAGTGTGCCTGGGCCACCGGGGAAAACAATAATACCGTGAGATAAACGAATGAAGCTTTCAAGGCGTTTTTCAATATCCGGTAAAATTACCAATTCATTGACAATAGGGTTTGGCGCTTCAGCAGCAATAATCCCTGGCTCTGTAATACCGATGTAGCGTCCGTTTTTAATGTGCTGTTTAGCATGGCCAATTGCCGCACCTTTCATCGGTCCTTTCATTGCACCAGGGCCGCAGCCCGTGCCAACATCTAATCCGCGCAGGCCAAGTTCATAACCGACTTCTTTGGTATATTCATATTCATGACGGGGGATTGAGTGTCCTCCCCAGCAAACGACTAATTTAGGTAAATAGTCGGGCTGCAAAATGTTAGCGTTACGTAAAATATGAAAGGCGGCATTAGTAATATCTTCACTATTATTTAAATCAAAGCGCTGGCTTTGTACTACAGAATCTTCGGTATACAAAATATCTCGTAATACGGAAAATAAATGTTCGCGAATGCCTTTAATAATTTCGCCATCGACGAACGCATGAGATGGGGCGCCTTTAAGATCTAAGGTGATGCCTCGGTCTTCTTGCTTAACGTGAATGTGAAAATCTTTGAACTGTTCAACCGAAGATAAGTAATCATCAGAATTGCTGCCGCAATTTAATACGGCAAAAGCACAGCGTCTAAAGAGTTCGTAAGTATGGCTGCTGACATCACAAATCTGAGTCACTTCACGTTTTGATAAAACCCGTAAATTGTATTTCGGATTTATATGGGCGTTGATTGTATGCATATTGATTCCTTGTCAGAATGGATTGCCTTTTATACCCCGAGCACTTTTTATGCCCAGAGTTCTAAGGGGCCATAGTGGCTGACTACCTTGATTATATCGGTACGGCTAACAATGCCTAATATTTGATGGTTTTCGGATATGATGGGTAATGCACCAAGGTCGTATTCATAAAGAATGCGAGTAGCTTGGCGAATATCAGTATCCGAAGAGAAACAAAAGACTCGCTTGCTGGCGAATTGCATAATATTTTCAAGGTCTATGTTTTTCTGTATGCCTGGTCCTTGTAAAATATCGCGCTCAGAAAGCATGGCCAAAACTATGTTGTTCTCATCGATAATAGGAATGTGGTGAAAACCGTGATGTTGAAAAAGTTGCCAAGCATCATTAACGCTTGCATCGGCAGTAAGGGTAATTATTTGATCAGACATAATTTCAGCGAGTAGCGAAACCCTACTGGGGTTCTTTTGTGCTTGTCGCTGTTTTATTAAGTTGGATGGACCATCACCCTGGCCAGGTGAAATAGTACTGGTTTGTGAAATAGCACTATCGGAAGAAAATTGATGATATTGATCAATCGCCACAGAACTTTTAGTCGCTTGAGTTTTTATCGCGTTACGACGCTTATTATTTTGCGGCGTTACAACTCGTCTTCCCATCTCTACAACGATCAGTGCCAATTCGATCTCCAGTTTTTCTTAAGATATACAAATCACTGCTTTCTTCATAAGACCACTATCTATATTCTAGTGCAAGTTTAATGGCTTGGCATGACGGCTGTAGTCTAGTAACAATAGTGTATTTTGAGTGTATCGAGTAATAAATGGAACAAGTATATAGATTAACCATATCCTGCCCAGATCGCGTAGGAATCGTTGCCAAAGTTGGAGAGTTTGTCTCCTCTCAAGGTGGTTGGATTGTTGAAGCCAATCATTACGCTGATACTTCTGTTGAGCAAGGTGGCAGCGGATGGTTCTTTATGCGCCACTGCATTAAAGCCAGCTCATTACCTTTTGGCTTAGCAGAGTTTAAAGAAAAATTTGCTCCCATTGCGCAAGAATTCGAAATGGATTGGCAGATTAACGACAGCGACGAAGCAAAAAGAATTATTTTAATGGTGAGTAAAGAAAGCCATTGTTTAAGTGACTTGCTGCATCGTGTGCACAGTAAAGAATTATTTTGTGAGATCCCGTGTGTGATTTCCAATCATGATGATCTTCGTTCGATGGTTGAATGGCATGGCATTCCCTTTTTTCATGTGCCGATGATACGAAGTAATGATGAAGAAGAGCATAAGGCTAACAAGCAAGAGCACTTCGATCGAGTTAATAGCATCATTGTTGAGCATAAAGCCGATAGCATTGTACTTGCGCGTTATATGCAGATCTTGCCCGCTGAAATTTGCCAGCAGTATGCGGGGCAAGTGATTAACATTCACCATAGCTTCTTACCTTCATTCGCCGGTGCCAAACCTTATCATCAGGCAGCGGAGCGAGGAGTGAAGTTGATTGGTGCGACGTGTCACTATGTGACCGAAGAGTTGGATGCAGGGCCTATCATTGATCAAGACGTGATGCGCATTAGCCATAGAGACAGTATTGAAGATACCGTGCGCTTAGGAAAAGATGTGGAGAAGCGAGTTCTGGCTCGAGGCGTGCGAAGTCATGTAGAAGATAGAGTGCTTCTTCATGGTAATAAAACGATCGTCTTCTAAATAGAGGCATAAAAAAACGGAGCTAATAAGCTCCGTTTTCATTTCCTACATCCATGTAGTCAACCCTACGGGCTTCTTCGAAGTGCAAAATAGCTGTCCTGCTATTTTGTTTTTTCCACTTTCTATATGGCTTACTTCTTATGGTAAGAAAGCGCCGTATCAACTTCATCAGTAGAACCCATCACCACAGAAACACGCTGGTGAATATCAGTCGGCGTTACTTCCATAATCGGTGCGTGAGCCGTACTGGCTTTACCACCCGCTTGCTCGATCAGCATGCTCATTGGGTTTCCTTCGTACATCAAACGTAACTTACCTGGCTTAGAAGGATCGCGGTTATCGTATGGGTACATAAAGATACCACCACGAGTCAGGATACGATGAACTTCAGCAACCATTGCCGCAACCCAACGCATGTTATAACGCTTACCTAAAGGACCTTCTTCGCCTTTCAGTAAATCGGCTACGTAGTTTTGCATCTCAGGTAACCAAAAACGCTGGTTAGACATGTTGATCGCGAACTCTTGAGTCTGCGTAGGAATCTGAATATTCTCACGCATCAACAGGAATTCACCGGTTGCAGGATCCATCGCGAAGGAATGAACACCTTCGCCAGTGGTTAGCATCAAAATTGTTGATGGGCCATAAAGAACATAACCGGCAGAAACTTGCTCAGTACCCGCTTGTAAATAGGCATCGGCTTTAGCGGCATCAACGTCTTTCGTTGTTTTCAAAATAGAGAAAATAGTACCGACAGTAACGTTAACATCGATATTAGAAGAACCGTCTAAAGGATCAAACAAAACAAGATATTCGCCATCTTCATTACACGCAACCGGGAAGTCTTCTTCTTCGCTCGCCATGCCTTTAACCATGCTCATACTGGCTAACTGATCTTTGATGATGTCGTTAGAGATAACGTCTAACTTCTTCTGCGTTTCACCTTGAATATTTTCTTCACCAGCACAGCCTAAAATACCTGCTAATGCACCCTGTTGTAGCTTGTTGGAAATATCTACACAAGAAGTCATAAGACCATTAAGAATGGCAGCAATATCGCTTGGAGTATTGTGCGCTTGCAGGAACGATGGCAATGATTGCATATCTGGTTCTCGAAAATGATTAGGCGAATATAAAAAAGTGCTGCATCTTACCTGAAATCAGCCTCAGTTTGAATGCCTAAAGATTGAACAGTGACCTAAGGCAACAAAGAGTTCACTGCTATTTCTATTGCGCTAGGGTGAAAGTCGTAGGATTGCGGGCCTAGCCCAGTTACTGGCGACGAAAGGCAAGAGCAAGTACACTAGTCGAATACGATTTCTGTGGTAGTTTGCATGCATCTTCATATTTTGGGTATCTGTGGCACTTTTATGGGTAGCTTGGCTCAATTGGCTAAGGCTCAAGGACACAAAGTGACCGGTTCTGATCAAGGCATTTATCCGCCCATGAGCGATCAGCTCGAGCAGGCGGGTATTGAAGTTATTGCGGGTTTTGATCCAGCACAGCTAGATCCTGCCCCGGATTATGTGATTGTGGGTAATGCCATGAGCCGTGGTAATCCGGCAGTTGAGTACGTCCTTGATCGTGGCCTACCCTATATTTCCGGTCCTGACTGGATGGGTAAGTACTTACTCGCAGATAAATGGGTAATGGCCGTTGCCGGTACTCATGGCAAAACTACGACTTCCAGTATGCTGGCTTGGCTATTGGAATATGCTGGTATGAATCCCAGTTATTTGATTGGTGGTGTACCTGAAAATTTCTCCACTTCAGCGCGTCTCACCGATTCGAATTTCTTCATAATAGAAGCCGACGAATACGATACCGCCTTCTTTGATAAACGCTCTAAATTTGTTCATTACCATCCAAGAACGCTGGTGATGAATAATCTCGAATTTGATCACGCTGATATCTTTGATGATCTCGCCGCGATTGAGCGTCAGTTCCATCACCTTGTAAGAACCGTGCCTTCTACTGGGCAAATAATTTATCCCCGTGATAACGAAGCATTACAGCGTGTTATCGCTCAAGGTTGCTGGAGTGAGCAAGAGTACATTTGCTCGGATAAAAATCAAACAGAAGGCTGGGCGGTCGAAACCGTACTAGCCGATTTCAGCCAGTTCAATGTTTATCATCAGGGGCAGTTAGCCTGTGAAGTGAAGTGGTCACTTAATGGTGAACACAACATGTATAATGCCTTGGCCGCAATTATTGCCGCGCGCCATGTTGGTATCGAGCCTAAAACCGCCGCCGCCGCGTTAGCCGAATTTCAATCGGTTAAGCGCCGGATGGAGCTGGTAGGTGAGGTTGGCTCAGCGGGTAAAACGGTGCGCATTTATGACGATTTCGCTCATCATCCTACGGCCATAAAACTGACCTTGGCAGGAGCGAAAGCTTCACAGCAAGTACAAGGGCGAAGTGGGCGTTTAATCGCAGTATTAGAACCGCGATCGAATACAATGAAGCTGGGCGAGCATAAAGCCAAGTTGGCCGCGAGTATTGAAGACGCAGATCATACTTATTGGCTTGAACCCGAAGGGTTATCTTGGTCGTTAACCGACGCGGTATCGAACATGAAAAATCAGCAGATATTTACCACGGTCGAAGCATTAGAGCAACAGCTGTTGCTTGATATTAAAAGTGGCGATGATGTCGTCATAATGTCGAATGGCAGCTTTTCGGGGATTCATCGTTCGCTATTGGCTAAGCTAACTGAGAAAGCGTTAGTGCAAAAAGAAAGTGAGCTGTCATGAATAACTCGACGGCTAACATTTGTGTCGCATCTAATGTTTGTGTGGCTATAACAGGCGCATCAGGTTCACTGTATGCGATGCGCCTAATCGAAATTTTATTAAAAAATGGCTGCACAGTATCGGTTATAATTTCCAAAGCTGCGCAGTTAGTGATGGCGACGGAAACCGAGTTTAAAATTCCGGGCCAAGTACGTGGCCAAGAAGAATATCTACGGGAACACTTCGGCGCTAATGAAGAACAGCTGAAAGTTTATGGACGTGAAGATTGGATGTCACCTTGGGCATCAGGTTCTGGCCGTAAGGGTGCGATGGTAATTTGCCCTTGCAGTACCGGAACATTATCGGCGGTAGCAACCGGTGCCAGTAATAATTTAATTGAACGTGCGGCCGATGTTGCTTTGAAGGAGCGTCGACAATTAATTCTCGTGCCTAGAGAAACACCATTTTCGACCCTGCACTTACAAAATATGCTAACGCTAAGCCAGATGGGAGCCGTTATTTTACCGGCCAGCCCTGGGTTTTATCGTCAGCCAGAAAAAATAGAAGACCTCATCGATTTTGTCGTTGCACGAATTCTTAATCAATTAAATATTGAACATGATTTATTACCTCGCTGGGGCGAGTAAAACTCAGGTTTCGAATCAGTATTTAAACATTAATATTTAACATGTCAGTAATTTTTGGAAGTCGTATGAACAAAGTAGAAAAACGTGTATCGAAAGATGGCGATAAAGTTACACACATCATCATGGGTCTAGCGGCCGGTATTATTATTTCTGTGGTCTCGCTTGAGTATTATGGCTACCTACGTCATTCAAAAGAGGTGGACTCTGCCATGATTGAAGACTTTAAGTTATTAACCTTGAAACCAGGTTATAACGTAAAGACGTCAGCAAAGCCTTCTGGAAAAACAGCATTTTGTTCTGCTGGTAGCTTATTAATGAGAGCGGATAAAACTCCGGGAGTGTCGGGTATTTTGGTGGATAAAAAAGGCAGAATAATTAACTGTGATAACAAAAAAATGTAAAGGGCATAGTTGATAAAAAATTGTTGATAGATAACTGTTGAAAATAATAACAATTAGAAATACCAGGCTTTAACGACCTTATGATGAAATCACCTTATTTAATCTTATTGGGAAGCACTTTTTTAATCACGCTGGGCAGTAGTCAGCTGGCCAGCGCTGATATTGCGGATATGGATAACGACGGTATTGCCGATCATATCGATACCGACCGCGATGGTGATGGCCTTTCTAATTTTATGGAAACCGCCAGTGGCACCGATCCTGATGTTGCGGATCAATTCGATATGGATAATGACGGCATCCCTGATGCCATCGACTCTGATCAAGATGGCGACGGTGTTCTTGATAAAAACGATGATTTTCCACGAGACCCTAATAGCATACGCGATACCGATGGTGACGGAATTCCTGACCATCGAGACAAAGATATCGATGGTGATCTAATTAGTAACGAGTATGAACAGCAGCTGGGTTACGAGGCTTATAATCGCCACAATACTCCTGTTGATCGCGATCATGATGGTATCCCTGATGTTCTTGATAGCGACATGGATAATGATGGATATGAAAATCATAACGATGATTTTCCATTATTAGCGTCAGAGTGGCGTGATCTTGATGGCGACGGCATTGGCGATAATGTTGATACGGATTGGGATGGTGATGGCATTAGTAACGAATGGGAGCAGAAGCTAAATTATGATCCACGAGATAAAAATAGCTTTCCTGTCGACCTAGACGGTGATGGCATTCCGGATAATGAAGATAATGACCGAGACGGCGATGGGGTTGCTGATAAAGATGACCTCTACCCAGATGATGCAAAAGATTGGGCGGATATGGATAACGATGGCCTACCGGATAATCAAGACCAGGATACGGATGGCGATGGCATTCCAAATGTTTTTGAACTACACCTAGGTACCGACCCATTAAATGCCAGTGACTTCCCAAAAGACAGCGATAACGATTCAATGCCAGACGCGTTTGATATCGATCGAGATGGCGATGGTTATGTCAATAAATTTGATTTATTCCCAGATGATCCCAGTGAATGGGGAGATCTAGATCAAGACGGTATCGGCGATAATTCCGATCCTGACCGTGATAATGATGGCTACTCCAATGAGGATGAATTACTTGCCAATACCAGTGATCGGGATAGCGAAGATCGTCCAGAAGATTTAGATAGCGACGGTATTGCCGATGTCAGTGATGAGGATATAGACGGCGATGGCTACTTAAACAGTGTCGATGTATTCCCTTACAACAATAAAGACTGGTTAGATCTCGATGGCGATGGCATTGGTGATAATGCCGATGGTGACCGAGATGGCGATAACATCAATAATGACTATGAATTACGCTTAGGCTTTGACCCTAACTCTGCCAAGAGTGTGCCAGCTGATTTGGATGGCGATGCGATTCCTGATGCTTTAGATCATGATATAGACGGCGACTTCATTGCCAATGCTTTAGACGTATTCCCATTGGATAAGAACGAGTGGTTAGATCATGACGCAGATGGCCAAGGGGATAATGCAGACCTTGACCGTGATGGCGATAACATCAGTAATGAATATGAAAAGATAATCGGTACCAATGATCTCGATGCGCAAGATACCCCCGCGGATCTTGATGGTGATGGCATTCCTGACAGCCTGGATGATAATCGAGATGGTGATGATTACCTTAATAAAGAGGATGTTTTCCCTGATAATAAAGCCGAGTGGGCTGACATGGATGGTGATGGTCGTGGGGATAACTCAGACTTAGATATCGATGGCGACAAAATCAGTAATAAATTCGAACTTCAGCTTGGCTTCAATCCGCTAGATGCTAGTTCGACGCCGAAGGATATGGACAAGGACGAAATTCCTGATGCGCTTGATAGTGATAAAGATGGCGACGATGTTGCTAACCAACAAGATAAATTCCCTAGCGATCGTACTGAGTGGGCTGACATGGATGGTGATGGCATCGGTGACAATTCAGATTTAGATCGAGATGGCGACCGCATTAGCAACGACTATGAGCTAGCCCTTAAAACCGATCCTAATGATGCCGCTTCAACCCCAGCCGATATGGATGGTGATCGTATTCCTAATGCATTGGATGACGATCGTGATGGCGATAATATTATTAATAATGATGATGTCTTTCCTGATGATAACAAGGAGTGGGCAGATTTAGATGCCGATGGCATCGGTGATAATAGTGATAAAGACCGTGATGGTGACGGTTACAATAATCGCTATGAAGTTGTAGAAAGAACGGACCCATCAGATGCGACGAGTTACCCAGATAAAGTGACTCCCGTATTTGAAGGGGCCAGCTGGCAGGATGATAATACCCTAGTCGGTATGGCATTTGATGATGGTATGGGAGTCGATAAAATTTGGCTAGAGGATGAGTCGGGTAAGCAGTGGCCAGGTAAGTTCTTATATATGAGCCATTTTAAAATACCGTTCGAGGGCTCAGCTGAAGGTGAATTAACCCTAATATTATTAGACAAGGCGGGCAATCGAACTCAGCAAGGAATAAGCGCTAGGCAAGCTAGTGCAGAATAATATAACGATTGTTCTGCATAAGATTTAAAGCGGACTATAGTTATCTTTAAGGATAAACACTACACCCTAGTGGGCGCGCATCGAAAGGTGACGCGCTTTTTTATTGCCTATTTTTTGGCTCTTTATTTTGCTCTGTTTACGAGTTTGTTTTATAGGTATGAAGCAGGCATACTCAAGCCATCATAATAATAACAACAAGTGCTCGGCATTATCACTGAGTACCGCAGGTCTACCTCCCATGGAAAATATCAGCGAGATGAATTCAGCTACCGATACGTCACGCATCAGCATCAGTGCGCATTACACGGGTTATATCTGGTATAAAAATGGCCTTTCTCATCGGCAGTTTGTGACGCCCATGGGTCGTGCAGCCTATTGGGCATTAAAGCCAATGAATGTCTTTATGCAGGCAATGATAGGCGCCAGCATTGACACTTTTTTGATGCAACGCCATTTTGTTTTAGATCATTTAGTTGAGCAGGCTATCGAAGAAGGTTATGAGCAAATTGTTGAGTTGGCCGCGGGGCTTTCTTCACGGGGTTATTTGATCAAGCAAGCTCATCCTGGTGTTCATTATGTAGAAGGTGATTTACCCGGTATGTCAGCGCGCAAGGCGGAATTGCTAGATCAATTATGTCGCCAGCCAGGTCATATCACGCAGCCATGTAATATCCTTGATGAATCGGGTGAACATTCAATAGAATCGTTATTAGCGGGTTTGGATAAATCGAAGAAGACGTTAATCATTACCGAAGGCTTGGTTAATTATTTTGACCTAGGCACCATCCGCAAGGTTTGGTCGCGCATGGCCATCGCGATGAAAGATTTTCCACAAGCGCGTTATATTACTGAAGTGTATCCAAAATTAGAACAACACCCGTCGTATAAGTATGTAAAAGTTGCGCAGAAAGTCGTTGGCTTTTTTACCCAGGGCGAATACCCATTGCATTACAGTTCGGATGAAGAGATGCAGCAGGGTTTCTTAGAGGACGGCTTTGCTCGCGTTAACGTAACGGCACCCGAAGACTATTACGATAAGTTAGACATGCCAACCAGCTCACGCCAAAGCTTAGTACGATTGGTTGTGGCTGATGTTTAGGATTTGTTTATAAAGCAAGATCAATAGCTTCCAGTTGGACCGTGATCTGCTGGCGCTCAGCATGAAGGTGACTCCATCCGTGGAGCACCTTCCGGCTTACACATCCCTGTGTAATCGCTCACTGAGCTGCGAAGCTTCCCTTCGTTTACATAAAACCAAAAAATTACTTAATCTAAAGCCGTCATATCTTTATTCTCAAAAGGAATTAAATCTAGATTGCTATTTGTGGCAGTGTATTGGGTGGTTCGTTTTAGGGGCGTTCACGCCGCAGGGAAGCGGGGGTCGAGGCTACAGGGAAAGGGAGGTACGACCGGAGTATTCACGCCGTACCCTAAAAGGAACCACCTAATGCGATGCGTATCAAATTTTTAATCACGGCGTTTCAGAATAATAACAAGTATAGCAATTCAACTCACTGCTCAGAAAATGCAGCCAATTGCAGCGTCGTTTTCTGCTGTTTGGTTAAGCTTTGCAATAAGCGTTTCTGCAGTTCTTGAGCGGTTTCACCGGTTGACCAAGTTGCCGCGCTGGTGGACAAACTTAGTTCTGCGACAGGATCCCATGATTGCTGTTGCAGATTGCGCTTAATTCGCTCCATCAAAACAATCGCGCCATCGTTGGTACAATGAGGTAATAGCAGAATAAATAAATCTTCTTCTAAGCGAAAAACTTCATCTCCTGCGCGAATGATGCTGCGCGAACGATCAGTGAACTGAGATAAAAATTGATCCATAGAGCGACGGCCATGAATGTCCATCATCTGATGATAATCATCAATGGTTAACGCAATTAAACTGATCGGGTCCTGAGTGTTTTCACTGCGGCTAATTTCACGATCTAGGGTGTGATAAAAATGACGCTTATTATAAGCACCACTGACTGGATCAGTGAGCGCCAAACGGCGTAAAGATTTTTGCTTAACTTGAGTAAGATAAGCATAACAAAATGCCGAACCTAAAAATAAACAATAATTAATGCCCGAGCGCAGTCCCTCTTGCCAGCCAAACTCATTCCACATCATAGACGTAGTGATCATCGCCACAACAAGATTAAGAATGGTCGCATTTAAAATAGGCAGGCAAAAGAAACTGAATAATGGCAAAGCATACAAATAATGCGTCATCAGCTCAGGGAATTCAGTTAACTGATACAGCGCTAATAACGACAGAACAGAAATCAAAATGTGATGTACCCAAAGAGCAGGGGTATGGTCCCGATTTATATAAATATAGATAGCACTGAATAAAAATGCGGGAACGGCAATGGCATTCGATAAAACCAAAGAGAACAAACCTTGGCGATATTGGTCGATCATTAAAATACAAATCGCGAAAGCGGCTAAGGTATATAGAATGATTTGGATGCGTAATGTTAACTGTTGTTGAGGCATTAGTTAGACTCCTCAAACTGAGATGCTGCCCGCTTTAGCAAACTATAGCTATCATCCTCAGGGCGGTAGGTCGCCATTTGAATAAGAAATTTGTTCTGCGCTGCGTGGCGTAGTTTACTGATTTGAGATTTTAAATTGTCGCACCACTCCTCGCCATCCGCGGTCGAACTATTGGGCAGTAATATAACAAAATCATCACTGTTTAAGCGATAACAGGTATCGTACTCACGAATGTTTTTTTGCAACCTATGTCCTGCATTAGCAATGCGATTCTCATACTCCTCAGCTTTTAGTTGTTGCCAGGTTACAGGAAGACGAATAATGATTAATACCATTGCCGTGCGTTGACGGTCAGCGCGGGTGATTTCCTTACCCATATTGTGATGAAATTGATGTTCGTTATAGACCTGGGTCAGCGGATCGGTATTGATTAAATTCGACAGCATCATATTACTGCGCTCGTTCACTAACGCGTAAACCAGCGAAAACACATAACAAGCAGAGTAAGTGAAAAGTATCTGCAAGCGAATATAGCTATCAAAATTGTTTAGAACAACTAAAAAGATAATTGCGCTATAGGTTAGGGTAATATAATTAGCGGTCTTGAACGAAAATACGAAGAACGCATAGATAGGGAAAAAATAGACCCACTGAGCAATATGGCTTTCTTGCTGCATACCAAAAATAGTGAAGCAGCCTAATAAAATCGTCAGCGCCCACTCAACATAATGAGGCGTACGCTTTTTACGGCGCAATAGTAAAGAACTAGCATAGATAACCAGCAGTGCGCTAAAAGTCGCCGCCACTAACGCGAACTCGCGATCATCTTTTAAATAGTCGAGCATCGCAAGAATACTCAGAGCGAAGGCCGCTAGCAGGCAATAGACAACTTTCACCTGCATAACGATAACTTGCTGAAGGGCGGGTTTTTCCATAAACGATAATAAACAACTAGTGAGATAAATTCCCCTAAGTGTAGATCGAAATAGAGTGGATGAACAAACCTTTCCTTCACTGTATACTGAAGCCAATGAAAATTTATTAAAAGCAGCCCATATATAAAGAGAGCAATGATGGAAATCAAACAATATATGCAAACCTTAGGTCAGCAAGCGCGCCAAGCGTCTCGAGCGATGGCTCGTGCGACCACTGGGATTAAAAACCAAGCATTATTGAATATTGCAGAACAGATTGAGAGCAGTCGTGAAGGGCTAAAACAAGCCAATGCAAAAGACATGGCGCGTGGCGAAGAAAACGGCCTAGATGCTGCGTTACTTGATCGTCTTGAGTTAACGGATGACCGCATTGATACCATGCTTGAAGGCCTAAAGCAGGTTGCAGGTTTGGCTGACCCAGTGGGTGGAATTACCGATTTGAACTATCGCCCAAGCGGAATTCAAGTGGGCAAAATGCGTGTGCCATTAGGTGTTATCGGTATTATTTATGAGTCTCGTCCAAACGTTACGATTGAAGCGGCTAGCCTGTGCTTAAAGTCGGGCAACGCGACGATCTTACGGGGTGGCTCAGAAGCCATAGAATCAAATCAAGCATTAGCGGCCTGTATCGCTAAAGGACTTGAAGACGCGGGTTTACCGACACAAGCCGTACAAGTCATTGAAACCACCGATCGCGCAGCGGTGGGTGAAATGATCACCATGCCTGAATATGTCGACGTGATTGTTCCTCGTGGTGGCAAAGGCCTGATCGAGCGAGTTAGTCGTGATGCGAAAGTGGCGGTCATCAAACACCTCGATGGTATTTGCCACGTTTATATTGATGATCAAGCCGACTTCGCTAAAGCGACGAATATTGCCATCAACTCAAAAACTCATCGTTATGGCACTTGCAATACCATGGAAACCTTATTGGTTCACCAGGATATTGCTGACAAAATCTTGCCAGATTTAGCATCGGCTTATACCGCGATTGGAGTTGAGCTACGCGGTTGTGAAAAAACCATGGCTATTTTGCCTGTTGCCATCGCAGCGACCGCAGAAGATTGGGATACCGAATACCTAGCGCCAATTTTAGCGATTAAGATTGTGGCCGATTTAGACGAGGCGATTGAACACATCAATGTTCACGGCTCACACCATACCGATACCATCGTCAGTGAAAACTATACTAAGTCACGCCGTTTCTTAGTTGAAGTTGACTCAAGCTCGGTGATGATTAACGCCTCAACCCGTTTTGCCGATGGTTTTGAATATGGTTTAGGGGCTGAAATTGGTATCTCTACCGATAAAATTCACGCTCGTGGTCCTGTCGGCCTTGATGGCTTAACGTCGCAGAAATACGTTGTACTGGGTGACGGCGAAATTCGTAAGTAGAAATGATCAAGCATATAGCGTTATTAGGCGGCACCTTCGACCCGATTCATATTGGTCATTTACGGATGGCGGTAGAATTACGCTTGGCAGGTTTTGATGAGGTTCGTCTTATACCTAATAACGTGCCGCCGCATCGTGAGCAGCCAAAAGCTTCAGCCCAGCAACGTTTAGCTATGATTCAGGCCGCTTGTGATCAGCTATCTCAGCAGGGTATGGCGGGAATAGTCGCCGACGATATTGAACTTAAGCGAGAGCAGCCTAGTTACAGTATCGCGACGCTTGAGTTGTTACGAAAACAACTACCCAAAGAGACCGCATTAAGCTGGGTGATGGGTGATGATGCTTGGGAATCTATTCACAGCTGGCACCGAATAAACGAATTTTTAGGGCTCGCCAACCTAGTAATCATCAACCGGGGTCATGATAATCAGTTCTCGGTCGATACATTACAAGGACAATGGCTGAAAGAACACGCCACAGAGCTGGATAATTTGTTAGAATGCACCAATGGAAAGCTAATTCGCCTTAATTGGCGCTTATTAGATGTATCTGCAACCTATTTGCGCAGCTTATTAGCGCAGGGTGAAGGGGCTCAGTTATTGACCCCCGATGTCGTCTTAAATTACATCGCAGAACACCAACTTTATCAACTTGACTGAAAGCCATAGCGAAAACTCAATGCAAACTGAAGAAATTAAAAAATTAGTTATCAGCGCCCTAGAAGACCTGAAGGCGAAAGACATCACAGTGATTGATGTACGAGGCCGATCTTCGGTAACTGATTACATGATCTTAGCGACTGGTACGTCAAAAAAGCACGCCCAAGCCGTATGTGACAATGCTTCTACCGAAGCAAAAGCTAAAGGCTTACAGCCACTGGGTGCAGAAGGTCGTGATTCATCTGACTGGATGTTATTAGACTTAGGCGATGTCATCGTTCATGTAATGACCGAACAAGCGCGTCACTTCTACGACCTAGAACGCCTATGGGGCGAGCCTAGCGACGAGCAAAGTACGTCGCAAGGTGCACAACACGCAGAATAATTCATAGCGACTCAGCTTAGAGACAAAGCACTATGAAATTGCGTTTATTAGCCGTCGGTCAAAAGATGCCATCTTGGGTAGAGCAAGGCTATAAAGAATATGCCAAGCGCCTACCTGCAGATTGCAAATTAGAGCTGGTGGAATTAGCCAGTGGTCACCGAGGTAAAAGTACCTCCGTTACCAAGGTTAAGCAGCAAGAAGGCGAAATGCTATTAAAAGCAATCAAACCGCAAGAGTGGGTGGTTGCTTTAGATGTAAAAGGCAAACCTTGGAGTACCGAACAGCTCAGCGAGCAATTAGCTGGCTGGCGAATGGATGGCAAAGACATCTGTTTATTGATCGGTGGTCCCAATGGTATGAGTGATGAAGTAATGGCGCGCGCGAATCAGCGTTGGTCATTATCAAATTTAACCTTGCCACATCCCCTCGTCCGTATTGTAATGGCAGAGCAGATTTATCGTGCGTGGACGATACTGCAAAATCATCCGTACCATAAATAAGATTTATCCAACCACTGCCAATAATAAAAAAGCGAGAGTCATTTAATGTGGGGTCATTCGTTCAGAGATAGAATGGCGGAACAGAAGTTGTTCCGCAGCCGTGCTATCTTCATGACGGTTTTAATCTTTGCATTACTGTGTCTTTTGGCGGGCCGTATGGCCTATCTGCAAGTCGTATTACACGAAAAATACCAAGATCTTTCTGAAAACAACCGCATCCAACTACGCCCTGTCGCTCCCAACCGTGGATTAATTTACGATAGAAACGGTGTTTTATTAGCGGAAAACATTCCAAGTTACAGCTTAACCCTGGTTAAAGAGCGGGTTAATGATGTCGATGAAACCCTCACCTATTTAAAAACCTTAATCGACATTAGTGAACGTGAGGAAAAGCAATTTCGTAAGCACCTAAAACATAACCGCCGACCTTATCAGGCGATCGCGATAAAACATAAGCTGGATGAAAAAGAAATCGCTCAAGTCATGGTCAATCGATACTACCTACCCGGGATTGATGTTGAAGCTCGCTTAGTACGTCACTACCCAGAAGGAGCAACGTCAGTGCATGCTCTCGGGTATGTGGGTCGTATTAACCAAAAAGAAGAAGATCGCTTAGATAAAAAACAATACAGCGCGACCAAACATATCGGCAAGCTGGGAATAGAGCGGCGCTATGAAAAAGAACTTCATGGTCAAGTAGGCTATCAAAAAGTCGAAACTAATGCTCGAGGTCGCATCTTAAGAGTTATTGAGCAAGTAGATCCTATTCCAGGAGAAGACCTGGTCTTACATCTTGATCAGCGTTTGCAAAATGCGGCGGCAAAAGCGATGAAAGGCTATCGTGGCGCAGTGGTGGCGATCGATGTTGCCAGCGGTGGTATTCTGATTCAGTACAGTAATCCAAGTTATGACCCTAATTCCTTTGTGACGGGCATCTCTCATGCCGAATATTCAGGCTTACGCACTAATCCCGACTTACCACTTTTTAACCGCGCGATACGGGGCCAATATCCACCGGCTTCAACCTTAAAACCTTTTCTAGGGCTCTCTTTTTTAGAGGCGGGTGCCGTTACTTGGCAAGATGAAATTAATGACAAAGGCTCATATAAGCTAGAAAATGATGATCGCCTATATCGTGACTGGAAGCGTAGAGGCCATGGCAAAGTAAACCTCCATAGTGCCGTGATGGAGTCGTGCGATACCTATTTTTATGATGCCGCTTATAAAACCACCGTCGATAATATCTCCCCTTTCTTAGGGAAGTTTGGTTTTGGCCGTAACATGACTTTAGACGTGCCCAATGCTTTATCTGGGCTATTGCCATCACGGGAATGGAAAAAGAAAAAGCGTCGTCGTTCATGGTATGCCGGCGATACGCTAAACCTAGGTATTGGCCAAGGCTTCATGCTAGCAACGCCCATGCAGTTGGCCACCGCTACCGCCGTATTAGCGGGTAAAGGCAAGTGGCATAGCCCGCGGTTAATGGCCAGACTAGGCAATCGTCCGCCGGAAATAGATAGCAAAAAATTACCCGATATTGTTTTAAAAGACAGTAAAGACTGGGACAGAATGTTCAACGCGATGACGGCTGTTGTTCACGGGCCACGAGGGACCGCACGGGGACTACGGCGTAACCTTAACTTCACCATGGCAGCAAAAACCGGAACATCACAAGTTGTAAGTATTGCCCAAAATGAAGAATACGATTCAGAAACTCTGGCAGAACGAAACCGTGATCATGCATTATTTATTGCTTTTGCACCGGCAGAAAATCCCTCTATTGCCATTGCCGTTATTGTAGAAAATGGTGAGTCGGCGGGTCGTACCGCAGGGCCTGTTGCAAAAGCGATACTGCAAGAGTACTTGCTGGGAGCAAAGGGTTAATGGCCGGTACAGATTTTAGTCGCCAAATGAGCACGGGCCAACACCATAGTGGCTTCACTCGCAGTAAACTTTTTTTCGCTCGCTTCCATATCGACTTAAGCTTATTTCTTTTATTGCTTATATTGTGCGGCAGTGGCTTATTGATTCTATACAGCGCCAGTGGACAAGGCGGGGCCATGGTGCAAAAACAGGGTATACACTACCTTATTGGTTTATTGTATTATTAGTCGCCGCGCAAATACCGCCGCGACTTTATATCGTGCTTGCGCCTTGGGCCTACCTCGCCGGCGTGATCGCCCTTATTGGTGTTCTCGTATTAGGGGTTTCAGGTAAAGGCGCTCAGCGTTGGCTGGCATTACCGGGGTTACCTCGTTTTCAGCCGTCAGAATTAATGAAACTCGCGCTGCCGTTATTAATCGCTTGGTACATGGCCAGCAAAAGCACGCCGCCTAAGTTAATAACCTTAGTGAAAGCGATGGTGCTCATCGCCATACCCTTGGTGCTGATTCTAAAGCAGCCTGATCTAGGCACCTCCATTCTAATTGCAGCCTCTGGCATATTGGTTTTATTCTTCGCCGGCATGCCCTGGTGGTTAATGTTTTCAATGATCAGCATTAT
Organism: Oleispira sp.; assembly: GCA_016765295.1. GTDB lineage: Bacteria > Pseudomonadota > Gammaproteobacteria > Pseudomonadales > Oceanobacteraceae > Oleispira. The sequence continues at coordinate 67,331 of JAESQF010000085.1, forward strand.
TGCCGCCTGTGCGCCATTGATGTGGTTCTTTGTGATGCATGGTTATCAAAAGCAGCGAGTACTCACTTTTTTAAACCCTGAAAGTGATCCGCTAGGTTCCGGCTGGAACATAATTCAATCGAAAACGGCGATTGGATCTGGCGGAATTGAAGGAAAAGGCTGGATGCAGGGAACTCAATCGCAATTAGAGTTTCTACCAGAGAGCCATACTGATTTTATTATTGCGGTACTGGCAGAAGAATTAGGACTTATCGGCGTATTGTTATTATTAATATTGTACTTTCTAATAATCATACGGGGCTTATATATGGCAACTCAGTGCTCATCACTATTTGGCCGTTTATTATCAGGTAGCTTAATTATTACCTTCTTTATTTATGTTTTTGTGAACATAGGTATGGTTAGTGGGTTGTTACCCGTAGTCGGAGTGCCATTACCTCTGATAAGCTGGGGTGGTACATCGGTCGTGAGTTTGCTGGCAGGTTTTGGCGTTATGATGTCGATGTATACTCATGATGTTAAATAAGTAAAAATTAAAGTGAAAAGAAAAGTAAAAAAAATAGGGTGTATAGTATTTTTCAGGCAGTATTTATTAGCTACATCGTTCATTATTAAGTAATCATCGTTATCAAGTTACATCAGAATTAGGGAAGCTACTGTGAAAAAAGCTACTGTGAAAAAAATTGCATTATTAGTGACCACATGCGCGGCATTAATAGGAACAAGCATTGCTAATGCCGGTTACGACCAGCATGCACGATTTAATGAATTCGCCAGTGAATTAGAAAAAGAACATGGTATTCCAGCGCAGCAAACGGCTGCTTGGTTGAAAGAGGCTGAGCGCTTAGATTCTGTATTAGAAGCGATTGCTCGACCAGCAGAAAAAACTAAAACCTGGGCTGATTACCGTAAGATTTTTCTCACCGAAAAACGTATTAGCCAAGGCAAGCAGTTCATAAAAGACAATGCTGAACTGTTAGAAAAAGCCGAAAAAGAATTTGGTGTACCGAAAGAAATCATCGCCTCCATTATTGGCGTGGAAACGTTTTACGGCCAGCGCCAAGGTAATTATCGGGTATTAGACTCGTTATCCACCCTCGCGTTTGATTATCCAAAGCGTTCGCTATTTTGGCGTGAGCTAAAAGAATTCTTCGTCATGAGCCAAGAGCAAGGTGTAGAGCCTCGTGATATTAAAGGATCTTATGCCGGAGCCATGGGTTACGGTCAATTTATTCCTAGTAGCTATCGTCACTATGCCATCGATTATGACGGCGATGGCAAAAAAGACCTATGGACGAACAAAGCCGATGCGATTGGCAGTGTCGCCAATTACTTCAAACGCCATGGCTGGAAAAAAGACCAAGCGGTTACCCAGCGCGTTCGGGTAAGTGGTAACGACTATCAAGATGCTGTTAACGACCGCTTAAAACCTAAATGGAAAGTGAGTGAGCTAAAAGCCTTAGGTATTACGCCAACGAAAGCCGTAGACGATGATGCCAGTGCATCACTGATAAAGCTTATGGGAGTAAATGGTGCTGAATTCTGGTTGGGTAATCATAACTTTTATGTCATTACTCGCTATAACCATAGTCGTATGTATGCCATGGCCGTTTACCAGTTAAGCCTGGCTATTAAATAACCAGGCCATTAAGTAACGGGACTATGAATAACAACTGTTAAATAATCTAGTCGCCAAGAACTAAGAACTAAGAAATACATTTTATGAAAATTAAATTAGGGCTGATCATATTGATCAGCCTTTTTGTTATCAGCGCTTGCACCACCAGTCGCTATCAACATTCCCAAGACTTTATCCCTAATCCGGTACTCGATCCTTCAACATTAAAAGATGCGGAAGTGAAACTCGAGCCGTTAAGCTCTATGGGTAATCCGAAAAAGTATACGGTGCTGGGCAAAGAATATAATGTGATGAGCCAAGGGGCTGGCTTTAAGCAAGAAGGATTTGCTTCTTGGTATGGCATGAAGTTCCATGGCCACGCAACGTCCAATGGTGAAATTTACGACGTTTACCAAATGACCGCTGCGCATAAAACCTTACCGTTACCGAGCTACGTAAGAGTGACTCGCAAAGATACCCAGCAATCGGTCATCGTACGGGTGAATGATCGCGGTCCGTTTCATGAAGGACGCATTATCGATTTATCGTATGCCGCCGCGACTAAGCTTGGCATTAATAAATTGGGCACCGCCGCGGTGAGCATCGAGGTGATTTCTGCACCGGTGAAAGGGCCTGAAAAATGGGTCCAAGTTACTGCCTTAAGTAACGAACAAGCGGCTAAGTCATTGCAGAAAAAACTGCAAGCGATGCAGCAGTGGCCGGTAATTATTACCAGCAATGCAAAACACAGTTTGCACAAAGTCAGAATTGGCCCTGTTCCGGCAGGGCAGGCAACCGAAAAAGTGATTGTAATTTTGCAGCAGAATCAATTACCTACCCCGCTTGTTTTAGCCGCGCATCAGCTATAGATATGGCTGATCAAATTTAGCACAATGGCGCATGAGCTGTTACAATGCGCCAATCGTTTTTCTTTTATTCACTGATACATTATTCAAAATATAACACTATGACCATTCGCCAAATATTTACTGCCAGCTGTGCTGCAATTATTAGTTTTAGCTGCGCGCTAACATCGGTACAAGCCGAGTCCGTTATTATTCCTAAACCACCTGTTTTAAACGCCACGGCTTATGTCCTTATGGATGCTGCCAGCGGTGAAATACTGGTGCAAAAAAATGCCGATAAGCAACTTCCACCGGCCAGCATGACCAAGATGATGACCAGTTATTTGGCCACTCATGAGTTGGCTTTGGGTAACCTGGGTGAACAAGACCAAGTGCCAGTAAGTATAAAAGCTTGGAAAATGGGTGGCTCTAAAATGTTCATCCGCGAAGGCCGTAACGTTGCGCTGATTGATCTCATTAAAGGCATTATCATTCAGTCAGGTAATGATGCGAGCATCGCCGTATCAGAATATGTCGCGGGTTCAGAAGACGCCTTTGTTGATTTAATGAACAAACATGCTCAGCGCATGGGTATGGTCAATACACAATTTCAAAATGCTACCGGCTGGCCAGCCAAAGGCCACTTCTCTAGCGCGCATGACATGGCCGTATTAGCGCAAGCGATTGTTAATGATCACCCTGAATATTATTCACTGTATAAAGAAAAATACTTTGAATTTAATAAAATTCGCCAACCAAACCGCAATAAATTATTGTGGCGTGACCCGAGCGTAGATGGATTGAAAACGGGCCATACCGAAGAAGCGGGTTTTTGCTTAACCGCTTCCGCACAACGTAATGGTATGCGCTTGATTGCGGTTGTTATGGGCACGAAAAGTGAAAATGCGCGTGCGACTGAAACGCAAAAATTATTAACCTACGGCTTCCGTTATTTTGAAACACATCGCTTATATAAAGCCGGCGAAAGTATCAAAACGTTACCGGTTTGGTATGGTGAAGAAATACAATTTGAAGTGGGCCTAACCGATGACCTATACATCACCGTCGCTCGTGGAGCCAAAGAACAACTGCAACTAGAAACCTTAACCAATGAATTTATCGAAGCGCCATTATCAACGGGTGAAGATCAAGGCAGCTTAACGATTCGCCTGAATGACAAGATAATAGCGGAACGCCCGCTGGTTGTTTTAACCAACGTGACAGAAGCAGGCTTCTTTAGCCGCCTTTGGGATGGCATTAAGCTATTCTTTATAAAGCTAATAGGCGGTGAAGGTTAAACAGTAATGAACAAGGCAAAAGACGCACCTAAAATTGAATTTCCTTGCGCCAACTACCCGATTAAGGTCATTGGCCAGTGCATCGCCGGATACGATGCCATCATCATTGAGCTGATGCGTCGCTATGATCCGAGTCTAGACGTGAGTAAAGTACATGCGAAAGACAGTGCAAAAGGCACGTTCCGCTCGATAACCTTATACATCACTGCGACAGGCATAGACCAATTGGAAAAACTGAACGCAGAGCTGATGTCTCTTGAATGCGTTAAAATGGTGATGTGATGGCTGATTCGGTCCTCATAGTTCGCGACTTTTATGATCCTGATCCTCAAAAAAGCCTACTGGATTATCACCAAATCCACGAAAAAATGCTTCACTTCACCCAAAACAGAAGTGAAGATACCACAGACGAAATTTGGCTACTGCAACACCAAAGGGTTTTTACCCAAGGCCAGGCAGGCAAGCCCGAACACATCCTTTTTGCCGGTGACATCCCCGTCGTACAAAGCGACCGCGGTGGTCAGGTAACTTACCATGGCCCAGGCCAGCTAGTGGTTTATCTGATGATCGACATCAAGCGCAAAGGCTGGGGGCCAAGGCAACTGGTGAGCGCGATAGAAAATGCCATCGTCGCCACCCTCAAAGACTTCAACATTGAAAGTGCGCCCAAAAAAGATGCTCCTGGGGTTTATGTTGGTGATGCAAAAATAGCCTCATTGGGCCTGCGAATTAAACAAGGTCGATCGTTTCATGGCCTAGCAATCAACATCGATATGGATATGGAACCCTTCCAACGTATCAACCCATGTGGCTATGCCGGCATGGCAATGACACAAATGGCAAGCGAACTTGCATCAAAAGCGGGTGAGAAGCCGATTTTTAACCAAGTTAGTAGCAAGTTAAAGGAGCACATCAGCCAGTGCTTGCAGTATACTAGCCACATCGAACTCCCCGCATAAAATGCTCATTTAAGAGCAACTAATTAAAGTGCCATTAGCCGTATTAGGTGTTTATGACCGATTTAGAGAAAGCCGCCGAGCCACAAGCCAAACCAAAACCGAAGCGCGCGGTACAAGGTGAAAAACTTCGTGGTGCCGAAAAAGTAGCTCGCATCCCAATAAAAGTGATCCCAACCGAAACCATGCCACGCAAGCCTGATTGGATACGTGTGCGTATTCCAGCCTCGCCTAAAATTAGCGAAATAAAGAAAAAGCTGCGTAAGCACGGTTTGCATACTGTATGCGAAGAAGCCAACTGCCCGAACCTAGGGGAATGCTTTGGCAGTGGAACCGCGACCTTTATGATTATGGGCGATATCTGTACCCGTCGTTGCCCGTTCTGTGATGTGGCCCACGGCCGCCCGAACGAACTGAATAAAGACGAACCGAAAAGCCTAGCCATCGCCATCGCCGATATGCAGCTTAAGTACGTAGTCATTACCTCGGTAGACCGTGATGATTTACGCGACGGTGGTGCTCAGCATTTTGTTGATTGCATTCGCGAAACTCGCGAGCTAAGCCCAACTATTGAAATTGAAGTATTAGTACCTGACTTCCGTGGTCGTATGGATGTGGCCATCGCCATTATGGAAACCAATGTACCCGACGTATTCAATCACAACCTAGAAACGGTTCCTCGCTTGTATAAAGAATCGCGCCCAGGTTCAGATTACAACTGGTCACTAGACCTGTTAGAAAAATACAAAGAGCGCTGCCCAGACGTTAAAACCAAATCTGGCATCATGCTGGGCTTAGGTGAAACCGACGAAGAAGTTGTCGAAGTAATGAAAGACCTGCGTGCGCATAACGTCGATATGATCACTCTAGGGCAATATTTACAGCCCAGTAAAAATCACTTACCGGTGCATCGCTTTGTGACGCCAGCGGCATTTGACGAACTGGGTAGAATTGCCAAAGAATTGGGTTTCATGCACGTTGCTAGCGGCCCTATGGTTCGATCTTCTTATCATGCTGATAAGCAGGCGCATGGGGAATTTAATTAGCCATCAGCGGGGCTAATAACCCCGCGCCCACCTTTATTTAAAACATGGGTATAAATCATCGTCGTATTAACATCGGCATGACCCAATAGCTCTTGTACGGTTCGAATATCATAACCACTCTCCAATAGATGCGTAGCAAATGAATGCCTAAATGATGGCGGCCCATGTTGCCCGATCGAGGATCTTTACTGAGCATATCGCTGGAAAAAAGATACTGCCAAGCGAGTTCCTTACCTGCATTCGGGTATTTTTTAGCCAGAGCATTGGGAAGGTGAACAAAGCATATACCTTGTGCGAGAGCCTTTTCATGTAGCCGCTGGCTCTCTTCTATATGTGCATGAAGCATAGGGACGGCACGCTCGGGTAACATTGTTACTCGGTCTTTGTTGCCTTTTCCTTGGCGCACAGTAATTTCTTTTCTGCCAAAGTCGATATCTTTAACTCGAAGTCGTAAGGTCTCTTGCAATCTTAATCCTGCTCCGTACATTAAAAGAGCTGAAAGAAGAGTCGAGTCCGTCAAAAAAGCAATCACTTGATTCGCTTCTTGCTTACTAAATACAACAGGTAATGTTCTAGGTTTTTTTGATGTTCTCCATTCAGAAACATCTATGTTTTCAAACTTTAGTACTTTCGTATAAAGAAATACGAGAGCATTCAGTGCCTGTTTTTGAGTATTTACAGCAACGTTTTTGTTCAAGACTAAGTGACTTAAAAACTGAGAAATCTCATTGCCGCCCATTTCTGCTGGATGACGCATGTGATGAAAATGCAAATATTGGCGAACCCAGCCCCAGTAAGAGCGTTCAGTCGCGAGGGAGTAATTAGCTAACCGAATGGTGTTATTAAACTCTTGCTGTAAGCGCATGATAATTCATCCTGTGTGATGAATTCAGTTTAGTAAGCCAGTAACGTTCGCCTATCAGGATTTAGGATTATTTATTAAGTTGTTGAAAAATATAAGAATAATGGCTTATATATTGAAGCCTCTAGATAAGCGACATCGGTTCAGATTTGATATCAAATTGACAAATGCGACAGGTGAATATAGTGTTGTGGAAATTATTAACAGGGATAGGTGCATGATTTTAAATAAGATTTACCTTCGTTCGCCTTTCCCCTATATAAGGGGTTATGCGACATCGTGTCGCATAACTCACTGTTAGGCTTTCAGGAGAGTTATGAGTTACCTAAAAGGAATCGTAATCATAATTACGTGTTGGGTGAATAGTGTAAATGCAGAGACCATTTATGATGAAGCCAGAGATAGAACTATTCCAATAGAAATTACTTTCCCTAATAATCTTGAGTCATGCTCGACTAAATTAAAGTGTTCTGTTGCCTTTTTAAGTGCAGGGTATGGAGTCTCGCATTCAAAATATACTTTCTTATCTAAGCAATTCAACCAACTTGGTTACCTTGTCATCGCAATAGGTCATGAGTTGCCAAACGATCCAGCTTTGTCTGTATCGGGTAATTTATATGAAACAAGAAGTGAAAATTGGAGTCGCGGTGCAATAACATTAGATTTCTTAAAACGTTCATTGAGTAAACGGTTTAATGAATACGATTTTGAGAAACTGATACTCATTGGTCACTCTAATGGTGGTGATATTTCAGCGTGGTTAGGTAATGAAAATAAGAGTTATATTAAAAAAATTATAACATTAGATCATAGACGTGTTCCTTTACCTCGTAATAGTAATTTCCAAATACTATCTATTAGGGCTGGTGACTTCCCTGCAGATAAAGGTGTATTACCAACGGAAATTGAACAAGAAAAGTATGGGAGTTGCATTGTTAATATTCCTATGGCAAAACATAATGACATTTCTGATTTTGGTCCAGCGTGGTTAAAAGGAAAGATTAATGTTTTAATAAATAGTCACTTAAATGGACTGCCTTGTTCGGAGCTAATAAAAGCCTAACAAGAAATTCAACAAGGACTAAAAACAGCGGGCTGTTCGCTTCGCTCCATTTTAGCCCACAATTTTTAGCCTGTTAATTGGGCGTTATGCGGCACCAAGGAAAATAGAGCGTGGAATTTAAGTTAAAGTTAGATGCTGATGAACATGATGATCAGCAAGCTATATTTATCGGAGCTATCATTGAAGACGTTAAATCAAAGCTGGAAACATCTGGGCTTAAAGGTGAGGCGTTAAAAGAGTTAACGGGAAATATAAGTTTTGGCATCGCCACGCTTATAGATAACTCGTCGAGCATCGAGTTTGAAGATAAGGAAGTGGTCCCTGTATTGACTTTTCTTGAGGGTGATAGCGAATTAATCCACTGCGGTGGTAATTCCTTCACGCACGAATATGTTTTTGGTGTGCTAGATGAAGTTTTTGAGAAAAGCCCATAACAAGTTTATCAACCACCGCCAGCAAGCTGGCTGGACCGCTAAAAGCGTTGCTTCGCAACAACGCGGCCGGTTATAAAGGCGTTAGAGCGTCAAGCAAAGCTTGATGTGTCTTGCAGGGTGCAAGTCCCTGTCGGGTAAGATTTAACCCATCACCCGTATCGAGTGTTGCGCCTGTGGCGGAGTTTGTGGA
>JAESQF010000086.1 GCA_016765295.1 Oleispira sp.
GTGAAGAGCTGCGCGAAGAAGTAACGCCGAAAAATATTTTAATGATTGGTCCTACCGGTGTCGGTAAAACTGAAATTGCTCGTCGTTTAGCTAAGCTTGCGAACGCTCCGTTTATTAAAATCGAAGCCACTAAGTTTACTGAGGTCGGTTATGTCGGTAAGGATGTAGAATCCATTATTCGCGACCTCGTTGAAACGGGTTTTAAAATGCTGCGTGAGCAGGAAATGGAAAAAGTTGATCAGCGTGCTTTTGAAGCGGCTGAAGAGCGTATTCTGGATGTATTATTGCCGCCAGCTCGAACTGCGGAAAAAGCTGACTGGGATACGACGGAAGAACCGAAGAAAGAAGAATCTTCTACCCGTCAAATTTTCCGTAAGAAATTGCGTGAAGGGCAGCTAGACGATAAAGAAATCGAGATCGACCTTGCCCAGCAGGGGCAGATGGGTGTTGAGATTATGGCGCCTCCTGGTATGGAAGATATGACCAACCAGTTGCAAAGTATGTTTTCTAACATGGCGGGTGAGAAAAAATCTAAGCGTAAGCTAAAAATTAAAGATGCCTTTAAACAGATCAAAGACGAAGAAGCAGCGAAGATGCTGAATGTTGATGATCTGAAAGCTCGATCATTAGAAGTCGTTGAGCAAAATGGTATCGTCTTTATCGATGAGATTGATAAAGTTTGTAAGCGCCAAGAAAGTGGATCGGGTGGTGATGTTTCTCGTGAAGGTGTTCAACGAGATTTATTACCGTTAATCGAAGGCTGCACGGTTACTACTAAATACGGCATGATCAAAACCGATCACATTTTATTTATCGCCTCTGGTGCATTCCACTTATGTAAACCTTCAGATTTGATTCCTGAGCTACAAGGTCGTTTACCGATTCGAGTAGAGTTGCAGGCGTTAACTCCAGAAGATTTCCAGCGTATTTTAACCGAACCTAAGGCTTCATTAACCGAGCAGTATGTGGCGTTAATGAAAACAGAAGACGTTGATTTAAGTTTTACCGAAGACGGTGTTAAACGTATTGCGGAAGTGGCGTTTGAAGTGAATGAGAGCACAGAAAACATTGGTGCTCGTCGCTTACATACCTTGTTAGAACGCTTATTAGAAAAAGTTTCTTTTGATGCAACAGATCTAACAGAAGCGGTTGTCGTTGATGCTGAATATGTTAATGAACATCTTGGTAAGATTGCTGAAGATGAAGATTTGAGTCAGTATATTCTTTAACTTAATTAGATCAAAAGAGGGTGGCATCGAAATAGCGCTGCATTGAGTAATTCATTCTTTGCCACGCCGTAGATACGTCCTTGTAGGCTCGGCCACAGCTTCCATGCTGTGGGACGGGCTTTGAACGAACAACTCAGTGCGTCGCCACAAATAGCGATTCAGATTATAATCTGCTATCAAATCAATAGATGAAAATTCTACCTACTGTTAGGGTCTAATAATGTCCAACTCTATCCCTTCCAATATTAAAGTCCGCAAGCAAAGCCGCTGTTTAGAACTTACTTATAACCAAGCTGATAACAGCGAAGAAGTATTTCAGTTAAGTTTTGAAATGCTACGGGTATTGTCACCTTCGGCAGAAGTTCGTGGTCACGGTATTGGTAATGAAGTTTTACAGCATGGAAAAAAGAATGTTGTTTTATTAAATATCGAACCGGCTGGGAATTATGCGTTGAAACTTATTTTTGATGATGCTCATGATTCGGGTTTATATGATTGGAAATATTTACGCCATTTATGCGATAACAAAAGTGAGTTGTGGCAGGGTTATTTAGAGACGTTAGAAGCCGCAGGTATGACAAGAGAAACAAATGTCATACAGTTTAAATCCCTGTGATGACCGCGGCAAGCGCTAGAGAATACCTACTATCCAAACCCGAAGCCGTAGAAGATTATCCTTTTGGCCCTGATGTCATGGTCTTTAAAGTAAAAGGTAAAATGTTTGCCTTGCTGAGTTTTTCGGGTGGCAAGAATCCTGACAAACGCGCGCAAATGAATTTGAAGTGCGATCCTTTAGAAGCAACACAGCTGCGCGATGTTTTTGATGATGTGATTGCTGGTTATCACATGAATAAGAAACACTGGAATACCTTGTACTTAACTGATGGCGAAAAAATATCAGATATTCCAGTAGGTGAAGTCGAACGCCAAATCGATAATTCGTATGCTTTGGTTTTACAAGGAATGACTAAGGCGCTGCGGCGCTCATTAGAGGTGAGTTATTCTAATGAGCAGCTGTACGGAGAATAAAAATTAATTGAGTCTTTATTAGGTTCAACTCAAACTTTAAAGTTACCGACCATGTCGCTTAATTCAGCAGCAGATTGATTTAGATTTTGGCATTGGTCATTAATGTTTTTACTTTCCATTGCTGTACTATCAGACATGTTTTTAATATTAAGAATATGAGAATTTAATTCCTCTACCACAGAGCTTTGCTCTTCTGTCGCCGTAGCAACTTGAATACTTAAATCTGTAATTATGCCAATCGCTGCGGTAATACTATCCAATGATTCGCCGGCTTTATCTGCGTTCTCAACTGAAATACGCGCTGTTTCTATCCCTTCATCCATCGCCGATACCGCATCTTTCGCACCGCTTTGTAATTTCTGAATCATAGTATTGATTTCTTCGGTAGATTCTTGTGTACGTTGTGCGAGTGTTCTTACTTCATCAGCAACGACCGCAAAGCCTCGGCCTTGTTCGCCTGCTCGGGCCGCTTCGATTGCCGCGTTAAGTGCCAGCAAATTGGTTTGTTCTGATATGCCGCGAATAACGTCTAGAACCGAGCTTATTGCTCCCACATCTTGGGCTAACGTTTGAATCACTGCTGAAGCACTTTGCATTTTTTCAAATAATGAATTTATTCCTTCAATTGAGGAATTAACAATGCTTTGGCTACTCGAGGTGTCTGTTGCAGATTGTCTTGCGGCATTGGCTGTTTCATTCGCATTGCGGGCGATCTCGTGAACGGTCGCGCCCATTTCGTTCATTGCCGTCGCAATCATATCAACGCTTTGTTGTTGCTCTTCAGTATTACGCTGAGTCGAGTGAGAAGATGCTGTCAGGTTCTGAGCAATATTATTTACGTCTTGGCTATTACTGGCAATAGCCGAAATTAAGTTTTGTAGTTGGCCGACGAAACTATTGAACGAGCTCGCTAATTGACCCACTTCATCTTGGGTATCGACCTGCATTTGTTTCGTTAAATCGGCCTCGCCTGAGGCGATATCGCCAAGCATGTCGGCTGCACGAACAATGGGACGAGCAACCCCAAGTGCAACCCATAAGCCAATAGCAATTAGTAGAATGGCGACAATAATGTTCATAAATACTAATTGCATGGAGGTATTATTGATCGGCGTAAAGATTTCACTGGTAGGGATTTCTATGACTACAAACCAGTTTAATGCAGGGATAAATTTAGCCGCTAAAAACCGTCCGCCATGGCTTGAGGTTTGCAAAATATTTATCGCATCTTTATTTAATAAATTTGCCTGAATATGACTATCAAATAAGGTAGCCAAGTTGGTACCTGATTGAATACTTGTATCGGGGTGGATTTGTACATTGCCATCTTGGTCGGTTAGAAATGCTAAGCCTTGTTCGCCAATGGTATAGTTTCTTATAAGTTCACTCACGTGATTAATGCTCATACCGATGCCAGCCACAGATTTTCCGTCACTGGTGCGATAGTTAATAAATAATGCCAAAGTATTTAAGTTAGCGTCGTTATCAATATCGAGGGAGTATTTTTTACCACTATTGAGGAAACGATAGAACCATGCGTCATTGCTACTATTCGGGTCTAGTGTTCTAGAAAGGCCACTGGGTACATAATAGTTATTACTTAAGCCAGAAACAATAAAGGCGGTGATGGCATTATTATGCTGTTGAGTGGCGCTGAGGTAGCTTTGAATTTCGTTAAGTCGAGACGGATCCTCTCCTTGGGATAGCCATTGATTACTAAAAGTATTTTCTGCCATAGATTTAGAAATGGTCAGCGGCAGGCTGATTTCCTTCTCAATCGCATTGGCAACGGCATTAAGTGTCGCCGGGATTTCTTCATTATTTATGCGCTCAGTCATCATGCTGCGCATGGAGGAGTTGCTAATAATGGTCGATATAATGAGGCTTATAAGTAACGAGCCACCAATGACAAGAGACAATTTTTGGCGAATGGGCAAGGCATTCCACATATATAACTAATCCTACTAATTTGAACATCTCTTAAGCTTAGTTAACAATGCTCAATTCGCTAGTTCAGTCATATTCACTGGCCTAGCTCATATCACCTAGCTCATATCAATCGGATCGATATCTAAATTCCAGCGTACTTTTTGAATGCCTTTTAAATTTTCTAAGAAGTGAACCAAAGGTTCCAATACTCGGTGCAGGGAATTACGTTGATGGCTCATGATCTGCATCTGCTGGCGGCAACGACCATTACGACGTTCCATGGGGGCAGGAAAAGGGCCGATGAGAGTAACGGGAGTGGTATCGGCTTGCGTCTCATCCATTGATAGCAAACTACCTTGCCAGTATTGATTGAGCCAGCTTTGGATAAATTCTCGTGCTTGATTTTGCACCTGTTCGGCCAGGCTCTTATCACTGCACTCCGTTCTTAATAGCGCCATATAACTATAAGGCGGAAGCTGAATCTGTTTACGCTCTTGTAATAAGTTAGCGGCTAAGCCGTGATAGCCGCCCTCTAATAATAGATTCAGTTGTGGGTGATCGGCATACAAGGTTTGAATCCAAACCTCTCCAGGTTTGTCACCACGACCAGCGCGGCCAGCAACTTGTAATATCAGTTGAGCCGTTTTTTCCATGCCACGGAAATCGGCACTAAAAAGCCCAGAGTCCGCATCAAGAATCACTACCATAGTGACATCAGGAAAGTGATGACCTTTCGCCAGCATTTGCGTGCCGACTAAAATGCAGGGCTCACCTTTATGAATCTCAGCAAATAAGTTATCAAAAGCATCTTTAGTGCGCACGGTATCGCGATCAACCCGTTTAATATCGCTGCCAGGAAATAATTTATGCAAGTTTTCTTCTATGCGTTCAGTGCCGTGGCCCAAGGCTTCAATCTGCATGCTATTACAATTTGGGCATAAGCGCGGAATACCGACTTGGTTATCACAGTGATGACAATGCATGTGGGGTGGATATTGATGCATTGTCATACGCGCATCACAGCGAATGCACTCCGCCATCCAGCCGCAATCTCGACAAGCGAGAGTTGGCGCAAAGCCTCGACGGTTGATAAAAATCATTATCTGCTGGCCAGCGCTTAAGTGCTGCTTGATCTTATCGACAACGGGGAGGGCGAGGCCAAACTCTAACGGTTGATGCAAAATGCTATGCAGTTTCATCTTCGGCGGTTTAGCGTTGCCTGCGCGAATAGTCAATTTATGATGGCTATAGCGACGTGTGTAAGCGTTATGCAGGGTTTCAAGTGCCGGTGTGGCTGAGCCAAGCACTATTGGCAGTGACTCTTTATGCGCGCGTTTGATCGCGAAGTCGCGGGCATTATAGCGTAGGCCATCTTGCTGCTTAAATGACCCGTCGTGTTCTTCATCGATAATAATTAAACCCAGGCTCGGCAGTGGAGTGAAAATTGCCGAGCGAGTGCCAATCAATATTTTGGCTTGATTCTGATTGCACTGATGCCAAGCGATTAAGCGCTCTTTATCGTTGAGATTGGAATGCATCATTACCACAGGCACATCAAAGCGCGCTTGAAAGCGGCGCAATGTTTGTGGCGTTAGACCAATCTCTGGCACCAGCACCAAGGCTTGTTTGCCTTGGCTTATGGTTTTGGCAATCAGCTGTAAATAGACTTCGGTTTTGCCACTGCCGGTAATACCATCAAGTAGAGCGACATGAAATTTACCCAGTTGTTCAGAAATCTTATCCACAGCAGAGGCTTGTTCACTATTCAGAGTCAGTGCTTGCTCTGTTTTTAACGAAAGTGCCGCGCCAGAATGGGGAACCGGTAATTGCTGATAGGGTTCGATTAACCCTAAATTCGATAGGCGATCTAGCTGAGCTTTAGCGAAACCCTGCTGAGTCAGATCTTTATGGCGCCAATGGGGTTGTTGCTGAAAAAGTTGCCATAGCGCGAGTTGCTTCTTTCCCGTTATAGAACTGATGACATCGCTTGAATCTGATTTAGTAGAAAGCGCGCGCCAATGGGGTTCAGCAATATCCTTTATCTGGCCACCTTTACGCAATAATACCGGAATGGCTAGGTCCAGAACTTCCCCTAATGGATGGTGATAATAGCTGCTGAGCCATTCACACAACTGAAGTATGTGAGGGCTGACTAACGTCTGCGAGTCTAAGCTTTCAGTAATCGACTTGAGCTTAGCTAAAGGCACTTCGGTCTCTGTCACAATAGACAGAACAAAGCCGATTAATTGCTGACGACCAAATGGAACTCTTACCCGACTACCGATCTCATAGTATGAGGCAGGCGTATTGGCGAGAGGCAAATAATCAAATTGTCGGCGCAAAGGCACAGGCAGTGCAATGCGAAGGTAGTATGTGTCAGTCATGGCGGCTAGTTTACAGGGTTTGTGGGTAAAATCCGATGGAAAGTGCTTGTTAGAATTCTTTCCTCTGGTATCATTCGCGGTCCAAATCGTCAGCATTAACGATTCTTTAACGAGAATTCGCTGTGTTGGCACTTTCGTGCGGTGCTCCAGTGTAAGAATCTCACTGCTGGAGAGAGCGGCACTTTTGATATTATTAGGTGACTTATGAAAGCTGGTATCCATCCTGAATACGCTGAACTTGCTGCAACTTGTACTTGTGGTAATACGTTCACAACTAAATCAACTCGTACTGGTTCTATTCACTTAGACGTATGTTCTGCATGTCACCCTTTCTATACGGGTAAGCAGAAGACTGTTGATACTGGCGGTCGTATCGACAAATTCCAGAAGCGTTTCGGTGGCTTCAAGAAGTAAAATTCTTGCACTGAATGCAAAGAACGCGCTCAGGTCATCCTCAGCGCGTTTTTTTTGCTCTGCTTCTCAGCCTATATAAAGATCTTGTGGAAAAATTATGAATATTAAAGAAATTGCGATAACTAGTAACTTACGCAAAAAAATTCAAAAAGCAGTTAAAAATACCAGCATCATTTTTGAAGATGAAAATGGCGATATCGTGGTTAACGTAACAGCTTATACAGAAAATACTTCGCATACTGGGCGTTTCCCATTAGAAGAAATCTTGGGCGAAGATGCTTTGGATTATGATGTAGAATTCTGGGTCTTTAATTAAGGGCGGGTTTTTAACTAAGAGCTAGGTATTTAACGGATCGCCGTTGTGTATCAAGTCTAGAGTAAGCAACGCTAGATTATTTAGATATCTAGCGCGCTTAATATTAGCGATAGAACGCTAGCCCGCTTTACCCGCGACAAAAGGATTTGTACGCTTCTCATGACCGAAGGTTGAGTTTGGTCCGTGTCCTGGCACAAACGTAATATCATCCCCTAACGGAAATAGCTTGTTGCGAATCGAAGCAACCAGTTCATCGTGATTGCCTTGTGGAAAATCCGTACGACCGATAGAGCCTTGAAACAATACATCCCCTACCAGTGCTAACTGATCATCCTTACTGTGAAAAATAACATGACCCGGAGTATGGCCTGGAGTATGGATGACATCCAAAGTCACATTGCCAACTGTTACCGTCTCACCTTCCTCCAACCAACGGTCAGGCAAAAAGCTCTGTGCTGGTGGGAAACCAAACATCTGAGATTGCTGGGGCAGCATATCTAACCAAAACTTATCCCCAAGGTGCGGTCCTTCAATTTTTAAATCTTTTAACTTAGCCAGTTCTAATGTGCCGCCGACATGGTCGAGGTGAGCGTGAGTTAATAAGATCTTAGTGATGGTCGCCCCCATAGCCTCTGCTTGAGCCAGAATACGCTCTACTTCGCCGCCAGGATCAACCACTGCTGCTTGTTTTGTTTCTTCGCACATGATGATGCTGCAATTTTGCTGAAAAGGTGTCACAGGGACAATGGCGACTTGTAATGGCATGGGAGTGGACTCTCTCTATATAACAAGTCGCCTAGGATAAAGGCTATTATTTAAAAATCAATAAAGGTTTAAAAAGCCACTAGTTTAGGTGTCTTCCCTTGATACTGCGGCATAGTCATACCTGAGTTTGCATTTATATAGGTCGGATCAGCGATGGTATAGCGCTTGCCATTAAATTTCCAACTATCACCACTGGCCTTTTGGCTAAACTGAACGGCGGTTGCCACATGCCCAGGAAACTCGACGATAACGACATCTAGCTTTAATAGCGACTCTGCTAACCAAGCAAATAACGCCGCTCTGTCTTCACAGTCTGAATAAGGATAATGCAGGGTTTCTAACGGAAATAAATAGTTTTCTCGCTGGAATTGATCATCATCGGTTTTGTACTCAAACGCGGTTTGCACAAAGCGTAATAAGCGATTTACAGCTTCGGTTTCTGTATGGCCTTCGACGATAGGCTTAAGCTGAGTTAATAAACTATAAGCCGTCTCACTCGGCATACCCGCAGAAAAATAATTCTTTAATTCTAATTGTGGGAAAGTACTAAAATAATTCACCATGTCTTTCGGGTAGTGAATTTTTATATTGAACTTCTCATTATTATAACTAAAGGAAAGATCGCGCTCTGCTTGATGTTTGTTGGCAATGAACTTGTTTGGATTAGAAAAATCCAAATTTCTTTGGCCATCTAAGTGCTTACCACTGTAAGTAAATACTTTACCTGGCTTCATCGGTTTTTCGTTGAGCGATACAGAGTAGTAGCGCTGCTTATCTAAGGTGAAATACGTTGTGCTAAATAGCTGTTGCTCTGATGGCATTAACAAAAATACCTGATCGTTATAGGCAACTCGGGCATTGAATCCTGCTTTAACCAATAAGAACCAAGAGGTCAATTGACGGCTTGCTTGATTGCGTTGATTTGAACCTTGTATTTCACGAGCGAATTGATCGAATAATAAGGCAGTGCCCCAATCGTTTAATTGTAATTCATCGGCAGTCTTTGATAGTTGCTTAATGATTTCTTTATGGGGTTGGCTTGCTAGTGCCTGCCAATAATCAGCGATAGCTTCATTACCAATTTTGCTACGAAAATTTTGTTTGAATTTCTTATGATATTCAACTTCTACTTGCTCACCAAAAAAATCAAACTTCACTGTGCGTAGATTGAAATCTTTCTTCTTTTCAACTACTGGTTTTTCAACTATTAGTTTCTCAGGGGTAGGTTTCTCAACTATCGGTTTTTCAACGACAGGCTCTAGAATGATAGGCTCAACTATTATCGGCTGCTCTATTTGTTCAGGCTCGATAATAGTAATAGGTTCTGCAATAGGAATATCTAATGGTTTAGGTTCTGGGTCTCGTATTGTCGGTTTTTCTACGTCAACAGCTTCCCATGTCTCATTCAGAAAGCCGATAAAGGCTTTATCATTCTCATCTAAATAACTTTGAAACTCTGTTTGTGTTTGCTTAAGCCACTGCTCGTACTCAGAATCAGCTGCTTGGCTATTGATGCTGAAAAATAAACTGTTAATGCTGAGTAGTAGAAGGGTTTTAAAATACAGAGGCTTCATTGGTTAAACCTTTAGTTGCGGGGCGTAAGGCATTGATAAAATAGAGAGAGAAAATAAAGCAAAAAAAACCGACACTAGGTCGGTTTTTTAATAGGTAAACTAAATTAGTTTCCCATTTTTAGAATATCAGCAGCTAGCTCATCTTGAGCCTTACCCGCTTGAAACTTCTGCCATAAAGCTTTGTCATTGTTCATTGATGTTTTAAGTGCGTGATCCGCTAGCTGGTTTACCGTATCCGGGCTTAGACCAACCAAAACAACGATACCACCGGTAGGGGTAGGCATTTGGCGGAAAATACGTGAACCAACTAAAGTCTCTTTAGTGATTTGTTTGGTTACAGAAGTATTTACTTGATCAACTGTTTCACTCTTACCAGTACCCGTTGTTTCAGCGTACTGCTTAATCATGTTTTGCACTTCAACCTTCATGGTCTGTGCAAGTTCAACACGAGCAGCGGTCGCAGCCATCTGCTTCATGAAGTTAGCGCCGGCGCCAGACTTGTCAGCGTAACCAACAGCTGAAAGATCAATGCCAGCTACTGGAGCACCACATATCCACTCAGGAGCAGGTTGGTTAGAGCCATCAGCGAACACACAGCTAGCAACAGGTTGTGGTGCTGGTTCGTTAGAGCTACAAGCTACTAAGAAAGTTGCTGCAGTAGCAATGAATAATGAATGAAGTTTCATCTTCTTCTCCTTGAAGTGATAAATAGAAGTCGTACTTAATCTAGTAAAAGTGAGCATAGCTTATGGCTGAATAAATTACTACACTGGTCACTAAGGTATCGGATAACAATTTAACGACGTTTTAATGCGAGGAATGATGAATTCTAGTTCAGTAAAATGTGCTCTCTTACTTATGATGTTTTTTTTGGCTGCATGTGCTCAGCAGCCAGTGAATAATGGTGCGCCTGAATGGCTATTCAATCCGGGTAACGGTGTTGTGGCATCGTGCGGATTTCATATTGGTGGCCATTACCAGCAACAAGAATGCGCGATCCAACGCGGCCGAGAACGGTTGGCAGCAGAGCAGGGTGTAGAAGTCAGTAGTGTGGCTATAATTAAGGAGCGTGTAGTTAACGGCTATGAGTCTGTCGTCATGGATAAAGAGACGACTTCCAGTATCACTAATAAAACAGTGAAAGCACGAGTTCAAGATTCATATTACGATGTTCAACGTGATGAATATTATGTGTGGGTAGTGCCTAATTAATTGATTTAGATAACGAAAGGGAGAAGTATATGCTAAGAATTATTCAATTATTGCTTTTGTGTTTAGTCACTATTCATAGCCAAGCGGAAGGTTGTTGGAGCCAAAAAGAGAAGTCAGACATAGAAGGCTTTAACGAGCTACTAGGCGAAGTGATTCTAAGCCTCAAAGATGCAGTGACGTGTCAGCCGCTGAGTAATGCATCAGTGATTATTGAAGGCCAGACCTATTACAGTGACTCTTTTGGTGATGTCGAGCTGGAGGATAAGGACTTTTCAGCTATGGATGCAAGGCTGAAAATGAAAGTGTCTCATCCTTTATATGCTAACTATCAAACACGTTTGCGCTTTGAAGGGGGCACTTTAATACAGCGACGTTTTTTGCTTAGTAAAAAAATGGATGCGGGTAAATGGCGTTTTGTTTTAACCTGGCCAAAGCGTCCACGAGATTTAGACTTGCACTTGGAAGGACCCGGTTTCCATATTTCTTATCGAGATAAAAAGAACAGTGGTAATGCTAAATTGGATCGGGATGCTCGTTATGGTTTTGGACCAGAGACCATTACATTGAATAAAACGCGAGTCGATTCTAACTATCGAATTTATGTTCATAATTACAGTGGGGCCTTTCCTATGAATGGGCAAGCTACCTTAGATGTTTATCAAGGTAATGCATTGCGTCACAGTTTGAATTTACCGAGTACGCGTAAACCATATGCGATGATGGGTGAAATCATAGAGCACCAGTTTGTACCGAAAGTTGTAGAAATGAAGCGGCCTTAAAATCTATGTGAGTCTTTTGAGGTAGGCACAAAAAAGCCGCCGTAGGATAAATCCTATGGCGGCTTTTTTAGATCTGTCTAAAGCTTAGAACTAAATTTAGAGCGAGCCTTAATAGCTTGATTAGAACAAACGACGTACTCTAATAGTACCTTCGATGGTCTGAATCTTATCCAATGCTAGCTCACTTACGTCAGCGTCAACATCGATTACTACATAGCCCACGTCACCGAAGGTTTGTAAGTACTGACCACTGATGTTAATGCTGTTTTCAGCAAGAACCGAGTTGATCGAGTTCATTATGCCAGGAACGTTCTGGTGAATGTGCAAGATACGGTGCTGGTTAGGGTGAGCGGGTAATGCAACTTCTGGGAAGTTAACCGCAGAAATCGTGGTGCCGATATCACTGTACTTGCCCAGTTTCTCAGCAACTTCTAAACCGATGTTTGCTTGCGCTTCCATCGTAGAACCACCAACGTGAGGGGTAAGAATCACGTTATCGAATTCGCGTAATGGGGTGATGAACTCTTCGTCATTTGAGCGTGGCTCAACTGGGAATACGTCAACCGCCGCGCCTAATAGCTTTTTGCTACGAACCGCTTCAGCCAAAGCATCGATATCAACCACGGTGCCGCGAGATGCGTTCATCATGATCGCACCTTGCTTCATCTGGGCGAATTGCTCAGTGCCCATCATCCATTTAGTTGCAGCTGTTTCTGGAACGTGTAGTGATATCACGTCAGACATACCTAATAGCTCTTCCATAGAAGCAACCTGAGTTGCGTTCCCTAGAGGAAGCTTAGTCACCACATCGTAAAAGAATACTTTCATGCCCATTGATTCAGCCATTACAGAAAGCTGAGTACCAATACTGCCGTAACCGACGATGCCTAGAATCTTGCCGCGAATCTCGAAAGAATTAACTGCAGACTTAACCCACTCACCACGGTGACACTGAGCACTTTTCTCAGGTACGCCACGCATCAATAAAATCGCTTGCGCAATTGATAATTCAGCAACGGAGCGAGTATTGGAATAAGGCGCGTTAAATACACAGATACCGCGTGCAGTCGCGGCTTCTAAATCAACCTGATTGGTACCGATGCAGAAACAACCCACCGCAATCAGCTTTTCAGCAGAGTCGAAGATGTCAGCAGTCAGTTGAGTACGAGAACGAATACCAACGAAGTGTGCGTCTTTGATACGCTCTTTTAATTCGTCTTCAGGCAAGGCCGACTTTACATAGTCGATGTTGCTATAACCGGCAGCTGTCAATGTGTCTACAGCGCTCTGGTGTACACCTTCAAGTAGTAGAAACTTGATTTTGCTTTTATCGAGTGAAGTCTGGCTCATGAAGATACCTATATGTGAATATAAAAATCGCGTAAACCCCTGACTAAGTGGTCGGCTTTTGCCTGGCCAAGTTTAATCAAAGGCTCTGAAAAATTAGGCGCGTATGCTAACATACGCGACAATTAAAGTGTCCCCTTTTGATGGGGACTGATGATGAAAAGTTTGCAGTTTTAAGGTGAATTTTGTACGTATTGGGGCGTTTGCGCCCATTTTTCGTCCGATATTTACGCAATTACCTGTGAATACGCCCAAATATGTACAACTTAAGTAAGCGGATATTTAGATGACACAGCCTCAAACCTCCTTAAGCCAAATCGAGTTAGAAAGCCAACTGAAAGCCATCGTGGGTGATGATAAAGTTAAAACCGATGCTGATTCGTTAGAAACCTTTGGCAAGGACTGGACTAAAATCTATTCGCCGAATCCTGCGGCTATCGTTTTTCCTAAAACCACCGAACAAGTTCAAGCGATTGTGAAGTTTGCTAATAAGCATCAGGTTGCTTTGGTACCTTCTGGCGGCCGTACGGGTTTAAGTGCAGGCGCGGTGGCGGCTAATGGCGAAGTGGTTGTGTCGTTTGACTACATGAATAACATCTCTGGCTTTAATGCCATGGATAAGACGGTTCGTTGTGGCGCGGGTGTCATTACCGAGCAGCTACAAAACTACGCTGAAGAGCAGAATTTATTCTATCCAGTCGATTTTGCATCTGCAGGCTCTAGCCAGATTGGCGGTAATATTGCTACCAATGCCGGTGGCATCAAGGTAATCCGTTACGGTATGACCCGTGATTGGGTAGCGGGCTTAACTGTGGTAACGGGTAAGGGCGATATTCTTGAGTTGAATAAAGACCTAGTGAAAAACAATACCGGTTATGACATGCGCCAGCTATTTATCGGTGGTGAGGGTACGTTAGGTTTTATTACCGAAGCGACCATGCGCCTTACACGTCCAGCTAAGAACCTCACCGTATTAGTTTTAGGCGTGCCTGAGTTTGAAGCCATCATGAGTGTGCTGAATACTTTCCAAACTAATATCGACCTAACCGCGTTTGAGTTCTTCTCCGATAAAGCGATGCGTAAAGTGGTTGCTCGTGGCGACGTGCCAGCACCATTTGAAACCGAAGCTGAATACTATGCGCTGATAGAATTTGAAGCCGAAACCGAAGGTCATATCGATCAAGCGATGGAGCTGTTCGAGAAGTGCATGGAAGAAGGCTGGGTATTGGATGGCGTAATGAGCCAGTCTGAAACTCAAGCGAAAAACCTATGGCGCTTACGTGAAGATATTTCCGAGACTATCGCGGAATGGACGCCGTATAAAAACGACATTTCTGTGGTCGTTTCTAAAGTGCCACCGTTCTTAAATGAAATCGAAACGATTGTGACCCGTGAATATCCAGATTTTGAAATCATCTGGTTCGGTCATATCGGTGATGGCAACTTGCACTTAAATATTCTCAAACCTGATCACTTAGCAAAAGAAGTTTTCTTTGAGCAGTGTGCAAAAGTATCAACGTGGGTATTTGAGATTGTTGAAAAATACCAAGGTTCTGTTTCGGCTGAACACGGCGTAGGCATGACTAAGAAAGCGTATCTTAAATATACTCGTAGTGAAGCTGAGATTGATTATATGCGTGCGGTGAAGGCGGTATTTGATCCGAATAATATTATGAATCCAGGCAAATTGATTGATATGGAATAGGCCGAGTCTATTAACATGATGCAGCTTATTTTAGATCAAAAAAATTATCCGCATAGTTTAGGGAAAATCGTTTGTGTGGGGCGCAATTATGCGGCCCATGCCAAAGAGCTGAATAACCCGATCCCCAGTGAGCCGATATTATTTATTAAGCCAGCCTCTAGTGCGGTAACTGCGGCGCCTGAATTTTCGATTCCCCGAGCTCAAGGCAGCGTTCATCATGAGCTTGAAATCGCGATTCTGATTGGCCAAACCTTAAACAATGCTAGCGAAGAACAAGTTGCTGAGAGTATTGCGGGTATCGGCTTAGGGTTGGATCTAACCTTGCGTGATGTGCAGACAAAGTTAAAAGATAAAGGACATCCTTGGGAGCTGGCGAAAAGCTTTGATGGTGCTTGTCCATTGACCGAATTTGTCGCGGTCGATTTACTGTCTAGAGGTGATTGGCAGACTCTCGGTTTAACGATTAGTCTGCAGCTAGCAAAGAATGGTCAATTGCAGCAGCAAGGCAGTAGCGCTGATATGTTGTTTTCAATTTTGCCTTTAATTGCTCATATGAGTAAGCATTTTAGCTTGCAGCCCGGCGATGTGATTCTAACCGGTACGCCAGCAGGTGTTGGGCCATTAGTCGTTGGGGATTCATTATTAAGTCAATTATCGCTGAATAATAAGGTTTTATTAACCAGCGAATCGATTGTCACCTAGGCTATTTTGATAAATAACTGTAACTATTCAGACCGTTCAAATTTAGACAGCAGAAGGTTCATTATTGGGTAGTTGTGGAGCAAATATAAATACCTAATCATGAATCGATTTATAAAACCTGCTGAATAGTTAGGCTTTCTCTTTCATCGCCATAATGTGCTTCACTTGGCGATCGATCAGTTTTTCTGCAGTATCCGGTAATGCATCTAACCAGCGTGAGTCATGCTCGTTGGCATTCAAATCCATCAAACTAGGCCCTGGTTGCCAAAGTATTTGCTCGGCATCAGTCAGTTGATCAACTAGATCCTGGCTCACTAATAACTGCATTTCCTTGCTCTGCTGCGCTAGTTGCGCTGTCCAGTGAACGGTATCGCCAATAAGGTTGAACTGCAGCTGTTGATTCATTTCTAGCGGCGCAATAAGAACAGGGCCCCAGTGAGCTGATAACTTAAAGGTCAGTTGCTGAAGTTGTTGATCAGTGCGCTGCAATTCTTGCACTAGGCCGATAAATAACTCTGCAGCATACAAACAGTGACTGGCATCGCGAGGATCTTTATCTGGGTAGCCAAAAATAATCAAAATACCGCCACCCATATATCTGTCTAAAGTGCCGTTATAAAGTTTGGCCGCTTGCGATAAAAGCTGATGATAACCATTTAAGGTATTGGTAAGTTGATCAGCTGTTAGTCGCTCTTGCAGTTCTTGTAAGCCTTGGATTTCAATAAATAATAATGCGCTATGGTGGTAGGCTAGGCTGCTTTGTGTTGAAAGTGGCGGGCTTGCCATGAAGTTTTCAAGGGATTTTTTAACCGCAATTTTGTGTTGTTTCTGCCTAATAAGGCTATTGATTACATCGTTTAACGCTAGGTCATTTTGACTATTGGCAATATCACCCAAGATCTCAAGCGATTCACTATTATGCAGTTTTTCCAGTGCTTGAATTTGCTGCAGATTTGCCCGCATTAAACGCTCACTCCAAAAGTAAGCTAGTAAGCCTGCGATAATACTTAGCATCAAACTTGAAAGCATCAAAAGTGCGGCATTACGCTGACTGATGTCATACGCCTGACTCATATTAATTGCGACCCGCAAATGACCAATTAAGCGCTCTTTATCGGTAACGGCTTGATTTAGCCAGTAGACATTGAAGCCACCTAATTCAACTAGACCCTGTTCCGCAATAGGTTGCTGTGTTGAGTTATATAGCGTTGCCGACAGAATGAGTTCTTGATCAACCCAGTCCTGCAGAATGACATTGGCGCTGATGCGGTCATCTGTACTTAGACTTTTGCGCAGTAAGATGCTGGCATCTTTCACTAAACTCGTTGCTAGTGTTTGCTGTTGCACTAAAAGCTGCTGGCGTAACTGACTGGTGACCAAATAACTAAAGCTTATACCGGTGAACAAGATAGCAAGGGCGATAAAAGCCGCCCATTGTTGGCTGGTGGTTAAGCGTTGACTGATCTTTACTGCGGATCGACCCATGGAATTCTATACCCGATAACAAACATTTCTACTTAGATGATGGTATCATACGCGCCGTCTGGCAACTGCTAGATTAATAAAATTCAATTCTATAATGGGATTATAGTGATGAGCGATACTAAAAAAGCATTACAAGAAAAAAGCGAAAAATTGGCTAAAGGCCTATTTCTTATCAGTACTGATTGCATACGTGCTTTATCAGTTCATGAAACGATAGATCTAGTTCAAGAACTTCGTGGCGTAGTCGCTGATTTACAAGCCGAAGTTGAAAAGCTTTAAGCATTAGTAGCTCTTCTATACGGAAGAGTCGGTCGAGGGCAGATTCGTGATTGAGTTAGTATTAATTCGAATAAGTGGGGCGGATAAACCAGGTTTAACCGCAAGTATTACAGCGATTCTAGCGCAGTATGAGGTGACTATTTTGGATATTGGCCAAGCCGAAATTCACAACAGTTTATCCCTGGGCATACTTGCTGCCATTCCCACGGCCGCAGAATCTGCACCGGTACTGAAAGACGTATTATTTAAAGCCCACGAATTAGGGCTGACGGTGAGTTTTACCCCTGTCGATAGCGAAAGCTATGAACAATGGGTATCAGGCCAAGGTAAAGATCGCCATATCATTACCTTGCTTGCCCGCACTATTAGCGCAGAACATATTGCTCGTATTACCGCCATCGTCGCGGAACACGAACTGAATATCGATAATATCACTCGCCTTACCGGTCGAGTTCCCCTTGAACAAGAGCTAGATAGTTCAATTCCAACGCGCGCTTGTGTTGAATTTTCAGTCCGAGGCGTAGCCGATCAGGCGGTTTTAAGGGAAAAATTCCTCGCGGTATCCAATGACTTAAATGTCGATATCGCCGTGCAAGAAGACAACGTTTATCGCCGTAATCGCCGCCTCGTCGCGTTTGATATGGATTCAACTCTAATCGAAGCGGAAGTGATCGACGAACTCGCTGCTGCTGCTGGCGTTGGTGAGCAAGTTGCTGAAATTACCGAACGCGCTATGCGTGGTGAGATAGATTTCACCGAAAGCTTTCACGAACGTGTGGCTTTGCTAAAAGGCTTAAGTGGTGATGTTCTGCAAGAAATCGCCGAGCGTTTACCGGTAACGGAAGGCGCTGAGCGTTTGATTCGAAACCTCAAATCTTTAGGCTATACCACGGTGATTCTTTCCGGTGGCTTCAACTACTTTGGTAACTACCTAAAAGATAAATTAGGTATCGACTATGTCTTCGCTAATGAGCTGGATATGGAAGATGGGGTAGTCACTGGCAAGGTGACAGGCATCGTAGTTGATGGCAATCGTAAAGCTCAATTATTACGTGAAATCGCTGAAAAAGAAGGCATTCGTCTAGAGCAAACCATCGCTGTCGGTGATGGTGCTAATGATTTACCGATGTTAAGCATTGCTGGTTTAGGCATCGCCTTTCGCGCGAAGCCTGTGGTGCAAGAATCCGCTAAGCAGTCTATCTCTACGTTAGGTCTCGATGGAGTGTTATATCTGCTAGGTTATCGCGACCGCGATATCGTTTAATACCTATCTTAAGATAAAGAAGTGTCTGCTTTAGTTTTTAGCTTCTATTGTCTATGATTTTCAGTAGAAGAAACTAAAGGGCACTATATGTCACAGCGTCTTGTTGATGGCGACATCTTTCAGCGTAAATGGATCACAGATAAGGCTTATATCTCGGGCCTTGCGGGGGTCGGAATGTTGCTTATTCTTGCCTGTTTTTATCATAGCTACCATGTTTTTGAAACGGGCATTTTTATTGGTGTGCCTATTCAAGGCCGTACGGCGACCACAGCTTTTGCTCTACTTACGATCAGCTTAACCATGGTATTAGTAGAGTTACTGCGTTTATGGCATTACGATAAAGCAGAATTCATACGTTATTCCCCGTTATGGCTTAAAGGCCATTATTTTCAACTGATATTAGCCGCTGGCAAAAAATATCTATTAAATCTTCTGCTCTTGATTATCGCGGGCTCTTATTATTATTGCATCAATGAGTATGGCTTTAATACGCAAGCAACTTATTATCAGCCTTGGTTTCAGTTATTTAAAATATTATGCTGGTTGTATTTATTTCTAGGTTTTCCTTATCAGTTAATCACTTTAGCATTTAAGCATCATACGAAAATGGATACTGCAGATCTGCTGGCTAAGGCGGTAGTTTTATTAAGCCTAAATGCATGTGGAAAAGCCTCCGGTAATGCACGGTTTTCACTAGCAAATAAAAAAATTGTATTGAGCTATCTGGTGAAGTTGTTTTTTGCACCGATTATGACGGTATTCTTTTTTGATAACTTCTATCATCTTGTTAGTAATATAAATTATATACAGACAGGGCTGATTACTGAAATTGTCGCGGGTAATTATAGCCATCAAAAACTCAATCGAGATTTGACTAATATAGTACCCACCATCATTTTTTCTATCGATGTATCTATCGCTTGGTGCGGTTATATTGTGTCATCGCGCTGGTTAGATAATCACACGGTATCGGCAGATCCGACATTGTTTGGTTGGGCTGTTTGTTTATTAAGTTATCCTCCCTTTCGTACGATACCTGGCTGGTTTTTTTCTACCCCAGATGAAAAAATGTATTTGCAATTACCAGACCAAACATTAGTGACGGTATTGGCTGTACTGATGATGATCAGTTATTTCCTTTATATGTTACCTACCATATTTTTTGGCGTACGATTTTCGAATTTAACCAATCGTGGGATTATACGCACTGGGCCTTTTGCTTATGTGCGCCATCCTGCTTATGCGGCGAAGAATATAGCTTGGTGGTGTGTTGGCCTTCCCGTTGCAATTTATAGCGGCTTGAATTATGGATTTGTCTCCATGCTGCTAATGCTGATCGGTTTGGTTTTTATGAGCGCTATTTATTATTTAAGGGCCATCACCGAGGAAAAACATTTAGCAATAGACCCTTATTATCAAGCCTATTGCAAAGAAGTTAGATATCGATTTATCCCCCATCTCATTTAATATTTTCTACAATAAAATCATCTGGTCACGAAAGACATGAAATCTTGGAATTACTTAAAGTACATTTTTTCGTATGCATGAATGCGATCTATAATTCAGACAGATTATTACGTTGGCTAAATTAATAAATTCCTACAGTCTTAAATTAATGATGTGTTTAGACTGGTTGTTAGGGGGTCGTGGTCGTTATGTCATTACTGAAATGGCTGCTGTTTCTCGCGGTAATGTTTTCCCCTTCTATTCCTGTGGAGTTTGATAGCGAAAAAGCATTAGCCGTTGACAATGATGGGGTTAATAAAGAAGAGCTTGTTAAGTCGGATTTAGATCTGATAAAAAATCAGGACTCGAGTCATGATAGTCATGATCTGTTTATGGTGCCTGCTAATATATTATCAAATACGATCAATGCTGAATTACGAGCAATAAATATTGAAGCAATTAAGCAGCCGCAGACACATCAGCAAGTCATAACCTACTCAGAAATCCCTCCTAACCTGATGCTGGCTATTTATAATGATTTAGATGCTTTTGATGTAAATGATTTCTCCGAGAGGTTGCATCAAGTTATTGAATATCGTCATCAGAATGGTTCAGCAGAGCTTGATCAATACAGTCACTATTTAATCGATAAACTGGTTATCGAAAGTGATGTTGATCTGATCTACTCTGAAAAAAATGAATTAATTCAATATCTAACGGATGCTGCCACTTTCTCCGTATCAGAAGAATTATTAGCAACTGAAGTTGCATTTTTAATGCACACGTTAGCGACACTACCAGTCGGGGTAGAGAGCCCTCAGTGGCGTGTAGATTGGCATTCTCGATTACAGCAGTGGTCAGAAAGCGGTAGCCAATACGGTCAAAATGAAAGCAAAAATAATGATTGGCTAATGAGAGTCAGTGATTATCAATCAGTACGGGAGCAATTGGTGCTTCAGTTAAATGACCAACCAGAGGTGCTTGAGATAGCACAAGAGGATTTACGTAATAGCTATTTTAGCGATGATGAAGTGGCTTTAATAACAGTTACCGATAATACGATTGATTTACTTAATCAATTTAACCCATTAGAAAATTAACTTTAGAAGCCGGAGATCATGATGAATAATTTATCCTTATTAAGTTTAATATTAGTATTGCCACTGATGTTGGCAGGGTGTATTGCCGAGGATGATAGTGGATCGTCTTCTAGCTCGTCTACGCCGACAAGCTCGGGTTATAACTTGTGTTGGAAGTATACGTCATCGACTAGAGTATCTACCTTATGCTCGAGTAGTAGTTGTTCTTCTCAAGGTTATAATTTTTATAATGACTACAGTTCGAGTAGCAGTTGCTTAAGTTCTCAAGATGCGGTGAGCTTTGAACAATTAACCGGTAGCTCTTCAAGTTCCTCCAGTTCAAGTTCTTCAAGCTCAAGTTCAAGTTCTTCAGGGGGTTCTTATTCGACCACAGATATTCGATACAGTTGTGGTGGCACGACCGTTACGGTGCCAGTCCCTAGCTATTGTGCCAGCGCATTCAGCAATTACTTTAATGCAATCTGTTCGGGTAATACTAGTTCTTTGAGTTCGGCATGTTCGAATATGGTGAATTGTCTTGCTTCCAATACCAGCAGTCCGGAAGGTGCTGCCGCTATTCGAGCACTGGCGAGTCAATGCAACCAGTTGTAAGTTTTAAGAGTAAATGAGATTTTAGCCGCGAGCACAATCGCGGCCACTTTCTTTTGCTAAATATAAACTTTGATCAGCGTGCTCTAATAATGCTTCTGGACTATCCAGTTGGATATGATCTGTAGACGCTAAACCGATACTGATACTGCAATTTATTTTCTCGCCTTTGCTAATAAACGTTAGGCCATGAATGTGGCTTAGCAGTCTTTGCCCCAATTCTTCAGCTCTTCTATGTGGGCAGTTTTCAAGAATAATTAAAAATTCATCACCGCCATAGCGACCAATGGCGTCACCTGGGCGCAATGACGCGCGTAATGAATCTGCAACCGCTTGAATGATTTGGTCACCAAAAGGGTGGCCATAATTATCATTAATTAATTTGAATTTATCGATATCAATCATCATTAGTGTATAAGGTTTTTCTTTTAGCAAATGTCTATGGTGCGCACGCAGTAAAATATCTTTAATGGCAGTCTGATTCCACAAATGGGTTAGACCATCAATTTTAGCGGCTGTTTGTGCTTGATCCAGATCGGTTATCAGCTGAATTTGCACCTCATTTAATTGTGTCAGGTTGATCTCAGTTTGAGCCCATGAGGTTATGTCTCTCATAGTGGCTATATCTTCATTGCTAAATTTTCGAGGCTTGTCATCGATCATGCAAAGCGTGCCAATATTGTGACCGCGGCTCTTTAGCGCGAAACCGGCATAGAAACGTACTTTTAAACCTGAGGTGACAAAGGGGTTGTCTTTAAAGCGTTCATCTTGAGTTAGATCTTCACAAATAATGCATTCGTCAGCCAATAACGTATGGGCACAAATAGAGGAGCTTCTAGGGACGGTGATTAAATCCAAGCCTTGATTCGATTTGATCCATTGCGTATCGGTATCGATTAAGGACACGTAGGCAATCGGCATATAAAACATGCGACAGAGAATGCGGGTGATTTTGTCGAACTGATCCTCTAATGGCGTATATAAAATCCCTAACTCATTTAAGGCTTCTAATCGTTGCTGCTCATTTTCTGGCATAGCGGCTGTAGTCATAGCGAATCTCAAAATTAACAAGGCTAAGGATTAGTATAGTTAATTTATGCAATTCGCCAGCTGTCGCAGGAGCTTTGTTGTGCGTTAATGGCAATGCTGCTGAAGTGCCCACTCTATATGTTCTGCTACCAACTCACTGGCTTCGGGTAAGCGTTGCTTGAGGGCCTCGACGATTTCAATGCTGGTTGGGGCATTACCTAAAGCGACGGCAATATTACGCAACCAGTTCTGATAGCCGGTACGACGAATAGGGTTGCCTTCAGTATGTTTGAGGAAAGTGCTTTCATCCCACGCAAACAACTCAAGTAGGGTCGCATTATCCAGTGGATGGCGCGGGGTGAAGTCG
This sequence comes from Oleispira sp., assembly GCA_016765295.1. GTDB lineage: Bacteria > Pseudomonadota > Gammaproteobacteria > Pseudomonadales > Oceanobacteraceae > Oleispira. The sequence goes on from JAESQF010000086.1 coordinate 22,944, forward strand.
GTTTCTTGGGTGGTTTTACTGAAGCGATTCCATGGGCAGCATAGCTGGCAATCATCACAGCCAAAAATACGATTGCCCATGCCCTTGCGTAGATCTGTTGGAATAGGGCCTTTTAGTTCGATAGTAAGATAAGAAATACAGCGTCTAGCGTCTAATACCTGTTCGCCAACAAAGGCTTGGGTAGGGCAGATATCGATGCAAGATGTGCAGCTGCCACAGTGATTTTTATCATCAGGCTGATCAATGGGTAAAGGTAGATCGGTTAATAGTTCACCTAGGAAGAAATACGAGCCGGCTTTTTTATTGATCAGCATGGTATTTTTACCCAGCCAACCGAGGCCAGCGTTACTGGCAAGGGCGCGCTCTAAAACCGGGGCGCTATCAACAAAAGCGCGGTAACCATGACCGACTTCCTCTTCAATCATTTTACCCAGTTGGGTTAAGCGCTTACGAATCACTTTGTGGTAATCACGACCAAGAGCATAGCGTGAGACATAGGCGAGGGATTTGTCTTGTAGCTGTTCTTTAATACGGGCATCCGCGGGCAGGTAATCCATACGAGCACTGATCACTCTTAATGTACCCGGCAATAGGTCTGCGGGACGGCTGCGCATATTATCGTGGGCCGCCATGTAGGCCATGCTGCCGTGATAGCCTTTGGCGAGCCATTCTTTCAATCGAGTTTCATGTTCACCTAGCTCGATATGAGTGATGCCGATCTGCTGGAAGCCTAGTTCGCGGCCCCATACTTTGATCTTGTCAGCCAGGTCTTGGAGTTCGCTGTGTGATAGAGCTGCTTGTGTCATGTGATTATCGTCGTTACTGCAATGATTATACCTTCGCCATATTACCGCCAAGGACGTATAATTCTGCCAAAGAAACGCTTAGGCATACAGCACAGAATGAATTTATCTCACATCGAGCCTCTGACAAGCCCTACGACTCAGGTCGCAGTCAGCGATATTAGTTGGCAGTTATTGCAGAAAAATGATCAATTATTACCTCTGCGTGCCTTGGATAGCCATAAAGGCGATCATGGCCATGTGCAGGTTATCGGTGGTGATTATGGTTATGCCGGTGCGGCTTTGATGGCCTCGCAAGCGGCGTTGGTCAGTGGTGCTGGTTTAGTAAGTTGTGCAACACGCCCTGAACATATAGGCGCTTATATTACCCGCAGTCCTGAAATTATGGCATCTGGGATTAATTCAGGGCTAGAGCTACTGCCTTTTATTGCCACGGAACAGAATCAAAACAAGGTGCTGGTGATTGGCCCCGGTTTAGCTCAGCAGGCATTTGGCCAGCTGTTATTGCAAACCGTATTACAACAAATCGAGCAACCCTCTATTAGATCGAGAGCCATGGTGCTTGATGCCGATGGTTTAAACCTTCTTGCGGCGAAACCACTAATCACCGGTTCAGTAGTTGATTTTTCTAACCATGATGTGATTATTACCCCTCATCCTGCTGAAGCGGGGCGTTTATTAAATATAAGCACGGTGGAAGTACAAGCTGATCGTCTACATGCGGTGATCGCTCTGGCTGAAAAATACCACTGCACGGTAATCTTAAAAGGTCAGCATAGTTTGATTGCTGGCCGTAATGCAGCGGCTGAGCTAGTTTGCTATCGCTGTTTGGATGGTAATCCAGGTATGGCTTCAGGAGGCATGGGGGATATTCTTTCGGGTATTATCGGGGCGGTATTAGCGCAATTTAAAGCCTTAGGACTGTCGCCCTTATCCGCGGCTAAATTAGCATGTTGCGTACACAGCAAAGCCGCAGATGATGCTAGCTTGAACGGTGGTGAAATTGGTTTATTAGCGACGGACCTTTTACCTTATATTCGTCAGGCTATTCAAAGCCATGCAGAGCTTTCAGATTTAGAGAATAAACAAGATGATTGATTTAATCGGTGAAGAAAAGATGATGGCCTTTGCCGGTCAGTGTGCAAAGGTATTTTCTACGGCTGCGATTGATGGCGGTTTGGTTTTTCTAGAAGGGGATCTTGGCGCAGGTAAGACAACCTTTAGTCGCGGTTTGATGCGCGGCTTTGGTCATCTCGGGCCAGTAAAAAGCCCAACCTATACACTGGTTGAAACTTATGATGTATTCTCGATAGGAGAGACTCTCAAAGAGGATACTCAAAAGGCAGCGCTAACGGTTTGTCATTTCGATCTTTATCGTGTGGCAGATCCCGAAGAATTAGAATTTATGGGCATACGTGATTACCTTGAAGGTGCGCACTTATGTTTAATGGAGTGGGCCGATAAAGGTGCCGGATTTTTACCCAATGCAGACTTGGTATTATCCATTGCCGATATTAAAGACGGCCGCCAATTAACTTGGCAAGCAGGTACTGACAAAGGTCAGGCTTGGTGTGAGCAATTAAACTTAATTGAAGTATGATGACAAAATCAATAATTAAAAAAATCTTACTATTAACATTCATTAGTGCTGCGTTTAATGCGATAGCGGATGTTGATGGTGTGCGAGTATGGCAATCCCCAGCGAATACACGCTTGGTATTTGATTTATCCCAGCCGCACCAGCATAAAATATTTACTCTACAAAACCCTTATCGCTTAGTCATTGACCTTGGTGGTAATGCCAAGTTTAAACCAAATGTTGATAAAGTAGAATTGGCGAGTACTTTAGTGACTGGGCTGCGCACCGGCAGGCAAAAGAATAAAGACCTACGATTAGTCTTTCAATTACGCGCTGATGTTAATCCTAAAAGTTCGATCTTAGCCCCGAATAAAATTTATCCCCACCATCGTTTGGTCGTTGATCTGGTCGAAAAAAATGCACGTAGTATTGAATCGGTGCAAACGATTAAAACCGTAGCGGATAAAGTCCCTCATAATAAACGTGACATCATCGTTGCAATTGATGCTGGTCACGGTGGTGAAGACCCCGGTGCGATTGGTTATCGGCGCACCAAAGAAAAAGTTGTGGTATTGAAAATTGCAAAAAAATTAGCCGCTTTATTACAGGCAGAGCCGGGTTATAAGCCTTTTCTGACTCGTACCGGGGATTATTATATTCCACTGCGAGAAAGAACGCGTAAAGCTCGTGATGCCAATGCTGACTTATTTATTTCTATTCACGCCGATGCTTTTAGAAACTCACAGGCTCACGGCAGCTCTGTTTTTGTTTTATCTGAACGTGGTGCCTCCAGTGAGGAGGCTCGCTATTTAGCGGAGAAAGAAAATGAGGCCGATTTAGTCGGTGGTGTCAGCTTGGGCGGTCGAGAAGATCATGTGGCGATGACTTTATTAGATCTTTCTATGACCGCAACTCGCGGTTCAAGCTTGGCCGTGGGAAAATCAATCTTAAAACGTATGGATAAAATTTCCCGCCTGCATAAAAAACAGGTAGGCGAAGCAGCCTTTATAGTTTTAAAAGCCCCTGATATTCCTGCGCTGTTAATTGAAACAGGTTTTATTTCTAACCCTGGGGAAGCTAAGAAATTAGCGACGTCGAGTTATCAGAACAAGATGGCGCGTGAAATATTTTATGGTTTAACTGGGTACTTCTATCGAGAACCTCCGGAAGGTAGTTATATTGCTTGGAAAAAGCAGGGTGGTAATAACGCGATTGCGAGCTCTAAAACATCCAAATCGAGTAAGCGGTATACCATTAAACGGGGTGATACTTTATCGCAAATTGCCCAGAAATATAAAGTATCCGTTACCGATATTCGCCGATTAAACGGCATTAAAAATAACAGTATTCAAGTTGGCCAGAGAATCAAACTGCCGGCGAGTTAGGCTTATTCTAATATGAAAAGAATTCATTTATTATCCCCGCGCCTAGCTAACCAAATAGCCGCCGGTGAAGTTGTAGAGCGTCCCGCCAATATCATTAAAGAGCTGGTCGAAAACTCGCTAGATGCGGATTCGACTCGTATTGAAATTGATGTGGAGCAGGGGGGCATTAAATTATTACGTATACGTGATGATGGCCATGGTATTCCCAAAGATGATTTAGCCCTGGCTTTGAGTCGTCACGCTACCAGTAAAATTAGCACTTTAGATGATTTGGAAGCGGTGCATAGTTTAGGTTTTCGCGGCGAAGCGTTAGCATCAATCAGTTCGGTCTCTCGCTTAACCATGACTTCCGCGACAGCTCCAGCAGAGGGCGAACAAGAACAAGCTTGGCAAGTTGAAGTTGAAGGCCGCGAGATGGCGGCGACGGTTAAACCCGCTGCTCATCCTAAGGGCACGACCTTAGAAGTACGGGATTTATTCTTTAATACTCCAGCCCGCAGAAAATTCTTGCGCACAGAAAAAACCGAATTTAATCTCGTAGATGAATATTTTAGACGTTTGGCATTAAGCCGCTATGATGTCGCATTCAGCCTGCGCCATAATCAAAAAGTGATTCATTCACTGCGTCCCGCTATCCGAAATATCGATAAGAGAAACGCGTTGCCGCTTTACTCGGTACTAAATTTATTGATGCCGCTTTGCATA
>JAESQF010000087.1 GCA_016765295.1 Oleispira sp.
GTGATTCTATAATTTTCTAACCCAAAAAACCTCTGATTCATATGCATTATCCAAGCGAAATTCGAAAACTCTCTGGCTTGCGATTTCTGTTGAGCCTCAACCCAAACATCAGCACGTTGAAAGAGGTGTGGGGCGGCGTTACTGTCTGTTAATTCCAAATGACTTAGCTTCCATTCAATCAGAGTTTTAGCCACTTCTGTCGCTTTCTGAACGCGCTTATTGACTACCCATCTGTCATCGCAGTCAGGGTCGGTTTTTGTAGTTTCACCGACAAGCATATAAAAGTTCCCTAGCCGTTCATCTTTTTCAATGATCAAGCAATCTACTCTTAATGACTTGGCCTCACTCATTCGCATAAGGGAATAAAACAGAACGCACATATAGCAAGTAATTACCGTATTATTCAAAGCACTGGAAAACTGCCTCACTGTAAAGCCCTTAAGCTTCTTATTATGCTCCTGATATTTGGCAACCCAGTCATAAAGTTCATAGTCTTTTAAAAACATTTCGAAAGAACCATATGTTGTTAAATATTCAGGGGTTTTAACATTAAAAGGTGAACTTTCGTTGGCTTTGCCTCTCACATTTCTTTGATTTTCAATTGTGGTTGCTGCAATCCAGTGGTAAGCCTTTTCAATTTTCTCTTGATTTTCTATAAAGTCATCGGGAACTTCATCTAAACGGTGAATAAAGGTATTCCAAATCGCAGGGGGTATATAGGCATTTTGCCCTAGTTCGTATTCTGGGTTGAATCGTGAGTAATGCGCGATGGATTTTGCATCCAGCAACTGAAATCCGATATGCGCTTCATTTTTTAAAATACGATGAAAGTGCCAGACAGAACTCCCAAAACTTGATTTAGCTTGAGACTTTGCAACCTGCTCAATGACCTTCGGAAACCGTCTCAACTCATCGGCACGGATTTTGTGTTGGCTGCACGTTTCAAATAACTTCTGAAGGGTCTTGTAGACAGATCTCAGCGAGTCGTATTTACCTGGAAATAGATGACTATAAATTAGATAAAACATAACCTGCTTGAACAAGGCTTTATTTGCATCATCATAATCTTTGAAGTGCATAACTTTTGTTGCACCAAACACTTTAAAGTCCCATATATCACTCCCATAGCGGGAAATCACTGCACCATCTTTATCAACAGACATTGCAAAATCATCCCTGGGGGGATAATCAATAGATTTAAAACAGGGAGATGTCTCGGTTATAAAATTGAATTCGCCCCTAAACTGAAGGTTTTCAATCGCGTTTTGCTGCATAGTTATTTCTCATACTTCTGTATTTTCCGATCCCAGTTTGGATGATATTCACCTTCTTCCAATCGAATTTTCCCTTCCTCGATCCATTTTTGGTGAGCCGGAGCTTTAGAGTTATTGAACCAATTAATTTTTAAGTTCACCCAATCAATCGCGATGTTAGAAGGTTTTTCACCAACATCCAGATAAGAGCTTGATTCAATGATTTTTAAATACCGGAAGCTATAAAGGTTCCATACATAGTCCAATGAATCTTCATCTCGATAATGCTTGCAGCCCATACAACCGCTTGGCGTTAAACAATCTGGTTTTGCCAGTTTATCCGTTGCATCATCAAAGGGCTCTGGGATTCCATTGCAAGGCGTATTAAATAACGACAGCTTTGGTTCTCCATGTTCCAGTGGGTCGTTAGCCTGCCAAAATCGAGCGATCTCAACCATTGCTCGTTGTTGAGAAGGAAACTCATAGGACTCACGGAAAGTCGCTACCGTATGATTGCCGTAATCGGCTGCGGTTTCTTCATCAGCAGACAGTCTTAACAATATATTTAGGCCAATCTTCCTAAAGCTTCTCGGAGCAATGTACGGGATCTTGTAAGCTTGCGTTAAGGTCCTAGTTTCCGTCCAATTCGTATCTGTTCTTTTTCTATAAGCGCCTTCATTTGTGATAATAGGAAAAAGGTATTCAGTATCTTCCCCATAGTCGCTCATAAACGATAAATAAGCCTCAAATGTCTCTCTGTAAGGCTTAGGTATCTTAAAGAGGACTTCGCCGCCTCGACGGTTTTTATATTCGCGTACCTCGTATTGCTCACCCATTGGTTTGTAAATAAAATTCACCCTTCTCAATTTGAAAGTTGGCGCGGCGTTTTGCATCGTCATTGCTAAAAAAATCAAACATTCAAATGCAACGCGGCGGTTAAAGGCGTGTCTTGCGTCCGTATTTTTAAAACCGCCGTTGACGACTGTTTCAGATTTAATCGCTAGTGTGAGGTTTATCTCGACTGAGCTTAGTTCTTTTCGCACCTTTACTAAGATCGGTAATTTAGCGCTATCGAGTGTTCTGGGGTCAAAGTTTTTACAAATATCATAGGCAAACTTCGCCAACTTCGCGGCATCTGAAAGGTTAGTTTTATCCGCCTCCCGACTTATGGCTCTGCGTGAGTTTTTCTTTGCCTTCAACCGTGTCGATTTCATCTCAATTTGGTAGCGTTCAGTGATGGCCGATAAGTATGTGGATAGGCGAGAGCAAAGTTTATAACCACTTCCTTGTTGGATTATGTTGTGCTGCTCACGAGTAAACTGATATTCGGCGTACTTATAAAAAGCGGTTTGAATTTCGCTGGGTGTTTCAACTGATAATTCTTTTTCATCACAATAAGCTATAAAAGGATTTAAAGTACTGATATCAGTACTGACGCTCAGTGGGCTATCGCCGCTGTCCAAAGCTCCTTCAAAGTGTGCTTTTAATTCATTCAACCATTTGATTCGATGCTCTACGAATGGCAGTTTATAAACTTTAATAAGATAAGATTTATTTTTATGAATACTGGCCCCACCCTTAAATGCCATTGACGTTAAATCCCAAGTAAGAGACTGGGGATTCTCAATTCTTCGATGCGTAACAGTCAAATTGGGTAGTTTTTTATCCATCGTAACGCCCCGTTAAAGAATCAACCAACTCATCAGTTTGCTGTGCTGTACCCGTAAACATACCCCACAACAAATCTAAGAATGCTTCTTCTAACGGTTCTTTTTCGATAAATTTCACATATTTCCAAGTCGTTGACGCGTTATTATGAAGCATGGCATCTTTGACATACTCAATCGCATTACTGGCTGAAATCGCCCCTGAATTTAAAGCAGACTTCATTAACATCGTTCCGAAAGTAGCTCTTAATTGATGAAACTTAAAGCGACCAAACTCGGTATGACCCAGCTCAATCAATTCAACCTTTAATCTTCCAATAAGCGTTGAAAATGAGCTCCTTAGATAAGGATTGCCCTGAGATGTTAGGAAGATATTACTTTGGTATTCCTCGGGTGCTTTAGCTCGCCTGAGTATTGCTTGGGCAGAGCTGAAATAATCAGCGAGTTCTTGAATTAAGCTGGCAGGAAACAATATTTCCCCACGGACATCAAACTTGGTTTTAACAGGAGTTGAAGGCCCAACGCTTACTCTCATTAAATGATTACTATTAGGATCTTGATAAGCATTATTTAAAACACCGATAGTCAGAGTTGTAACTGTCTCGTAACGACAGCCTGTAAGAAGGGCAACCTTATGCATTAGATATAACTCGTAGTTACTATGAGTCTTTAAGTGAAGCATTAAGGTTTTCACTTGCTGCTGAGTTAATGGCAACAAGCCATCCTCTAAAGTATCGCCACTACGTTTTCTGTTTGGTATTACTAGCTCCGTTGACAAAACGCCCATAGTCCTTGAAAAGCCTTGCTTGTCAAAGAATTTAATTAACTTGAATTCTTCATCCCAAAGCTGATTTCTTGAATCTGCTAGACCTTGTGATGACGCCCACCTATAAAACTTAACCGTGGAGGACATTATTTGAGATACAGTTGAGGGGGCTAGAAGATGCTGCTCACGACATTCAATCAGAAAACCTCTAAAGCGAAACAAACAGCGCTCTCGTTTTTTCTTTGGGAAGTGAAGCCAGTGAAGTTTTTCCTGCTCAAGCCAATCAGCATATTTAGCAAGGTGGTTTATTTCTCGACTTACAGTTTTAATGTCTCTGTTTGAGTCGTAGAAACGGCTAAATGCATATTGGTTGGCTTCTTTCCAGGGCTCACCATCTGAAAAAAATATCTGTGGAAATGCTTTGATTTTTTTGGACTTAGTATTAGGTACAAACCCATATTTGGAATCTGGTGACTCAGGGTTGTATATCATTGATTGATGATAGATATTTTCTAGAACAGCCATAACTTCATCCCTTATTCCGGTTTTCTAGGAGGTGTTATATCAAACCATTCGCCTACCACTCGTTTAACTATTTGCTCACCACAAACCACTGTATATTGGTAGGCTTTATCACCACCGCTTGTAGTCATTCCTGTTCCTGAAGACCGTATTGATAAGTCTGCTTTAGTGATTATTCTATTTACCAGCCCTGTTTTGTTTATTTCGCGGGAAAATATCTCATACAAATTTATATCGAGCCCTTTTTCTGGTCGTGGCAATGATTGCAAAATATAAAACAATTCATATGAAGCATTATCAATTAGGTCAACCGATTCTAGTACATTCAATGCCTCATAAAATAGTGATAGTTTAACCTGAATCATGCGATAACTTGTTTCATCTATTTCTGCCAGTTTTTTACAAAACATAATTAAGATTGTTAACTGAGAGGCAATCGTTGTATGGCTATGAGCATAAGTTACTTCCCCATTCTTATGCATTTCAATAGTCTTTTTTTCGCCAAAGTGACCAATCAATTGTTTTAAATTTACAATTGAGGTTGACCACGGAACTATTCGGTTGTGAGGTGTTTTACTGTAACGTATAAGTTTACTTCCGAAATCATAGTTCCATCCTGTAAGCTCACTATCAGATTTATATATTATATTTATGCACTCCTCAGGTGTCACCTCAATCCTATGTATTAATTTTAATATAAAAGATGAGGTATTATTTATTTCAGTTGTGATTGATTCAATTTCACGGGTTTTCTGCTGGTGCTCCATTTGTTTTTGCGTGAGGATGATTTGTTGGCTAGTTTGAATTGTTCTAAACCAAAGGGCATAAAAAGCCAGGACTGCCATAAATATTGAAAGGAGATACACTGGGAGTGAAAATATATCCATAATGTCTTTGTAAGAATCAACATTATCAGGGGTCCAAACTAAATTTAATTCAGAGCGTATAAATAGAGCCGCGCATAGAGGTATAAAGATTGTGCATGTAAGAATAAACCAAAATGCTCTTTGCTTGTGCAAGTGACCAGTACCATCGTTTATATTCATCTAATTCCCCCTAATTAATTTAAGTTTTAGGCTCGTGCCATTTCTCTTATGAAAAGTATTAGTTACTTTATTAACGTCATCATTAATTTTCACAATGCGAAGAAAGTAATGATTTGATTGTAATATTTGATTAAGACTAAAGCCCTAAATTGTAAGATGTAGTCTGATTCGATACAATTTATATATGCCCCTTAACATTATGCATAGTAGCGTACAATTCTTATGCTTCTATTTAAGATATATTCCAAATTTCTAAACATGATCTGGATTATGCACTGCTGGGCATATTTCAATTTTTCTAATTATTTCAACGTGCTTCAAATACCCAAAATCCTGCCTTCCTAAGGAAAGGAGAGGCTAGGATGTAAGAAATACCTCTGCTTGAATCTATTTACTTTCACTACAAATCAAATAAATGAGTTGCTTGATTGTTTTTGAAATATTCTAATTTTGGAGCCCCATCTTTGGTGGTAAAGTAAATTAACCCAACACCACTACATTGAGGGTTACTCTCGGTTAACCAAACATTATTAAAATATTCGCTATGAAGATCTGGGTTGCCTAGCACATTGTCCCCATTCACCATTACAATCATGGGGTATCCAGATATTGCTTGTTTTTTACTCTTACTGCGCTTGTCATCCCAGCGCCTTTTGTAGCATGGCACAGGTCCAAAGACTCCAATACTCCGACCTCCTTTTAGAAAAGCATATCCGGGCAAACGTAGCCCACTAGAATTATCCTCTAGTATTGCTCCGAGATTCGCGACTGGTAAATCGTCCTCTCTAGCAGTAATTGGTGGTTTTCGTATTATATTAACTCTTAATTTTTCATTTACTTGAATGTCAGCTTGGGCATATCTAGCTCCATTCATATGAATATTTTTTATTAGTTCAGGATTACTGAATATCTCACTAATTTCAGAGGGAGGTGTATATTCAGTCATATAAAGGGATATTTGGTCACATGTGCAGACTTTTTCATAAATTATATCTGCTATTTCCTGCTTACTTTCGATTTCAAAAAATCGAGAGATATTAATATTCTTACATTCCACCACGAATGTAGCCGAATCATCCTGTTCTATAAATAAGTCGGGAGTTCCTCCCTCTAAAGACTCCAGTAATGGTTCAAGTGTTACGCTATAACCTTTGTCCAAAAACCAAATAGCAACATTTGCTGAAAACAAATGGTCATCGATATTGTTTTTATCATACTGAATTATATGTCGATCAAATCCATCACAAGCTTCAATCCTTTTAAGGCAATTAAAAATAAGGGATATACGCTCTATATCATTATTATTAACATTTAAAGGAAACATCCTTGGGAACTTAGTGCCAAAACAATCAGTGAGATATTGAATTCGCTCTTTTATGTCCTCCAGAGATAACCCAGCATTACTCAAATAGTCCAACGTCGTGTTGATTTTTACATTTATAAGCTTTTCCTTTGCCACATTAACTCCTTTAATAGACTCTCATAACTACAATGTTATGAATATATTAACCTACTCACACGCAAAATGTCTATAGATGAGAAGTACATGTGTAATGAGTATAGAGTAAAAGTATACCGTAATAAAAAAGCCCTCTATACAGAGGGCTTAATTATCAGCTTCACATTACTGCATCTCAGCTACATCTTAGCTATAGAAGGCTTCAACCGTGCCTTTAAGCTTAATCATCAACGGCTGTCCGCGACGATCCAATGCTTTAGGTGAAGGCACCTTTACCCAACCTTCACTGATGCAATATTCTTCAATATCGAAACGCTCTTTTCCATTAAGCTTAATACCCACTTTATGCTCAAAGATTTCTTCCACATAATGTGGGCTACGAGGATTACCCGAAAGGTGGTCCGGTAAAGCTGGAGGCGTTGTAGTGTCGTTCATGTTTGACCTAGCATAAATAAAAAGTGCGCTATTGTAGTCAATATCGGCCTAACGCTCAAGAAATCTGACCAAGTCCGGCAAAAACTTATCTGCCCTACCTGCCCTGCTTCTATCTTTGATTATTTGAATGAGTGCCTTATGAGTGCCTTATTAGTTCAAATAATGTTAGAAAATCAGCTCTCAGGAAGGGAATCAAACTCCTGCCTCTTAGAATCAAACCACTTTTTCAATGCATCAGGAGATTGCATTAACTCACCCATTTTCTGCATCGCCTGCAGATGTGCAGCATCTTGCTGCTGATGCATCTTCATTCCATGTTGCTTGCTAAGCTCTGACATTTCTTCAAATGTATTAGCTTGAAACTCTAAATCACATGCCCCACCTAATTGCTTACAGGTCATCGTTTTCATTTCCACACCCTTATCAGTTAACACGTTAATGCCCAGCGCTAGATGTGCGAAATATAAAGTAACCAGCAAGTAAACTTAAAGGTTTAAATTTACTTGCTGGTCAACTCCACGTTAGTCACTTAAGTGATATCTAATGCGCTAACCATCTCAGGCCGCATAGAAATAGCCTTTCATGGACGCGTCGGTGCCCGGTGCCTTTCTTGTACGTCTTGCATTCAAAAACACTTTTAAATCACTCACAAACTTACCTTTATTGGAATACTCGAACAAACCACCATTAGGCTCCATTATGAAATATCGGTAGTTTTTATAGCCTACCCCAACCGCATGAGAATAAGCTGAAAGGTATCCAGTCCACATCCCTTCATCATCGGGAAGGAAAGAAGCAATATTATCCGCTGACATAGTCTCAGAAACATTCGTCTTATTTGAGTTTTTTAAGCCGAAACGCTGCAAAAGAATTGCGATCGAAGAAGAGTTCCCTTTGAAGTCTTTTACGTAGCCTCCCTGAAATCGCAGAGGCCCAATAAAGAAATCGGTAAACTGGCTATGCTCTGTGGCACTGGAGTTACCTCCAAGAAGTGCAACCATCCAACCTGCCGTTATCCCGCAGCATATACCTTGAATTCGATTTTTGTTCGAACCTGCTACCTTCTTTTTTGTGTCGATGTTTTTAAAACCAATCCGCTTGGCGGCATCAGTATCAATGCCACCACCGCCAGGCAGCCCTGGTGCATTATTAAAGCTTTTAACGATAGTATTTTTATAACAATTTCCGAAAAGGAGCTCATTATATAGAGTTACACCATTTGCCATTGTCGTTTCTCCTAGTAGATTCAGTATGTGTAACGCTCAATGAAACTGTAGGAAAAACCAATTGAAAACAGTCATCCCTTACGCTTCCTTTCTAATATCATTACGCGCTCACCCAACTAAGTTTTAACCAAGTAAAAAATCAATTCACTACTTTAATGCCAAAAACACGATCAACTCATAATATCGGCTTACACCTATTAATTAACGCTAAGTCATTAATAAAACTAATAATAAATACGTATTAATGCTTAATAATTTAAACATATTAGAAAAACAGCCCTGAATCATCGGACTAGTTCAACAATAGGATAGATCGCGGCTTAACCTTATTCGGTATGTGCATTTATTCTTATATTTTCATTAATCAAATGGGATTCAATTTGGCGCTTCATAGCATATTGACATTCGGCAGCAAGCTTGCCGAAATTATGACCAACATCTGTAACAATCTTTAACTTAACATGACCTTCAAGACCATTTTTGTTTGCATATTTATTCATGGACTCCACCCAATATACAGCCCTATCTACATGAGTATCGCCACCTACCCCATCAACATGCCTAATTTTTTCCAGATCATTTTCACCTACAATAACTGTAACTGGTAGCTGAGATGCCTTTAACCATCCTTTGGGATCAGGCCGTATATCAATGATTTTATCCGTTAACTCTCCCGGCCAGCGAATTACTCGATACCTCTGTTTCATTCCATTTGGCCAAGGGAACTGATAGGTAGGCAGAGAAAACCAAGCTGGAGCACTAAACGCTGCTGCATGAACTTTATTAGGGTGGCGAACTAAGTATCTATTCGCAAACTGAGCCCCAGCAGAATGCCCACTTAAGAATATCTTCCCATCATAAAAAGAATTTGCCCTTTGATAATAAGAGATCACATCATTCAAAAACATATCAGCACCCTGTTTTCTGCCGAAAAGCCCTCTATACCCCCATTTCTGAGGCCCTTCACTAGTAACGGCATAGCTGTAATTATCAAAAACCGGTGCAATGATTATTGCACCTGTTTTTTCAGAAAATCGTTGCCACCTTCTGGATGTGTTATACGCAGATTCCTTTGCTGATTCGTCACGGGAAAACATTCCATGATTAACCACCACGACTGCAAATGCTTTACTAATACCCCTAGGTATATACTGATAAAAGTTACCATTAGCGACGCTCTTCAATACTCTTTCCCCCTCCTCCGTCTTAAGTTGATTAAAGAGACTCTTCTCCAGTGAGCTATCAACTTCAACTGCAAGTTGATTTATCGCAGTTAATTCTTCTTTAGGTGGTTTATCAGAAAAGTGAGTGCGCCCGCCACTATCTTTCCATTGATATATTTCCCCATAACTGAGATCTACCAACAAAAGAATAAATAGACAAATAATGACTTTCATAGCGCTATAATCCAGCCACCTTTGGCATTCCACTCATACTCACCATAAAACTCGATAGTATCACCAATATTGATTACATTAATTTTTGGTGCCAAATCAATATCATGAGCAATTAAAACTGTCTGCCCTGATGGTGATTTCAGTATAAATCTTTGATGACGAGATCCCTTATTATCATCGGTAAGAACTTTAACTAAACCGTTAATCTCATTTTGTAATTGTCATTTTTTGCCATTGATCAATAACTGAATCAGCCGCTTTACGCCCTAGTTCATATCCCTTGAATAGGTTTTCTTTACTGCGATCTAAACGACTAATTTTGAACCCCGGCGGTGGACACACTTCTAAAATATCCACACCAGCAGGTGGATTACGAATAAGTTCAATCGTTTCATTATAGCGTTCAGATCGGCGTTTTAAAATTTTTGCCAACTCGGGTTTATTGCGAAAAATAAAAGCTAAAAAATTATCTGCAAGCTTGGTTTGCTGGCGGTAGTCCTGAAGACGCGAGCGCACTACCATAATTTGCTTGGCACCTTGCTCGATGGCGTGACGTACGGGTATAGCATCGCCCATGCCACCATCTGTCATTGGGCGATTGTCTAAGCGATGAAATCCACGATAGAAAAACGGTAACGTGCTTGAGATCTTTAATATGTTATCAAGAGTCTCTGCTTTAGCCTGTTTAAATAAGGTTTTACCATTATTCATATCGGTAATTCCCACATGAAAGTTATGCTTGGCAATTTTTTGATGATCAAGTTTTAGATGACGCTCCATCATTTGCCACATCCAATCCATATCTAAAAAGTGGCCACCTTTTAAATAGCGCGAAGCACTCATGAATTCTGGACGAGTAGCAAACTCAGTATATAGTCTTAAATTACGTTCTTTCATGCCTGCCAAATAAGCCGATATATTCAAAGCACCCGCACTTACACCGCAATAAAAGTTAAACGGGTTAAATTTTTTCTCTAAAAACTCATCAAGCAGGCCCGTGGTATAAATACCTCGCATGGCACCACCTTCAACAATCAGGGCTTTGGATGTTTCAGTTGTCATAAACGCATTCACGTACATAAATTAAGACAAAGAGCATAGGGTATTCTGTCGATATGTAAAAGGTATTAAGCGCGGGATAAATCGCCAGCTGCTAGATTTTATTCAGGTCATAAAAAAGCCCCAATAAATGGGGCTATAGAACTGCTTTTCTGCGTACCAACCTTATAAGCTTAATTCTCTAAGCTTAGCTTGTCTAAAGTTGTATCTTTTTCAACTTCAACTTTTACATTCTTGCGCAGCAAGTAATAAAATACCGGAGTTAAAATCAAACCAAACACCGTTACCCCTATCATGCCAGAGAAAACCGCAA
>JAESQF010000088.1 GCA_016765295.1 Oleispira sp.
GAGGCCGTGTGAAAACGCATCATTTGAGGCACAATACGCACTTCGGAAATAAGAATAATATAGTGATGCGACATAAAAACGGTGAAGATAGATTTCAAACTACTTTACTTCCAGACGCCATTGATGATTTCGTAGCAGATGACCATCCGGTTCGTGTTATTGATGCCTTCGTTGACTCTCTTAATTTTCAAAAGCTAGGGTTTAGCAAAGCTCAAACTAAATTAACGGGACGAAAACCTTACCATCCTGGTGATTTACTCAAGTTATATTTATACGGCTACCTCAACCAAATAAGTACTAGTCGTCGGCTAGAAAAAGAGTGTAATCGTAATCTAGAAGTTTTTTGGCTTATGCGACGACTCGCCCCTGACTTCAAAACCATTGCTGATTTCAGAAAGGATAATGGTCCAGCTGTGCGCGGAGCGTGTCGTGCATTTATCCAGTTTTGTCGTCAGGCAGGTTTGCTAAACACGCGCCTAATTGCAATTGATGGTAGTAAATTCAAGGCTGCTGCCAGTAAAGATCAAGCATTGATGCGTACTCATTTGCAGCGTGATCGCAAGCTGATAGAAGAAAAAGTTGATAAATACCTGAATCTCCTTGAACATTCTGATAAAAAGGATGAAGAGAGAAAGATAGATCGAAGCCAAGTATTAGAAGCTCTAAAAAACCTAAAAATTAAAAAAGATAAATTAGATATCCGTGAAGCCACAATGGATGAGATGGGTAGCAATCAACATTGTGAGACTGAACCTGATGCTAAAATCATGCGCTCAGGCCGCGATGGAATGGTGCTCGGTTATAATTTACAGAATGCCGTTGATGCCAATACTGGCTTGATTGTGCATCATGATCTAACAGACGAAGGTGGTGATTTTAGGCAGTTACTACCAATGGCAGAAGCATCAAAAAAAGTATTAGGTGTAGAAACTCTGGAAGTACTTGCTGATGCGGGTTATAGCAACGGGGAGCATCTAAATTCGTGTGAACTACTCGGAATTACAGCAACCGTTCCTCGTAGAAAAATTCCTAGTAGTAATAAAGATCTTTATCAGAAAAAAGATTTTAAATATATTTCTAAAAATGATAGTTTTATTTGTCCTGCTGGAGAGATTTTGTGTCGCTCAGGTAGTGATAAGCGGCGTAATCTCTATCTGTATAAACGAAAAGGCTGCAACAGTTGCGAATTACAGTCTCAATGTACCAAGGCCAGCACTCGTACAATCACACGACATTTTTTTGAGGATGCTTACAACCGATCGGAAGCCCGTCAGAAAGCTAATCCTGATTTAATGAATCAGCGAATGGGAATTGTTGAACGCCCCTTTGGTATATTAAAACAGGCAATGGGATTTCGAAGATTTTTATGTCGAGGTATAAATCGCGCGAAGTCAGAGATCGCGATGGTGATTACTACGTACAATATTAAGCGAATGTTTGAAATTCATGGCGTTCCCAAGTTATTAATGTTGCTGGGGAGTACTGGTTAAGAAAACGATGTCTTGTTGGTTAGTGTGTGGCTCAAAGGTGCTGTTATAAATGAAAATTGAATTATTGATATCGTCGTTTATATTTTAAATTTCAGTGAAGGCAGAAGTGACTCGCCTGTAGGACGCTAGAAACAATGTATTTAGGACTGTAATTCGAACTTCTTGGTTTTCACACGCCCTCAGCTGAAACGTTTTTTGGATATATAAAATTATTGGTTAGTGTTTTCTCTTATAAACAATCTGTGTGAATAAGTTTGAGGCTAGGCGAATGAAAATCACCTTTGATAAGATTGATGAGAAAGTACCTTCGTCTCCAGGTATCTATGAGGTTTTTACCAATGATGGAGTCCCCTTGAAAGTGGGGATCTCAGTTAATCTGAGGAAACGATTAAAAGCGCACGCAAGGTCAAAACAAAGTAGGTTAAAGCTCCAAGATGAAAGCGAACCTGCTAGCCTAAGTAATATGGTTTCGAAGCAATCGATATTGGCTAAGCACCTTTATTTTGACTCGAGCCTTACTAGTGAATATGATTTAACAACCGAAATAGGTCGTCAGAGCTTTCTTCAGCAATGCTGCTATGTACTTATTGATGAAAAGAGTTCAAGAGAAGAAGCTCGTGAAGTCGAAAGGATGCTTGAGAGAAGTGGAAAATATCGGTATGTGGGCAGGGTTATAGAGCGCTAGCAAATAGAAGGTGTTGTTGAATAGATATGGCAATCTAATATAAATATCCTAGATAACAATGTTTAACATCATGATAAAATGCATGACTTTGCAGCCAGTAGTTAATGGATGATTTTACTAGTGGATTACAACACGCGTGAGAATTATTCAGTATGAAGGTATCGCAGTTCGTATTAAATGAAGATTACTAATTCACTTAAAGGAGTAAGTTGAAATGTTATCGGTACAGGAAAAGAAAGAGTTTGAAAGAATAATTCAGTCTAATAAGCATGAGATCTATGTTGTTTCTTTTGAGGAAATGGATGCCGTAATAAAATCGTCCCCGAAAGGAACTAAACAAAGTGTTCAGGAAATATGGCAGGATTTGAAAAGTAAAGCCGGTTTGGGGGTTAGTTATTATGCGTCTGCTGACGATGCAGTGAAAATGACGAAGCTTGTTGCTGATTTAGGCGGTATTGGAGCAAGGGTTTATATAAAAAATTATGCTGGTAAGCCACATATTATCTTGAAGGGGCGCCCTGGGTTAAGGACTATTTTTACCGGAACGAAGTATGGGATAAAAAATCCAAAAGTAGTTTCTATGGGGCTAGGCAAGGCAGGTGCAATAGCGGCAACTAAGCAAGGCGGTATCGTTACTGTAATTTTATTAACAATTTATAGAGTTGTCGATTTCTTTTTATCTGATGAGTCAACACTAAGCCGGCTTGTAGGCACACTGGCTACTGATATAGTTAAAGTTGGCATCACTACTGCGGCGTCAATTGGTGGTGCTGTTATTATGGGAGGTTTTACTCTTGCTGTCGGCCCTATTCTTGCTGTAATCGTGGTAGGAATCGGAG
Organism: Oleispira sp.; assembly: GCA_016765295.1. Taxonomy (GTDB): domain Bacteria; phylum Pseudomonadota; class Gammaproteobacteria; order Pseudomonadales; family Oceanobacteraceae; genus Oleispira. The sequence goes on from JAESQF010000088.1 coordinate 3,015, forward strand.
TTTCGGTGCTCCTTGAATATGTAGATAATAGCTTGGGAATTACAAATAGAGTCATCTCTGGTTTAGATGAATTAGGTGATGGTGCTGAAAGTTTCATCGTAGCGCAAAAAAAACAAGTACGTAAAGTGGTTGATCGTACCGTAAATCAAGTAATTGATCATGCTATAGAATCAGCACAAGCATTAGCGATAAACTGGGTTCAGCGAACATTAAAAGAATACTTATCAACATCAAGGAGAATCTGGTAAATGGATGATAGAGTAAAACCTTCTTGGGCTATTCGAGTTTTTGGCCCTTTGATTTTCGTTCTTGGCTCAATAGCTGCATTTTTGTGGTTTTTTTATCGAGCGTATTCCATATTCATTGGAGAACTAGCTGAAGTAGTTGTTTTTGATAAGGGCTCGTTTTACATGCTTGGTGTTGGGGCTGGTATGTTAATTTTAGCTTTTGTGACAGTGCAAGAGGGATGGTTAGATCGCCAGCTATCTCAAGCACAGTCAACATTCTTAACTAGGCTTGCTGTAATTAGTGTCGTTCTAATAATAACGGTTCCTCATACTATCCATTATTTTGCAGATGACTACCTTGAAAGTGAAGGCTATTCTGTATGCCAAGATGCATCGCACCAGTGGTTGTTTGTTCGAAATATAGTCTATGTTCATGAGCCTGTCAGTTGTAATGAAAATCTTATAAAAAACTAGTAAATTCGTATAGCCTACTAGTACAGCAGCGGAGTGGCTGGAGATGTCAAAAATTAAATATAGCGTATTACTATTTTTGGTTATCTCCATCTATGCTCAAGCTGTATCAAAGACAGAAGTCACAATAAACAATGCGCTTTCAGACTGTATACAAATTGATGAAACGAAAGTTATTTATAGCGGTGATATTCCATTACTAGAAATATCACATCAGAACATTAAGAAGACATCAGAATGTGGGTGTAAGTCTGCGGTTTCTGAGTATACATCTGAGCTTGTGATGGATGGATACAACTCTAAGTTATTGACGGCGAAGTTTTCTTTTGAAGGTAGCCCTTTTCAAATTCCACTTGCCGCTAGTCAAAAGATGATTGGTAATTATGGAGTGCTAGTGAGCTTTAATTGCTCGGCACCTGATTAGAGTCTGGCCACGGAGGCATGTATTAGCATGGAATTAGCAACGCTATTTGGCATCTTTGGTATTGTATCAAACACTGTTTGGCCTTTACTAAAAACTCGGAAGTATCTGCTGCTAGGGCAGGTTATTGCAGCGATATTTATGTGTGTGCATTTTGCGTTGCTTAATGCGTTCACGGGTGCAGCCATTATGTTATTGGCGGCTTTGCAAGCATCGTTAGCCATTCCGCTGGAATCGCATCCAAGATTCAAGTCTGTGTATTTAGCCTCTATTGTATTAACCCCTTTGGTCTGCTGGGCGACGTGGCAGGGTATTGCTTCCGTCTTTTCGTCGCTGGCTTTGGTATTCTTTTGTGTGGGTAATCTGCAGGTGAATATCAAGCGGCTGCGGATATTCCTGTTGATGTGTATATTCGGTTGGGTAGGACATAATATTCTGGTGTCATCTTATCCGGGACTTATCTCAAATGGCTTGGCTTTGGTTACGAGTATTTTTGCGCTTGCGCGTGAGTTTAGGGTGCCTGCTGATCAAAATGAACGAGCCGTATCTGCTAGCTAGTATTATTTTGATGATTGCTTGTATGATATTATATCGTAAGTAGATCGTTATATTTATTGAGTATGTTTTTTATGATTAGATTGTTTTATTTATCGATATTCGTTGTGTTTTCTTTGGGTTGTGTAGGTCAGAGTGATAATGGCGACGTATTAATCCCAGATCCAGTAGTCGAAGAAGAACCATTGAGTAGATACTTTTTTAAACTTTCGGAAAATAGTAATATTGAAGAGGAAGTAGAGCGAGTACAGCGAGAATATTCTACTGCGATTGTTCATTCTCAACTTCCAAGTACAGAATCTATAATTTTATCACTATCTAAAGACGATGCAGATGATATACAGCTAGAAGAAGGGAGTGTGTTAACACCTTATTTTGAATATGGTGAAACTCATGACCTTGAGGGAATTGTGGGCTGGTCTAGGTATTATTTTAGTGATGACGATTTTTTGGTATTTAAACAACACATTGATAATATCTATTTTTCATCTGTAGGCGATGAGATTAATTTTACCTATCTAGATAACACGTACTCAGGTGAAGTTAAATCTTATAAAACTCATGATAGCGGAAGTGTTTTTATTAGTGTGGGGAGTAAAGAGGGGCAGATGACGAACTTAACCGTCTTTTTTGCCTCAAGCTTCGATTCGGCAAAGTTATATTTTGATGATTCTCAGACTCAATATAAATACGAGTATAATCAATATTTTGGATCAGGTTATTTACTTCCACTTCATGAATATAAATATTTAGTTGGTGCTTTAGAGCTTGATTAACTATGGCGTAGCTACCATTAGTAATGATGGCTAAACCTTAATGAAGATGAAAGAGACGGCATTTCTGTCGGCCTTGCAAGCATCGTTAGTCGTTCCTATCTTTTAGTTCGGCAGATCTAACAAGTATTCTCCTTTGCTATAGTTATCGATTAGTTCATCGTATCTTCCACTTAGGTGCAACTTCTTCAATCCTCTATTCAGTGCATTGAGAAAGTACTCAGCCGAAGGTCTCTTTTTTGAAAGTAGCAGGTAATCATAACTTGGGGCGGCAATGATCTCTGGTAATGATGTGATTTGATTTTGTTCATAACTAGTGAATTCATTCTCCAGTGTATATTCCGCGACGAGCTCTTTACTGATAACAACATCGATGCGATCCGCTAATAGCATTTTGAACAGTTGATTCAGACTCCGTATTTCTATGAATTCAAAGACCTTATTGTTTTTCGCTTTTTGGAATCTATCGCCATAATCATAGGCGATGATGACCCCGACTTTTAAGCCTTTAAGCTTGCTGTAATCTCTTTTTATGGGTTCCCAGTTAATAGCTGAATTTTTTTTGAAAAAGAAGTGCTCCTCACCGACATCTAAAATTGGATCGCTGTAATAAAAATCGATGTTTCGATCTGCTCTCATTGCCCATGGAAGTGTTCCATCTACTTGACCATCTCTTGCTGTTAATAGAGAGCGTGCGGCGGATAAAAATCTATACTCGACCGTTATGTTTTCAAGGATAAAGGCTTCTGTCACGATATGACTCATTAGCCCGTTGTGCTTTAGTTGGGTGGTGGTAAAAGGTGGGTATTCTTCTGCGGATATTATAATAGTCTCTGGGAATTGAGCTTCAGAGGCTAATGTGATGGTGCTTAACATTGAAACTATTAACCACGCACAGCATCCATTAACAAGATGGCTAAACTTTAAATGAAGATAAAAGAGACTGCATTTCATCGGCTTTCTCTTTTAATGAGTGACTGGACTTTGATGTGTCATCGGCATTGCTTGCGGTATTGTTCGCAGACTCTCTGATGGAGTGAATGTTATTATTAATGCTGGCTGCTGATAGGGACTGATCCTGAACCGCATCGGTTATCTTGACCGCCATTTCACTAATTAGCATGGTTTTGTTCTTCATGCTATTGAGTATTTCGCTCACTTCAAGTGTGTCATTACAGGTTGTTTTAGAAATTTTTTCGCTGTGTTCCATCGCAATTACTGCTTGTTCAACTCCGGAGAGTGCTTCTGTAATGATTTTTTCAATTTCATTGGTTGAGTTCTGAGTCCTACTCGACAAGCTGCGTACCTCATCGGCCACCACCGCAAATCCTCGGCCATGCTCTCCAGCCCGTGCTGCTTCAATAGAAGCGTTTAGCGCTAAAAGATTGGTTTGATCTGCGATGCTTTTAATTTCACCAATTACTTTTTTAATGTTGACGCTGTTGTCTGATAGTTGCTGAATAACCTGGGCTGCATGCTTTATATCATCGCCAAACTTGGTGATATTTTTTACGGTGATTTCCACCTTAGCTTGTCCAGCAATCGCGCTTTCATTCATATCCCTAACGGCTTCTGCAGACTGATTGGCTGAGGATTCTACATGGTTTATATTACCTATCATGCTGTCAACACTTGCCCCCAGCAGATCTAATTCTTTAAGTTGATCTTTTACTGATTGACTTGTCCAGCTACTTATTTGATCTAGCTCTCCTGATCCGGATACAACACTATTCGATGTCTCGCTTACTTTTCCTACTAGCTCGCGCATTGAGTTAATGGTCTGATTAAATCTATTTGTTAGATCCCCCATTTCATCTTGAGTATGAATATCAGCTTGGTAGGTTAAATTCCCATTCGCCATTTCTTCTGAAGCTTTGAGTATGGAGTTAATAGACTTCTTGATTGATCGATAAAAAGCGATTGAGAAGTAGGCAAGCAAAATAAGATTAATTACACTTAATATCAAAATCATCGACATTTTGTTTTTTTCGTCAGCGTAAGATGCCTGTAAACTCTGCTCAACATAGCCAATCAGCAAACCAACAAATGCCTCTTTGTTTAACAGTATCTGACTCATGCTGTTTTCAAAATCAAGCCAGGGTAAATCAAAATTCATCGCCGATATAATATGTATATCAATTAAATCCTGAGCACTCCTAATATCCGATAATAGTTTTAGTGAGCTTGATTCTATGTCGAGGCTATTCTCGGGAATAATTTGAGGAAAGCTTTGCTCAAATTGTGCATAAATAGCATCAAGATCATCGAATACGGTATTAAGAGCATCCGTCGTTCCAGAATCAATATAATTAAGCGCTAGAACATAAGAACCGAAAGCCCGACCCTGACCATAAACGGTACTTAACGCAGGTAGATCTTGATATAGAAAATCTATAATAGGGCGCCGATTACTATCGGCATCAATGACTAATTGACTACTACTAATAATGTTCTTTTCTAATTGTTGTATCTTAAAGATAAGCGGGCTAAACGTTTTGAAAATTTGAGCTTGTGATTGATTATTTAATTTTGTTTGGTCTTTATAGGCTATGGCTACTTGTATGGTTTCGTTCATCACAGCTTCCAAATTTGAAGGAACCTGTTTTTTTACTTCATCAAGTGCTTTAAGTAAGACCTTATGCGCACTGACTGTCTTGGCTCTTGCGACTGCTATCTCTTGATAACCAGTAACCACCTGCATATCTCTATATAGCTCAGCTGAAGCGGTAGCCTTTCTAATTAGCTTTAATAAAGTAACCCCCTCGATTTGCTGTTTACGAACCGATATTTCCTTTTGTGTGTCGATAATTGTAATCGTGTTAAATACAAGCAGCGGAATAAAGAAAACGGCACTAAGCAGTGAAAATTTAAAACTGAAGGGCAGGCGATTTAATAGGTAAATGGCTGGATCAAATATTGATTGCATATAATCGTTATACTTCTGAAAGAGTCATCCTTTAAGCCTATAACCAAACGCTATAAAAGCAATTATTTAGAAACGATTCTTTAGAAGCGATTACTGTGCTAACTCTAAGAGTGTGACTATTGTTAGAAGGGTGTAAACACTTGCTAGTAGGGTGTAACACCATCAGCCCACCCATCCTTTAGGTAGGAGTCTTTCATGCTGAAAGCACTTATCAATCCCTCATTTCTCAAAGCTTCAATCCTCATTTGTTCTCTATTCATGGTCTTTGCTGCTCAGGCGTTTGAGCTTACCCCAGAGAAAGTGAATGGTATCTATCTATTGGCAATCCCAGAGCGCAGTGCTGCCGGCCAAACTAAAAAACTCCAAATTGAATTCGCTGAAATGAATGGCCAAAAAGTTCTGGCAACACAGGCATGCCCTCGTTGCCCAGCGGCAGGTTATAAGCTGCAAGCTGAGGTATCTAAAGAGTTAGGCCGACCAGTGTTCTTCAATTCGATGGGAATTTATATTATTGCTTACGATGATAATACCTTTGTATCGGTGGCGGCCGATGGTGAACTAGGGAAGATGGCTTGGAGTGAAATCTCTTATGCCAATATTTATAGTAAGCAGGGTACACCGACGATCAGCTTGGAGGTAGGCGAACAGTTTGTGGTGGCCGAGTCTCAACGTTTGATGATGAATGAGCCTCAGCGTTTGATGACGGGGGAAGGGGTAGCCAAGTTTGAGGTGAGCGGAGGTAGCGGCAGGTATTACGCTGCGGTTTCCCAAGCGGTGGGCAGTAAACAGTATGATCAGCTTATGGTTAAGTTGGATGATAAAAAAGAAATCATTCTAGCGGGCTTAAATTGCCGTAGCTGTACCTCGAGCACGTATGTTTATGAGGCTGAGCTGAGTCAGGCGATTGCTAAGCCTGTGTATGAGATGGGGAATATGGGGCGCTTTTTGATTGCCCAAGATAAGGGGATTATTTGGGTCGTTAGTGCGCCGCTGGGAAAACAGCTGTGGCAAGAGCACAGTAGTTATAACGTACTAGGCCAAGATAAGACGGCGATGCGTCAGGTTAGCCAAGATAAAGCGGCGCAGGATGCTATAGAGGGCAGGTTGAGGGATTACGCGACTAAAGCGAAAGCGGAGGTTGATGCGCGTTATGTTGAAGAGGATTTGCAGCGTACGGCGGCTAATGTGTTACCAGCTAAAGGAATGGAGGACAGTGATTTAGAATTGAGTGGTTTAATTGCCGCGCGGGCTTGGGCAAATAGCTATAGCTGGAAAGAGCAGTTGCAGTACGTTTATATGACTAGTCGAGATTGGAGTATTTTACGCAATAAGCTTACTGGCATTCAAACAGGCCGACGTATACAGGGGGTGATTACCATGAAGCGCGATGATGGATTGTGCAGTTATCAACAGGCTATATTCGAGCAGGCTTATAATGGTACCGACTATCAGGAAGTCGTGATGGCGGGTGTGGTACCTGGGCAGAATAAGTTGGATTGTGGGAAGATTTAAGCGCACCTTTCAGATACTCTTTGGTAAGGCTGTATTAATTTGAAATGAGTAGAGGGAGCAAATATTTCTCTATTCCGTTTCGGTACTTTCTGAATGGTGGCTTAACTGATATATCTAATTGTAAATCCTTGGCAGAGTCTACTTCGGCTGCCACTAATTATTCTGCTATTGATGCTTGTTCCTTTCGTTAATGCTACGCCAGAGGGTGTAGAGCGGGATGGTACAAGCTCGCACAAGGTGGTCTTTATCAACCCTGGTTTTTCTGATCAAGGTTTTTGGTTTGATGTCACCGAAACTATGAGTGCCGCAGCTAGTCAGCTGGGATTCGAGTTGGAAGTTTATTACAGCGATCGCCAATGGATTAAGATGGTGCGCAATGCTGAGGCTGTTATCAACGGTTCTGATAAACCTGATTTCTTAATTTTAGTGAATGAATATCAAGAAGGTGCTCGCTTACTGGCGATGGCTAATAAGGCTGGCATCCCGACCTTAATGTTGCTGAACAGCTTAACTCCTGAGCAGCACAGCATCTATGATGCTTCTGGAGATCCACTGGAAAACTGGATCGCTAGTATAACCCCTGATAATGAAGTCGCCGGATACGAAATGGCGAAGTCATTACTTCCTGTGACTCAACCTTCGCAGGAAGGCGATCTTACTCCAATACCTCTGCTAACATTGGCTGGTGATAATAATACACCGGCCTCACAGTCTCGACTTGAAGGCTTGGATCGTGCATTAAATGAATTTCCTCAGTTAAAAGAACAGCGTCGTATCTCGGTTAACTGGTCTGAGGATGAAGCTTATAAACGTACGCGTTTATGGCTAGCAAGTGGAGAGCATTTGGGCGCTGTTTGGGCGGCTAACGACGCCATTGCCTTGGGGGCGATTAAAGCGATTCGTGAAGTCGGCTTGAAACCTGGGAAGGATGTGAAAATTGCAGGAGTAAACTGGACTGAAGAGGGTATTCAGTATGTGATGAACGGCGAGATGACGTTAACCCATGGAGGCCATTTTCTGGCGGGTGCTTGGTCTATGGTGATGCTTTACGATATTGTGCAAGACGGTGGTTTTAGTAGCCGAGCTGAGGTTCACTTCCCTATGACCGCGATTAACAAAACTAATGCAGCTGAGTATGTGAAGCACTTTAGCAGCCGAGAATGGACTCGTATTGATTTCAAAAGCTTTTCTTTAACCCACAAAAAAAATGCAACAGGTTATCAATTTACATTGGATAAACTGATTCAATCTATAAAGCAGCCGTTACGACCATGAGTTTTAAATTAGCAGGCTAAAAATGAAGGTCGTAATCAAGTGTGCTTCTACCATCAGTAATATTACTCAAGTAACTCTTTCAATTATTCATTTTCGTTAAATTGAATAATTTAATATCAATTTACCAGCAGGATGTTCAAGACACCCTCAAATGAACCATTTTTACCTACTCATCGATCAGCAATGCTTTTACGAAGGCGTGATAATGATACCGGAGTAATCCCCAGAAAAGAGGCGATATGGTATTGCGGGAGGCGTTCTGATAATTCTGTATATTCTTTGCAAAACCAGCGGTATCTCTGCTCGGCGTTACCTAATAATAGGTGCGCTTCGCGGCGGGCACTTTTAATGAAAATCGTTTGCAACATTTTTATTTCTAAACGCAACAATTCTGGATTATCTTCACCCGCTTTAGATAGCTCGTTGTAATTGGCGATCATTAAACGAGTTGGCTCTAAGGCTTGAACAAAATACTGGCAAGGCTCTTTGCTAACTAGGGCATCGACCGGAGCAATCACTTCATTGGCTTGATAGAAGTGTTGGTTCACTTCATTGCCCCCTTGATCGATGTAATAAATACGAATCAAACCTTCTAAGATAAAGCACAGCTCTGTGCAAGTATCACCTGCTTGTATCCAGTGTTGCTGGGTTTCTAGTTCACGTGCAGAAAAATGCTGAGTAAAAGATTCCCAATTACTCAGAGTGATTGCTAACTGTTGTTCACAAATCTTTTGCATTTGCAGTTTATCTTTTGCTAGCTGCTCTTGTGCGAATTGATTATTGGAAGAGGTTGCCATAACTGTGTCCAAGGTATTTTGTGCAGTATAGGGGCAATTGATCTTATTCGTACAATAACTTTTTCAGCCTTCAAAAAAGACGAATACTTAAAAATTCACTTTAAGCGTTTGGTTACCAGAGAGCATCGCTACTTTATGACTTAGCGCTCTTGGCAAAATACGTTCAAAATAAAACGTGGCATTGTCGATCTTATTTTCTAATAATTCTTTTGATAGTTCACTATCGAAAGGTGGCTTGTCCAAAAGAGTGCGTGCGGTAATTGCCATCTTAGCCCAGAAATATGCAAGCACGACATAGCCGGAGTACATCATGTAATCAAAGCTAGCGGCGCCAGCTTCGTCAGGATTCTTCATCGCCTTAGCACCAATCTGCATCGTTATCTCAGGCCATTCTTTCGAATAGCTTTTTAGCGTGGTGAGTAGTTTTCCAATTTCACTATCCTCCGCTAGGTGTGAATTATCTTTGCCTAATACGTGCATCATCTTGGTAAAACTCATTAAGCTTTTACCTTGTGTACCGAGCACTTTTCGCCCTAATAAATCTAACGCTTGAATACCGGAAGTGCCTTCATACAGAGTGGCAATACGACCATCGCGATACAATTGTTCGACCCCCGTTTCTTTTATGAAGCCGTGGCCGCCGTGAATCTGGATGGCGTGGCTGGCACTTTCTAAACCGACTTCTGTGCAAAAGCCTTTGGCGATGGGGGTCAGCATATCAAGTAGCTGAGCCCTCTCTTGATTAATACTCTCAGATGATTCATCCATCAACTGTGAACAAAACTGAGCTAAAGCGCGGCCACCTTCGGCGAATACTTTTTGCGTTAATAGCATGCGGCGGACATCAGGGTGAACGATCAATGGATCGGCTTCGAGTTCGGGGTTTTTTATACCGCTAAGGCTGCGCATTTGAGTTCTGTTTTTGGCATAGCTTAAACTCTGTTGAAAGCTGCGCTCACTGAGTCCGATACCTTGTAATGAAGTCCCTAGACGCATTTCATTCATCATGGCGAACATGGCATTAATGCCTTTATTCTCTTCGCCAATTAAAAAACCCTGTGAGCTTTCAAAACTCATCGAGCACGTAGGATTACCGTGCACGCCCATTTTTTCTTCGATGCCTATGCAGCGAACGTTATTATCTTTGCTCCATTGGCCGCCTTCTTCTGAATTCTCCGGGGCTTTCTCTAGGACTTTCTCCGGAACGAGAAACAGCGATAAACCTTTAATGCCTTCTCGGCTAATGGGCGAATCTTTTAGACGCGCTAATACAAGGTGAATAATGTTGTCGCTAGCATCGTGGGAGCCCGCTGAGATGAATATTTTACTGCCTTTAAGCTGATAGCTACCATCGTCATTAACAGTCGCTGACGTGCGGATTAAGCCTAAATCAGATCCGCAATGAGCTTCGGTCATGCACATGGTGCCTGTCCATTGGCCTGATATCATTTTCTCTAGATAGGTTTGCTTTAGTTCGTCACTGCCATAAGCAATGAGTGCGCGGCAAGCTGACATAGTCAGGGCAGGTGTCATGCTAAAAGCATGATTGGCTGAGGTTAATAATTCACCGACCAAAGACCCTAAGCGCGAAGATTGGTTTTGGCCACCCCATTGTTCGGGCATGCACAATCCCATCCAGCCTGCTTGGGCGTATTTCTGAAACGCAGTTTTCATACTGGGCGGTAAGCTAACCTGGCCATCGTTTAACTGGCAGCCTTGGCGATCGCATTCGCTATTGATGGGGGCGAGTTCTTGTTCAGCGAAGCGGGCGGCTTGTTTTAATACGAAAAGCTCTTGCTCACGCTCTTCCTTAAGTGATTCTTCGCTCTTTTCAGTAAGGCTATCTGAGCTTGATAGGGGAAAGACTTCATTCAGTAGAAAAGCCATATCTTGCAGTGGAGCGATGTAATCTAGCCCTTCACCTGACGTTTTGTTAGACATTATCATCACCTTGTTATGAATAGTAAGTAGTCTGCGTTGTTTCTTATAACGACTTCTTTTAGAGTATTAGGCATAAAAAGCTGAAAGCCATTAACAAATGTTAACGACGGCTGCTATTGATCAGCGAATAATGAATTCCATGATGAGAAAGAAGATATAGGCAGTTTTCTAGAAAATAATTAGACAACGTTAATATCTAAATAAAATAACCGTGAGTAGACAATAATGACCAACCCGCATTTTCCAAAACTGCTAGAACCATTAGATTTAGGCTTCACACAATTAAAAAACCGCGTATTGATGGGTTCGATGCATACCGGCTTAGAAGAAATGAAAGATGGCATGGAGCGCATGGCGGCGTTTTTTGCTGAGCGTGCTCGTGGTGGTGTTGGCCTTATCGTAACCGGTGGTTTTGGTCCAAGCTCTGAAGCCGCAACCCATCCACATACCAATATTATTAGCAGCGACGAAGATGCGCTAAAGCATAAAACCATTACTGATGCGGTTCACGCCGAAGATAGTAAGATTTGTATGCAAATTTTGCATACAGGTCGTTATGCGTTTAACCCTAATTCGGTTGCCCCTTCTGCCATACAAGCGCCGATCAATCCATTTATCCCGAAAGAGTTGGATAAGGCCGGCATTGAAAAGCAAATTAACGACATCGTTCAGTTAGCTAAGTACGCCCAAGTCGGCGGCTATGACGGCGTTGAAATTATGGGTTCTGAAGGTTATTTAATTAACCAGTTCCTATCTACACGCACCAATCAGCGTGATGATGAATGGGGTGGTGTATACGAAAATCGTATGCGTTTAGCGGTCGAAGTTGTTCGCCGTACTCGTGCAGCTGTGGGTGAAAAGTTCATTATTATTTATCGTCTTTCTATGTTGGATTTAGTGGAAGGCGGCAGCTCTTACGAAGAAGTTTTACAGCTAGGTAAAGCGATCGAAAAAGCCGGTGCAACGATTATTAATACCGGTATTGGTTGGCACGAAGCGCGTATTCCAACAATTGCGAC
>JAESQF010000089.1 GCA_016765295.1 Oleispira sp.
ACAGTATGTCTGATAGTAATAAGTGGGCATTATCGATGCACCAAGTTGAATGCTGTAACTGTAGTCATGGTTGTGGTTGTCAGTTTGGAGGCTTCCCTGATAGCCAGGATGGTAGTTGCCAAGCCTTATTGGGTTTTTCAATTATTAAAGGTAATTTCGATACGCTAGATTTAGCAGGTTTAAAGATGGTTTTTGGTGCTATGTGGCCTAAAGCAATTCATGAAGGTAATGGCAAAGGGATTTTATTTATAGACTCTGCTGCTACGGAAGAACAGGTCACAGCTCTAGTGACTATCATGTCAGGTCAAGCAGGGGGAATGCCGGTTGAGGCTCTCGCAGGTACCTTTAGTGAGTTTGAAGGGCCGATTCTAAAAGAAATAAAAATGAATGTAGAGGATGTTAACCATTCGTCATTTTCAATTGCGGGCGTATTAGAAGTCGAGCAAACACCGTTAATTGACGCTGTTACAGGAGAAGATAAGAACGTTCATATCACGTTTCCAGACGGTGGTTTTATGTGGGATGATGGCATTATTGGTGAGTCTAAAGCCATGTCGATTAACCATAGTGGTTTTGCTTTCCAGCATACAGGGCACTTCGCGGCTAAAGCTATTTCGAACTGGAGTAACTAAGGCTTGCAGCTTACCTCGTTGAAAATACGTGATTTTAATTCTTGGGGGATTTTAATCACGCTGCTTATTCTTATTCTAGCCAGTTGGTATTACATGGTTTTTGATATGACCATGAATATGGAACCTGTTGTGCAGTGGGATAGTATTGATATAGCTATGCTTTTTATTATGTGGGCAGTAATGATGGCGGGGATGATGCTGCCGTCAGTTGTCCCGGTGATTCTATTAGTTGATCGAGTAAACCTCCAACGCAAACAGCGAAATAGTCCTTATACCCAAACCTTGTATTTTGTTCTTGGTTACCTAATGGTTTGGACTTTTTATAGTCTAATGATTACTTTTATCCAGTGGGGGTTACATCACCTCGCATTGCTGTCTCCGATGATGGTCAGTGCCAATGAATTCTTTAGTGGAAGCTTATTAATCATCGCTGGCCTGTATCAATGGAGCCCTTTAAAGCAACGTTGTTTGCAGCTGTGTCGTTCGCCGCTAAGCATTATTACTACCCAGTGGAAAGAAGGAATAGTGGGCGCGATTAAAATGGGTGTGAAACACGGACAGTACTGTTTAGGCTGCTGTTGGTTTTTAATGGCTATTTTATTTGTGACTGGGGTTATGAACCTAAAATGGATATTGGTTTTAACGGCATTGGTCATGCTTGAGAAGTTAGTTCCGAAAGGCGAAGTAGTGAGTAAGCTAGTCGGTGTGATTTTGATATTTTTGGGTTTATCTTTATTTATTTGATTCTCTAATTTTAATAATTAAAAAGGCAGACCACTTTTAGTTAAGCGGCCTTCTTAAGATAGAAATTTTGCGAATTTAAAGCTTCCAGGCCATCACTTGGCCATCAAACATTGATGGGGTGAATAATATTGAACCCTCTTTCTCAGAGCCTGCTGCTTCAGAAGAAAGTCCAATATCGGCTAATCCTGGCTTAAGCGTTAGCACCTTGCTGCTCTTAGCATGTTCAACTTTAAATAACTCACCAGTAATCCAATCACTCACATACAGAGCATTATCCTTCATAATTAGACCATCAAGGTTTCCTAACTGTTCAGAACCTTTAATCACAATTAATTTTGGCTGGTTAATATTCACATCTTTAATATTTAGGGTATAAATGCTGCCGGCTGTTTTCGTGGTGAAATCATCATTCATCCCCAAGCCCCATGACGCGACTAATAACTCACCGTGCTGCCATAATAGACCATTTGGGTGCGCTAAATTTTCATGCTCAAACCAAAGTGTAATCTGGTTATCACTAATGCGATAAATTCCACCGGCTAGCAGGTCACTTATGTACACGGTGCCATCATCAGCAATGGTAATATCGTTTAACATCTTGGCTTGTTTAACTTGGAACTGATTAACAATACGCCCCTGAGAAATACTCACCTGATGTACTTGTTGCATATCGGCAATGTATAAATTGTCACCATGTATGGCTAATCCTTTTGGTGCATCCAGATTCTCGAGCCAATGTTTATTTATAACCTTGCCATCGATTGAAACTTTACTGATATAACCTTTGCCATTAAGTTCGGTCGGCTGGCCGTTAATGTTACTGATATAAACAGCGTTATCAGCAGGGTTGGTAATAACAGATTCAGGTTGGTCGAAATTATCCAGCGTCCATAGCAGAGGCAATTCATTGGCATTCGCCGTACTGATAGTTGCTAGCGTGATAGCGACGATAAAGCTAAGGCCATTGGTCTTGATCCATGTGTTCATAGTGTATTTTCCATTGGTAGTGAAGAACGGGTGTTCGACAATAAGAATATATAGGTGTATCTTTATTACTATGTAATACACATTAAGTATCAATAAGTGATACTTTACATGGAGTTAGGGATCATAAATGGCAGCGGTTATGATAGATAGAAAGACAGATAGGGTGACTGAGCAGCGCCAGCGCTCAGGCTTGTTTGCCAGCTTAAAGCAGGTTTTAAAAGCTCAAGGAATACGCTACAAGGATCTTGCTGAAAAGATGAATACCTCTGAGCCAACGATAAAACGCTTATTTGCCGAGCAAGATTGTAAGCTCAGCCGCTTGATGGAAGTATGTGAAGTACTGGGCATCAGTTTTACGGAACTGGTGGACTTAGCAACGAATCAGCCTATTAGTCCAACTGCATTGTCTCTGGAAACTGAGCAGACTTTAGCTTCTAGGCCAGGCTTAATGTCATTTTTTATGCTGTTAATCAGTGAGTTCGATGTTGAGTCAATTATTGAATATAACCAGTTAAGTAAACAAGATGGTTATTTGTATTTACGTGAACTAGAGAAGCTTCAGTTAATTCGCTTACGCCAGGATGACTCTTATTATTTTTTGGTTAATCGACCCATTCTGTGGCGCTTAGATGGGCCGTTACATTCAACCTTGGTAAAAGTGAATCAAGGCTTTATTAAAGAGGCGATCAGCCAGAATAAGAATGATAGATATCCATTTTATTCTGCTAGCCGATTACTGAGCCCAAACAGTATTAAGCAGCTGAATCAGGATGTTGATAATTTATATCAGTCTTTTCAGAAGCAAGCAGCACTGGATCAAATGTTCTACCCCAGAGAAGAGTTATTACCTTATAAATTGGTTTCAACTTTAGGGCCATTTGATCTGGTGAAATATTTTAAAGTGCCTGTGTTTTAAATTAACAAACTCGATAAGCGTTCTCTTAAATCACCGGGTAACGGTATGCTTTGATGATTCTCACGGGATACGCAGACCTGTGTGATTTTAGCGGTAAAGGCCAGTATATTCTGTGCATCACTTAATCGGCTGGTTTCTAACCAAGCTTCTACTTGAAAAGAAAACGAACGCTCGGTGATTTGGCAGACCCAAACCTTAATAGAAAGCTCATCATCCCAGGTCACAGGATGATGAAATTCTAAAGAGAAAGCTCGGGCCGGAGGCAAAATGCCATAATTCATTAACTTGCGTAATCCGCCGATTTTCTTCGCTTGCTTTGATTCCTCATTAGGCTTGTCGTTTAGCCAAATAGCTAACGCATCTTGAATTGCTTCTACTGCAAAATAGGAAAAGCGCGGGGTATAAACGATGCCTTCTGGATCACAATCACCAAACAGTACCGTTCGCTGAACAGTGACTGTTTTTTTATCCGTTAAATCAGACAAGCTAATTACCTTTTTAATTTATTCAGGCTTAGACGTTTGTGGAAAAGAGGGAGCGAAAGCTTCATTAGGAATCTTAAGGCCATTAACGATAAAACTCACGGCATGATATAAGCCCGCGAGCATAATCAATTCAACAGACTGTTCATGGCTAAAATGATCACTTAAAGAAAGCCATAAAGCATCACTGATACCCTGTGTATTGTGTAATTCATCCGCTAAAGTCAGTAGGTTAATTTGCTCGTCATTCCACAGCGATCTATTTATGTTAGCGCTGAGCGTATCATCAATTTGTCCCTGAGTTAACTTCGCTTTCATGGCGAAGCCCGCAACGTGAACTCCCCATTCATACTCTGCCTTACAGAGGCCGCAGGTGCGTAAAATAATAATCTCACGGACTTGAATTGTGATGCTGCCTTTATCAAGCAAGCCACCGGCCACCATGCGCTGCAAGATGCGTGGGTTGTTGGCAACGGAGGTGAAGATATTCAAGGGCGGCATACCGGCAGGAATA
>JAESQF010000090.1 GCA_016765295.1 Oleispira sp.
AAGGACAAAGGAATGTCGAAAGATTTAGCACTTGAATCTGTACTGGCTCATTTTAAAAACTTAACTCTAGAAGTGCTTGAAAATCTTGCTGATGTAGAGCATAGGCGTGAAGTTTTGGATCGCTATTTTGCGATATCTGCTGAGGTGATGGAATCAACAATTACTCCTAGGCACGTTTCTGTGGGTGATAGGCCAGGGTATTGGTTTGTGCCTGAGGGTCATGATGGCCAACGTCGACTGTTGTATATTCATGGAGGCTCTTGGATGTCGGGCTCGGTTAAAGGCTGGACCGCTTTTGTTGCGCGTTTAGCGGAAGCCTGTGATTGTGCGGTTTTGTTTATTGATTATTCTTTGATGCCAGAAGCGCCATTCCCTGCGGGATTAAATGATTGCCTGATGGCTTATGAGTGGTTATGGGATAACGCTCCATCTGAAACAGCGAGTGTAAAAAAAGTTAAGGCAGAAAAAGTATTCATCGCAGGAGATTCTGCAGGTGGGAATTTAACGCTAGCGTGCCTTTTAGCAATTAAAGATAGCTCTTCATCTTCTACGTCTCAGTTGATAATGCCAGATGCGGCTTTAGCCATTTCCCCCTGTACTGATTTTACCGCGAGCGGTGAAACGATGCGTACCCATCAAGAGCGTGATCCTATTATTAATGGGCTAGCAATTCCGTTTTTAGCGAAAGCTTATTTGATCGATTCTATGCATGAGGTAACTTATCCCTTAGCTTCACCTTTGTTCGGCGACTTATCGGGTTTGCCTCCTTTAATGTTGCAAACTGGGGAGGCCGAGGTGTTGTTGGATGATACGTTACGTTTTGCGAAAAAAGCCAAGCAAGCGGGAGTTGATGTATTACTGGATACTTGGCCAGATATGCCTCACGTATTTCAGGGGTTTGCACCGTTTTTACCTCAGGCCAGTGAGGCGATTGCGCGTATAGGAGAATTCTTTAGGCTAGATAAGAAAGCTATTAAATGAATATTAAGCAATTCTCCGAGTTGACCCAGGTGTCTGCTCATACTCTTCGTTATTATGAAAAAATCGGTTTACTTAAACAGGTGAACCGAACGGCTAATGGTCATAGATCTTTTACTGCGAAAGATATTGACTGGGTTGGCTTTATTAAGCGCTTAAAAGAGATGGGTATGGAATTAAAAAAGATTCAGCAATACGCCGACTTAAGAGAGCAGGGTGATTCAACGTCTGAGCAACGAAAGCAGTTATTAGAAGAGCATGTGGTTGTCGTTGAAAATAGAATTGAGGTGGAAGCAAGGAATCTAGATAAGATAAAACAAAAAATTCAATATTATAATAAAATCATTAAAAACTAATTTGTTGACTTAGAGTTAGCTCTAAGTATTAGGCTTGATGCTTATTCAATGAGCAGAGACTAATTATGACAAATTCACGTTATACCGACGGTTTGAAAAATCTAAAAGATATAGATCAAGAGGCTGGAGAACGGGTACTGGCAAGTCTTAATGATATTTCACCCGATTTAGGACGTTATATTATTGAATATGCTTTTGGCGATGTATATAGCCGCCCAGGTTTGGATTTAAAGTTAAAAGAGATTGCTGTTGTCGCGGCTTTAACCGCAATGGGTAATGTTGAACCACAATTAAAAGTTCACATTCATGGCGCTCTAAATGTGGGCTGTAATATTGCGGAGATTCAAGAAGTAATACTGCAAATGGCAGGCTATGCGGGTTTTCCTCGTGCTATCAATGGCATGCTTGCTTTAAAAACTGTGTTAGAAGAGCGACGATCTGAAGGTAAGAAAGATGAGTCGGGTAGGGTAGAGCCTTCGCCTAAACCTGATGGGAAAAGTCGTTATGAATTTGGCTGTGAACAGATTAGTACCCTAAATAAAAATCAAGTTAAGAACCTTGAAAATACCTTTAAAGACATATCTCCTGATATGGTTAAATTTGTCATCGAATTTGGATTTTCTGATATCTTTGCTAGACCTGCTTTGCAGCCTAGGTATCGAGAAATTGCGACGATAGCGGCTTTAACGGCTATGGGGTGCGCGGCTTCACAGCTGGGATTTCATATTAGGGCTGGGTTAAATATTGGCCTTTCAGAAATAGAAGTACGTGAAGTTATGATTCTAATGACTGTGTATTGTGGCTTCCCTGCCGCGATTAATGGCACATTAGTATTGAAAGAAATCATCAATGAATTAGAGGGAAGCGCCTAAATGAGACTAGGTTATTAAAATTGAAATCGCGCTGATGGAAATAACCAAGCCTGTGATGCATAAACTAAAGACACGGAAAGCTATGTTTTCTCGTAGTTGGTTCACCCCATAGATATGAGCCAACCTGGCTATAATCAATGCGCTGTTTAAACCATGTACTAATAATAAATTCTGAACTTGAACTTCTACAAAATAAATCATGATCAGTGTAAGTGGTACGTATTCGGAAAAGTTACCGTGCACACGGATTGCACGATTTAATTGTTTATCTTTGCCATCTCCTAGGGACACTCTTAATTTCTGTCGTAGTCGAATGACTCGATAGCTTAAGGCTACGTATATCAGGGCAAGTATCGCAGCGTAATAGGGGGTGAGTAGCATGAGTTATCCTTGAATGGTTGCTATTAATATCGGCATATGAAAGTTATTCTATTATTATTGGCTTAACAACTCATAATAACTTATCTATAGATAATCAAACCTTTCTTATGAATTATAGAAACTCTCCTCCAATTCAGTTTATTCCGGTCTTTGAAGCGGCTGCTCGGCATTTAAGTTTTAAGCTTGCTGCGCAAGAATTGTGTGTTTCAGCTCCGGCGGTCGCTCAGCAGATAAAAGCTTTTGAGCATTGGTTGGGGCGCCCATTGTTTAAACGCCATACCCGAGCTTTAAGCCTTACCGAAGAAGGATTGTTTTATTTCGATGTAGCGAAAAAGACGATGAACGCTCATTGTTTGGGGCATATTAACTATATAAAGCAGTTTGAAAAAAGTTCGTTAACGGTAAGCGCTCCCTTTTTTGTCGCTCAAGAATTATTGATGCCTAATTATCTTAAATTCTCAAAGTACTGTCCCTTGACGGAATTGCGTATTGAAACGCGGAAGTCTTATGTCGATTTTGATAACGAAGCGATTGATGTCGCGGTTCGTTTTGGTGATGGCAATTGGCCAGATCTTAATTGTCAGCTGTTATCGAAAGCCATTGTGGCACCTGTCTATGGTGCTAGTTATGAGTTTAGCGATAACCTTAATGAAATATCTGAGCTGTATAAGCACAGACTTATTTATGCGGACCCTGAAATGAAAGATTGGGGTGAGCTGTTTTGGCCTGAGGGAGTTAAGCAAGTATTCGACAATGTTATCTGTGATTCTTATATCTCTGCGATTAAAGCAGCAGAAAATGGCCTGGGGGTAGCGTTGGGTATTTTTCCGACATTGAATTCTTGGGTGAATGATAAACGTTTAATTTTACCCTTTGAGAATAGGATAGAAACGGATAGAGGGTTTTGGCTAGTTTCTCCAAAAAACAAATCGTCACATACTAGCAAGCAAGTAGCGCAACTTAATGCTCTATATTGTTGGGTGAAAGATATATTCGATAGCATACCTGAATTAGATGTCCGAAATTAATACTTGAGCTTATCTTTTTATAATAAAGTATGGTTTACAGTAAGCTTAGTATAAGTAGTGATGACTCATCGTTATACTGGGTTGAATTTAACAAGGAAAGGATTCTCGCAATGATGTTTAAACAAACTGCTTTATTGTCTCTGGTATTATTTGTTACAGCTTGTGGTGGTGGCAGTGAAAACCATGATGCTGAAATAAAACCTGACCCTGAGGTGGCTGGCTGTGGGGGTAGTGCCCCGTATAAGTTTGATATAACAGCGGTCGATGTTCAAGTATTGCAAGCACCAGAACCTAAAACATATCCCCAAAGGGTAGCAGGTCCAGTTTTTGACGTTGATGCTGATACTCAATATGATGAGATTATTCTTTCATTAGAATCTGAAACTCAATCAGTAGTGGCTAACAAGTCTGAGTTGCATAATACGAAGAAAAAGCAGCTTACCTTTTCTTTATTCAATTCTGCTTTCGCGTGTTCACCTTTACCTCCAAGTACCGATGAGAGAATCACAGAACTTAAAATTACGTCTTCTTCTCCTTTTAATGATGAGTTGGCTGCTGGAGTCATGTTGAATGCGAAGTTTGATGTAATCTTCACTCACTCAGAAACGCCTTATTATGATTACGATTCAATAAATTCTGGAATTATATACTACAGTTTGGAAAAATATATGGATCAGGAAGACGTCGTTGCTGGATTTGGCATTCAGCTTAAATTAAATGTGGCCCCTCAGTATGCGGGTAATCATATTTTCTTTATTGAAATGACTTTGGATAGTGGTGAGGTGTTTAACATGGAAACTCCTGAAATTAGCTTAGTAAAAGCACTTTAGAAAATCGAGATGATTCTTGAAAATTATTGAGGGATATCAGAATGTCTAAATATGCGTTGCTTATATTATGTGTGCTTTTTCTTTCAGCTTGCGGCTCTAGTTCAAGTGATCGTGATCCCGAAGTGAATGGCCCAGTCTTAAATTTATCATTGCAAGATACTCGCTGGAGTTTAATTTCTTACGGCTATCAAATGGATGATAAAACCTCGGTATTAGCTAACTCTAGTTATTACTTAGTATTTGATGATACTTCAAAGGTTGATGGTGATATCGAGTGCAATCACTTTTCTAGCACGTATGAGGCCGGTGCAAGTACGTTAACTTTTGGTTTGGTAGCGATAACAGAGATGGCATGTCCTAATACTGGGGTCGCAGAGTATGATGCTCAGGATATGACAATTGTTAATGCCCTGTCTGCCGCTCAAAGCTACAGAGTATCGGCTGATGAGTTGATTATAATCGCCAGTGATAGCACTCATCTTGTATTCGAAAGGATAGAGTGAATTTTTATGAAGTTTAATGTTATTTTCCTTGGCTTACTCATGGGTTTTATTTCTAATGTGGTATCTAGCGAGGAATCACAGGGTTTTTCATTTTCTATTTTGTCGAATGATTATTGTCAGCAGTTGCTAGCCGAGGGTGTAATAACTAACAATAACCCCGTACCTTGTGAAAGACTTCGCCGTATTAACTTTAGTTATTTAGATGAAAGCTCGAAGATTAAGCACGATGGTGAATGGGTTGTTCTTGATGTATTGGCCCCCAAGGTTGTTGCATTAACCAAGAAGTTGCTAGAGCAGAAGTTTATAATTTTTAACGCTAAACCCATAGAGGATTATAACGGTGATGATCAACTCTCTATGGCGGATAATAATTCATCGTCATTTAATGGCAGGGCGATTACTGGTGGCTCTTCTTGGTCTCTTCATGCTTATGGCGCTGCTATTGATATAAACCCAGTACAAAATCCCTTTATTGAAATTGATGCCGATGGCACTGCACGCATTAGTCCTATAAAAAGTGCACGCTATGCCGTTAATAGATTAAATCAGCGTCCAGGAAAATTGCCGCGTCTAGGCATGGCAGAAGATGTTGTTGATACCTTTGCTCAATTTGGATTTTTTATTTGGGGCGGGGATTGGAATTACCCGATTGATTATCAGCATTTTCAAGTTGGACCGCGCTCTTTTGTGGGAACTTTGGTCGCCATGGAGCCTCATAAAGCGGAAGTGCTATTAGACAAATACATCTCCATGTATCTAAGTTGCAAGCAGAATCGCCAGTCTGACTTGGAGCAGAGGAAAGTCAGAGCTGAATGTGCAGGCCGCGTTATTGCTGAAATGCGATAAGGCTAAAAATCATCCAAAACAATAAATGAATAGTTGGGAGAATACATGAAATGTTCTGTGTATATTGCGACCAGTACTGATGGTTTTATAGCACGACGTAACGGTAGTATTGATTGGTTGATGGCCGCGGGCAACCAAACGGCTGATATGGGTGAAGACGCAGATATGGGGTTTAATCAATACATTAATTCGGTTGATTGTATGGTGATGGGCCGCAAATGCATGGAGGTGATAGCCGCGATGAATCTCACCGAAGAGCAGTGGCCTTATGGCGATACGCGTATAGTCGTATTGAGTAATAGCTTAAAAGAAGCACCTGCGAGTTTAGCGGGGAGAGTTGAAATGTATTCAGGGGATATCAAAGACTTAATGGCGGGGTTAAAAAAAGACGGCTTTAAACATGCCTATATCGATGGTGGTAAGACCATTCAGGCGTTTATCAATTTAGAACTCATTAACGAAATGACCATTACTCGTGCGCCTATTCTATTGGGTGAGGGGATTTCATTATTTGGTAAAACGGCAAAGGATATAACATTAGAGCAGAGTTCAGCGAAGAGTTTTGCTAATGATTTTATTCAAGAATTTTATAAGGTTAACTATAAGTAGTTCGCATTAGGTATTAATAATGACGATAACTAAAATATCAGAAACTTCTTGGGATGCAATTCTTCATATTCAAGAAGAAGCCTATACTGGTGTGGCTCCAGAAGATGTTGATGTGTTAAAAGGTAAGTGGGAAATCTCCCCGGAAAGCTGTTTTGTATATACAGTAGTGAATGAGCCGGTATTAGCTTATTTGCTGGCGCATTCTTGGAATAGTTTAGAGCCTCCTAAATTATTTGAGCAAGTCCCCGAAAATTCAGTCGGTGATATTCTTTATCTTCATGATTTAGCCGTTTCTAATCGTGCTAGAGGAATGGGAGTCGGTAAGCAACTGGCAAAAAAGTTAATTGAAGTAGCAAAGGTGCATCAGTATTCAAAAGTACTGTTAGTTGCTATTCAGGACTCAAGCCGCTTTTGGGCTAGCTTAGGCTTTCGTGAGATTTCAAGCGTGCCAGTGTGTTCTAGTTATGGCGATGATGCGAAGCTTATGTCGCTTGAGGTTTTTTGATGTAAGTTCTAGCCATTTGGGTTAAAGCCAGCTGGAAAACTGAGTGTTAGTCTTTCTATCTAATAAAAATAATGGATGAGAAGACGATGCATCAATCTTTATCGAGCAGATCCCCTAAAAAGGCGCCACTTGTTTTAGCGTGGGCGGCGGTTGTGTGTTTAACCGGTTGTAAGGGAGACCTTGAAAGTCTAACCCGGTATACCGCGTCGATGTTGTGCTCTAAGACATTAGTAGGTGAGCAATCTTTTGAAAAAATTTATAATGAAGATTTAACCATTATCACTGAGGATGCAGTCGACTTTGCTACATTGAAAGTTGATGCTGATAAATTAACGGTGCGGAGCTCAGTGTTTTTTGAAAGTGCAACGGCGATTTATCGAGACGGTGTGGGCTGTACTCTGGTAGGCCCTGATGGTGAGCAAGCCCTGCGAGATCAAACTATTCCAAATGTGCCAAAGCAAGAGTTGTCTAATACCACGGCGTGGCCTGATGGAAGTTTAGGTGCCTCTGACTCTAATAAGAACTTTGATTATGAAGGCTTTGCTACCAGTGCCGATTATCACTTTAGTGAGCATGGCGATAAACAGGTCAAAACATCGAGTCTTGTCATAGCTTATCAGGGTCAGCTTATTTATGAAAAGTATGCCGAAGGTACTACAAGTACCACTCCTATTTTTAGTTTCTCGTTAGGTAAAACAATCGCGGCGATTTTTAGCGGCATTCTAGTGAAGGATGAATTGTTGGATATTCATGCTCCGACAGGATTGCCTGAATGGGCGAATGATAAACGCAGTTCAATTACCCCGCACCAGTTATTAACCATGAGCAGTGGTTTGCAGTGGAATGAAATTCCTGACGATCCTACTTCAGATGCGGGCGCGCTGTTTTTTAAGCATGATATTGCATCTTATGCGTCTAATAAACCGTTAGTGGCAGAACCTGGTACGGTTTATAACTATTCAACCGGCAATACGATGATTTTGGCCAAGGTCATTAAGAACTTATTAGGTGGGGATTTAGCGGGTACTTATCAGCCGTTGCATGAGTCTTTATTTAGAAAGCTATCTATGAATAATACCGTTGTGCAAACCGATGCGAGTGGTAGTTTAGTTCTGGGTGGTCAGGTGCTTATGGGCACTCATGACTTAGCAAGATTAGGCCAGTTTTTACTGCAAGACGGTCAGTGGAATGGTGAGCAAATTGTGCCAGCGGGTTGGGTTGATTATATGTCGACTTCTGTTGGGTTAGCGACGGCGCGTGGTTTTGATTATGGCTCGGGACTTTGGTTGAATTCGGCTAAGAACGGTAAAGCATTCTTTCCTTCGTTACCTGCCGATGCATTAATTGGTTATGGTTGGAGAGGTCAGTTTATAATTGTTGTACCTTCAATGGAATTGGTTGTTGTGCGTACGGGTAACTCTATGGTCGAAGAGTCTAGTGGGCTGTTTCCTGAAATAGATCGTCTTGTTGGGGATATTGTGAGCGCTTTGCCTCAGTAAAGTTAATAAGGTTCGATATAGATCAAGACTCTTCAATTGATATTCACTTATAGTGAGGGTGTTTACTAAATTGAATATCTTTTGGCAGTAGTTATGTTAGGGCGGATATTAAGCAACTATTACAAGATGGAAATGGGCAATAGGAAAGATCCTTTTGAGGTGATTTCTTTTGATGAAAAAGGAAATGTTGTCGTTTTTAAACAGTATATTGATTACTAATCCATTTTGATAATGCCAAAATAAGTATTTCAGTCGTTTCATTCAATCTAAATCTCCAGTAGAGTATCCGCGTGAATTCCGCTGCAGCATGGATGTTGGATGTGCACTTTCAATTTCAGATTATATCGCCTGATAATCCCTTTCCTTGTTGAATGCCTTCATTGTATTTTAATAATAAAAATCTAACTAAGCGCATTGGATTCTGATTCTTTGCCCTTGCCGTCATATTAAATTTTATAATAAAGGAATTAAATGGTCATGAAAAAATATACCTTTAGGCTAGTCGCCACAGTTCTCTGCGTCGCGTCGGCTAGTTTTGCAATCGCTGCGCCTCAATACGCCGCTGATGTACCAGATTCAGTTTTAACCCCAGATAAAGTAGAAACCGAATTACTGGGAAAACTTGAGTTTCATGATGGCGCTCCAGACAAGAAGACGGTAAGCAAAATTTATGATTATTTAGATACCTCTCGTGGGGTCGATGCTTTTCTAAATGGCATTCCTGCGACTTCTGTCGAGGCTTTATTAGAAGGCTTTAAAAGCGTAGGAATGAAGCCTGGTGAACTGGGTATTGTTGAGCAGTTAATGGATGCGCGTTCTTTATTCCTAACCCCTAACTCTACCACTATGTATGCTTTCACTGAGGTCAATGTGAAGAATGGGCCTGTGGTAGTAGAAATTCCACCGGGAGTTTTGGGCCCAGTCGATGATGCTTATTTTCGTTGGGTTACCGATGTCGGTGTAACCGGCCCGGATAAAGGCAAGGGTGGTAAGTATTTATTTGTGCATAGAGATTATCAGGGTGATATACCTAAGGGTTATTTTGTTGCCAAAACTAGCACCTATAAAAACCTTATGTTTTTCCGCGGATTTATTCACAATGGTGATTTAAAAGCGACAGCTGATGGAATAAAGAGTAAATATCGCAGTTACCCATTAGCAGAAGCGGCTAATCCGGCTAAACAAAAATTTCATAATTTATCCGGCAAAAAGTTTAATACGGTTCATGCCAATAACGTTGATTTTTATAAAGAGCTCAATGCAGTGATTCAATATGAGCCTGCAGATGCTTTTGACCCTGAGATTGTTGGTCAGTTTGCGGCGATCGGTATTAAAAAGGGTCATGAGTTTAATCCTGATAAGCGCATGAAGAAAATTCTTACCGATGCCGTTGCGATCGGCAATGCCGCAGCGCGCACTCTGAGCTTTTCCCCACGTAAGAAAAGTGTGTTCTTTTTTGAGGATCGTCAGTGGAACTCGCCATTTGCTGGTATGAGTTCTGAGTTTTTGAATAATGGTGAACGTGTTCTGGACGATAGAATCTTCTTCCACTATATGGCCACCGGTATTACTCCTGCTATGGCTAAACCTATGGTTGGCAAAGGCAGTGCTTATGCCTTCGCGGCAAAAGATAGTAAAGGTGATTATTTAGAAGGTAATGAAACCTATAAGGTGACTATGCCAGCGCCTATTCCAGCGAAGAATTTTTGGTCATTTATGGTTTATTCTAATCAGCATAGGTCTATGTTAGAAACCGATCAAAAGTTTGCCG
This sequence comes from Oleispira sp., assembly GCA_016765295.1. Lineage (GTDB taxonomy): Bacteria > Pseudomonadota > Gammaproteobacteria > Pseudomonadales > Oceanobacteraceae > Oleispira. The sequence goes on from JAESQF010000090.1 coordinate 10,179, forward strand.
GATTGGACAGCCTTAATCCTGAGATTAAAGCCAATGCGGATGGTTCTTATACCATGTGGTTTGGCCCTAAGGCGCCAAAAGGTCATGAGAGTAACTGGATTCAGACCATGCCAGGAAAGGGCTATAGCGTTCTGTTGCGTCTTTATGGACCGTTACAGCCTTGGTTCGATAAGACTTGGAAGCCAAGTGACTTTGAACTAGTTGACTAATTTTTTCATTAGCCTTAGCTGATCAAAATTAGAAGTTCATATCAAAGCCCAGTGATGCAGTATCCTGGGTTTTTTTGTTTATCCGCTCTGATTTCTCCCCTATTTTTGCAAACTTTCTCGAAAAAAACCGACATAAATCAATAAGCTGTCTCTTAGTTTTCAATTCCAGGAACTTTTCTTAGAATACTAGTTTTGAATTGATTTGAATCACTATTTCAAGAAACGTAAAGCGTATTGTGCACTCTGTACAAACTATAAATAGTCGAGGAGAGAGAGCCATGGCTGAACGCTTTACAAAAAGCATGGCCAGAAATATGTATATGGGGGGGAGTCTTTTCTTCATCCTTATATTCGTAGGTCTGACAATGGATACGGTACGGCAAATGCCGGGTCGAGATAATCGTGAAAATCTAACGGAAGCTGTCGCTCATGGTAAGAAATTATGGGAAGACAATAACTGCGTAGGTTGTCACTCATTATTAGGTGAAGGTGCTTATTTTGCCCCTGAGCTTGGTAATGTGTTTCAGCGTCGTGGTGGTGAAGCTGGATTCAAGGCCTTCTTTAAGGGCTGGATGAATGCGCAACCATTAGGTATTCCGGGTCGTCGTGCAATGCCTCAGTTTAATCTTTCAGATGAAGACTTAGATGCATTGGCGGATTTCTTAGAGTATGCCTCTGGGATTAATACTAATGGCTGGCCACCAAACATAGAAGGATAGGAGCGTATTATGAAATATGAGTCACAAGCTGTCGCTAAGCCTTATTTTATCTTTGCCCTCGTATTATTCGTCGGTCAGATATTATTCGGTTTAGTTTTAGGAACCCAATACATTATTGGTGATTTTCTATTCCCTGAAATTCCATTCAACGTCGCGCGTATGGTGCATACCAACTTGCTCATTGTCTGGTTACTGTTCGGATTTATGGGTGCTGCGTACTACATGATTCCAGAAGAAGCAGAAACTGAATTGCACAGCCCAAAGTTGGCTTGGGCATTATTCTGGATCTTTGCTGCTGCAGGCACTTTAACGATTGTCGGTTACCTAGCGGTTCCTTATGCAACTCTTGCTGAGATTACCGGTAATGATTTATGGCCAACCATGGGGCGAGAGTTCTTGGAGATGCCCACGATTACTAAAGTCGGTATTGTTGTTGTCTGTTTGGGTTTCTTATACAACATTGGTATGACGGTTCTGAAAGGTCGCAAGACGGTTATTAACCTAGTATTGATTACCGGTCTTCTTGGTTTAGCCTTGATGTTCTTGTTCTCTTTCTACAACCCAACGAACCTGGCCCTAGATAAGTACTTCTGGTGGTATGTCGTTCACTTGTGGGTAGAAGGTACTTGGGAATTGATCATGGCGTCTATCTTGGCCTATGTATTGATCAAGGTAACCGGTGTTGACCGCGAAGTGATTGAGAAGTGGTTGTATGTGATCATTGCCATGGCACTCATCTCGGGGATATTGGGAACGGGCCACCACTTCTTCTGGATTGGTGCACCTGAATACTGGCTATGGTTGGGTTCTATCTTCTCTGCCATCGAACCTATTCCATTCTTTATGATGACTCTGTTTGCCTTTAATATGGTTAACCGTCGTCGTCGTGAACACCCTAACCGCGCAGCAACATTATGGGCGCTGGGTTGTGCAGTAATGGCTTTCTTAGGTGCGGGTGTATGGGGATTCTTACATACTTTAGCCCCCATAAACTATTACACTCACGGTACGCAATTAACCGCTGCCCACGCTCATATGGCCTTCTACGGTGCGTATGTAATGATTGTGCTGACTATCGTTTCTTATGCGATGCCCATCATGCGGGGTCGTCCAAATGGTAATAGTAATAAGGCGCAAGTTGTAGAGATGTGGGGCTTCTGGTTGATGACGATCGCTATGGTATTCATTACCTTGTTCCTAACCGGAGCGGGCGTATTGCAAATATGGCTACAGCGTTTACCCGAGTCGGGTGAAGCCTTAAGCTTTATGGCGACGCAAGATCAGATAGTCATATTCTACTGGTTACGCTTAATCGCAGGTTTGTTCTTTATGGCCGGCTTAGTTGTTTACTTAGTCAGTTTCTTTGTTGGTGGTGATGAGCCTCAGTTAGAAAAAGCTTAAGCTAGAAAAGTAAAAGAAGACAAAAAATAGTCAGGCAGTGAAAACTGACCTGGCTATTTTTTTATTCTGGGTAAAAAATTATTGATGGCAGAGGGGTGGGGTATGACGGAAAACAAGTTGCAACGCTCACGATTAGTGGTTAGAAGTTCGTTCTTTTTATTATTTTTATTGGCACCGGCACTAAATATTTTTCGTTTTGATTTAACCACGACTAATTTTATTGTTTTTAATCAGGTATTGTCGTTTGGTATGACGGCGGAGTGGGTTAAGGCCAGCGATCACTGGGATATGGGCCTGCGTATGTTAGGGTATTTTATTTTGCCGCTGATTATTACCGTAGTCATTGGTATTTATATTTTTTATAAATGGGGGCGTTTGTATTGTGGTTGGTTATGCCCACATTTTTCAGTAGTGGAGTATGTGAACGATTTAATGGACCGCCGAGTAGGTAGAGTAACTATTTGGGAAAAGGCTAAATTTAGCAGTGAGAAAGAAGCAGAGCGCAGCAAAGTATTGGATTGGATTATTATTGTTACGGTATCGATGACTATCGCCTTTTTATGGGCGCTGGGTTTATTATCCTATTTATTACCGCCCATTCCTTTATATACCGATTTAATTAATTTTGAAGTGGGTTTATATCCAACCATATTTTTAATTGCCGCGACCACGGTATTTACTATCGATTTTGTTTTGGCGCGTCACTTGTTTTGTAAGTACGGCTGTGCTTTCGGTGTGATGCAAAGTCTGTTTTGGATGATGAATAGCAAAGCGATGCTAGTAAAGTTTGATCGCGATCGAGCTAAGGCCTGCCAAAGTTGTGATAAAGACTGTGAGGCCGCATGCCCCATGCGCTTACCAGTTCGAAGCTTTAAGCGAGCTAAGTTTACTTGTACTCAGTGCGCTCAATGTATTAGTGCGTGTCAGGAAGTTCAGAAGGATAATCCTGATGGCACTTTGCTAGATTGGAGCGAAGGGGAGAAATCAAGGCACAGCTCCTTGATACCGGTCAAAACTATTGAGCCAAAAAGAGTGCACAATGATTCTTAACTTTCTGAATGCTTGAAATAACCATTAGGATGCAATCGTGGAAGAGTATGTAGGCTTAAAGTGGCACGAGTATATTACCGGTAAAGCTTCTACTGATCATAAAGATGCAACGGTGCGCTTAAAAGATCAAGGCTTTGAGATTGGTGTGCTGTTCCGTGCCTTAGGAGGCGAAGCGGGTCTACGCATCGATGCAGCTATGCCTCGTGATTATTATATGCGTCGCAGTTTATTACAGAAAATTGCCGGCACTCATGAGCAAGTTGAATTGGCTTGGCGTGACCAAGAGTCTCTGCGCTTACCGGAAGAATTAAGTCTTTTTTCTACGACCAAACTGAATAAATATTCATATCTTTGGTTAGCCTCTTTAGCCGCTCAGCAGACTCAAGGCTTTAACCACTGGTTCGTCGATAATCAAACACTGACCTTGAAGGTATTAGAAACATACCCAGGTATGAAGCTGATTTATCAGCAGTTGGTGGCCGCTTTTATTGCTATTCGCCCCGATATAGATGACTTAACACCCGCGGCGGCAGAGCAGGAAGTAGCCATTCGTCAGGCATTATTAGAGCCTGGCAGTATTAATGAATTTCCCAGTGCCGAATTTGCCCCTTGTCCTGTGTATTTGTGGTTATACCCGGGCAATATGAGTGTGTGCGCGGCCAATGAACAGTCGGCTGGGGATGCGGATGAGCATTCGAAAGGATCCAGCAATAAGAAAAAGGCTAAGCGAAAAAAAGCCGAGCGGGTTGATAATTACGAAAAAAATACAGGGTTGATGGTCTTTCGTTTAGAGAATTTGTTTAGCTTTAGCGAATTTGTGCCGGTTGACCGTGCGGGGGATGATACCGACGAAGAGGATGCTGAGAGTGTTGCGGATGATTTGGATGTTATCAGTGTCTCGAAAAATCGTCAGGCTGCTTCTTCAAGTATAAAATTCGATTTGGATTTACCTTCTAGTGACCACGATGACTTAAAATTGGGTGAGGGCATACTTCTACCTGAGTGGGATTATCGTAAGCAAGGTTATCATCAAGATTTCTGCTGCTTACAACCGATGATTAATGAGTTGGATCGCACTGACTGCTCTACGGTATTACCACCTCACTTAGTGGCTGATGCGGCCAAGTTACGTCGACAGTTTTCTGCTTTGAAACCTATACGCCAATGGTTAAATCGACAGCAAGATGGTGATGAAATTGATGTTGATCGTTGGCTGCATTTTATGGCGGATAAAGAAGCGGGTGTTAGCAATGGCGAGCAAGCATTTTATCGTTCTTTCAATAATCAGGTGCGAGACTTGTCTTGTCTGATCTTAGCAGATCTTTCTCTTTCGACTGATGCCTATATTAATAATCATCAAAGGGTGATTGATGTGGTGCAAGATAGTCTGCAGTTGTTGTGTGAAGCCTTGGCCGCGACTGGAGATCGTTTTTCGGTCTATGGTTTCTCATCTTTAAAACGTGAACATGTGCGTTTTAACGTGATTAAAAACTTTAATGAACGTTATTCACCGAATATTCGTAGTCGTATTCAAAATTTAAAACCGGGTTATTACACACGAATGGGCGCGGCCATTCGCCAATCAATTAAAATTCTATCCGCAGAGAAGAGTCATCAGCGAGTGTTGATGATTATCACCGATGGTAAACCCAATGATTTGGATTTATACGAAGGTCGTTATGGCGTAGAAGATACTCGAATGGCGATTATTGAAGCGAAGCAGGCGGGATTACAACCTTTTTGCGTAACCATTGATGAAGAAGCTGATGAGTACCTGCCTCACCTGTTTGGAAAAAATGGTTTTGTGGTAATTAAAGATCCCGCGCAGTTGCCAAAAGAATTACCGCGGCTGTATGTGAATTTGACGCGTTAGTTATAACAGCTCTGGATTACCGCCCCAGGCGGTAATGTTAGTAGTGACCATATATTCATCAACCATGGCATTTAGGTAATTAGGCCCGCCCGCTTTTGGACCAGTACCTGAAAGGCCGTGACCACCAAAGGGTTGGCTACTTACTTTGGCCCCGACCATGTCACGGTTGATATAAATATTTCCTACATTTACTTGGCGGATAATATGATCCAGCCAATCTTGATTACGGCTGTGTAGTCCCATTGTTAATCCGTACCCAGAATTATTTATGTCGGCGAGCACTTGCTGCAGTTCATTATGGGCAAAGGGTATGAGGTGTAATATCGGGCCAAAATTTTCTTCTGCTATTTGTGTAATTGATTCTATTTGATAAGCGCAGGGGGCAAATAATCTATCTTTCAAAGCACTTGCTTCATTGCTAGCAATTGAGCAGTTGCCGATTAAAGTGGCGTTATTTTCTAACCATACTTGATGTTTATTTAATTTGTTTATTGCCTCTGCATCTATAATCGGGCCTATGTCGGTTTCTCGCTCGATAGGGTCGCCAATAATTAATGTTTCCATACGCCCTTTTAAACTATTGCAAAAATCTTCAAAAATATCCTGTTGTATATACGCGATACGAAGTGCTGAGCAGCGTTGCCCGGCGCTGTAAAAGGCGGATTGTATGACATCAGGAACGAGTTGGTCGATAAGTGCACTGCTATCGGCAATGAGTACGTTTTGTCCTCCTGTTTCGGCGATAAGGGGAATGACTGGGCCGTTGTGATTGGCGAGAGTTTGTTGAATGAGTTTGGCGCTTTGACTTGAGCCAGTGAAACAAACCAACTGCACACAATTGTGCTCAAGTAATGCAGGTAATAAATCGCTGCCTTGGCAATTAACTAATTGCAGCTGGTCATGATCGATGCCGCTTTTATGCGCTAATGCGATGGCTGTTCGCGCGATGTTAAGGGTCTGTTGGGCTGGCTTGGCAATAACACTATTGCCGGTAACCCAAGCGGCTGCAATTTGACCGATAAAGATGGCCAAAGGAAAGTTCCATGGGCTTATGCAAACGGAGATGCCTTTTCCTTTGTAGCTGAGTTGATTAAGTTCACCAGTAATGCTTTGGCGTTGTTGTTTTTGCGAAAATAAAGCGTTTGCTTGTTTAGCATAATAACGACAAAAATCGCAGGCTTCACGTACTTCATCAATAGCATCTTGGTAGGTCTTACCCGCTTGCAGTACTAGTAGAGCGATTAAGGAATCTTTATTTTCTTCTAGTCCTATTGCCAATTTATTTAAGCTACTCACTCTTTGTTCTATATCAGGCATAGTATGCAGGCCAATTAAAGCAACTTGTCCTATGTGTTGAATGGCATCAGTATTCGAAATTTCTACTTTTATATTTTCTGTAGATTTATTGTTTTCTATAAATTTTTGGCTTGATTTTATATTCTTATAAAGTGGCTCGAAGTTATGGTCTTGTCGAATATCGCAAGAGATTGAGTTGTTATAATCAAGAATATTTTCGGGTTGTGGGATAACTATGTTTTCACTCTGTTGTTCTTTGGGGTATAAAAAAGAAGAGTTTGCCCCATTTTCAATTAAGCGTCTGACCAAATAGGGTAGCAATTTATTGTGTGAGCCAATCGGGCAGTAAACCCTAGTTTGGCTTGAAAAATTATCCGCCATGTAGGCGTGCTGTATTTCACCCATACCGTGGAGTCTTTGAAATAGCAAAGGTGGATTCCTTGGTTGTAGTGACTTTAGTTGCAATAAGGTTTCTGGGTTGTGAGTAGCAAACTGTCCAATTAAGTTACTTTCTGGATTTTTCTCTTTCGATTCTATAATAGCGGCAGCGCAGATTAAGAAATTATCATCGGTAAATTGTTTCTGGCTCCAGACCGGGTAGTCTTTTAAACCTAACTGCTGGGCGGATTTTATTTCATAATCCCAATAAGCCCCTTTGACTAAGCGAATGCGAACTTCAAGCTGATAGTGGGTAGACAGTCTGATTAGCTCATCAATTGTGGCCAGCGCACGTTTACCATAGGCTTGTACGGCAATCCCTATGTTATTTATAATATCTGTTTTATCTGCAGCTAGTTCTAATAAATCTCGTAGTAATTTAATTGATAGTTCTAAGCGGTATTGTTCTTCAGCATCTAACGTTAATAGCACATTGTGCTGTTTTGCGAGTAAAAATAGTTGATGAAGCTTGGGTAATAGTTCTTGTTTTAGAATTTGGTATTTTTCTGGCTGATATCTTGGGTGTAATGCGCTGAGTTTAATTGAAACTTCATGGGGAGTATCGTCTAAGCACTGATTATATTGGCCAACGGTTATTATCGCTTTTTGGTATTGGCTATAATATTCATCGGCTTCGTTATAGGTTAATGCGGCTTCGCCCAGCATATCGAATGAGCATGCTTCGTGGCACTCGAGTTTTCGGCTGCGCAATAAGGCTTCATCTAGGTTTTCTGCAAAAACAAAACGATGACTCATTTGTTCAATAAATAATGAACAAACTTCAATGGCTCCTTGTTGAGTGATTTTATTAAATAAAGTCGTGCGGATTGATTGATCAATAGGCGCTTGATTACCTAGCCACTGTAGGGCTTTCGCTAGTAGGGTATATTTACTTTCATCGGTTAACCATTGGCCTCGATGTAAACGATCGTGGAATAATGATTGCATTCCTTGTTGGTCAGGAATTCGTAGTAGGGCTTCTGCTAAACTCATTAGCAGCATGCCTTCTTTACTATTCAGGCGGTATTGCTGAAGGATTTCAAAAAACCAGTCGTGTTGTTCGGATATTAGCTGGTTTAGCTCGGCTAATTGAATTTCATTGGCACTGGGAATGCTGCCCTGAGGGGCAGGAGTATTTGCACAATATAATATTTCGCATTGTTCTGCGAAACTATTTGAATGACTAATTGAAGAGCTGGTTGAAGAGCTGGTTGAAGAGCTGGTTTGATTTGATCGCGACATTCTATAACCCTCGCAACTTACTTCGCTGGTTTTTAATTATATGCTTATAATTGTACGAATTACGTATTATGAATAATTATTGCTATAACGTTTCTGGTTAGTTCATTATTGTATAAAAACCAAGAAATCTAGGTCTCACTTTAGCGGAATTAGGTTTAAACTTTGTAGTGAGCAGGTGATGGCCACAAGCTGATCTCCTGAGCCACAGGCCAAAAGCCAAAGGAGCTGTCTCATGTTTAAACGTATGCAGTCTATGCAGATGCAGGCGGTGCATTGTTTCCAGACAATGGGACCCAACCAGCACGAATATCGCGCAATCATTGCTATTCATAATACCCATCTTGGCCCCGCACTCGGCGGCTGTCGTTGCCTTCATTATACTCGAGAACAATTAGCCTTTGATGATGTTATGCGCCTTGCGCAGGGTATGAGTTATAAAGCGGCCCTCGCAAATCTTCAGCAAGGGGGCGGAAAATCTGTCATTTTATTACCCAATAATGTTGTCGTGACGGATATTAATCGAGAATTTTTATTCGACTGGTTTGGTCAGTGCGTTGAGCAATTACAGGGCCAGTACATCACCGCAATGGATGTTGGCACCCAAGTAAGTGATATGGATGTGATCGCACAGCAAACTCAGCATGTAGCCAGTGCCAGTAATATTGGTGACCCTGCGGAAGCTACCGCCCAGGGTGTGATGGTGGGTATTAAAGCGGCTCTGGAATTTAACTTTAATAATACTGAAATTCATGGCAAGTGCTTTGCCGTACAAGGGCTGGGGCACGTGGGCTGGCGTGTGGCTAAGCGATTATTGCACTTAGGTGGACGAGTTATTGTGGCGGATCCTGAAGAGGAAAAAAACTGGCAAGCTCAGGCCTTAGGTATGGAAGTTGTTTCTATTGATGAGATTTTAACTCAGTCATGTGATGTTTTAGTTCCTTGTGCCTTAGGCGGGGTTATTAATGAGGAACTTGTCGAAAAGTTACGTTGCAAAATAATTGCCGGTAGTGCAAATAATCAATTAGCGGATGATGACATTGCAGAGCGGCTCAGTAAAAAAGATATTCTATATGCTCCGGATTATATTATTAATGCCGGGGGACTTATTTTTGCTTCAATTAATCATTGTTATAAACAGAGATTAAACAGTAATAAAGCAACTGCTGAAATTGATGGCTTAATAAAACAAAAAATAGAGGGTATTCACCAGACCTTGATGGAAGTTTTTCAGCAGGCACGACTTCAAAATAAAAACATTAATCAAGTGGCCAACGAAATAGCATTAAAGCGATTAGCCGAAGCTGCTGCAGTATCCACCTCTTCTCAGGAAGAAGGTCAGGGCGCAGGAGATATTTATAATGCTGCATAATTTATCACCTCATCTATTAACGAATGTATCGACCCCTTTGCAATATCTATCCGCTAATGGCGATGTTGTTATAGAAGGCAATAGCGTAAAAGAGCTGCCTGAGTTTGCTCGTGATAAAGAACTCATGGTGCAGGCTTATCGCTGGATGAGTTTAACTCGCGCTTTTGATCAGAAGGCTGTCGCTCTACAACGAACAGGAATTATTGGTACTTATCCTTCAAGCCTTGGCCAAGAAGCTATTTCTGTTGCCTGCGGTATGGCCTTAGAAAGAGATGATGTATTTGTTCCTTACTATCGTGATCATGGTGGCTATTTAGTGCGTGGGCACTCCATGGAACATTTGTTTTTATATTGGGGGGGAGACGAACGCGGCAGTGCGTACAAACCTAATGAAGGTTCGGGTTTTGATATGCCTATTTGTGTGCCGATTGCTACGCAGGCGAGTCATGCTGTGGGTATTGCGAGTGCATTAAAAATTCAGCAAAAAAAACAAGCCGTATTGTGTACTTTGGGTGATGGGGCTTCATCAAAAGGGGATTTTTTAGAAGCCTTAAACCTTGCCGGAAGTTGGCAGTTGCCAGTGGTATTTGTGATTAATAATAATCAATGGGCGATATCAGTACCTCGGCACATTCAATCTGGAGCGCCAACATTAGCGCAAAAAGGCAGTGCTGCGGGTATTCCTAGTATTCAGGTTGATGGTAATGATTTTATTGCAATGTATGAAGTTCTAAACGAAGCATTAGAGCGTGCTAGAAAGCGTAAAGGGCCTATGTTGGTTGAAGCGATTAGTTATCGTTTAAGTGATCATACAACGGCTGATGATGCGAGTCGTTATCGCCCTCAGGAAGAGGTCGATGAAGCCTGGAGCAAGGAGCCGAGTAAGCGCTTCCAGCATTATATTCATCAGCAAGGATTTTGGGATGAAAAAGCGGAAGTCTGTTGGCAGGATGATTGCCAAACTCAGTTGGTGAAAGCGGTAGCAGCTTACCAAAGCTTTGAGGCCGAGCAACCTGAGGCGATGTTTGATCATTTATATGAAAACTGGCCAACGTGTATGGATGATCAGGTTATCGCTTGCGGTGAAAAATATTTACGCAATCATTCTGGCTAGGAGGTGTTATGAATACTAATTATGACCATCAGCTTGAAGAGAAGCATAATATTTGCCTAGTGGAAGCGGTTAATTTGGCGTTGCGCAGAGCAATGTTAGACGACGAAAGTGTTGTTTTATTAGGTGAAGATATCGGTGTAAACGGTGGTGTATTTCGTGCGACTGATGGACTGCAAGAGCAGTTTGGTATCTCTCGGGTAATGGATACACCATTGGCTGAAACAACCATCGCCGGCACGGCAGTGGGGATGGCGGTTGCAGGATTGAAGCCGATTGCAGAAATACAATTTATGGGTTTTATTTATGCCACCCTCGAGCACCTTTTTTGCCATGCTGCGCGTATGCGCAATCGGACTCGTGGGCGCTTAACTTGCCCTTTGGTTTTGCGTGCGCCTTTTGGTGGCGGCATTCATGCCCCTGAGCATCATAGCGAAAGCACAGAGGCGCTGTTTGCGCATATTCCTGGCTTACGGGTAGTGATTCCTTCTTCTCCCGCGAGAGCTTATGGCCTATTGCTGGCCGCTATTAACAATCCCGATCCGGTGATTTTTCTTGAACCTAAGCGTTTATATCGTGCGGAAAAGCATGAGGTGGTTGATGACGGCAAAGCTTTGCCTTTGGATACCTGTTTTACCTTGCGTGAAGGTACGGATTTAACACTTATTTCTTGGGGTGCTTGCATAAAAGAGTGCTTATCGGTTGTAGATGGTTTTAATTCAATCGCTGATTCTGGCCTAAGTATTGAGCTGATTGATTTGGCGACTGTAAATCCCATCGATTTTGCTACGATTGAAGCATCAATTAAAAAAACGGGGCGCTGCGTTATTGTTCATGAGGCGGCTAAAACTTGTGGCATAGGTGCTGAAATTGCTGCTCATATTGCAGAACACTTAATGTCTTATTGTAAGGCTCCGGTTAAACGCATTACCGGTTTCGATACCGTGATGCCGTATTTTCGTAATGAGCAGCATTACATGATTACTGAACTCGATATCGAGGCCGGAATTAAAACGGTAATGGCCAGCAGTTTCTAAACTGAATTACTTAGGGAGAGTTATATGCGCTACTTTAAACTTCCAGACTTGGGTGAAGGATTAATCGAAGCCGAGATTGTTGAGTGGCATGTTAAAGCTGGAGATTCGGTTAATACCGATCAACTTATGTTGGCCGTAGAGACGGCGAAAGCGATCGTGGAGATCCCATCACCACAAATGGGTATTATTGAACATACCTTTGGTGATATTGGCGATACGGTGCATATCGGAGAACCTTTAGTTGAGTATCAAGGGGAGAGTGAAAGTGTCAGTGTGGTGGGAGATTTATCTGCCAAATCCCTTCATGCTTCAACGCCTAAAGAAATATCCTCAGCGCAGAGCCAGTCAATGCAACCTTCATCAGTGAAAAGAGACAGTTTTTCTGTTGGAACGGCAAGCAGAGATGGTGGTTCACACAGGGCGGGGGCAAAGCAGGCTTCTCCTAGTGTTCGCGGTTTGGCCAGTCGTTTAGATGTGGATATTGAACAAGTCATTGGCAGTGGTGAAGGCGGTCGTATATCTTCTGACGATGTTGAAAAAGCCGCTCGGTTAAATCAGCAAGTTGGCAAAAGTGAAAAGCTTACTGGGGTAAGAAAATCCATGGCGAAAGTGATGATCAACAGTCATCAGCAGGTCGTGCCGGTAACATTATTTGGTGATGCCATTTTAAAAGATACTTTGGTCAATAATCCGAGTGATATCACGATAGTGATAGCGCAAGCCATTGCGTTTGCCTGTAACAAAGAGCCGGCATTAAATTGTTGGTTCGATGGTGACAATATGAGTCGACGCCTATTAGATTTTGTCGACCTAGGGATTGCGGTAGATACCGAGCAAGGTTTATTTGTTCCTGTATTGCGCCAAGTTCAGCAGCGTACGGAAGAAGACTTGAAAGAAGGTTTGCAAGCATTAAAACAAGCGGTGATTAAGCGCAATATCCCACCATCTGAAATGACGGGGGCGAGTATTATTTTATCGAATTATGGCTCTATTAAAACGCTGTCGAAAGACGGTGAGTCTAGAGCCAATCCTTGTCTTTATGGCACGCCGATTGTTGTTCCGCCTATGGTTGCAATTATTGGTATTGGAACGATCTGTGGGGACGGCATGAATGGGGAAAAGAAACTGCCGATTTCTTTAACCTTTGACCATCGTTGTGTGACAGGGGGAGAAGCGACACGCTTTATGGGGTATCTTGTTGAATTCCTATTATGATTTTCAATAATTTAGTGGTTTTATAATGAACGATTCTCAAAATTCATCGACTGAAAAGTTACCAACCCTTCGTATTGATATTATTTCTGATGTTATGTGTCCTTGGTGCGTTATTGGTTATCTAGGGCTTAAGCAAGCTTTAGAAGAATTAAAAGATGAGCTGCAAGCTGATATCCATTGGCAGCCGTTTGAACTGAATCCTAATATGCCCCTTGAAGGTCAGGAGCTTGGTGAGCATATTATGGAAAAATATGGCAGTACCGCTGAGCAAAGTAAGAGTAATCGTGATCATCTTGTTTCATTAGGCGCTAACTTAGATTTTGAATTCAATTTTGAAGAAGGTAAGCGCATATTAAATACCTTTAACGCTCATCAGTTATTGCATTGGGCTGGGGAAAGCTCTGATAAACAAACAGAGCTTAAAATGGCTTTGTTAATTGCTTATTTTAAAGACGGTCGTGATGTTAGTGACATTGATGTTTTAGCGCAGATAGCAACTGAAGTAGGGTTAGGCGATAACCTAGATAAAGGGATGGCTAAACAGTTATTGCAGGATCAAGTTTACGCTGGTGATGTAAGAGCATTGCAGGAGCAGTGGCGCGGGATGGGAGTTAGTGCGGTGCCTACTTTTATTATCGATGAAAAATATATGATTTCAGGTGGCCAGCCTGCCAAAGCGTTTGTGCAAAGTTTACGACAAATGATTGAGGAGAATTAGACGGCAGTTGCACAGATTTATCGACAGTCCCTAGTATCTCTTTAGTTCTACTGTATTTCAGGTTCTAATACCGCCATTCTTTTTATCTGCTGGCGGTCTTCATGTTCAAGTGGTGGGTTCTTTTAACTCTATATCTCACTCAAGGGCTACCTCACGGTTTTTTCAGCCAAGCATTACCAACTCTTTTACGCCAACAGGGCATGAGTCTTGAATCCATTGGTTTAATGTCATTGGTTTCTTTACCTTGGGTATTGAAGTTTTTGTGGGCACCTCTGCTCGATCATTATCAGCCCTTAAAACGAATAACTGGGGGCAGAATAGACGGTCACATTCGTAAAACTTGGATCATCAGCGCAAATGCTATCGCAGCGCTGGTTCTGATTTTCATTGCATCAAATCCTTTAGAGTTCTGGATAGATCAAGCGGCAGTTGGTTTGGGATGCGCGCTTTTCGTATTAACCATTTTTGTTGTTACTCAAGATATCGCGACCGATGCTTTGGCGGTGGAAAATATTCCTCCGCAGCAGCGTGGGCTAGGCAATAGTTTACAGGTTGCAGGTTATCGTATCGGCATGATCATCGGTGGTGGCCTGTTATTAGCCATCTTCGCCCAGCTTGGTTGGCAGGGTACCTTGTGGGGATTAGCGAGCTTGATGCTTTTAGGCCTGATCCCTTTATGGTTTTGGCAGCCTGTGGCAGTCAAGGTTGATAAAGAACCAGTATTTAGTCATTGGTTAGGATTTTTTCAATTATCAGGGGCGGGTGCTTGGTTGTTATTATTGCTAACTTATAAAGTCGGTGATGCCTTTGGCACAGTCATGATTCGTCCGCACTTAGTGGATTTAGGGGTTACGTTACCTGAATTTGCCGAGCTGTTAGGTTTGTGGGGAACCGTTGCGGGTTTGGTCGGCGCTCTACTGGGGGGCGTGTTATTAAAGCTATTACCGAGAATGGCCGCACTGATGTTATTTGTTTGTTTAGAAGGAATCGCTATCGCGTCTTATGCCTTAGTGACCTCATTAGATTGGTCGTTGATTTATAGCCTAGTAATTGCTGAACATATCACGGGAGGGATGGCGACTGTTGCATTATTTACAGTGATGATGGATCGTTGTCGTGAATCGAGTGCCGGCTCAGATTATGCCTTGCAGTCATGTATTGTCGTATTGTCGACCTTAGTGGCGACCAGTTTGGCGGGTTTTTCTGCGGCAAGCTTTGGTTATGCAGCCCATTATTGTTTGGCTGCAGTTTTGTGTGGGGTTGGGCTTCTAGTACTGTTTCTAAATAGAAAAAACGTGAATGCGTAATCAAGTTAATTACTATGCTTAGTAATACATTCTGTGGCTCAGGCAGTGAATTCACTAATGGATTAGTGATTTATAACAATTAAATATCATTAATTTAGCTTAAGTTGATTATTTACCAGCCACTTCTAATTCTTATTGATTAGTTCATCTGTTGTATGTTTCATCGCGTTACTTCAGACTGCTTCCAGTTGCGATAGCTCTAGGATTTATATCGCTATTATTTCTAAATAAATGGAAGTTTTCAGATGAATTTTAAAACCAATCTTCTTAGTGCTGCTATTGCAGCTTCTTTATTGACTGCCTGTGGTGGTTCAAGTTCGAGTTCTAAGCCTGCACCTGTTATTGCTCCAGATCCTGCGCCTGTTGTTGTGCCAGCTCCTGTTGTTACCCCCGATCCTGTTGTTACACCCGATCCAGTTGAGCCGTTGGCATATACTTTTAGCGAAGAAGAATTGCTAGGTTTAGGTAAGGGGTTTGTAGCTGGCTTAGATACACAAACTGAACAATTAAGTGGTGGTTTAGGGAACTTAGCTGGAAGCCTCTTAGGTGGGGTTGCTGAAGTTGAAGAAGGCCGTGATGGCTCAATGTATCTCGATGGCTTAAAAGGTAGTTTGTATGATTTTATGCAGGCTGTAGATTATTTAGGTTGGGCTGGAGAACTTTTAAAAGAACTAGCTGAGCAGATGCCTTTGTCAGAGGAATCTGGTATTCAGCTTGGTACTGAATATGTATTGGATGAAGACTCTGTAGTTGTACGTTACACATTTAATGTAAATTCAGATGGGCAGCTAACATTATCATTAGTTGGTCAAATACATGATGATGCTCGTACAGCATCGAATGTTGATATTACAATGACGCTGGTTGAGGCTTCGGAAACTGAAAGTAAAGTAGTGATATCTGGAAGCTATATCAATGTATTTGATTACGTAAATATATCTGTAGGTAGCGCTGAGTTTTCTTCGACTGAATCGGAAGCTGGTGTAACAGTAAGTGCCGAAGTAGCAGATATATCTGCAATGCTGGGTGATGCAACGGTAACGGCTTCTGCTTCAATGTTATTAGTGTCAGGAGGAGAAAAAGCTTCTTCTGGAACTGCTAATCATCTTCCTCTCATTGGTGGATTGGCACATGTTGTTGCTAATCTAAGTACCTCTGATAATGAAATACTAAACATTGCATCAATTGAATTATCAGATGTACGTATCGAAGCTGAATCTGGTGAATACTTAACCGCTGATAGTATTTTATTTGAAGATGCTGATGCTGATGCTTATATTGGTGATGATGGTTATGGCACTATTGCTAGTTTTAAATATAGTGACGATAAAAATACTCTGACCTTGAGTAATACTCTGGGCTCTACAGTTTATACCTTTACTCCTGCGGAAGGAGAATTGCCGCCACCATCTGAACCAATGATTATGTCTGCAGTTGTTGCGGAAGAATCTGTTCCTGCTCAAATTAGATGTGTTACTGAATCTAAAAACTTCTTTGCTGCTGCTCCTAGGTTTGCAAACGTTTCTTGTTCAGAAGAAGATGAATACGCATCTTATGGTACGCTTGTCGAGACATTAACTTCCCGTGGGCAGTCGATCAAAACAGGCCCTTATTCAGAACGTCACACTCTTGTAAATAGCCAGTATACTTTGGAAAATGATAAAGAGGGTGATCTTCACGCATATGCTGAAGTTGATGTTGACTCTCTTGCTGAACCAATTACTTTCTCTGTTTCTGCCAGTGGTGAAGTTGGTTTAGCAGGCGGTATGGTAGTTCCTTATCAATTATCACTAGACCACCTTAAGGCCTATAGCTATATAGCAAAAGCGACTATTGGTGCTGAGCCAACTGCTCTAACAGCAGCATTTAGTACTGAAGAAAAAGATATTACTATTTCTTCTGCTTTACCTTTCATTCCAGCAGATGCTGCTTATGCCCCGACTCAGACTAGTATTGAATTCAGTCTTCCTATTGCTGATCTTTACAGAATGGGGGCTGATTTTGACGAAGAAACTAACATTGCAATCATAGGTGCTTTGACAATTAACGGCATTGTTGTTGCTGAATTGAAAGCAGTTAATAATTATAACTATGATTCTGAGGTTGCTATACCAACTTACCTTCAATTTGTTGATGGTACTTACCCTACCCCTGGCGGTTTGTTTACTACAGTCGTAGATATGCTAATCGTTGATTGCCCCGTGGTAGAAGAAGTTCAGGAAAAGGGACCTTGCTTTGCGGATCAGAAAGGAGTTATTGATATTGAAAACTTGGCAGATATCTTTTTTGAAGGTATGCCAGTAGATGAGCTATATTTTGGTCCACGATAGTGAAGAAAAAATACCCAAGTGATTTTCTTAACTGAATAATTATTTAGTATTTAATGAAGCCGCTGTTATTGTTAATAACAGCGGCTTTTTTATGCTGCTCATGAAATTGACGAAAGATTTTTACTGTGATGTCGGCATCAAAAGGGAGGAGGCTTTGTTAATATCTTCCATTGTATCAATATCCAAACTAGTAGCTTTGTTCATCTTGTAGAGGTTGATCGGCTTTTCGAAAAATGAATTGTCTTGTACAAAATTATCGCAAGGGCGAATGTAAATCGCACCATTGAGTCGGTATGTTTTAGCCAGATCCTGCCTTGGTTTAGATAGGTCATCCCAGTGAGTCATCGGTTGAATTTCATCATTATCTTCAATAAAACATTTCTGTGCGGGATGCTCCATTTCACAAACACTGACTAAGGCGTTACTTTGTGTTTCTTCATACAAGCTGATAGCTGAGATAATGTGATTACTTGTTCTAAGTGGTGATGTTGGCTGTAGTAAAACGAAATGCTTGTATTGCAGGCCTAGTTCTTCTAGTTGATCTAGCACATCTAAGACTGCATCTTCAGAGCGTGCAGAATCCCCTGAAATATTTGAAGGTCTTTTTAATACCTCGGCCCCAACTGATAGGGCGATAGTGCTGATAGTCTCATCGTCGGTAGAAACGATAACTTTAGCAAAGCAGGCACTGGATATTGCTGCCTCAATTGTATATTGAATAAGTGGCTTGCCTATGAGGGGGTAAGTATTCTTATATGGAATGCCTTTTGACCCACCTCTAGCGGGTATGATAGCAAGGTAAGTCATTGCATTAACTCTTCATGTTTATATCGATAAATGTTTTTTGTGGGTCTATGTTCCAGGTTTCTTGCCGAGTAATTACTTCTATAAAAGCATTAGCACTATTACCTGAACCAAAATTATTTTTAGGCGGAGATCCTAGTGGCTGATTTGAAACCCGTTTAATAGCGGAAGTTATTTCGGCCTTATAATGTCCAAGCTTTGTAATTAGATCGCTTTTTAATCGGTTGTTTTGTCTATCCCCTATGTCTAGGCTAGGGATGTTATAGCTAGGGGCTTCTCGGATACCTACACTCGAGTTGCCAATTATAAAATTTGAATGTTTTAAAAATACTAAAAAGCTTTCAAATTTTATGGAAGGGTATATCCGAAAGTTTTCATGGCCGCTTAATCGAGAGAATTGCTTTAAAATTATGTCACTACCCTTATCATTATTGGGATATATCACTAAATAATTTAATTGGCTGGCTAATAATGCGTCTACAAATTCAGTAGCATCTTTCTCTAATGATTCTAGTCGGGTCGTTACTGGGTGATATAAAACAATGGCATAATCATTAAAATTAAATTCGTAGTATTCTTTTACTTCCTCAAGGGAGGGTAGGGTTGGTGATAGCATGATATCGGTTTCTGGAGAGCCGATGCAAAATAGGGTTTCTTTTGCTTCCCCCATTTGTATTAATCGTGATCGAGCTTCTTCATTGGCTACAAAGTGCAGATGCGACATTTTTGAAACTGAGTGCCTTATTGATTCATCAATCGTCCCTGAGCGTTCACCGCCTTCAATGTGTGCAACGAGTATGTTGTTTATTGCCCCAGTAATTGCTCCTGCTAATGCTTCAACTCTATCGCCATGGATCACCAGCATGTCTGGCTTATGCTCATGAATATATCTAGAAAGGCCTTGAATAGTATTGGCTAGTACTGCCTCCATCGGCTCACCTTGATGTTGGTTGTGAAACACATGCATGTTTTCACGACCAAATGCTTTCGCTACCTCAATCTGGGTATCTCCATAGAGTGATAGAGTATGCATGCCTGTGACAAATATTTCACATTCAAACTGTTCGCTATTAGTTACTGCCTGAATTAGCGTTTTTATTTTACCAAAGTCCGCACGGGTTCCTGTTAAGAATAGTATCTTTTTCATCTTAGTGAACATCCTGCCAGCATAAATGTTGGTCCTTTGGCATGTCGGCATTGGATGCTTGACCAATTATCGAGGTGTATTTTTCAGCGGGCACTTCGCCAGTTCCTGGCCTTTTCACCCAGATATTATCCTGAGTAAAAATTTCGCCTTTTTTAATTGATTGAATGGTAACAACTGTGGCGAATGCAAAATCGATACACGGCTGCTCTTCTGCGACGGGACCTTTTTTCCCTCCTCGGCACTGAAAGATTTCATTGGTGCCTATGATCAGTTCTTTGCAAGTCCCCTCATCCATCGAGCAGATAATATCTGGACCCTGTCTGTTCATGTGATCGGTGAAGTGACGCTCTACAATGGAAGCTCCTAGTGCAACGGCACCTAAGCATGCATTGTTGCTGATACTATGATCGGACAAGCCTATGACCGCATCAGGGAATGTATTTTGTAATTCTGTCATGGCTCCCAGACGTATTAATTTATGTGGTGTTGGGTAGACATTGGTACAGTGTAATAGTGCATAAGGGATTTTGTATTTGTGGAAAATAGCAACAGATTTAGCGACTGACTCTAGCGTGTTCATGCCAGTACTTAATATTATGGGTTTGCCAAATTTAGCAATATGTTCTACTAGAGGATAGTTATTACACTCCCCAGAACCAATTTTATAAGCTTGAACTCCCATGTCTTCTAATAAGTCGGCAGCGGCTCTAGAGAAAGGGGTGCTTAGATATATCATTCCACGTGTTTCGACATAGGTTTTTAATTCACGCTCGTCTTTTTCATTCAGGGCACAGCTTTCCATAATTTCATAGATGGATATATCAGCATTCCCAGGGATTACTTTTTTCGCAGCAGGGCTCATTTCGTCGGCAATAATATGAGTTTGGTGCTTTATAACTTCTGCACCTGCGCGGGCAGCGGCATCGACCATTTGTTTGGCCGTTTTTAGTGAACCATTATGGTTAATTCCTATTTCTGCGATGACTAGGGGTTTATATTTATTCCCTATTAATCGATTTCCTATTTTAAATTCGGTCATGTGTCACTGCCTTGTGAATTGTAGCTGTATTTTCTTTGGCCAATTCTTCTTCGACTAAATTTTTAAGAAAGGGATCTAGGGATATTACATGAGAATTATTTCTATACATTCTACTCAGCCAAGTTAGTTGGCGGTCATGATCGTGCAAGGGGTGCTCTATCAATGCTTTTCGCAAGGCTTCTTGATTCGTTCTTTGAGACTTTTCTTGATTGCCAAAGTGAAAGTAGGTTTCAGCATATTGAGTGCGATAAAAAGAAAGCCCTGCGAGGTATACTTCTTTTGCGCCGAGGGTTAATAAGTCATTGAGAGCTATGATGCCCGAGTTGGGGCGTGTTTTAGCTGCTTGTTCTAATCGGCGAAATGAGCTTGAATTTAATTCAGCAGCAGGTACATTCTTTTGATAGGCCATGTGCCAGAAGGAGTCATAGTCCTGTGCTGGCATATAGTTTCTGGGTGCTACGGCAATGAAAAATTTAAATTCTCTAATCAACATTGCATGATCACGAGACTGGGGTAAACCATAGATAGGATTGGGTGAACAATTACCATACAGTACATCAGTTCGACTGCCATAATCATTATGGCGCTCCTCTCCCATGGTAATATCTCTATTTAGCCTGACTACGACATCGAAGCTGTCAAAAAATTTACCTAGGGACTTGCCTTTTAGGGTGTCTGCTGGACCAATCAGGGCAATTCGTTTACCTTTTATATATTTCTGCCACTGATTCTGCTTCAGTTTCATCCAGTCTGCTATTGTATCTGTCATCTAAAGTCTATCCTTGATGTTTAGAGAGAAGAGAGTACTTCATTAAATATATTTCTAATCTCGATATCATTGTCATGTTTTTCATATCGCTCTTGTAGTGATGTTCTGCCTGTTATATCAACTTCTAATAAACGCTGAATTTGAATTTGGCTTTGCTGAGGCGAGCGGGTATCAAAACGTTCTACTACTCCCTGTTCTTGTAAGCGATGAAGTAAAATTTCTTGTTCCAATTGAATGGGAAGTGCGAGCTGTGGTTTTCCGGCTAGGGCTGTCTGCTGCATAGTATTAAGGTTGGCGTTACTGATTAATAAATCACACTCTTTTAGAATACTCTGCATGCACACTGGTTGATGTATTATCTGTATGTGAGCTGGCAGCTGCTGTTTTAATTCGAATCTACCTGCTATATATAAAATAGCGCTAGTTTTACTGGCAATAAGTCCATTAATTACGGTGATTATATTTGGCCGTGCTTTAAGGTAAGCGAAAATTTTCTTCTCAGTTTTTGTGCCACTTGTATTCGGCCATTCAGGTTTTTTTTCCGACGCGCTACTCGTTGTTGGTAAGTAATATCGATTTGTTTGGTCATTTCTGGGGCCAAAGTGATCAAATTCTTCTAAGCAATTAAATATTTCAAAGTTAATGGGTGAGAATATATTCGATATTAGGTGCAGTTGAGTGAGATTGTTTTTCTCACAAGCATAATTAATGTTATTTAAGGTTTCTTTTTCAATAGATTGAGCTTGAGGCATTTTATCAGTTTTGGCATGATCGAAAAAAGAAAACACTCCTGTGGATTCTTGGTTTTCTGTTTCTGGTGGCCTAGAAAAAGGGCTGCCCATTAGAATTTTTTTAGCTTTATAATTTTGGCTGGCGATAATCGCAGTTGGGCTATGGTCAAAAAATATGAGGTCAGGATTGACCAGTTCAAATATTCCCTGCCAACCCTTTATGTGATTACTAAGGGATTCTTTATCTTTGTAGCCAATATGATAGATTAAATCGGCATAGCTGAGAGTATTTTGGCTGGCTTTATTTATATTGTTACGATTGACGGGGGCAGCTATTAGATTGATATCAATGTCGTGGAATATATGATGTATATTATGCAAATCTCTTGCAGCTAGCCAAACTTTGTAGCCACGTCGAATAAGTTCTTTGCTAAGTTGTTTGATGGGGGTTAAATGTCCAAGCCCAGCGCCTAACTCCCAGCAGAACAATGCCGTTTTCATAACCATTTCCATTGATTGATTGTTTTAACGTATTATACCTGTGTTTTATAATTCATTTTTAAATTTAAGTAAGAATAGGGCATGTTGTATGTCGAATATAAATTTTGAGCATCAAATGGATGCTAAGGGCTTATTTTGCCCAGAGCCTGTGATGATGCTGCATGACGAGATTAAAAAAATGTCGGTGGGGGAGAGTCTTGAAATTCAAGCGACAGATCCGTCAACCGCAAGAGACTTTATAAAGTTCTGCAGCTTTTTAGGGCATGAGCTGTTATTGAATGAAGAACGTGATGGTGTTTTCTTTTATATTATTCGTAAAACAAGTTAGGGCTAGGTTGGGGGGGGAAGGTAGGGTAGGGAAAGACAGCAAGTATTTTCTTCACTGTCTTATCGTTTTTAACAACAACAATCATTAGAAATGATCGTATGTTGTTAAAACGCTTTAGTAGGGCCTTTTTAAAAGAGCTTGTAGCTACAAGCTCTTAGCAGCAGACAGTAACGCTTGGTTATAACGCTGTTGCCAAGTTTGATCAGCATTCAATACCAACCATTGATTAACAGAATCTCCTATCTGCTGTTGCTGGCTTCCCGCCTGGCCTAAGCCTTGTGCAAGACGCTGCACTTGAAATGCCATGCGCGCTTGTTGATCTTCCGCAGGTGAGCTTAGTTCAGCAATGATCTCCAAACCAATACATGCGTCACGTAGTGCATCACTCGTAGTTAATTCAGTCGCGGTTTCATTCCACTTACTTTCAACTAACGACTTATCGATACCTTGCGGCAACTTAATTGTCTCAGAATCGGCTTGGTATAAGCTTTCTGCTTGAGTTGCATCGCTAGATTTTAAGCTGATCGCCATTAACTTATCGGCAAGTACAGTCCACGCTTGCTGCTTTTTAGCCAGCTGGGCGTGAGAGAACGAATCCTCTTGTTGTTGTTGAGCGTCGCTTAGGCGTTTACGTAATTGTGCATACACAGCTTTAGGTAAGTTTAATTCGGCAAACTCAGCTTGGCACTGTTGAAGGTTCTCTTTGCTTTCAGCCCCTGTCTCTTGCGCTGCGCTTTCTGCTCTCACGATAATGCTTTGTGCTAGCTCAACATTGCTTTCAATCTGCGCTTTATTTTGCTGACGCTGCTCATCTCGACGAGAGAAAACGGCATCAGACGCTACGCGGAATGCTTGCCATAATTTTTGGTCAGCCTTGTTTGGCGTCATGCCAATCGTTTTCCAATGCGCTTGCAGCTGCTTACTTTGTTCAATTGCTTGGCTTAAGTTTTCAACTTCTTGTAGCGCTACGGCTTCGTTGATAAGTGCTTCTTTCGCTTCAATGTTTTTCTGATATTCAGCTTTGATATGGGCGTAAATTTTATCTGCGATGGTCTGCAAGCTTGCTTGGCTATTTTTATGCTCGTGGCGGTCAACGGGTGAGAAGCTGCGGAAAATCTCTCGCGCTGCGTCTAGGGTCTTTTGAACGATCCCCCAATCAGCGCTTTCCCAATCCATGCTCGCTTCGTAGTCAGTTAATTGAGTAATAAGCTGCTGACGGTTTACTAAATTCTGCTGGCGTAGAACGGCCATTTCAGCGTAGTGAGCCTTACAAGGAAGGTAAGCTTTATCAGCAGCCGTGCGGAAACGTTTCCAAAGGATCTTATCATCTTGGCGATCGATAGGGCCGAGGGTTTTCCACTCTTCTTGCAAAGCACTGATTTTATCGGCTAAAACAGAAGGGTCAATTGACTCATCGGTAGAGCTCTCAGCCAATACTTCCATGTTAGCGCAAAGAGCTTCTTTTTTAGGCGTTGCAGCATAACCCTGCCAGTCACGAATTTCAGCTAATTGTGCCGTTAGGCTTTGAAACAGACGTTGAAATTTCTTAGCTTCTTGATGGCTGATCTTTTTCAATGCTTGCATTGTTTGCTGGTGGCATTTATTGGCGTCTTTTAAATGGCCTTCAGTAATATGTTCTTCTAATTCTGTTAGTAGCTTCGCTAGGTGCTTGCTGCTATCGGCTTCGTGCGCGGTTAGGTTTTGATTGTGTTTGATTACCGTTTGCAAGGCTTGATCAAGCTCAATCAAAAGAGCAGGGCTTGGGATACTTAGATTGATAGCCGCTGGTTTCCAAGGCAATTGTTTTATTGCCTGAGTAATATCTTTTTGCAGATTCTGGCTTTTATTTAAACTACTTTTTTCTAGCTGCTGAGACTGCTTTATTAGCTCTTGTAATGCTTCTTGCTGCTCAATAACTTGGCAGCGAGTATTATCTAGCGCTGACCAAGCTTGTAGAGTATTTACGAAGGTTTTGCTTTGCTCTGCTGCTGGTTTAGTCGCTTGCTTAGCGGTCTGCCAAGTTTGCTCTAGTGCGCTTAGCTGGCTGGTGATGTCGTCATTAAACTCTAGATTCTCAAGTTGCGCTAATACCGTTATGAAATCAGCTTTAGCGGCTTTGATCGCAGAGATTTTATCTTGTGCTGCTTTTTCTTCTGCTACATGGGCGGCTAAAGTATCTTCGCACTTCACTAGAGCGGTATTGAATGCTTGCTGTTGCTGTAGATCTTGCTGGCTTAATGCCGCCCAGTTTTGTTTCAGTAGCTGTAAGCGGCCGTTGTATTCTGGAGAATAAGCACTTTTTGCTATTTGCTCTGCATTATTAACGCAGCTAATAATTTTCTGTTGCAGCAATTTAGCGCCATCTTCGATCGCTTTGCTTGCCGCTAGCTTCTCTTTGCAAAAACGATACAGCGCTTTATCTTTGCCTTGAGCAATCTGCATCAGTTTATTAAGTGCTTCGCTGTTATCAATACCTTGCGCCGCCGCGAGGCGTACTTTCGAGATCGGATTGTTGCAAGCGATGTCCAAGCGAATGCTTTCATCGTTTAACTTGTTGATCGCCCCAAGACGAATATCATCATCTTGGGTATAGGTAGCAATACAAACAAGGTCATTATCTGAGCTAATTGTCGCTAAATCATTGATGCTTAGGTTGGGTAAAAGCTGCGCCAGATGCTGCTGTTGCGCTTGTTGGCGTAAGTCGCTTTGCTCGCTAACAAGGAACTCGGCCAGATTTTGCTTTGATTGGATCTTGCTCAAAGCTAATAAACGTACAGACTTGTCGTCGTCTTGCTTAGCTACTTGAACTAAGATTTTCTCGTCAGTCAGCTTGTTAACAGCCTGTGTTCGTACTGATGGATCTTTGTGCTGCCACTTTGGCTTGAACAAAGAAGGGCTTAAAAACTTTTCTAATAACGCCATGTAAATCGTCCTGAAACTATTGTTCAAAGGTAATGTTCAAAGGGCCAAATTGTAAAGAAGGTCTATTCTACAACGAATTTCGCTGTCATTGAATTGGGTTAGAGCAATTGCTGTGGTAAAATTTGCATATTCTCTCGTTCAGAATCCTAAAACTAAATAATTATAAAAAGGATATATCGAAATGAAGTGGCTAAAACTGTTACTTATTCCTACCTTATTGATTTTACACGGCTGCTCCTCCATGGGGATTTCAGCACAACCTTTGTCGGAATTGACTGAAAAATATACCAATGATACCTCTAAATTTTTGGCGGTTGATAATATTGTGATCCACTATCAAGATGAAGGTACAGGGCCTACGCTTCTTTTATTGCACGGTGTGGCGTCACATTTACAGACTTGGGATGGCTGGGTAGAGAAATTAGCCCCTCACTATCGAATCATTCGACTTGATCTTCCTGGGCATGGCCTTACGGGGAGCGATCCGAGCGTTGAGCGCTATGAAATAGCCTATATGGTTGATAAATTAGAAAAATTCTTAAATAAATTAAGTATCGATGAAGTCTATATTGCAGGTAATTCGTTAGGTGGATATATCGCCTGGAACTATGCATTGCATCGCCCTGATCGCGTGAAAAAATTGGTCTTACTTGATTCCGCGGGTTTTACACAAGATATGCCGTTCATTATGGGCTTCGCAGCCATGCCGGTGATCGGCGGAATGGCAGGCATGATGATGCCAAAGTTTATCGTTAATATGAATATTAATGCGGCTTATGGTGATAGTGATAAAGTGACTGATGAACTAGAGCAGCGTTATTTTGACCTTACTATGCGTGAAGGTAATCGCGCAGCCTTGGTGAACGTATTTCGTACGATGAAAGAGCAAAGTAGTAATCCACACCTAGGCGATCGAGTAAAAGAAGTTAGTACGCCAACGCTGCTTATGTGGGGGGATCAGGATGATTGGGTACCGCTGGCTATCATGGATCAATTCAAGGAAGCACTACCGAATTCACAATCCATTGTCTATGAAGGCGTAGGCCACATGCCGATGGAAGAATTACCGGTGCAAACCGCTCGTGATGCTCATGATTTTTTCACCTCAGGAAAAACTATTGAATCTCCTATAGCCGCTGAATTTTAATCGTTCACTCTGCTATTAACAGTGATGGCCTGGCTCTGCTAGAATAGCGACCTGAACTTTTATAATAAACAGTTATATATAAGCAGGCGCAATGAGTCAGTCCATTATTTGGTACGATTACGAAACCTTCGGAGCCGATCCTTCATTTGATCGGCCCGCTCAATTTGCGTGCATTCGCACCGATGAAGACCTCAATGAAATTGAAGAGCCGGTGCAGCTATTTTGCCGCCCCAGTGCTGATTATCTTCCGCATCCACAAGCGTGCATGATTACCGGTATTACGCCGCAGCAATGCCTGCAAGACGGAATTCCAGAAAACGAATTTATTGATCATATCAATCAAATTTTCTCAGTAGCCGATACTTGCACTGCGGGCTATAACAGCATTCGTTTTGATGATGAAATCACCCGTTATACTCTCTACCGAAATTTTTATGATCCTTATGAACGTGAATACAAAAATGGTAATTCACGCTGGGATATTCTCGATGTTATGCGTTGTGCGTATGCGTTACGTCCTGAAGGCATTAACTGGCCTAAAAATGCTGAAGGTAAGGTTAGCTTTCGCTTAGAAGATTTAACCGCCGCTAATGGTATTGATCTGGGCCAAGCCCACGATGCGGTAGTCGATGTGAGAGCAACGATTGCGGTGGCAAAATTGTTATTAGAAAAGCAGCCTAAGTTATACCGTTATCTATATGATAATCGCACTAAGCAAAAATTAGCGTCTTTAGTCGATGTTGATAATCATAAGCCTTTGGTTCATGTTTCAGGTATGTATGGTGTTGATCGTGGCTGTTTGGCGATAGTAGTGCCTATTTGCTGGCATCCTACCAATAAGAATTCCTTTATCGCTTTTGATTTATCGACGGACCCTAATACGTTGGCGGGTTTGTCGATTGAGCAAATGCAGCAGCGTTTGTTTTCTAAGCAAGCTGATTTACCGGAAGGTATTGAGCGCTTAGGGTTAAAAGAAGTACACATTAATAAAAGCCCTGTTTTAGCCCCTGCGGCAACCCTTACTCCTGATCAAGCGGCACGCTGGAATATTTCCGGTGATGTTTTACGCGCAAACCTTGCCGTATTAAAAAAATTACTGGTTGAAGATTCGTCTGTGCTGCAAAACTTACATGGGGTTTATACTCAGCGAGATTTTGAAGCTAAAACCGATGTCGATTGCATGCTTTATAGTGGCGGCTTTTGGAATGGGGCGGATAAAAAAGCCATGGCTCAAATTCATGGTACGGCGAAAGACAAGCTTGCGGGTCATAAAGCGAACTTTCAAGATCCTCGTGGGGATGAAATGTATTTTCGTTTTCGTGCGCGTAATTATCCAGAATTTATGGCAGATGATGATCATGAACGTTGGGCCGAGCATTGCCATAAAAGTTTGATGGGTGATGGTCCTGGCTTAAACTTCGAACAGTTTTCAATAGCGTTACAGCAAGCGGCAGAAGAGCATCAGAACGATCAAGATAAAATGTTTGTCTTGCAAGAGTTACAGCTTTACGCCGAATCTATTTACCCTGGGGATAGTTATTAGTCATGGTGAAAACTCAGCAGCAGCGAAAAGTTTGGCGCACATCAAAAGCCGGTGCGATTGCACGTTTAAAACTGATCGAAGAAATACTGCCTGAGTTATCGAGTGATGACGTTGAAATAACCGTTAAAGCAGTGGGTTTAAACTTCGCCGATATCTTTGCCATTACTGGGTTGTATTCGGCGACCCCAACCGGCAGTTTTATTCCCGGTCTTGAATACTCGGGTATTGTTAGCAAGGTGGGTGAAAATTGCACACGTTTTAGCGTGGGTGATCGCATTATGGCGGTAAGCCGTTTTGGCGGTTATGCCAGTATTATTCAAAGCAGAGAAGATTATTTGGTGCCATTACCCGATGATTGGAGCTTCTCTCAAGGGGCGGCTTATCTGACTCAAACCTTAACGGCTTGGTATGCGTTAAATGATTTAGGTGGGATAAAACCGGGTCATGATGTCTTGGTACAAAGCGGTGCGGGTGGTGTTGGCTTACAAGCCATGAAGCTAATTAAGGCTTTGGGTGGCAATCCTATTGGCACTGTTAGTAGCGAGCATAAGGTGAAGTTTTTAGCGAATCTAGGCTTTGAAGCTTGGGTACGCGAACCTTCTTTTGGCCAACAGCTTAAGCAAAAAAATAAAACCTTTGATCTGGTATTAGACGCGATAGGTGGTGAAGTACAAACCGCTTCGTTTAATGCATTAAAGCCTATGGGGCGCTTGGTTGTATTTGGCGCGGCTGAATTTACCCCAGGAAAAAATCGCCCCAATTATTTAACTGCAGTATGGAAATATCTACGTCGTCCTAAATACGATGTGATGGGTATGATCAGTGAAAATCGCTCGGTGATGGCGTTTAATTTGATTTGGTTGTGGGATCAGATTGAATTAATGAAAGTGCTTTTAGAGAATATGATGGCGGTGGAAATCACCCCGCCCCATGTAGGCCATGAGTTTTCTTTTGATCAAGCCCACCAGGCGATTGATCTTCTGCGTTCGGGTAAAACGATTGGTAAGGTCGTTTTGCTCATCGAGTAAGACAGCTATATACCTAGAGGTCTAGCCCTATCGGGTTTGCGATAATCACAAACACCCTTAGTAAAGATATTTTCTAATGTGTCTTGGTAAGGGCTCATATCGTAGTCACCATAAAATCCCTCTTTCATGGCCACGGATATGGGTATCAGTTCGCAGAAAAAAATATCGCTAGAGATATCTTCTCCCGCTACGTTGCGGCTGCCTTGATAGAAAGGCATTATTTTAGTGCATTCTCCGTCCGGTTTATTGTTCCAGGCACCATCCCAAACTGTTTCGCCTTTATGAAGAATTTCACCGTCGTTACCTTGGCACAGATCCATCGCGTTGTCGGGTTTTGCAGCGTGATAATCGCCGCCATTAGCATCGGCTCGGGTTAGCCACTCATCCATCATGGTAACGGCATCGGCGTAGGATTTTAACGGTGGTTGAGTTTGCCAAATGACTTGCAGGTTGTGTGTTCCCATACGTTGTTGAATGCGTTTGCGGCTTGAAAGCGCAGACCAAGAATGATGTATATCTAAGATCTGGTCCATATAAGGGCGAATGTCGATGATCGGCCTGTGCATTTCCCCTAGGAAAATATTGCCAGAAAGATAAGCGCCCCGTGCGGCAGTGATTGAACCGTTGGTTCTAGGGGCAAAATCCATCTCTTTCCCTTTATGGGTCATATTGTGTTGGCTATAAGTGCTATAGCGACTTAATGATGGGTCATCACTGGCATGCCAGTAGCGCTCTTGTGTCATTTCTTCTTGCGGCAGCCAGCCACCAATTTTGGCATTGAGGTCGAGGAATTGTTGCGCTGATATTTTTTTATCTAGCAGCGCCTGTAAGCCATACTGAACCCCTTCATTCGACCATGGAATGGGTGTACGGCCGTGGCTATCGGTGCCAAAAAACTCACGATTATCTTGCCAGTGTGTCCAGTAGACTCGGCCGCGAATACGTTTATTATAGCGCGGGTAGTGTGGGTTAAATACGGGATTGTTGACGTACTGCAAGGATCCGCGCCAGCGTGAATTACATTCGTTGGCTCCTTGGTGGTTCCTAGGCCATTCAAAGCGGAGCAATTGCGCGATATTGTCTAGCCATTGCAAACGGCGGCTTTCTTTTGGGTTATTGGCTAAACCTTGAATCATAGTACGCTGTTCTACGGGTGCCCAAAATTCTCGATCCTGGCTTAGGTGTTCAAAATAGTACTCGGTCAGTTCGCAATCTAGGGTGTAATTAATTTGGCTTAACATGTCTGGATACGCGACCACGGCAATACCGCCATCAATGACTGCACCAGGATTATTTTGCCCCATGAGATATTGTTGAATAGCGCCCCCTGATCCGCCATAACCAATGGTGAATAAGGGTTCGCGATAGCGTTCAGTAAAATTCTTTTTCAACCTCAGAGCCGTATCTTCTTGCAGCCAAATATTATAGCCATTAGCGGTTTCGGTCGCTGTCGAAAAGACAACCGCATAGCCTTGTTTTAAGTATTTACTCATGGACTTTGATATGCGGTGCATACGCAGAACACCTTGCTGGAAGCCGATGCCAATACCTCCGCGGAAATAATATATGAGTTTTCCATTCCATTTTGAAAGATCGGGTTTAAGCAGTTCATCATGACGGCTAGAGGGCATTAACATGGCATACATATAGCGATTGATGGTGCCGGTTTCGACACGAATAATAAGATCAGCTTTTTTCGGTAATGCTTCGGTACTATCAGGTACTTGACGAAATACACGGGGTTCTTTTTCGGTATTGTAAGAATAAAATATCCGAGTAGGCACAGAGCAATCCTTGCTGTAACCAATGATCAAGTTAGAGCGTTTACCTTTTTTGGTTTCTGCATAGACAGGAACTCCCCAACCGCGGGTATTGTCTACCAGAGGCTGGCCGATGCGAGAACGCTCGGTATCGCAGACGAAGGGGTATTGGTTTTTTCCGGCAAAAAGTGGCTCTACGGGCCCAGTAGCGCCATATTCAATAGGGAATTCAAAAGTCTCAATGGGTCGTTCTAGATCTTTGGGGTGAGGTCCGGAGTAGGGAGGGTGGTTGATTAATTTGTTGCCAGGGGGGATGCCAGCAACCGCTACGTAGCCTTTATCTAAACCTAATTCATCACGAACCCAGTGATACAGATACCAGCTGCCAATGGCAGAGCTAAGTGAGATAAGGGTGGCAATTGCGATTAGGGTTTTCTTCATAGATACTTCCTCTTGCTACTATTTTTAGCTTAGCAAGAGGAAGGGATTGTGCAGGGTTTTAGCGATTAAAATTTTCTTAAAATAAACTAAGAGGTCTTAACTTCGGCCCAAAGATCGTATTCATCAGAATGAGTGATTTCCACTTCAACAAAGTCCCCAGGGGCACAATCGAAATACTCGTTTAAATAAACCATACCATCGATATTAGGCGCATCCGCAATTGTACGACCTACAGCGCCTTCTTCGTCTACATTATCAATTAAAACGGTCATGGTTTGGCCGACACG
Organism: Oleispira sp.; assembly: GCA_016765295.1. Classification (GTDB taxonomy): domain Bacteria; phylum Pseudomonadota; class Gammaproteobacteria; order Pseudomonadales; family Oceanobacteraceae; genus Oleispira. The sequence goes on from JAESQF010000090.1 coordinate 41,941, forward strand.
ACGGGCAAGCTTGCGAGTACTGATCTCTTGAGCTTTAGCCATGAAGCGTTCCCATCGTTCTTGCTGAAGCTCTTCCGGTACATGATTTGGCAAAGCGTTAGCTTTAGCGCCTTCTACTGGGCTGTATTTGAAGCAACCAACGCGATCTAGTTCAGCTTCGTCTAACCAGTCTAAAAGAATCTGGAAGTCTTCTTCAGTTTCGCCCGGGAAACCGACAACAAAGGTAGAACGCAATACAATATTAGGCGCAATTTCACGCCATTTTTTGATGCGCAAAAGTGTATTTTCTGCGTGAGCAGGGCGCTTCATTAGTTTCAATACCGCCGGGCTTGCGTGCTGAAACGGAATGTCTAAATACGGCAGAATGTGGTTTTCAGCCATCAAAGGAATGATGTCGTCAACGTGTGGGTAAGGGTATACATAATGTAAGCGTACCCAAACGCCCAACTTTCCAAGTTCTTTACACAATGAAAGTAGGTTGGTTTTGACCGGTGCGCCATTCCAGAAACCGGTGCGGAATTTCATGTCTACACCATAAGCACTGGTATCTTGAGAGATAACGAGCAGCTCTTTAGTGCCCGCATCAACTAGGCGCTTGGCTTCTTCTAATACATCACCGATTGGGCGACTAACGTGCTTGCCGCGCATATCTGGAATAATGCAGAAGGTACATTTGTGGTTGCAGCCTTCGGAAATCTTTAAATACGAATAATGACGAGGCGTCAGCTTCACACCTTGAGGCGGTATTAAATCGGTAAAAGGATCAAAGTTAGGATTCGGTGGCACCCACTCGTGTACCGCGGTCATGACTTCTTCATAAGCATGAGCGCCAGAAATCGCTAGAATGCCTGGGTTTTCTTTCTTGATTAGCTCAGCGTCAGCGCCTTTGCCCATGCAGCCGGTAACGATGACCTTGCCGTTAGAGGTCATTGCTTCGCTAATAGCGTCTAAAGATTCTTGCTTAGCCGCATCAATGAAACCACAGGTATTTACCACCACTACGTCAGCATCTTCGTAGGTATTGGTGATGTCGTAGCCATCCATTTTCAATTGCGTAAGGATACGTTCAGAATCGACGGAATTTTTCGGACAACCTAAAGATACCATTCCTATACTTCCACTACTCTTTGTTTTACTATCGCTCATAATTCTATTTACCACGGTTTTCAATTTTGTCGCGATTATACAGCTATATCCGATTTTCAACAGCGGAACAGGCAGAAGGGTCATCATCGACACGTCAAGCTGAGTATGCAGCAAAGTATGCCGCAGAGAATGGTTTAACTCTGGATGAGTCGTTATCTATGCGTGATGAGGGTTTGAGTGCTTATCATCAAACTCATATTAAGAAAGGCGCATTGGGTGTGTTTTTGCGGGCGATTGAAGATGGTCTGATACCAGAAGGCTCTACATTAATTATTGAAGCATTGGATCGATTATCTCGTGCTGAGCCCATTATTTCTCAGGCGCTGCTATCTCAAATTATTAATGCCGGTATTACGGTGGTAACTGCAAGTGACGGCAAGCGTTACGATCGTGAGTCGTTAAAAGCTAATCCTATGGATTTGGTGTATTCGTTGTTGGTTCTGATTCGTGCTCATGAGGAATCTGATACTAAATCAAAGCGGGTAAATGCTGCGATCCGTATTGCGTGTGAGGCGTGGATCAGTGGAACTAAGCGGGCTCATATTCGTAATGGCAAGCCGCCTAAGTGGTATCGTGAAACGGGCAATGTTGGGGCTCCATTATTTGAAATAATCCCTGAGCGGGCAGAGGTTTTGCGTGAAGCGATTGCGCTTTATGTTGAGGGTTGGAGTGGTGTTCGTATTGGTCGAAAGCTAAATGATGAGGGCAAGACGTACACGGGTAAAAAGTTAATTGGTAATTACATTTATAAAATCATTGCTCGATCAGACTTAATTGGCAGTAAATCGATTGAGGTTGAAGGTGAGGTCTATGAGTTAAAAGATTATTACCCGCCTATTTTAACGCCAGAAGAATATGAGGCGTTGCAGAATAAGATGAGAAATCGTCCGGCAGCAGCCAAGTCGGGAATACCTGGTATTGTCACTAATTTGAATCTTTGCCGGTGCGGATATTGTGGTGCCTCGGTTGCGGGTGTTAATTATATTGGCAGGGCGCGTGCGGACGGTGTTTTGGCCGAAGGCCATAGACGGTTAATCTGCAACGAATACAACAGTAATAAGACGTGCGTGGTGGGTAGTTCGATTAAGGCAGGTATTGTTGAGCGTGCGATTATGAATTATTGCTGTGATCAGATGAATATCGCAGATCTAACGGGGCAAACTAACAAATCAGATGATGTGAAAAACAAGCTGAATAAAATTGAATCTGAAATAGCTGAATCTAGCAAGATGATCGATAAGCTGACAGATGCGCTTTTACAAACCGATACGCCACCGATCGCATTGATGCGTAAGCAGCGTGAGCTTGAAGAGATTGTTCGCAAGTTGGAAGAAAAGCGTTTAGCGTTATCGCAGCAAATGCGGATTAATCACAGTGCGGTTAATAGTGACTTATTGGAAGAGTGGCAAGCGTTGGTTGTTGATGCTGTGGGTTTGGATTATGAAGCACGTATGAAGGTGCGCGGCTTGGTTTCTAGAACGTTTGAGCGCATTGAATTGTATGTTCGTGGGTTCGCAGCCAATAAAACCGGTGCAGCGGGTCGTATTGCGGTTGAAGTATTTGAGAAAAAACTAGGTATTGCACCGGATTTTGGCACGGGTAAGGTTAACGAGCATCAAGGGCCAGTTGATTTGGTGTTGAGGTTTCGCGGTGGGGCGGTGCGCTTGCTTCGCATCGATCGTAATAGTGGTGCTTGGCAAGCGCAGGTTGATTTTTAAAAAAACTGCACTTTTCTCACTTTACCACTTCGGTATTGGTTGACACCGTTGTAATATCGATAGCAATTAAAGCAAGTGAGCGGCAGGATATTAGATGATTAAGTTTCATCCAAAGAAAGGAACAATCTTGATGTGTGATTTCTCTGAGGGCTTTAAGTCTCCAGAGATGGTTAAGGTCCGGCCGGTGATAGTCGTGGCCCCAGCCTTACCTGGCAGAAATGGGCTGTGCACAGTTGTTGCGTTGAGTACGGTTAAGCCAAAGGTTCTTCAGCTTTATCAACATGAGATGTCTCAAGAATCCCTAAAGGAATTGTCATCTGACTTGAGTTGGGCTAAATGCGATATGATTTATACCGTGTCTTTTGATAGGTTGGATCGAATCAAAGTGCGCCTGGATGGTGGAAAGCGAGGGTATATTACAGGTAAGGCGACAGCCGAGGATTTACTGGCAGTTGAGGAGGCGATATTGAAAGGTCTTGGGCTTATGCGCTATTTTAAGTAAAAGAAAAGCCCTATCAACTTTCATTGATAGGGCTTGAATTCTTGACACTAGCCAGACGAATCTGGTACATGGCCTAGATAGCTTGTCATCGCCGTACTCTAGGTCAGCTACCCGTAGGTAGTCTTACAAGCCGGATAAACCGGAACAATTGAATTCTGGACGGTTAAACCGTTTCTGTCAACGATTTAGTGTTTTAAAACGCTAAAGCATGGTGTAAATAAACCACGCTGTGCTTATGGTTATTAGTGGCGTTCATCCTAGCATTCCGCTCATTCTCTGGGCTGGCATAGTCTCACCGCCCAGTAATTTATTCATTGCCACGGCCGCTTTAAGCGCAGCTTGGTGCGACTTGGTTGTCTTACCGCTCATTAATACCCATTCATTCATTGCTATGGCCTTAACGGTTGCTTTACCGTATACCACGTCATTGAATTCTTTCGGTTGTTCATTGTTAATGCCTTTAATGTATTCAGTCAATCAATAGGAATATTAGCGCTATTGGAAAGCCAGCAGCCATTAGTGCCAGTAGTACGAGGGTGGATATTCCAGCCCAGGCAATAAAGCTCAAAACCCGCATTCTGTTTGCTTCACTTAATGAGCCGATGAATTTATTTATCATGTGTTTTTGCCACTAGCGCGTAGTTGCACATGTGACCCCAGTCGGCATCCCACCAAGTTCCACTTTCGTCATGGCCTTCTTCGTCAATAATATCGGGTCGCTTAACAAGGTCTGTCTGAATTGTTTTATGAGTAATCACACCAGCACAAACCGTTGTGACTTCTTCGCTCCAGCCATCGTCTAAGTAGCCCTGAATTGAATCTTCTGCGTATTTGTCACGGTCTTGAATGTTATTGAACGTTTCAAACCCGCCATCACTGTCATAAACAAAATACTCAGGCGATGGGGTGGTACCTAATACTCTGCTTTCAATGGTTGCCCAGGTGGGTTCGTATTCAGGCCAGTCTGCTTCGACCACAACGCACTCAAGCGGATTTTTGCCTTTTCTTTTTCGGTGAGCTTTTATTTTATCCTGCAGCTCAAGAATCATTGTTTGTTCGATGGGGCATAAAGCCTCAAAAACATCTGATTTTTTAAATATTGTATATCGGCTTTCTCGTTGGAATTTACTCATGCTGACTTTTCCCCTGGCGTTGAAGTTTCCTTGGCTTCTTTTATGATTTTCAATTCAATTTCTTTCAATAATTTATTTCCTTTTTCTGCCCAGTCATCACCGAATTCTTCATAAAGTTTGCTTGACCAGTGAATGAATACAGCCTGCTTATATTCGGCTTTCGGTGGGCCTTCTGCATAAATACCACCTGCAATAAGCATATTTGCAAGTTGCGCGCATGAAAAATTAGGTCGCCCAAATAATTGTATTTGTATGGGGGAGAGCATTATCGGCTGTGCTGGTGAGGTGCTGGGTTCGACCAGTGGCTCATGCTGCTTAGTAACAGACAAGCGGCCTGCGTTGTAAATCTTTTTAAAATCAATAATGGCAATTTCAGGCTCATCTTCATAAGCCCAAGTCGTTAGCAGCGCCTCATCAATATAAAACTCGATCAATCCTGTTTCAGGGTCGGTTTTGTGTGTCAAATCATTCATATTTGTACTCCAATCATTTCTCTGTGAGTGGCACCAACGCCATGGTTTAAAGTGGCCTTACCGCCTTGCATAAATCCTTTGTGCCTTGCCAAGCCATCGTCCTTTTTCTCCTTTGGGGCTCTAGCGTTCGTCGTTTCTGTTTTAGGATGTGCTTTTGCTTGGTAAAGCTTAATTAGTTCTTTACTGGGTTCGGGTTGTGCGAATGCGATTACTTTTTTATTAACGGCTGCTAGCCAGCCTTCTGCGAATACGTCTGATTTTCTGATTTTGTTGGCGCGCTTATACCGGCTTAATGTTTTCATGTAGGCGCTGCGGTCAGCCTTAAGTTGGCGAAATAATGTAGTGAAGGCGTAGGCCGCAATCTCTGCTTGCTTATCGATGCCGATAAATTCGATATTCATTCCTTTAAAATGTTGAATAAATATTGCGTCAACACCAAATGCTTTCTTTATGACCATGGCTAGGTAGCTAACGTATCGAACGGGTGTTTGTGCTGCGCCTGCTTTTGCAGTTTTTGCTTTCACATCAGACAGTTGAATGTCGTCTGTATTTAAGTTGTGCATTGCCATTAATGCCTGGGCTTGGCGCATTGCAGTTGCGGCTTCGTTAGCGTTACTGCTTGCGGCTAGCGCTAGGCACTTTTTTATTTTATCGATGGCTTTTTCTACTTTCTTGCTCATTCTGCTACCTCATCAATTAAGTTCATTACCTGAAAAAATACTTCCCATTCATCAAGTAATCCCTGAGCTGCTGGGAGAGGATTTACTGCGCCTTCTTCCTCATTCTCACCAATAATCTCTTGTAGCTCTTGCGCCATGGCAATTGAAAACCGTGTAGCGCCACTGAGTTTATTGCTGATCTTATCTAGCTCTCTGCTTGCTGCATTGCAGGTTTCATTTACCAACTTTTCGGTGGGTAGATTATTTCGGCGAATTCGTAAACGATCGGCCAGTGTTGAAAGTGGGGTTGAATGGCTCATTAATCCTTCCTCTCAAGGTTTCGTGGCATTAATGAACTGTCTGATAACTGGTTGATATTGTTTATCGTTGTTGACATTTCCCTAGCGTCATTTAATACAATAGTGAATACCGTCGGTAGTGATTCTCGGTCTACGTTGTAGTCAGCTTTTGCAATCCTGCGTATTAAGTCTTTAATGATTTGACTGTCGGATAATTGGCTCATTTCCACTCCTTCATCTTTTCTGGTGCGCGCTTGTCTGCAGCCGCTCGCTTATCAGCCATTTCTTTCAGGTTTTTATTTGCTGCAATGTAGTCGCCATCGGCTGCGCTAAAGTAACGGCTGATTGAGGCTTGTGAATAGCCGTATAGTTTTGATAGATCTTTGATTGTTGATGAAGCCCCGTCTGCGGTTTTATACTTATTGCCTTGGGCATTGATTCCATGATTTTTATGAACAATGCTCCAGCGGTTGCAGTAGCGAGTAAATAGATCGATTGTGCGTGCTTCTGAAAGACCTAATTGGGTGGCTGCTTCTCTTGACGTACAGATTTCTCCATCGGCTAAGCGGTAGGTGTTTTTTGCCAGGTGGTGGCGGCCATTTTCTTGTTCGTAGCTGTACTCGCTTTTATCAAACTCTAGCCCGGCTTTAACTTCGGGTTCTCCTTCTTCAAGTCTGATCTGGCAGGATAGTGCGAAGATCACAGCATTTGAGAGTAGTGCGCCGTTATGCTGGGTTTGCTTTAGTTGTTGGTAGTTAATCATGCTGCGAGCCCTTTCATTTTTTCTTTGCCACGCTTGCGGGCTGCTATTCGCTTAGCTTCCGTTTTTTTATGAGCTTCGGTCATTGCTAGATCCCCAGGTAACATTTCAACCACGCCGCCGCTATTTAAAAAGGCTTGAGTTTTAGCATTTATAATTTCACGATCTTTACGCGTACTGGCGACGGTGGGTGTTGTGTATTCCTTGTCTTTATTCGTTCTCATGCGGTTGCTCCTTTACCTGCGTGGGGGATTGCTACGTCATCAGGGGTGGTGTAGTTGTGTTGAGGTGTACGAAACTTTCTTAGATCAATGGTTGTGCTAAAGCAGTCCATGTATTGATCGCCAGCGACATTGAATGCGTGCTCAGCTACATCGTTGCCAGCGGCTATAATCTTTCCGTCTTTAACGATCGCTAGTTCGTAGCCAGCAGCCATTATTAATCCGTCATTGTTGCCGGTGATGGCCGTTTTTATTTCGGTTGTGTTCATGCTGACTGCTCCTTTTTGTTCATTTCAATGGCTGGTTTTGATCGGATAAATCGATTGCCTTGGCGCTTGATTACGTTGTTTTTTATCATCCATTCGAAGATAGGTTTTAGCCGGTCATGGCGAGCGTTGTGCTTGGCCATTATTCGCTTCATTGGGATCGTTTCACCCCATTCGCCATTGATGATTTCGTGTTGCAATATGTGCAGTAGGGGGTCTGTTGATTCACCCTTTATTTCGGTAAGCGTTTCGGTCGTTGCACCCAGTTGCGAACTGGGCTGCAGCGATTTTCGTAACGATGGGTGTAACGATGTTTGCAACGTTGCAGAAACCGTTTCGGCCTTGATAATCTTGAAGCAAATCATTGGGATAATATCGATCATTGCAGCCAGTAAAATCCACAATGCCCAGCGCCATTCTGCTAGTTTATTCGCGATCGCTGAGCCTGATTTCTGGCTGCTAGGGTTGGCATTTTTTAGCTGTGTTATCTCGCGCTCAATCTGTGTAATGGCGTTGCGAGTTTGTTTAGCCTGGGCCAGTGTTCTATTTGCTCGGCCTGTAAAATTAATGGCCGTATTCGCCAGATCGTTCCTGGCGCTGAGATTTTGCAGCGCTAAAGAATTGTTGAGCTCGGTTAGGGTTTTGGTCTTTTCTGCGTAGCTTGAATCACTGCTCAACTCGGTGGTTTTAATGGCATCGTAGCGCGACTCAATCCAGCCGATCGTAGCGGCTGAGCTGATAATGAATAGCACGGTGGTCGCTATGTAATTGCGGTTAGCATGAAACAAATACTGGCAAGCCACAAAGCCTGCGCCAATGGCTGCTGCAATGACCTGGTCTATCGTGGTGCTTGCAAAAGACCACCAAAGCACGGCGCTGCAGTAGATGGATATTGTGGCGAATGTGATGCCGCAAACTTTGGCTGTCAGTGATTTGTTCATGCTAGCTCCGTTTCTGTTTAGCGATCGTTGGCGATGAAGTGCAATAGATCGATCGATGCGCGTACATCGGACATGGCGCGGTGTGCTTTGCCTTGGAATTTAATACCGGCAATTTCGCAGCATCTGACAAGGGATAGGCGGCTGAATTGTGAATGTCCGTGCTTCCATACCCCGTAGTCTTTTAAGAAATGGCGGTTGGCTAATTCCATTATGCAAAGCTGAGCGCCCATTGCATGCTCTATACGCTCGTTGCAAAGGTCGTTGGCTTCTGCAGTCTGCAATAACATGCGATTATCAAAATGGATGTTGTATGCGGTTATCTGCTTATGGTTGTTCGAGGCTGCATTGGTTAGCTGGGCAATGACCGAGGCTGCTCGGGGTGCGTTTTTTAGGTCTTTAATGCCAATGCCGTGTACTGCAAAGGCTTCTGCAGGAACTTCGCCCCATTCGCAATGAATTAGAGTATCGATGATTTCGGTACCTGTTTTGGCATCCGCGGCGGCAAGCTCAATAGCAATATCGTTATCTTCTAAGCCCGTTGTTTCAGTGTCGATCACAATGCAATTTTCAATGATGTATTGCGCGTGGTCCTGGGTGCTGAATGCTGTTTTTTTCATTGACTCTACTCGTTGCAATATTGGGCAATCTCATTAAAATTGCGGGTAATATTTTGTTAATTATTGGAATGAAAATGCATAAATACCGACTTCACTATCTGACTGATTTCGACGATGCCAACTGGAAAAATGCCAAACAACTGAGAGTGTTGAAGTTGGCGATCTTCTTCAGTTGTCGTGCGGCCTCTACCATGTTGTGTGTGAAATCACTCAGCAACAGACAGGAGTTCGGCTTGATCTTTCAAAATCGTCTCAATCTGCTCAGGGGGCATGGCTTGTAGCAGGGCAGAGAGGACAGTACCCAAAAGACGGCCGCTCTCGCATTGAGCCTCCTCGTCTGAAAACTCACGCAAGGGGTGCATTAATCGAGCTTTAGTGCCAATGCCAGTGTTCTCTGCGCCCATGCTGGCAATAAAGGCGGCTGATCCAGCTTTTTGCGCGAGGGTTTGGTTTTCCATTGGTATGATTACTTTGTTCATGCTGCTGCCTTTAGTTTTTTAATGCGTGAATTCAATGCTCTCTGAACTGTTTTTTGCACACCAGGAACTTGAAGACCTGCTTCGCATTCCTTCAGGTCAAAGCTTCTAACTTGCTCAACGCGATCGGGGCCGTTGGTGTGGTAGAGCTGTCTGCCTTGGAAAGTTCCAGCTTCAAATGGGTTTCTCATGTTTCAATTCCTTAATGAATTTTTATATTTGGCTAGCAATCGAAATCTTCTTCACGTTCTTTTAGTTCGCGAGTAAGTTGCTTCTTGTGCTCTCGCTTGGCTGCTTTTAAAAGTTCATTTGTATGTTCAATAACTTTTCCCCAATAGCTTGAGTGGCTATCGTCACCGACAAAGGAAACTATTGAGTTCTTCGTTACGGTTAGTTGCTGAATGCTGCCAAGGTTGCACAGGTGCATTTCTTTAAATTGGTCGCCTTCCTTGGTGAAAAAATCAAGATCAGTCGTGCGGTATTTGCCACCGATACCACCGCTCCAGTGGTATCCATCTGAATCGGGTACTAGTGAAACTGGGAATGGGTGTTCTTGCTGTTGCCATTCAAAGTATTTTGATTCTGGGTTTAAGTTTGCGAATATTTGTTCAGTGCTCATGTTCAATTCCTCAGTAATAAATTGCCGTCCGTGGCTTATAGCGGGTGCTATGTTCTTAGTTCTTGCTCTAGCTGATCACTGATCTTTTTGATGGGTGATATGCCAATGAGTGATTTTGTGGGGTATTTTGAAAAGGTTGAATTCACTGTTTTTGGCTTAATGGTCATCACTTTTAAACCGTTAAGTTTGAAGGATTCTTTAATGATGATGAGCTCTGTTTTGTGAGCTTCATGCTGGCGCAATAGCTGCTGATTGCAGGCATGAAGCTCGTTGTTCTGCTCAATAACCAGATCGTATTTTTTAGAAAGATCATCTATTTGCTTCAGGCAAAGTTCTATTTTAGAAGTCATGCGCAATCCTTTCTTTCTGTTGCTTCTTCTTGAATGGTTGCAGCATCAGCCAGTTGACCTGCTAGCTTTATTGCTTCAAAAGCATTCAGTTCTTTTGAATTCAATGCTGGCGCTACTAGCTTGTAAAAAACACTAATCAGTAAATTGGCTTGAAAATTTAGGATCATTGAGTGATCAGTGGTGGGGGTGCTCTTGCTGCGTTCCATTAGGTATTTAATCTCAGTGAGCAGCGTTGCGTGGATGTGCTCAATGGAAATGAGTGGTGCCAATTCTGTTGTCATGTCGCTGCTCCTGGTGTGATTCGTTTGTGTTTTGGTCGGATGATAATACAGGCTACGTTTGTTATTAGTCAACACTCTTAGATTGTTTTTGTTGGGAATATTTTTTTGCTATTATTGATGAGCCACTAGATAAGGAGGTTTTATGCGGTTTTTAGGATTGGGTTTGTTAGTGTTGTTTTCGGCTTGTTCTGTTGCGGATGCGAAGCTATATATGTGTGTTGATGAGCGGGGGCGTAAAACATTTCAAGATGTTACGTGTAATGGAAAAGCGGATCCTGTCGAGCTTCAAAAAATAGAAAATTTAGCTGAAGATAAGCGTCATGCTGCAATAAGGGCTAAGCAGACCAAGGAGTTAAGTGAGAAATATGCTCAAGAGAGTAGGGTAAAGCAGTATCTGCAGTCGTTAAATTCAAGTCTTAAATCAAGTTCCGGATATGATAAGGATTCTAAAGTTTTGTGCTCAAAGCAGTGGACTAAACGTGGGGTCCTTGACTCTAATATGTATCGGTATTGCATTAAGGGTCATTCGGACAGTTATTATGAGTTGCGTGATCTTGATCGTTCGGTTAATGAGCAGCCTTTTTATGTTGATTATGCGTATCCATATTGCTCAAAGCGGTGGACTAAGCGCGGGGTAGTCGATGTAACTATGCTTTTGCATTGTCTTAACCAGGAGGTGGAGGGTGTAGAGGATGTGAATTTTTATAGGAAAAAATATGGAAGTGTTACTAGTTCGGTAATTAATCGAGCTATGGGGCGGTATGGTTCTTGGAACATGGTTGCGTATACGATCAAGCAGTCGCTTGGGCTTGATTGATTGATTGATCTTAACTTGAAGTGTTGGTGAGGATTAATCAAGAGTTACAAAAAAATAAATACGCCCCAAAAAATGATGCGTAAGGAGTTACTTAAGCTATTCGGACATCCATGTGCCGATCACTAGGCCGATCACTGTGAAGGGCTGAGTAATATGGGGTCTCTGAGCCGATGTGTTTAGTGCCCTTAGGTACCGTCGGCCATCCTCTTCGCGTAATTCTTTGAATACAACAATCTCTTCGCCAGTCTCGTTTTCTATGGTGGCTAAAACTCGGCTGCCTGTCTTAGCTTCGCTTGCTCTGTTGGGGTCTACAAACAGGGTGCTGCCCCTTGGGTAGCATGGGCCGTGCATTGCGGTCATGTTGTCATTATCAAAAATAACCGCGTAAGTATTTTCACTGTGATGGGTCGGGCATGAAATTCGAGGTGAGGTTCTTCTTATTGCTTCGTTGGTTATGTCGCTCCATTCTATTTTGGCAGCACCAGTTGCTAATAAAAACTGATCTCCTGCGGTTGGTCTTTGTAAGCTTCCATATAAGGCTTTCTTTGGCTGCATATCCCCTACGCCATGACTTAACCATCCGGCATCGACATCTAGTGTATTGGCCATTTGTAAGCTGTATGTGCTGCCTATGGCTTTGGGCGCGCAGGACCTCTGAACTGACTGTTGAGTAATCCCAATCTTATCTGCAAGTTCTTTCTGGGTCATACCTGCGTTTTTTAATGCTTTTTTCAGGCGCGCGCCAAAACTTTCCATAGGTATTATTTTCATAAGTAGTAGTGTTTTTAGGATATTACAAGCTTTTATTGTTTTATTCATACTGCGTAAGAGTGTTTTTAATGTAGAAAAAACTGGATTGTCACAGTCTTAGATTGTATTCTCGCTGTAACTTATCAATCACACAGGATTTCATCATCATGAGAAATGCAGATTCATTGGTCTTTAAAGCTATGAAAGCGTTGGGTGGTCAGAGGAAAGCGGGGGTCATTTTTGATGTGACTCAGCAAACGGTCAGTCAGTGGGTGAGTGTTGGAAGAGTTCCTCCTGCGCATGTTTTGGCGGCCGAGAAAGCATTGTTTGAAGTTGGATCTGTTATTGATCGTCACGATTTATGCCCCAGTGTTTTTGGCTTAAGGCCTGAAATTGTTAAGTCTGCCTGAGCTGTCATTAATGTCAGCGTTTAATGTTTTTAAGGAGAAAACGCATGTCTGAATTTTTTAAGATTACACCTGGCACGTCACTGCGTGATGCGGTGCGTGAAGAGATTAAGCGCCAACCTCATGGGGTGAAGGCTGCTTGTGCTGTGATTGGTGTTACGCACCCGCAAACTTTGTCGAATTACACCTGCAATACCAAGCGCGATACGCACAATATGAGCCTTGATCAGTTTGAGTCGATTATTGAATGGTCGGGTGGTGGGTGTATTGCGCAGGCAGTGGCAGAGATGGCAGGGGGTGTGTTTTTGCCTATGCAGATTGATGATTTTGAGAATGTTGATGTGCTGGCTGAGGTGGTTGCCAGTATTGAGAGCGTGTCTAACTTAGTGAATGAAGTTAAGGGTGCTATTGAGGATCGTAGTGTTGACGATAATGAGTGGTCGAAGATTCGATCCGCGAAGTTTAAGTTGAGTACAGCGGCTAATCGTTTGGTTGCGCTGTGTTCACAGATGAGGGAGTAACAATGGTTGAGTATTTTATTAAGTTGCTGATAGCTGTTTTAGTTGGCTATTTGCTAACTGAAATGTATCACCGCTATAAGCGCAAAAAGCCTATCAGTGTTGTAATTATTGGCAGGGGCGGCACTCGCAGGGTTGTGAAGATTGTGCGTGGTGATGTTCCTGAATTTGATGAGTTAATTTCTTTTATTAAAAAGAAGAGGGGCAAGAGTGGCTTAGTTGGATGACCTAATTGGGTAAATCGTGGGGTTAATTTCGCGCTATTTTTCGCGGCTAATTTTGGCGCAACTTTCGCGATTTTTTTACAGTATATTTTACGTGTGTGGAGTTCAGGAATGGACGCTCTACAGGGGGACTTATGGGTGAAGTAGTGAGTATTGGCGCAAGCGATTACGTGGGCCGTATTTGGCAGTTTAATGAAGATGAAGATGCGGCGATGGAGTATTTGCCACACGCTGATCAGGTGTTATATTTGCGCGGCCTGAGAAAAAATATGGATTTCTCAACAGGTATCGTTGGCATAAGGCGCAAAATTAGCTATCAGCAGTTCAAGGAGTTGTTGGAGGTTAACCGGCAGCAAGGCAGTACTAAGCCTAGCTACGCGCCCACAAGGGATGA
>JAESQF010000028.1 GCA_016765295.1 Oleispira sp.
ATAGTTGTGTACTAGCGGTTGAGTTATTTGGTAGTCATATCTCATTACTGTTAACTGCTGTTGATAACAGATTGATAGTAAGGATTTTCTGTCAGATAAAATGCTTAGATTTGGGAGGGAGGCTATAGTAGGGATATAGGTGCCTTTATATATATAATTACGTTAGATACAACCGGAAAAAATTGGAAAAAAGAAGTACAGCATTTTTAGAAGTCGCCTTTTATTTATCAAAATTTGGAGTCCTTACTAAAGTAGATAAATACCCCTCCCCTCCTGCTCGATTAAATGCCAATAAATGGAATCAAGCTTATCGAATCTTCTACGAAAATTTGAATGCAGGACGTACTATTATAGCTTTTGGAAATAGTCTGAATAATGCTCGAGACGCTTTTGACAGTCACTTACCCAACTCTATAAGAATAGGTTGGTTATCAGACAATAAGTCACCAAACCCCTTAGGAAAAGAAGCTCAAATCATTTTTGACGAATTAATAAACAAATCTGAAAAAGAAATCTGGGATATAATTAGCCTTCATTCTGATTTGAAAGTTAAGGACTATAAGCAAATCTTTGATGATCTAATTGGATTTCAAGAAAGTGAATCAGAATACAAAAAAAGCAAAACAGAAGGAGGGAAAAAAATTGTAACATCAAGTGTTTATGAAAGGAAACCTTCATTAAGAAACTCTGCCGTCCAAATTCATGGACTTGAATGTATGGTTTGTGGTTTTAATTTTGAAGAACACTATGGGATTTGGGGAAAAGGATTTATTGAAGTTCATCACATAAAGCCATTGTCAGAAAAAAATGGAAAGGAAACTGAAACTAATCCTCAGACAGATTTAGCTGTTCTATGCGCAAATTGTCATAGAATGGTTCATCGAAAAAAAGGTATAACCTTATCGGTTGAGGAACTAAAAAAGAAATTATAAAAAGGCAATGACAGACAATAACTATAACAAATAGGGCATAAAGCGCCATATTAAAAGGCTTGGGAGTATTTACCTAGTCCGCCAAATCTTATGGATTCGACAATTAAAAAGAAAAATAATTACAAAACAAAAAGCTCTGGCTACGAATGCAGACGGAAACGAAAAGTTTCCTTGCCTGTGCTACATGCCACAGCCGAAACGTTACCTGCAAGCTAAAACCAATGAGCACGAAAAAATCACAGATAAATTTATTGAACCATTCCGAAGCAAAGGTTAAATTATTTGGAGATTATATTCAAAAATACCTGAATATCATTTGTAATGATAAGTATACAAAGTCAATACATATTTTTGATTTGTTCTGTGGCCCTGGCATATACGAAAATAAAGGAGAAGGTAGTCCAGTCATTGCTTTAAGAAAAATCAAAAAAACTTTTTACCATTTTATTGATAAGCGTCCAATTAAATCGCCAAAAATTCATTGCCACTTTAATGATATTGACCAAGAAAAAATAGAAATATTAGATAACCATATTAAAAACAAAAAACTTCATTATAATAATTTCGGAAATCTAAATTTAACAAACAGAGATTATATTGAACTTGTAAATGAATTACCTACCAAATTTAAAGCGTTTAAAGACGAAAAAGCATTTGTTTTTATTGACCCTTTTGGCTATAAAGAAATAAAAGCTGAACATATTTTAAACTTGTTAAACTGCAATAACAAATCTGAAGTTCTTTTATGGTTACCCATTCAATTTATGTATAGATTTTCAAAAGCTGGAACACCTGATGTTTTGAAAAGTTTTAATTCACAACTTAATATAAATAATGACGAGTTAAAAAATGAATGGGAATATATTAGTGCGTTAAAAGAAGGTTTTGAAAATTTTATTGGTGAAAATTATCTTGTTGACAGCTTTACTTTAGAAAAAGAAGAAAATACAATTTTCTGTTTATTTTTCTTTAGCTCTCATATTCGAGGATATGAAAAAATGTTAGAAACAAAATGGAATATAGACACCGAACAAGGCAGAGGTTGGAAATATGATGGTAACCAAGCTACTTTATTTTCAAGTTTAGAAACAAATAAACTTGAAGAATTTTTGATTCAAATATTAAAAAAAAATCAAAAAACGAACGAAGAAATTTTCGAATATACATTAAGAAAAGGATTTCTGCCAAAGCACACTACTCAAATATTGAAAAAATTACAAACGGAGAATCGATTGATTTTACGTAAAAAAGACAATACCAAAGTAAGAAAAGGAGCTTTTTATTTAAATTATAAAGATTATAAAGATAGTTTTGATAAATTAACAATAAAACTTAAATAATGGCACAATCAAGTATAGAATGGACGGAAATGACTTGGAATCCAACGACTGGTTGCACCAAAGTTTCTCAAGGTTGTAAATTTTGTTATGCAGAAATAATGTCAAAAAGACTGCAAGCAATGGGAGTTGAAAAGTATAAAGATAATTTTGAGGTAAGAACTCACGAAAATGCTTTAAGAACACCTTACACTTGGAAAAAATCAAAAGTGGTATTTGTTAATTCAATGAGTGATTTATTCCACGAAGAAATACCGTTTGAATTTATAAAAAAGGTTTTCAGGGTTATGAATGAAAATCCACAACACGTATTTCAAGTTCTAACAAAGAGAGCCGAACGATTGTTTGAGTTGCATAAAGAATTAAAATGGACACACAATATTTGGATGGGAGTTTCTGTAGAAGAAGATAAAGTAAAAAGGCGAATGGATTTTTTAAGAAAAACCAACGCTAGAGTTAAATTCCTTTCGCTTGAACCGTTAATCGGAGAATTACCTAATTTGAATTTAGACCTTATCGATTGGGTAATAGTAGGTGGAGAAAGTGGATTCAGTCCGAGACCAATGGATGCTGAATGGGTTCTTGATATTCAAGAACAATGTACAAGTGCAGATGTGGCATTCTTTTTCAAACAATGGGGAGGAAAAAACAAAAAGAAAAACGGAAGAATTCTTAACGGAAAAACATATGACGAAATGCCCGAAATGGAATTACAACATAGCGTCTGAAAATAAAGCCAGAATGAAACAACATTAACCGCTGCACAAGCACATAATCTGGAGAAAACGAAGCTATATAAGCTCCTTTAGGGGAATTTTTCTTACTAAATTACAAGGGTGCTCAATTGAAAACTAGGGCACAACTTCTCTTGATAATCCCTTTTGCCCCACATACCTTAAATTTAGGTTCGATCCCTAATCACCAATAATAACGACCATTTTTTTTTGCTGCCTTGTACAAGAGGCATACCGTGTATAAAGCCTTAGCACATATTTGATGACCCACAAAAATTTAATCTTTCTATTGTTCTTTTTGTTCAACATAGCGGTTTCTTGTAATTCAAAGAACAAAAATCGACAGCTTGATTTTGGCAAAGTTGAGATTTCAAATGAACGCATTACAAGATTTACCAATCAGAACAAGTATTTTTCTTGCGACAATCACAACGGCAAAAATACTGATGAGCCAATATCAAAATTTTCGGAAATAGTATTAGAGGAGAACCAATTGGTAATCAGAAATACCGACAATTCATATTTTGAGGGGTGTCAAATTGATATTTTGATTGACAGTGAGCTGAAAATACTACAAATTGAATTCAATCAATGGTCCGACGTAATAGACGAGTCCTACGAAACCCGCTACGAGGTAATTGAGTGCTATGTTAACTTAAATAAAAATCCATTTTCTGGCCCTAAGGAAAAAATAGTTGGAAATTACTATTTGAAAATTAAGGACATAACCGATTATAATTTGTTCTGGAAAAAAGACAAGGTTGATGTATTCTCATTTAAGGGCCGATTCGTCTGTGAAAAAGACCTGTGGTAAAAGGTTAC
>JAESQF010000029.1 GCA_016765295.1 Oleispira sp.
AATCTAATAGAGAGTACAGATGACTTGAAAAGATATATTGCTAAAAATGGACAATTTCATATAGCGAGAATGGCAAGTTTTATTTATCGAAAATCCGACAATTGGGATGATGTTGATTTATTAAAAAGTCAACTATCTGACTTAGAATCTGATTCTAATTTGATAGATGAACATGCACAAACTGGCTTTGATGCAATTATGGATGTACTAAACGAAAATGAGACATTAAAAATTGATTTGAACAACACATTGAAATCTTCTTCTTTCGATAATCTTTTGAGTGCTGAACTACATAAAAACTATGGCCTTCAACAAAAAACTGAGCTAAAATTAAAGTTCAAATAAATGATAGTTTAAGTACGTTATTTATAAATAAAAACTAGTACCCAGAGTAAAGAGATAAGAATACAAGTACTCTTATCTACTTTTTACCCAACATTTTAAAAGAAATAAATAATGTTTTGAAAAAATGGAAAAAGAAAGAGAGAATTGACAAAATTGAACTATCTGAAAATGGATTTAGAGTCAATCTAGATGGAGAAATCACTCAATTCGAATGGACGAAAATTAAAAAGCTGACTGGCTTTCTATTTGGGAAAATCACTTATGATGATGTTTGTTTAATAATTGAATCTGAAAATAAAAAGTCTGTAATATCAGAAAGTTCTATTGGATGGCGATTTTTTATGACTGAATTATATAAACGGATTCCCCAATTGGATGAAGAATGGGAAAAGGTAATGTACAAGCCACCGTTTGAAAGAAAAGAAACGGTATTGTATGACCGAAATATAAACGTTGAATGAAAAGCAGCGAGCAAATGGACAACTTACTCAAACGCAACTGTTGTGTTGATGGATTTGCCAATCTTATGGAAAAGCCTACTCTGACGAAAAAAACGTTGGGTAACAATAGTAACCGTTGCACAAGCCCATAATTTCGAAAAATGTCGCGACTATATAAGCCTCTTTTACGGGGCTTTTTTCTTGCCGAATAGAAGTGGGGCCGATTTTTGATCTGCTACAGCCATTAGGTTGTTTTTTAGGGGCCTTAATTGCTTTGAGTCTAAGAAATAAAAGTCAAGAGTTGTGACTAAATCAATTTTAACAGCAAATCTAGTTTTCATCACATGAATTGAGGTAACCATCACATTCTTTTTTAAAAGCCTTTTAGTAGATGTAATTTTGCTTAAATATTTAAACACATGACTACATCACTATATTTTAACCCGAAAATTAGAAAGAGAATTGTGCATTTTGCTGTTTTACTATTTATAATAAAATATCTTTTCGTCTCTAATATTATAAATTTAATAAGTACTGATTTTCCAGGTATACGCTGGGAGATTTATCAGAATTCAATTATTACTATTACATTTTATATTCATACCTTTTTATTACTTCCCATTCTTTTAAACAAGAAAAAACCAGTCAAATTCGCATCAGTAATCTTTTTAGGTTTTTTACTTGTAAATGCTTTAATTATTTGGACTGATGCTATACGGTCAACTGAAATAACTTATTATTTTACTAATACCAGACCAAAACCATTTGATGTTTTTATAGAAAACTTAAACTATATGACGTCTTTATTGTTATTTAGTTATGTTCCATACCTTTTAATCTCTTTTGTGTATTACATTTTAACAATAAATAAAGTGTCGAGAGAAAAATTATTTTCTTTAAAACATACAGAGTTAATTGTTAACGCAGTAGTATTTATATCTATTTTATTTCTGTTTTTTATTGAGGATAAAAGTTCTAACCATATTATAAAGGTTGGAACAGTTTTGGGGCTACTTGCTTCAGTTTTTTACATTAATACCTTTGTTATAACACCAATCTTTTTTAAAAATAGCAGAAAATACTTTTTATTAATATCATTATTTCTCTTCTTTTCTATAAAAGTATCTCAATGGACTTCTTTTTCAATCCATTTTTTAAATACTAACGCCATTAACATTATTGTTTTAATAATTTTTGTCTTGTCTTTTATCTACGGTTATGTCAGAATCAAACTTAAACTAAAGGAACAGATATTTAATTTAAAACTAGGGGCCAAAGAATCAGAATTAAACCTGTTAAAATCACAAGTTAACCCACATTTTTTATTCAACACTTTAAACACCTTATATGCTACTGCTTTAGAAGAAAACGCGTCAAAAACAAGCGAAAGTATTGCCAAATTGGCAAGTCTAATTCGATATATGCAAGAGGACATCAACAAAGATTTTATTCCACTTAAAAATGAAATTAAATACCTACAAGATTATATTACTATTCAAAAGTTACGTTGTGCCGTAGAGCCCCAAATTGAAACTAATTTTGAAAATGCTGAAAGTCATTCTATTAGTCCAGGATTGTTAATTCCTTTTGTAGAAAATGCTTTTAAATATGGAGTTAATCTTTCAAAAGCTTCTCAATTAAAGGTGTCTGTGGTTTGTGATAAAAACACCATTTATTTTAAATGTGTAAATAGTTACCAAGAGGATTATAAAACATTTGAGAAAGAACACGGTTTTGGAATAGGCATTAAAAATGCCAAACAACGTTTGGAATTGGTATATCCAAAAGAACATACTTTTGAAATAGTAAAAGAGAAGTCACTCTTTTCAGTATTAATAAGTATAAATACAGAAAAATGATAACTGCAATTGCTATAGATGACGAACCCAAAGCCATAGAAGTAGTAAAATCTCATGTGTCTAAAATTGAAGGTTTAGAGCTAGTAGCTCATTTTTATAATCCAAAAGAAGCAATCTATTTTCTAAAACACAACCCCGTAGATTTAATTTTCTTAGACATAAATATGCCCAATATGTCAGGTTTGGAATTATTGGAAGCCTTGAAACTGAAACCCCATGTAATATTTACAACTGCATATACCGATTTTGCATTAGAAAGTTATTCATACAATGCCATTGATTATTTGTTAAAACCTTTTGAATTTGACCGTTTTCAAATAGCTATTCATAAGGTTGAAGAACGAATTACGAGTTTAAGGCATCAAAAGACATTCTTTTTCATAAAAGATGGATTTAAAACTATTAAAATTGAATTTGATGATATTTTGTTTGCGAAAGGCTCTGGAAATTATTTAGACATCTACACCAAAGAAAAAACATATACATCTCGAATGACTTTTATTGAGCTTGTTGAAAAAGTACCCCTGTCTCAATTTACAAGAGTGCATCAATCGTATCTTATTAATATTGCGCATATTGATAAAATTGAGAATAATCAAGTGTATATTATATCACATCAAATTCCAATAAGTAGCCGTTATAAAGAATTATTTTTTAAACTCTTGAATTTAGATTAATCAACAAAGCGCATCGCTAAATTAGTTGACAACTGGTATAATTCATTATTGGGTTTTCACACAACAATATCATATCAAAACCCATTGTGCAAAATTTAAAACCAAAATCTAAAATGAAATTCACTAAGAAATTAACCTTATTGCTAACCACAGTTTTATTGTTTAACTGTTCACCTAAAAAGGAACACGTTTTACAACTTAACGGAACAGTACTTAATACTGATATAAAATCAATTCTTTTAATAAAACCAAATCAAGATATGAGATTTGATTCAATAATTGAAATTCCGGTGGAAAGCGGAAAATTTCATTATGAATCTAAACTTCAATACCCAGAGGCAGTAAATCTTTATCTGGGTGAATTTAAAAAAAATAGGGGTGGACGATTTATGCCTTTATTTTTAGAGAATGAAAAAATTGTTTTAACAATCTACTCAGAAGAAGAGTTTGACAAAAATATAGTCAATGGAGGAAAACTAAATGGAGAATACAGAGAATACAAAAAAAGCTTGGATTTAAAGTTTAACAAACGGCTTCAACCGCTTCAAGACAGTATTAGCACCCTTGGAAATAACCACAAAATCATTAGCGATAAAATGAATACTTTCTATACTGAATTAAAGAAAGTGAAAAGTCAGGGTAAAAAAGTTGATATTGAAAAACAAATAAATGATTTGGAAAAAGAAAAGCAACTCTTAATATCAAAGTGGAAAATATTGGATGACAAAATAGCTATTATATATTCTGAACAGAAAATATTTCAACAAGAATATATGAAGAATAGGCAAACAATGGTATCCTATTATTTCCTTTTAAATGATTTAATCTCTTATATGCCAATAAAAAGAATTTTTCATACAGAAACAATAGATGTAAACTTGGCTAAAAACACTTTCAAAATACTTGCAAAGGCCTATCCCAAACATCCTTACAATGAGCTAGTTTCAAACTTAATTCATACAATTGAAAATA
>JAESQF010000030.1 GCA_016765295.1 Oleispira sp.
CGAACCCGACAAGGTCGGAGAAATGGGATTTGCCTATTTGAGTTTTTGCGAAATTAGTGGAGATGAAAAATACCTAGATGCCGCTATCCATTGTGCAGATGCCCTAGCAAAAAATGTACGGGAAATTAAAACTGAAGAATCGAAAGATGAAAATTATAAAATACTGACAGACCGTTCGCCATGGCCCTTTCGAGTGAATGCCCAATCTGGGGAAGTAATTGACGAATACTGTTCTAACATACTTGAGCCGATTAAATTACTACGTGAAATAATCCGTATAAAAGACAAAATTCATCTGTCTGAAAGTAAAAATTATTTATACGAGAAATCTGTTAAATCAACGTGGAATTGGTTATTTGACAAAAACGGCCCTTTACGAACTTTTGTTTGGAATGGCTATTTTGAGGATGTTGAACAGGATCTTTCGCTGGCAAATCGGGTTCAAATTACCCCTATTGAACTTTCTAAATACCTTTCTAAAAATCCTGAATTTGATAAAGATTCGAACATTCATGTTCCTGCTCTTTTATATTATGCTCTTTCTGCATTTAAAACCGAGGGAATGGACGCCATGAATGAACAGTTGTGGTGCTTTAAACCAATGGGTAGTCACACTGCCCGTTACGCTTCAGCATGTGCTATTTGGTTTGAAAAAACTGGTGATGAATGGTTTAAAGACCAAGCTTTTCGTTTCCTGAATACTGCCAGTTATATGACGTATGACAATGGCGTAGTAGCAACAGGCCCAACTTATCAAGGAACATGGTTCTCTGATGGTTACAGCGATTATATCCGGCATTTTTTAGATGTTTTAGCTGCAATTCCAGAGTGGGCACCTGCCAATGAAGACCATTTATTAAAGTCTTCATCCATAGTGCAGAGTATCAGCTATGAAAATGAAAAGATAAGCTACACCACCTTTGATAAAAATTCAATCGATACGTTCAGACTTGTTACGAAGCCGGCAAAAGTAGTGGTTGGTGATACAGAGTTAAACGAAGTATCAACGCTAGAACAAGAAGGGAGCTGGTCATGGAAGAAATTAAAAAACGGAGGTGTGCTTACCGTTAGGCATTTAGAAGATACCTCATTTGATAAAACAATTTTTCTAAAATAGAGTAAACTACCTCGACGCAGAGCGTACGAGGTATTAAAAGGAATATTTTTTAGTTTTCGACGCAGAGCCCCTCCATAGGCAGGCGGGCATCGGGGAATTAAGCCCTTATAGGCTATCGCCCTGCGATTAAAACGAACCGATCTTGAACATTTAGATGCAAGGAATATTAAAACCTCCCGACGTTTCGGGAGTGCAAAAAAAAATAAATATGTTGAAGCTTATTTTTATACCCATACTGTTTATTACTTCTTTGTCCGCTTTGGCCAATGATCCTGGTTCACTGTTAAAGAAAGATAGCTTATGTACCGTTTGGTGGTCAAACAATACCACTAAAATCATGCAAAATTCTCCTGTGCCACTTCACAAAGGAAGAATTAAGGTATTGTCTGCTCGAAATGAATCAGAAGGTTTTCAATTGGTATTAACACCATCAGTAGATATCAATGATATTTCAGTATCAATTTCCGATTTCAGCAAGAAAGATGGAAACATAATCCCTTCCGCTAATATAAACATCAGAAATGTAGAATATGTGCATATAACGAAACCATCGGGAAAGCATCATACTGCGGGTTGGTACCCAGACCCACTTCCTTTATACAAAAAACCATTGCGTGTTAAGGCAGGTGTAAACAAGACTTTATGGTTTACTATAAAAGTCCCAAAAAATGCAGCACCCGGTTCTTATACCGCAACTATTACCTTAAAGTCCGAAATCTGGGAATCATCATTTCCGGTGGAATTAAAGGTTTGGAATTTTGCTTTACCAGAAGTTCCATATATGCGTTCGGCATTTAATCTGTACTCGAAATTAATAAGACAATATCATAACCTTGAAACCAATGATGAATTGAAAGAGGTACTTGAACAGTATTACCTTAGTTTTAAAGAATACCGTATTTCACCACAGCAATTTTTCGATCAGTATCCTATTCAAAAAACAGTAAAGGGTGTAAAATGGCAAGGAGGAACTTTTGATCCAGACACCGTATTTGCCGGAAAATATTCTTATCAGGTGAATGATACTAATGTACAAGCTAATATTTGTGGCACGGGCGCAGAACTTATTAAGATTGACCCGAAACAGCCTTATATGCTGAAATGGTGGGCCAAAACACCAAAGAATGATCAGCAGTATGCGGTAACGGTTCAAAGTTATGATTCGGATAGAAAGCAAATTCATTGGCAACTTCAGGGCATGATCTATAGCGGAAACACCGAATGGAAAAAGGACAGTTTATTTCTCGATCCGGTTAATCCGTTTGTTATCGAACAATTGGTCGTATCACGGCCTATACCTGATGAAGCCGAGTATGTCAGTATTCATTTATATCCGCTTTTGCCTTTAAAAAGCGGAGAACCAACAGGAACGGTTTGGTTCGACAATTTGAGTTTTGTGAATATAAATACGAAAGAAAATTTAGTGCCTTATGGTGATTTTGAACAAAATTTGAACGATCTGGACTTGGAGATCGATTTCTCGGAATTTGATTTCGCCGCACGAAAATATTTAGACGAATTTGGGTTTACCGGTTTTCGGTTTAAAATACCGGAATTACGGCCTGGACCTTTTTTTGGTCGGAAAACCGGTTGGTTTCATGGTTTTGTAAACGGAACGGAAGAGTATAAAAAATTAATGAAATTGTTTCTTGGCGGATTTCAGGATCACCTAGAGGCAAATGGCTGGCTGGGAAAAGAATACCTGTATTGGATCGATGAACCCAAGCATGAAGATTATGCATTTGTTCGTGAAGGCATGAATACGATAAAAGAAGCAGCTCCAAAATTAACCCGGTTTATTACCGAGAATAATCCAGGACCTGAAATAATGGATGTAACCGATATAGGTTGTCCGGTATTGGCGAAATTTGATCCTGAGAAATCAAAAGAATGGATAGAACAAGGACGGCAAATGTGGTCGTATCTCATGACTTGGCCAAAAGCGCCTCATTTGAACCTGTTTATCGATTCCGATGCTATCAATATGCGTATGTGGTTGTGGATGTCTTATCGCTATAAGCTTACAGGCATTTTGGTTTGGTCTTCAAATGTTTGGAATGCCGAAGGTTGTTCTCCTCCTGGCCTTTTGCAAAACATTTGGGAAGACCCAATGACTTACAAAGACAGCTACGGTGCAGCTGTTGGTGGGGGCATGGAATATGGAAATGGAGATGGTATGTTTTTCTATCCCCCAAACCGTGACCCAAATAATGATAAAACAAAGTATATCCGAGGACCTGTTCCTTCCATTAGGCTAGAAATAATGCGCGAAGGAATCGATGATTATGACTACATGATCTTACTCGAAAAGAGCATTGAGAACGCCAGGCCCGATCAAAAAGGATTGGTTGCACAGGCGAAAGCAGTATTGGGCTTTGGAAATGATGTATTTACTAATGATAAAAAATATGCTAAAAGTCCGAAAACGCTTTTGGCGTATCGAAGACAAATGGGGGCCTTGCTAGAAAAATTTAATAAAAAATAGCTGACATAGAATACAAAATGTGCAGTTAAAATAATTTCTAAATTATTAATAATATAAACTTTTTTGAAATGGTTATAAAAAAAACTTATTATTTGCTTATCGTTCCTATTATACTAGCATATTTTGCAACAAATGGGTACGGCTTTATTTTTAAGGCAGCCGTTCCTGCTTCTTGCATACTTATTCTTAGTTATTTATATCAAAAATCATTAAAAACTAAATCAGACATTTGGTATGTTTTAGGAGCGTTTTTATTTTCCATTTTAGGTGACTGGTTCTTATCGAATAAGGATAATAGTTTTATGATGTTTGCCGCAGGAATAGCATTATTCCTAATCGCTCACATTGGATATATGGCATTTGCGCTTTTAAATGGAAAAATTCACAAAACATTTACCGCTGTTTTATTAATAGGGTATTTACTGTTTTTTGTTTTCTATCTATACCCTTCCATTAATGATACTATTTTAATGGTAGTTACTCTTTTATATTTACTGATTTCCTGTTTTTCTATGGGTTCGGCGGCAGGAATAAAGTTGCCTCCTCAGGTAAAATGGTTCTATTTTTTAGGTGTTGCTTTGATATTGTTTTCTGACACCATTATAGCTCTCTATGAATTTGCGGGCGATCGTAGCCTAAATTTTTTGATTTTACCAACTTATTACGCAGCGCATGTTAGCATTACATTTGGACTGATATCAGGAAAGAACAAAGACTAAGGTGCTTTAGAAGCTATATTCACACGTTAATCTACAAATATGATAGTCGGACCAATACGCTTTTCTCTTATTCTGCTACTCTTAACACACATTTGCGCAGTAGCTCAAACAACAACTGTTGCTATTTCTGATAGTACAGGGCAGAACACAATCGCTTTTGATGGTAAGAACCTGAGAATAGACCAACAGGCTTTCCTGTCGCAACATGACATTGTTTATTTGTCTCCGACTGAAGAAGGTTATGAAGGTTTTCCCATTGGTAATGGCGACTTGGGGGCTATGGTATGGACACCAGCAGATAAACTATATTTTCAGATTAATAAAACAAACACATGGGATGATGCTCCCGAGGGAATGTTTAGTCCTTGGGAAGATAAAAAGAACCCTGAGAAATCAGAGCATTTTACATCACTGAGAAGCTGTGGACAATTGATGATCGAACCCGGTTTGCCTGCGTTCGATTGGATGTACCTGAAAGATTTTGAGGGACGGCTTTCTTTGGCTGATGCACAGGCATCGTGGAAGGCTCAAGGACCGTTGGGTAATATACAATGTCGTTCGTTTATAGCCAGTGGTGATCTGCCTGTTATGGTAGTTCATTATGAGGATGAGCTTAGTGAACCTGTTGAGCGACGAGTGAAGTTGGCACGCTGGGGAAGCCGAGTGTTTGAACACTGGTATCAGTCTGTTAGGCGTGATTTACATATGGGGAACGAAGGTACAGTAGTTGGGAGTGAAGGTGATGAAACATGGATTGTACAATCAACTCGTAGCCTAAAGTTTGCAATGGCAGCAAAGCTCGTAGGCCCAGGTGTTGATGCGCAACGGTTTAATAAATATGAGACGGGTTATGTTATTAACACAGGCAAACGTTGTTCGTTTGATGTATTTATATCGGTTGTTACCAGTGAAGAGGCGGATGATCCATTGGCGAAAGCTCGTGAGAATGTTCGCGCGGCAGCAGATGCCGGTAGCGAGAAAATATATACTAAACATAAGGAAAGGTGGGCTGAGTTTTGGTCAAAGAGTTTTATCGATATTCCTGACAATTATCTTGAGAATCTTTGGTACATGAACCTTTACCAAATTGGTTCATCTGCTCGGGGTGATTATCCACCACATTTTATTAATAGCATATGGTCTTGGAATCGGGATGTGCGCCCATGGAACCATTATTACCAATGGAACCAACAAATATACACCTGGCCATTGCATACTTCAGGCCACCCTGAACTGATGATGCCATACGCAAAGTGGAAGCTTGAAGGGCTTGATAAGGCTATGGAGACGGCAAAGATCGCCCATGGTATTGAAGGGGCTTTTTACAGCGATGTGTCAGACCGTCGTGGAAATCAGGGAGTAGGGGAGAGCGCCTCTGAGGTTAGTAACAGCTTTGGGTCAACAGGACTAATGGCTATGGATCTTTGGAGGCACTATCAATATACCCTCGACAAGGAGTATCTTGAAGAATATGCTTACCCGATTATGCGTGAGGTGGTGCGTCTGTATACCAATATACTTCAAATGGGCGACGATGGTAATTATTTTATCCCGAAGGCTTTGCCGTTTGAATCTCCAAAAGATCGTCTTAGTAAAAATACAACTAACGATTTGGCGGCAATTAGGAATCTGTTTCCTGCGTTCGTTCAGGCAGCTAAAGAACTCAAACAAGACAAACAGCTCAGTGCCAAGGCACAGAAAATGTTTAACCAGCTTGCCCCCTTTGTTTTAACAACTATCCCAAAGGAAGCCAAACCTTGGGGCCCTGTGAAGGTTGGCGACACCATTATGGCTTATGGTACAAGGCTTAGGACCGGATTACCCGGCGAACCATGGGTAACTCGCCCGTATTGGCTAAAAAATGCACCGATAGAAATGCCATGTAGCTTCCACGCAATAAATGCCCAACTAACTCCTGTTTTTCCGGCAAATCTTGTAACGCTCGACGATAAAGGAACTGAGCTTTTTAATGCTTGCCGAAACATGGCTTTAAGCTTTGATCCTCTGCCAAATAATGGGCATTCACTTATTCCAATTAGTTATGCACGACTAGGTTTGACCGAGTTTCTGCCTGATTTACTTAACCGATGGGTCGACGAGTTTCAGCTCTTTTCGCAAGGGCATTTCGGCTATCTCAAGCGCGATTATATCGACTATTTTAATAAAGGTATGCACGATGAGTTATACAGTGTTTCTGAACACAAAATAAAGGGATTAACAAATAATGTAAGGGTGATGTTCAGTGATCCGGAGGAGAAAATAGGTTTATTGCGCCAACCTTTTGCACATATGTCACTAGAACCTGGGTCTATTCTGGAAGCAACCATCAATGAGATGCTGCTGCAGAGCCATGGCGGCAAGATTCGTGTTTTTCCGGCGGTTCCAAATAACTGGGCGATTCGTTTTAAACTGCACGCTAGGGGTGCTTTTGAGGTAATCTCTGAGCGTGGAGAAGAGGGGGTCAAATATGTTGCTATTAAAAGTTTAAAGGGGCAGCCCTGTAGTGTAGTGAACCCATGGAATGGAAAAAAAGTACGTGTAAGGCTGGTGGATTCAACAAAAGACATACTTAAATCAACCGATGCAAACGAACTGAACTTTAAAACTGAGCCGGGGGAAACCTACATTATTGAACGTATTGAAAAGCCAATTTCTTCATACGAATTTAAATCAATTAGTGGGATTAAAAACATAGATGTAAAGATAAAGGGGCGGGCACGTATTGGCATACCTCGTCAGTTCTAAACAATAAAAAAATAATGAAAATAATAGTCGTTTTTTTCGTAGTCTTATTATTCGGAGGTTGCTCTAATATTAAAAATGTAAAAACTGATCCATTAAAATATGTTGATCCGTTCATTTGTACAGAGGGTGATAATGGAATGCTATACCCTGGACCTACTTTTCCATTTGGGTTAGTGCATTTGTCACCCGAAACTGAAGGTGATTCACATGTAGGGTACTATTATGAAGATAAATATGTTGAGGGGTTTTCACATCTCCGAATTGGCGGAGCAGGTTCCAGAGGTAAAGGTGGTGGCTTATTACTTAAACCAGGAATTGGTAAGTTTTCAAATAAAATAGATGAATTCAAGGAAAAATATAATAAGTCGCTTGAAGAAGCATCAGTTGGCTACTATAAAACCGTATTGGAATCAGGTGTAAAAGTAGAGTTGACAGTAACCGAGAGAGTCGGATTTCACCAGTATTCATTTCCCGAAGAAGCTAAAAAAGACAGGTATGTTGTAGTTGACCTTTCGCATAGCTATGTTGGAATGCTTGATGCTAGTCTCAATGTATTGAATAATAATGAGATTACCGGAATGATTAAATCAAAACACAACAATGGGGGAGGGAATCACCAATTGTACTTTGCAATTGTTGCAGATACTCCTTTTGAATCGTACACCAGCTGGCAAGGGGACAATTTTGAAGATGAATTGGCTGTACGCAATGGAAATGATATTGGTGTATGGCTTAGATTTCCTGAGAACGGAAAAAATGTTGTTCGTTTAAAGGTAGGAATGTCACCAATTAGTGAAGAACAAGCCATGTTTGAAGCCAAGAATGAAATTAAAGGGTTTGATTTCGACAACGTAAGAAAACAAACTGCTTCTGTGTGGAGGGATAAACTTTCAAAAATGGAAGTGAAAAGTGATTCTGAAGAATTTAAAACTTTGTTTTACACGCACCTGTATCATTCCTATTTGGTTCCTAATAATGCAACTTCGTCTAAGGGGGAGTATCGTGCAGCCCATCATCTTGATACCGTTTGTAATACAAATAGTACTGCTCCTGATTTTACTTATTATTCGTGCTGGAGCCTCTGGGATGATTTTCGGAAGTACTCAATGATTTCAATACTAGAGCCAGATGTTGTTAAAAATATTGCCCGTTCTTTGGTTAATTACTATGGCAGTAGGCCTGATTGGATAACAACTGCAAATGCCGGAGATGGCAGCTGGCCTACGCCAACCATTCGCATGGAGTTTGCGAGTGCAGTAATAATGGATGCATATAACAAGGGTTTGGGTGATTTTGATACTGAAATTGCATTTGAAGGGATGTTGAAAGATTATGAAAAGTATTATACCGGTAATGTTAGTGGAAAACTCGAAAAGGCCTACCATGCTTATGCTGCTTTGAATATGGCTGAATCCTTAGGGAAAACAGAATATATTGAAAAGCTAAAGGCTGGGGCTGATGCTTATAAAAACATCTGGAGCAAAGAACAAAAAGATAATCAGGGGAATGTACGTGGATTTTTTACACTTGATGGAAACACAGTGCCTGATGTAGAAGAGTTTGAACGCTATGTTTACGAAGGCAACCTTTGGCATTACCGCTGGTTTGTTCTTCATGATATAGAGGGGCTAATTGATTTACGAGGAAGTAAGGAAGAATTATCGGATGATCTAGAATACTTTTTTGAGAATGACTTTTACATGCATTTAAATGAGCCAGATTTGCATTACCCCTACTTATTTAACCTTCTGGGGAAACCCTATCTTACCCAAAAATGGATACGCACATTTACAACCAAAGAAGTAACACAACTTTACCATAACCATGGCTTCTTTGATGAGCCAGTTGTTAAACGTATTTATCGTGCCGACCCTGCGGGATACATAGAGTCAATGGATGATGATGCAGGCACGATGTCTTCTTGGTGGGTAATGAGTGCGATGGGCTTGTTTCAGTTAGATCCAGTTCAGCCAAGATACCTAATTGGTTCGCCGATTTTCCCGGAGTTAACGATACATCATGATAGTGGAACTAAATTTAAAATTATAGCCAATAATGTTAGCGAAGACAACTTCTATATACAATCTGCTAAACTCAACGGACAATCATATAATAAACCATGGATTGAGTACAGTACAGTGATAAATGGCGGAACCCTAGAATTTGAAATGGGTTCTGAGCCAAATAAACAGTGGGGAACAGCCATTAATTAAAAAATGAAAATGAAAAGTATAATTATAGCTACCCTGATATTTTTCTCTGTTTTGGGAGTAAAGGCACAGAATTTTTCAAGTTCATTTGAAATGAGATACTTTACGAATGATTCAATGGCTAACGGGGAGACAGATTTCCTCGGAGAAACCGAGTGGATGAACACTGACCAAAGGGTTGGTTTTTTAAAACAATATTCAAAAGTTGCATCATCATTTTTTGAAAACCCAGATTTAGACAAGAAGATAGTTACTAATTCTGAGATCAGTGATTTGTTGAGTAGTATTAAACCACAGCCACTAACATCTGTCCGTAAAACTCTGAGCTTAGACAACTGGAAAGCTTATGGTTACAAAAAGGGGCAAGATGTCGAAAAAGAACGAAGCCTAGAAGAATGGAAAAGCAACGATGGAGCTTCTCTTAAAGAGGGGGTATTGATTGTCGAAAATTCAACGATTAATCGTGTTGTAGATTCTCTTAACTGGCGGTTCAAAGTTGAGACATCAATTAAAATTGAAAAAGGAAGTTCTTGCCAGATAAGCCTTTGGGAAGGCAATAAACAAGCTATTACTTTTGGCATTGATGGGGATATGATAGTTTATGGTACCGAGAATAGTCTTCAGAAAATAGAGTACCTAGACCACGATGATTGGGTAAAAATAAAAATAGAGGTTGATCTTACCCAAAAGCGATTTAACCTGTATGTTGATGGCAAACGTATTCAGTACTACATTCCAATAATGGATATTTCAATTGAGGCTATAACTCAGTATACAATCAAATCAGAAGGAACTTCTTCTATCGACGATATCTTCATTTTTAACCACACACCAACTGATCAGGTCAGGTATCCTTATATCTCTAAGGTTATAATAGATGAAAATTTTCAAGAGAAATTAGGAATTGACAGATGGCAAACAATTGATTTTAATGATAGTGATTGGAAAGAAGTAAAATTGCCATCAGTGCATGGTGGATTACGTGAAAAAGAAGAAACTTATTATTTACGAAAAAAAGTTAAGCTTGATGATTTTCAAAGGGCGGTTTTAAAGCTTGAGACGCTTGATCCAGGTGGTGAAATATGGGTGAATGGTACAGTTGTGGGGGTGGTTACTACCCGTCACCCGGTTGAATTGGATATTACTAAATATCTTGTTCGTGGTGGCGAAAACACCATTGCCATTAAGGTAAATCCATACAAAATTAATAACCCAATGGTACATACCTCAACCGACCATTATATTGGGTGGTTTCTTGGGCGTACTACTCTTGAACTTTCACATAAATGTAAAATAACCGATGTGCTCGTTCATTCCAAAAAAATTGGAGAAAAGGCTACACAGGTTCATAAAATAAGCATTCATTATCCTACCGGTAATTATTTTGAAGGAAGTGTTGAAGTGAATTATTATCCATGGTTTCCTGAAGAAGGAGAGAGGATTGCTAGTGTTAGTAGGAAGCTTAGTATACCACCACGGATAACCAATGAATATACTATTGATTGTGAAATTCCTTCACCCGAACTATGGAGTTTTGATAAGCCATTTCTGTATAAAGTTGAGGTAATTCTAAAAGATACATTGGGCAGGGCTGTCGATGATTTTGTTACAACAACAGGAATTCGGACAGTTGAACAAAAAAATAGTAACCTATATGTAAACGGAAAACCTGAATTGCTTAATGGAGCACAAATCATGGGGTTCAGAACGCCTATTGAAACAGTAGCAAAATACAACCGGTGTGCTCCTTGGGAAACAGTAGCTGAAGAATTACTGATGATCAAAAAAATGAATGCAAATCTTTTACGTGTACATGTTCATGCTGAAAAAGATACAATTGATGGAATAAATGATCCCAGATTTGCTGAGTTCGGCGACCAAATGGGAATCATGTTTATTTGGCAAACTGCTGCTTTTATTCGTGAAGGGGAAGCATGGAATGTCGATTTTGATGGATTTCCGAAGTACATAAAACAAGTTTACAATCACCCGAGTATAGTTATGTGGGAAGCATCCAATCACCCGAACAAATTTAAAAATCATGATATTTCTGCTACTCATGGATACATAAAAAAGATTTACAATACGATTTATTCAACCGACCAAAGCCGCATAATTTCGCCAACTTCATCCTGGGAACTTACACATTATGCAAATACTGAAGGAACAATTGATTATGAAGGAAATGTTATTAAGGCTGTTCCTGAATATAAAGCACATCAGGTAACTAGGGGAAATCAGGATGCCTATACTGGTTATGGGAAAAAATGGACAGAACTGCGTAATGCACCATACAAAAGGGCTAGAAATTGCTTGAAAGATAGTGCCAGAGCATATTTTAATTTTGAACACGAAGAGTCGATAGGGCAGCCCAATTGGGAACTTTGTAAAGGAAAACCATGGTATTTATTACAATCGTACGAATGGTATTACGATAAGCAAAGTATCGGGCGATATTTAACTGCAAATGAATGGAAAGAAAGTCAGGCATGGCAGGCATTCTCTGCTTGGGAATCCATGAAAAAACAAATGATACTTGGGTATGATGGATTTTCGTGGTGTTGTTTGCGGGGAGGGGCTAATATGGGAACTTACAAGAAACCCCTGATCGATAATTTAGGACACCCTAAATTGGCGTATTACACCAATAAAATGGCTTTTCAACGCACATGGGCAGGAAGTGCGGATGTTGATATCGTTTATGGTCCGAATGATAAAATCACCCCTGTGATCCACCACTTAGGAGACGCTTCTGTTGTATGCCTAACAGTAAACCTAAAGAATTCTAAGAATAAAATAATAGATAGAAAACGCTTTAAGAACATTGACATGGAGCAAGGAAGGACGGTTAAATTCCTTGATTCTTTCAGGTTTAAACAAGTAAAGGAAGGAATATTTACAATTGAGTATATGATAGATATGAAAGACTGACAACCAGTAATTTACAAAACTAAATCGTACAACGCGTTAAAACCTATATAATTAAGATGTTGCAAAATAGAAAGATATTATTCACACTTTTCTCTATAATGATTGCCTTATTTTATGGTTGCACAATGTCACAGAATGATGATGTATGGGGTATTAGCCAAGAGGGAAATAATATAAATATTCAGGTAGGTATTCTGAAACAGAATATTATTATTTCTGATACTGATTTTAGCACCTCGCTTATGTCAGTTGCAGGTGAAAATATATTGAGAATACCGTCCTCAGAAATTGGATTCAGTATTCATAAAGCTTCTCCAAATCAACAGCCTGAAGGAATTAACTATTCTTCAAAATCTGGAGTCGAACAATCGAATGCGGAGGCGAATCAAACGGATGCTTTATCGGTAAAAAAGGCAAAAGATGAGATTACAACCAATGTTCAGTGGGTAGATTCAATCCATATCTCAAACAAAACCATTGGAGGTGTTTTTGATTATTCAGGCCATGATATTTTTACTCCTGAACAAGGAATTCAACGTTTGACGGTAACCTTTAAATCAAATAAAAAACTAAAAGGGTTATCCTTTGAAATCAACTACGAGATTTACAATGGGCATCCTGTTATTCGCAAGTGGATTAAATTCAGTAACCAAGGCAGTCAATGGGTCAAGATCTCTGACCTTATGCTGAAGCAATTTCAGTTTAGCGATGATTTTTCTGATAGAACTTTACTAACTCCTTCCGTACGTGGTGTCGATCCGAGTATTGTTGCATTTAGCAATTCTACAGCTTCTTCCGGACTTATCTCAGTGAGTGAAATTCCTTCAAAAACAAGGCATATGTCGGTTGATGGAAGCAGTGGTTATAATCCGGACTTTTTCGAGTGGGTATTGGGGCCAAATGAGACATTTGAATCAGAACCGGTATTCGATTATGCTTTCTCGGGCAACAGTTATGAAACAGTTTCCGATACCTCTTCAGCTCGGGACCGTTGTGTAGAAAGTGGTTTCGCTGCTTTTATGAATACGTATATAATCAGACCTGTTAGTGAAAATAAAAGTGTAGCACCTGTTTTTTGTACATGGACAAATTACAATTCTTTCATTAATCAAGACAACATGATGGTTGCTGCTGATATCGCTTCTCAGATTGGGTTTGGATGTTTTCAGTTAGATGCTGGTTGGTCTGATACAAGCCCTAATGGTGGTTGGGCAGTTTCTACAACTAATCCAAAATCCAAAGAGTTTCCGAATATGAAAGGACTAAGCGATTATATTCAGTCAAAAAATATGAAAACCGGACTTTGGTATTCTGTTTTTATTAATGAACAGAACGCTGATAAATCCGATAAAGAACCAGTTCTATTTAGCTTACCTCTTATTCGTCGTGCAGGAGGATTAGCGCTTAGTTTCTGTTACGAGAAATCACGACAAAAGTATGTTGATGAAATCGTATATCTGAATAAAACCTATGGGGCAACATATTTTAAGCAGGATTTAAGTAATATATGTTACGGCGATATTGCACGTGGTCATGAAAGCCGCACAAAAAAAGAATCATACTTACGCGGTTTACGTGGTTTGTTTGCAACTCAAGACGAAATCTTACGGCAATCTCCTGAAATATGGCTTCAATTGTCGCATGAAGTTTACTGGAAAACCCCTGGCCCAGCAGCTGATGTGGCAGTATTAAAACATGTTGATTCATACCATGCATCACCAAATGAATATTGGGGAGCAGGTAACCGGTCAAAACTGGTCGATTCTACATGGGATTTTGATGTAAATATTTTAAAAAAGAAACTAAGGATTGGGGCTTTTAGGGCGAGAAAAATAATGTACAGCCACAGAGGATTACCCCTTGAACGGATCGAAATTTTTGGAGCAGCAACAACAAATTTTAAAGGTAGCCTTTCTGCTGATATACAAGACAGGCAAATATGTAGTTGGTTAATGGGTGCTCCACTTTCTTATTCAGGCGATTTAACTTCACTTACTCCTGAAAATATCGAACTTTATCGAGATCGTTTTGCAATGCTAAAAAGGCTTGATCAGCAATATGGTATTTACTCTAATTTTCAATTTAGTGGAGTACCTGCACCTACTGACGATGATTGGCACTGGTGGGGCAAGTTGAATAATGATGGTTGTGGAGCAGTAGTTGTCTTGAGAGGAAGCTCAGGTAAGGACTCTCGCAGTATAAATATTCCATGGGTAAAGGTTGATAAAAAGTATAAGTTGATGGGTTTATTTTCAGGAGCTGATTTAGGGGAATTCACCGGGAAACAACTTCAGGATGGTAAACTGAATATCTCATTACAAATATTTGGACAGGAGATTATAGAAGTTTCATTGAAATAATTTTAAAATTATAACATTTAACAAGGCCAATAATAAATTGAAATAGATCAGTCGAT
Organism: Oleispira sp.; assembly: GCA_016765295.1. Lineage (GTDB taxonomy): Bacteria > Pseudomonadota > Gammaproteobacteria > Pseudomonadales > Oceanobacteraceae > Oleispira. Next base: position 14,624 of record JAESQF010000030.1, read on the forward strand.
ATGAAAGATATTAATTTGCTTTTACTGGTAATACCAACTATTTCCCTGTTTAATTCCTGTGCAAATATCACTAAAAATAAAGAGGAGAACACAGGTAAAAAGGAGCAGCCAATAATAGTCAATATCATAAATTTCATTCACTTATCCGAACCAAGGATAGATAAAATCACAGAAGAGATACTTTATGAAACGGTTGTCAAGCAAGTAGAGATAATGAGGAAGCACAAAGTTGGTGGCACTTTTCTTTTGCAAAATATTGAGAAGGCCAAGCCCAGTCAAAAGCATTGGTCAAAAAGCCCAAGGAATTATAGAGCTTTGAGAATGGGGTATTTAACAATTACAGAGAGTATACAAAAATGCTAAAGTGCTAATAGAGTATCGGAAACAAATGGGTGCATTGCTAGAGAAGTTTAATGAATAAGCCCCGTTGCTTACTATCAATCTTAATTCTCTCCTCTTGTTTCTTAGAAAGTTAATTCCTTGTTTATTAATTAGATAAAGTAAAGTCAAACCAGTATCACTAAACTGGAAACTAAATGCATGATAGATTGTGACAAGAACTATTTATCGTAATTCTTTAAATTTGAAAAGTGGGTTAATTATGGAAATAAAAAAGGAACGACTAAGATCGCTTGATGTTTTACGTGGGTTTACCATGTTTTGGATAATCGGGGGCAGTGCCTTAATGCATACTTTGGCAGACGCAACCAACTATCAAGTAATAAATTGGCTTTCAAATCAAATGCACCATACTGATTGGGATGGTTTTCGATTTGAAGATTTGATTTTCCCATTGTTTATGTTTGTGTCGGGCGTGGCCATACCTTATTCTATTGGCCGAAAACTAAAACAAGGTGTGAGTAAGAAAAAGGTGTTGGTAAAAGTGGCAAAGCGCTGTTTAATATTGATTGTTTTTGGGGTAATCTATAATAATGCCATATCCTTTGATTTTGCAAACATGAGGTACGCCAGTGTATTAGGACAAATAGGGGTGGCCTATTTAGTAGCTGTAGCTATTTATATACATTCAAACTTACGAGATCAACTCCTCTGGGTCGTTGGTATTTTACTTGGTTTTTGGGTAGTAATGACATTGGTCCCAGTACCCGGTTTTGGTGCAGGCGTATTAACTCCCGAAGGTAATTTTTCGGGTTATGTTGACCGTCTTTTGCTTCCTGGTAAATTACACAGCGAACACTACGACCCACAAGGAATATTATTGATGTTTTCGGCCGCTACCATTACATTGCTCGGAGCCGTTACCGGAACATTGCTAATAAATGAAAAATATACCAAAATTAAGAAAACTGGTATAATGGCAATTTTTGGGGTAGTATTAGTGGGTGTCAGTTTAGTTTGGAATATCTGGTACCCAATCAATAAGGAGATTTGGTCTAGTTCTTTCAATGTTTTAACAGTCGGATTATCCCTTCTCCTTCTCTCGCTTTTCTATTTTATTATTGATGTGAAAGCGTATACAAAATGGTCCTTCCCTTTTGTGTTGATTGGCTTAAACCCAATTACCATTTACATGGCATACCGTATCATTAATTTTAAATATACCTCCGAGTTTTTATTAACTGGTGTGATGAATATCTTCGATAATTTTTCTGGAGTTATTTTAAACATAGGCGTTCTAGGGTTAGAGTTTTTTCTGCTTTTCTTCCTTTATAAAAGAAAAATATTTTTAAAGGTTTAATCAATAGAATTCCCCGAGGCTCTGCCTTGGGTGTGGCGTACTGATATTCATATATTTGTGGTTATGAGTGAACATATCCACAAGAGTCATAACAAAAGCTTGCTTTTGTATCATTTTGTTTGTCCTGTTAAATATAGAAGAACGATATGAGATTAATTTTTTGGAGATTGGATTGGATGGAAACCATGTCCATTTTCTAATTCAAAGTGTTCCTTTGAATTCTCCAAAGAAAATGATTGGATCGGTAACGGAAAGAAAAGGATACATAGTGCAGATGATTTGAGAAGAGCGCAAGGAAAAAATAAATGAAGTTTGATCATTTATTTTCCAATTCAAACAGGATACGGCATAGTGAGCAAAAAGTTTGTATTTTTACATAGAAAGAATATTATTTATTTCATCTTAATTTGCATTTTGAGTGCAAAGAGGTGTGCAAATATAAAATAACAGTGTAAAACACTGATATAAAACTTCTTACGGTAAACAGGTTCTTCTTGTCATCCCGACGAACTGCCATTTCGGCAATATCAAAGCACTGTTAATCGTATGATTTTCAGTGCTTTTCGTTTTTTATGCAATCATATGATA
>JAESQF010000031.1 GCA_016765295.1 Oleispira sp.
GCCACAGTACTATCATGACTTGTAGAAAATTGTTCGTCAATAAAGCCCTGAAATGTATTTGAGCATAAATGTATGTCCGCTTTTCCTCGTAAGAAATATTGCTCGTCTAGAAATGATGCTCCTCTGCGGTAATAATGATAAAACTCTAAATTGTCATTAAAATAAACTTGAAGTTTATCTATATGCTTGTTCAAATATTTTACTTGGGATTTGTTACTGCTTCGAGGTCTTTTACTCTCAATATTGAACAACTTTACATAGTAAATAAGCTTACTATAAACTTTAGGCTTAACTCTTTTAAAAAAATGAATTTCAGTAGTTTGATTTTTAAAACCTTGGTTGACTACCAAGACTTTGAGTTGTTTTAGTGCTAGTTTGGTTATTTTAATCCCCTGTTCAGATTTACGAAGAATATCTTCGATTTCTATCTCAAACCTATCTAAAGTTATATTTAGTTTTTTTAATATGTCTTCATATTTTTTGAGCATCGAGCTTATAAAATTGAATTAAACAATTTTCATGAAGATTATTCTAAGCTATAATCATTCATTCTTTTTTATTGAACCCATCTCATTTGTTACAATCTAATCACTAATAATACCACTCCAATATCAATATTTTACACAATGATTTATGTATATCTAAAATTTGTACTTAAAGCCAACTAAATATTCACCCTCTCCACTTTTAAAGGATAAATCATAATGCCTTCTTTGGAATGGAGTCGTAAACAAATAAGTACTGCCTATCCCTACAATAATTCCAGCTAGTGTATCCCATCCATCATGCCGGTCATTAAGACCTTCAAGTCTACTGTATCCAACATAACCTGCAATAAGATATGCAGGTATGCCATATTTCCAGCCATACCGTTGTTGTAAAAAGGAAGCCCCTTGAAAAGCAAAGGAAGTATGCCCTGAAGGAAAAGCATGCCCATCTGTCCGTCCTTCTGGTCTTGGTTTGTTTATAGAATATTTTAAGATCCAAGTGACAGCTATATTGGTGCCCACAGATTTACTCAACTGCCAAAATCCTTTTTTATCGTTCTTTGCAATGACCGTAATCAACGAAACTGTGGTAGGTGCAAACTGGGCATAGTCACCGACACGCTCAATTGTGGTTTCCATGGCAATTTCTCTAGGTGATTCATTGACTTGGGAGAATCCAGTTTTTGTAAAAAGTAAAAATGTTAGCAATAATATGACTTGTTTCATTACTATTGAAGTTATTTTAGTAGGGTTTTGTAGCATTCTGGTCGGTGTTTAAAATTTGTATTTAAATCCAAGAGCGTAGTTGTCCTCCCAACTGAAAAAAGTAAGTTCCATATGCTCCTTTTGATATGGAGTGGTAAAAAGATAAGTGCTTCCTATTCCTATTATGGCACCGGCCATTACATCCCATCCATCATGCTTTTTAGCGTTAATACGGCTGTAACCTGTAAAGCCAGCAAGTACATAAGCAGGAATCCCATATTTCCATCCATACCTACGTTGAATAAATGAGGCGCTTTGAAAAGTAGTAGAGGTATGACCTGACGGGAATGCCTTATCACCACTATTAAAAGGTCTTGGTTTGTTTATGGCCTCTTTTAAACCAACAGTCAATACTTGGTTTATTAAAAACCCTTTTGTGAATTGCCATGTACCTTTTTTATCTCCAATGATTAAAGTTGCTCCCAGAACAGTTGTTGGTAAGGCGAACAAGAGTACATCTCCCGTTGTTTGCATGGTTTTTTGAGCAATGACATTGTGTATTCCCATCCCCATGAATAGAAGAGTAAATAATATTAAGTAACGAATTCGTATACAGGTAGAAGTTTTTATTTTTTTACTTTTCATGAAAAGGCATTTTTACTTTTTAAGTGTTGGATTAAAAAGAAGTTGTTTTGAGTTTGGAAGATGGAATCAGAAGTGCCAATTTAATAACCAAATCTAAAGACAACTTAAAGTGCTTTAGTTATACTTTTTGGGGCTTGAGAGCATTATAAGGGACAATGACTTTTAGCGCACTCTTTCTAATAGTAATAGAAATATTCCTGCTCTTGAGATGGCAATGTTCCCCATCAATTTGTGAGTCAAAATATGATTGGGTATTGTTATACAACTCTATTTGTTTTGTTTGGAAGCTTTTGGCCTCTTTTAGCAAATAGGGTTTATTTAAAAGCACTAAAATGCCAAGCCAAAGCATCTTTATCCTACTAATTCTTGAAATAAGCATAACATCCAATAAGCCATCTTGTAAAGAAGCTTTTGGGGTTAGGCTAATCTTGTACCCCATTTCATTGGAATTGGATATAAATATCAAAAAAGGATTTACCATTAGGTTTAAATCGTTTATTCTAACATTCAAATCCATGTTTGTTTTTTGTCCCTTAAATGAAATTAAACATGCTTTTAAATAAGCAATCAAAGTGCGTCTTTTAGAAGATTCATAATTTTTTATGACTGTCGCATCAAATCCGATTCCTGTATTACTGAAAAAGTATTGGTTATTTATCTTACCTACATCTATTTTTACTATTTGATGACTTTTGATTATCTCCAACGCCTTTCTCAGGTTTTTAGGAATATGGAGATTGTGCGCCAACCCATTACCAGAACCCATAGGAATAATCCCTAATGGAATAGACGTTCCTACTAAACTAGAAGCTACTTCATTTATAGTACCATCTCCACCACATGCAACAATAATATCAGCACATTCTGCTATGGAATTTTTTGTTAATTTGATAGCATGTTTTTTATATTCGGATTGTTTTACTGTTAATTGATGTAGGCTTTTTATAAAATATTGTTCTAATAACTCTTTGGTCAATGGCAATTTGACATGCCCAGCAATGGGATTTACAATAAAATGAATGTGTATCACTTGTTTATGTTTTTTAATTCAAGGTCACCGTTTTGGTAGAGGTAATCAGCGACTTGATAATAAGAAATAGCAGTTTTTAATAATTCTTGGTCCATAGGCAAAGCGTTTAAACTATTGTCTTCTGGATTCCATTGATAGAAATTGGCCATCTTTCCATCTCCCAATACAATCACTTTATTATCTTTCAAATAGCCCAACTTGCGATAATTTCCTATAAAAGCACGCTCATCTTCGGGTTTCATTTTAAAGATGTTTTGACCGAACAGATTTGTTTGGTAGTCCCAACCTAGGGCGGCGAAAAGTGTTGGGAACATATCTATCTGTGAACATAGCTTATCGATTTTTTGTGGAACGGCATCGGGTAAGTTGTAAATTAAAGCGGGAATATGGTAGTTCTTTACATCCAGTTCCCAACGACCTGCACTACTGGCACAATGATCACTCATAATTACAAAGACCGTATTTCTAAACCAAGGTTTGGTTTTAGCCGTTTTCAGAAACTCTCTTATAGCAAAATCGGTATATTTTATTGCCCCGTTTCGACCAGTACCAGATGGAATATCAATTTTCCCTTCAGGGTAGGTGTAGGGTTTATGATTAGAAGTGGTCATTACAAAATCGAAAAATGGAACACCCGTTTCATAAGCTTTATCAGCCTCTTTGATTACTTTTGAATAAATGTCTTCATCACAAACACCCCAAGCATTTTCAAAAGTCACTTCATCATCTTCAATATTGGTTCGTTTAGTTTTGATATTTTTATCCAATAAAAAGCCACGGCCTCTGTCAACGATATTAAATCCATTTCCTCCAAAATAGGAATTCATATTATCGAAATATCCATCACCTCCATAGAAAAAATTCCTTTCGTAACCTTGATTTTCGAATACTTCCCCAATAGTAAAAAGGCCTGTGTTATTTTTTCGTTTTACAATACTACGCCCTGGTGTAGGGGGTATAGAAAGGGTAATGGCTTCCATGCCACGAACGGTTCGGGTTCCGGTGGCAAATAGATTCGTAAAAAAAATACTTTCGTTGGCCAATGAGTCTAATGCAGGAGTAATATTTTGGTCTCCGCCCAAAGTGCTGAGATATTTTCCACTTAGGCTTTCAATGCAAATAAAAATGACATTGGGCCTTTGGTTATTTTTAATACTATCAGTATTCTTTATTTCTCTAAGAATTTGTCTTTTATCAGGATGTACCAAAGTGCTTCCATCACCTATATAGTTATGCTTTACTTTGGAAAATGCCTCGTCTTCGGAAATTGTACTGTAGAATTCGGTATACGCTAACTCATTATTTCTAAAGGCTGCAAAAAATGAATATATACCTGCCTTTGATAATTCGTTATTATATCTGTTTTTTGACCAATTTGCTTGGTCGTTGCTTATAAAAAAAGCAAAAATGAGTACAGTAATAAACCAGGGTATAGCCGCTATAAATTTTTGTTTGAATGAAGTTTCATTGTCATACGTTTTTTGGAATAAATTCATCTTGAAAACAACAAAAACACTTAGCAAGACTAAGGTCAACAAAGAAGAAATTAAAATAGGTAAGGGATAGGATTCGTTAATATTCTGAACAACCTCGTAGGTATATATAAGATAGTCTACAGCAATGAAATTGTATCGCCGTTGAAATTCATCCCAAAATGTAAATTCCCCAAAAAAGGAAAAGAAGATTATTAAAACACCTAGAAAAAAACCTAGAGACGTACTAATTTTATCTACTAGAGAGCCATACCATTTAATAGGAAATAGCAGTAAATAAATTAGATATGGGATTGTAAAAAAAGAAATAGTACCCAAATCATATAAAAATCCTGTTAGAAATGTACCTATAAGAGTAAAAATTCCCTTATCAATTTCAGGGAAATTCCAAATAAGAAAACTTACCCTGACCAAAGAGGAAATCAATAAAAAAAGAAGAACGAATGCTTTTAATATAGCATAGCGTTTTGGAAAGATTCTCGACCACATATTTTGATTGTATACAATCAAATGTATAATTGCAATCTAAAGGAATCCTAAAGTTTTAAGGGATAAGAAATGGTTGAAATTTTCATTTCAACCATTCTCCACCAACTCAAATAAAAACAACTTAATCTCTATTTTCTTTAATCTCTTTTTTAATGATTTTAGCTGTATTGTCTATAGCCACATCTATTTCAATTTTGCCTTTTTTTAGACCAAACTCATAGAAAATGCCTTTGGGGGTTTCTACAAATTCAGCCTCCACGATCTTATATTTAGAAAACTCGGATTTAAGTATGCGTTTAATGTTTTTTGGAATGGCCTTTTTCTTTATTTCATGTTCGGTCTTTCTCCACGTCCCGTCTGCCAAGAAATGGGCAGAATATTCAACCCTATTTATATCAAATTCAACTTCCC
>JAESQF010000091.1 GCA_016765295.1 Oleispira sp.
ACGATATTGTAATTGGCTAGATCTTCTAGTGTCCAAATACCGTTGGCCGCTTGCACTCCTGCGACGAGACGACGAGCCGTTTCGCCTTTATAAAACCCATCAAAACCTTTATCGGCAATTTGCTGCAAGGTCCAAGCAAGATCTGGTTGTTTTATCAGGTGGCCAATTTCAGGAATCGTTTGCTCGTTACCTAAGAAAATATTGGCACTGGTTGGGTAGCGTTTAAGGTTCTCAATACGGTAAGCCACTAATTTTTGATAATGATGATAAGCAGGGAAGCCTTCGTTCGCTTGTTGAATGGCTGTGGCTAGAGTTTTCTTTAAAGGAAGCAGGCCGTATTTTTCTGCCAAATGAACAAAAGCAGCGGCTTGACCTGGAATGCCAGCAGCAAGTGCGCCATTAATCGCGATATCGTGATTAACGCTACCATCTGTATTTAGATATAAGTCAGCATGAGCTGCGGCTGGTGCTTTTTCACGAGCATCGATAAAAATATTTTTATTCGTTTTGGCATCATGAATTAGCCAAAAACCACCACCCCCGAGTCCGGCGCTATAAGGTTCGACTACTCCGAGAGAGGCCGCGACAGCAATAGCTGCATCAAAAGCATTGCCACCCTGATTCAGAATATCCATGCCTGCTTGAGTGGCTAATGGGTGAGCACTAGCAATAGCGGCTTGGCTTGGATGAGTGGTAGAGGTTTGGTTATCAGGTTGCGAGCAAGCGCTTAAACCAATGACAGCAGATAGGCCGAGTGAAATACTAAGAAGTTTAAATGAAGCAGGCAGCATGAAAGATATTTCCTGAGAGCAATATTTTCAGCTACCTTGGCAAGAACCCATCATTAAGGCAAGTTCTAATAGTATTGAGCAAGAGTATTAAATCGTTTTACCGGTCAGTAATTCGTATTTAGCTTCTAGCTCTCCTTTGCTCTCTTCGTTTTCAGGGTCAAGCGGAATACAGTCTACAGGGCAAACCAGTACACACTGAGGTTCGTCATAATGACCAATACACTCGGTGCATTTTGCAGGGTCAATTTCGTAAATTTCGTCCCCAGGAGTAATCGCTTCATTAGGGCACTCAGGTTCGCATACATCGCAGTTAATGCATTCATCTGTGATGATTAATGACATGTTCTCTTCCTTACTGTTGTTCTTTCAGCGCTTTAGCAACCGCTGGGTGAACGAACTTACTAATATCGCCATTAAGGGCTGCAATTTCACGTACCAATGTCGATGAAATATAGGAGTATTGTTCCGCAGGTGTAAGGAACATGCTTTCTACATTCGGTGCTAATACACGGTTCATGTTAGCGAGCTGGAATTCGTATTCGAAATCTGACACAGCACGCAAGCCACGTAATATGATATTGGCGTTTTTCTCTTGCACAAAATCAGCAAGTAAATTACTGAAACCAACAATCTCAACGTTGTGCAAATGCCCTAGCACTTCGTTAGCAAGGTCGACACGAGTATCGATATCAAGTGTAGGTTGTTTCTTCGGATTATCCGCAATCGCCACAATGATGTGATCAAACATACGGGCTGCCCGCTCAACAAGGTCGGTATGGCCGTTAGTAATTGGATCAAATGTTCCAGGATAGACAACTACGTTCATAGTGGGCTCATCATTCGTAGGTTGGCAAGTACTTTGGTAAGTACTTGGTGAATCTTTAAATTAAAAAATAAGGTGGCGTATTTTAACTGAATTGGCTAAAAAACGATAGCGCACTATGACTCTTGGCTGCTCCGAAGATATAAGCGAAAGAGACTAGTGCGGCAACGAATGCCCATGTCTTACCTTGTTTGATGGCAATAGTACCAAAAGCGATGTAACCCACTAGGCCGATAACTTTTGCCGTTAACCAGTGATCGGTTAGTGGATATTGGCTGATGATGGTGCATAACCAAATCGCGAATATCAATAAGACGGTATCGATGATATGAGGCAATATCTTCAGCAGTTTGTTGCTTTTGAAAGCCGGCTTAAATTTGAAAAGCGCAAAGCGAATGATGAACAATAAAATGCTTAGGTAGGCGATGCCAATGTGGGCATGTTTGATGGCGCTATAATCCATGATTTTTCTCGGCTTACTCTCTAGGTAGAGAGTCTTATGTGGGAGTGAACTTGAGAGTTGCTGCAAAATACCCTGTTTGGCCTAAATTGCCAAGTTTCGGCTATGAGAATTTCAAGGTGGGATGCGCTATGGCGTTGTTTATAAATACATGAGCTGCTGTGGTGCGAAAATATTCAGCACCACAGTTCGGCCTCTAAATTAACTCAGTTTTTTACCGGTAAGCTTTTCCGCCAGGCCCGTCGCTAAACGACACGACATACCATAAATTGATAACTGCGGATTCGCGCCAATGCTGGTAGGGAAGACCGAGCCATCGATTACATATAGGTTGTCGAGGTAATGATATTTACCGTTACTATCCACTACGCAACGATCTAGATCTTCACCCATCGCCATGCCGCCCATTACGTGAGCACTCCCCACCATTGCACGACTGGCGGAATAAGAAAGCTCATTTATCGCGGCTTTGGATGCCTTCCACGATTTCTCCCACTTAGCTGCGGTATGGGCGGGTCGAACAGACTTTGCTCCCGCCGCGAATTGCAGCTCAGACATGGTCAAGTGAGTGCGCTTTACCCCTTCCCAAAGATAATCGTTAATCGAATAATCGATGATAGCAGAGCCATCACTCGCCAGTTCGATAGAGCCACCTTGGCAATCGTCGTTAAACCCATCACGTAGCAAGGAAATCATAGAGCTTAGATTGGGTAGCTTATTAAGTTCTTCAAACTGTGCTTCACCATGGCCCATTAATAGGACTGAGGTTAACGCAGGATGCAGCGGTGGTACTTCCAGTTTGTAACCGACAGGGCCATCAACCGTATCCCATTGAAAATGATCGGAATAAATAGACTGTGGCGCACCGTAATACGGATTAATTTCTTGTTCGAATGAAGCAAACGAGAACGTTGTGGGGTGTAAGAATGTACGTTTTCCAATAAGACTTTTCGGGTCGGGAGCGCCTGAACGCAACATCATTGCTGGGCCATTAATACCGCCCGCTGCCAAGACGACGGTAGTCGCCTTAACCGTTAGCTTCACCCCCGTTGGACGATAACCTTTATCCAAGGCAGTAATTTCAATGCCAGTTACCTTATTATTGTCCATGATCAAGCGTTCGGCGCGGGCGCTATACAATAACTGGCTACCTTCATCCATAGCACTTGGAATGGTTGTTACCAGCATCGATTGCTTGGCATTGGTTGGACAACCTGTACCGCAATAACCTAGGTTCCAGCAGCCGGCAACGTTACGCGGAATAACTTTCCAAGGGATATTTAAGACATCAGCTCCACGACTTAATACCGCGTTATTTTCGTTGGCAGCAAATGCCCAAGGTGCGATATTTAAACGCTGCTCCATCTTCTCGAACCAAGGAGCCATTTCATCTTTAGAAACGCCTTTGGTCCCAAAATTTTCCCCCCAATATTGCAGAGTTTGCTCTGGGGTACGGAAGCTAGAGGTCCAGTTGATAACGGTTGTACCGCCGACGCAGCGCCCTTGCAGAATCGACATACTGCCGTCTTTATTCATACGGCCGGCATTTTCTTGATATAAATCTTTATACGCTTGGCGTTCATCCATTTTGAAATCGTTGGAGCTTTTTAACGGCCCCTCTTCAATCAAAATAACTTTCAACCCGGCTTTCGCTAGAATCTCAGCGGTAGTACCACCACCGGCGCCGGTACCAATAATGGCAACATCCGCTTCTAGTGTTGCGTGTTCTGTATAGTCACCGGCATCGTGTGTTATCCAACCATTACTGATTCCTTCAAGAATAGGGTCTGGAATACCACGGATTTCTTCAAATACTTTCTTAGCCATTAGCTGTGCTCCGCAGACGTGGTGCTTGTTTTATATGTGATATTTGATTTGTTGCTGACAGGGGTTGGGATTTTAATCGGTGGCCCTGGGTAGCCCGTGCTCACAAACGATTCTGGTTGGGCGTACCAGCAAATGCCGATCAACTTACTCAACGCGACATAACCATTGCGCTTAGGCTGAATAAAGCTATCGCGCCAGCCAATTAAGAAATCATTTATTTGCTCATGACTCATGTCTTTCCAACTAGCCCAAGATGCCCCCGCTACGACTCGAATCGGTGCCATAGACAGCGCATCGAATAACTGGCGCATTTGAATCCGGTTATGGTATTGCAAGGTATAGATCAAATCATCCAACGCCAATAACGTGCGCTTAATAGCCTCATCATGGGCTAGTTCGCCAGGGAAACCTTTGTTCAATACCACAGGGATTAGAGCCGCAAAAAACTCTCTATCATTGGCTTGTAGAAATTTATATTCAGAGTTTTTTTCTAGTGGCGAAGAGCAACCCGTGAGTGTTGCGACTGTGCTACCTAATGCAAGGGTTGCGGTGCCCATTAGGCCAAGCTGTAAAAAGCCGCGGCGAGTCGTGGACAATGCCTGATCGATTGGAGTATTCATCATAGCTTTCGGTCTTTTTTATTTATTGTTTTTAAACATCGAGGTTATCAAACCTGCAATGGATAGTAGGTTTGATAACGACTCATTAATTAACGAATAAAGAAGGTATATATCATTCGGCGAATTGAGTTGTCGTAGGGAGGGAAGGCAAGGTTGCCGGTAGAGAAGCGCCCTTTACGGTGAACCGCTTTTGCTTTCGAGAAGGTAATGAAACCTTCATGGCCGTGATAGTGACCCATACCAGAATCACCTACACCACCAAATGGCATATCTTCTTGGGCAAGATGCATCAGAGTATCATTTACACTCACACCACCGGAATGGGTATTGTCTAAGACATGATTTTGCTCGGCTTTATCATAACCAAAATAGTACAAGGCTAATGGGCGCGGGCGGTCGTTCACATATTCAATTGCTTCATTTAAATTGTCATAGCTGATGATCGGTAGAATAGGGCCGAATATCTCTTCCTCTGCGATATTCATATCAGGCTTCATATTTTGCAAAATGACAGGAGCCAGCTTACGACCCGCAGACAAGTCTTCATTGGCTGGGTTGATCGAGGTTAATTTTGCGCCTTTTTCTTTGGCATCGGTTAGCAAGCCAGTTAAGCGCTGATGTTGACGGTCGTTAATAATCGCCGTGTAATCATTATTATCCTTTAGCGTCGGATACATCTTAGTGAAGGCCTTGGTATATGCCTGCACAAACTCTTGTTCTTTTGCCTTAGGTACTAGAATGTAATCCGGTGCTACGCAAGTCTGCCCTGCGTTCATTGATTTACCAAAACAGATACGTTCAGCGGCATCTTTCATGGGAATATGATCGGAAACAATGGCTGGCGATTTGCCTCCCAACTCTAAGGTTACCGGCGTTAGATTCTTCGCCGCTGCTGCCATGACAAAACGGCCGACAGTGGTAGAGCCAGTAAATAAGATATGATCGAAAGGTTGTTCGGTGAATACGATGGCGGCATCTGCTTCACCTTCAATGATGCAAACACGATTCTCTTCAAATATCTCCGCAATCATCGCCTTAAAGACTTTATTAAGATTAGGCGTGAATTCCGACATCTTAATCATCGCGCGATTACCTGCGGATAACGCGGCAACCAAAGGGCCTAAAGCCAAGAATATGGGGTAGTTCCAAGGTACGATAATACCGACAACGCCTAACGGCTGATAACGCACTTCGTTCTTAGCGGGAGCAAACAACATACCAACACTACGTTTGCTTGGCTTCATCCACTTTCGCGTTTTTTTGATCGCCATATTGATGCCTTCGACGCTGGTCAGAATCTCAGCGAGTAAGGTTTCATCTTTAGAGCGACCACTAAAATCTATATCGACCGCAGCAGCAAGCTGATCTTGGTATTTAATAGTGATATTTTTTAAGGCTTTCAGGTGGCCAATACGTTGCTCTGCACTTGGCATAGGATTATTACTAAAGGCGCTTTTTTGGCGACTAAACAATTCTTGTAAGCGAACAATTTCTGTATCAATAGAGGATACTTCAGCGGTATTGGCAACCATGGTCGAATCTCCAAAAATAGGGGTAATATTTATTTTAGATGTATTATTAGAGTTTTTACTCTAATGTGTCAATAGGTGATGTCTTAATTGGCACGAACGTTTACAATAACCCATATTCATGACATCGAAAATAAGGTTGTTTACAGATAGTATGAAAACTCGTGATCGCATATTGGCTGCCGCGCTAGAATTATTTAACCTGCAAGGTGAGCGTAAAGTTACGACCAATCATATTGCCGCTCATTTAGGCATGTCCCCTGGCAATCTTTATTACCACTTTAAGAACAAACAAGAAATTATCTATGAGCTGTTTCTTATTTATGAAGCAACAGTCGATAGCAATTTAGACGTCCCCACAGAGCGTAAGCTGACGATAGAAGATAAGCTGAATTATCTACAGAAGGTTTTTCAGGGATTGTGGGAATTCCGCTTTATCCACAGAGATATGGAGCACTTATTGTTAGGGGAGGAGCGCTTACATACCCGTTATCGTGCGTTTTTTCGCCGCTGCCAGTTAAAAACCGAAGCAATTTATCAGGGCTTGCACGATGCCAATATCATTCAGATTAATCGGCGTGATTTAGAAGGATTAGCGCTAAATACCTGGATTGTGGTGACCAGCTGGTATTCTTTTTTACAGTGCAATTTATTATTAGATGTAAATGAAAACATTACTCAGGATATGCTGAAAGGCGGGATTTATCAGATATTTCAGCTCGAACGCCCCTATTTAAGTGATGAGTATCGAGGGCGTGTCGAGGCGATGCAAGAAGCCTTTATTCCTAAGCCTGAGTGGCTTACTCCACCTCAAACAACATGAAGCTAAATTCCTTGCCATCTTTGCGCTTAGACTCTAACCAGTTAGAGGGAATGCAAGAAAGGTCAGCCTTGGCTTCGACTTCAACATACACTAAGCAGCCTGTCTTCACCTTGCTGGCAATCAACTCAACCGTAGGGGCTAGCAGCTCTTTAGCAAAAGGTGGATCGAGGAAGATCACACCGAATTGCTCTAAGCTTTCTTGCTGCCCTAACCAAGTCAATGCGTCGGCTTGGAAAACCTGAGCATTACTCGCTTCCAGCGACACTAACGAATCACGAATACAGCTAGCCGCATTTTTATTGAGTTCAATGAAGGTCACTTCTTTAGCGCCACGACTTAACGCTTCATAACCCAAAGCACCACTACCGGCGAAGCAATCGAGAATCAGCTTGCCTTCAATATCCCACTGCAACCAGTTGAAGACTGTTTCACGTACTTTATCCATCGTCGGCCGCAGACCGGGAGCGTCAGCAAAGTGAATGCGGCGAGAGCGCCAGTCGCCACCAATGATTCTTAATTGTTGTGGACCTTTACGCTGATTGCTTTTTTTCGCCATGGGGTTACCTAACATCTCGACGGCACTGAGCTAGATAGTCTTCTAACACGGCCGGAGTTAACTCATTAATCTGCCAATAACCTTGCAGTAGGTAATTCGCGGGGAGGCGATAGTATGCGAGGTCGCTCAGCATGTCGAACTGCTTTTTTGGTTTAGCCCAGCTCACTTGCCATTGTTGGCTGAATACCTGCTTCCAGCTGTGGAGTGAGTTGGGGGTGATGGCACTGAAGTAAGGTAACTGCTCAATCCCCCATGTCTTACTAACCATATCGGGTTGGCTTAATCCCGGCTGCATTAGCTGATCTTGTAACCAAAACTGAGCGCTAACGGGCTGCCAAGGGCAGTGGTGAGAGTTATTATTGGTAGCTGTCTTTAATTCATTCAGCGATTTTAAATCTAAGTCCTTAATAATACGCGCGCTGATAAGGCGGGCAATTTCTGGGCTCCACGGACCTTGTAATATTATGCTGCCAGCTCGGCCTTTAAGAGCAGCAGGAAAACCTTTAAGTAGCTGGCCAAATGCATCTAGAGCCATTGCAAAATCAGTTCCCATATTGATATCCCATTGCCAATACGCAGCCTGCCAACTGATTTTATGATTGTCGATTAAAGGCGTTTTATCCGCTCGAGTGCCACGCACGCGAATTAAAAAATCGGTATCCAAGCGGCTTTGCCAGATAACCTGAATGCCTTCTTGGCTAGTCCAGGATTGTTGATTTAACGACTCTAGATTCTTTAGCTCTAAGGGGCTAATGACATTAATTGTCTCTGAATTCAGTTCATCTACTTTGCTGTTTTTATCAATGCCGGCCCAGCCAATAAGGGCAATACAGGTAAAAATTATTAAATTGAGGGAGGTGCGGCTAAATCTCAGCTTCATTCTGTATCCTTGTATTATTCACAACAGTCGATAGATGATAGGATAGACTCCAAATAATTCATATAGTAGGTGCTTGATCTATTTTCGCTAAAACTCTTTTGTTAAAGAGCTGCTAAAAGTAGTTGGGCCTGATGTTTGAGAACACTCCATGTTTGATATTTTTAAACGTAAGAAAAAACACAGCGAATCTGAAACGAAAGTAGAAGATCAGGCTGAGCAGCTGGTAGAAAACGCGATCGAAGCTGATGAGCCAGCTAAAGAAACAGCGCTTGAAGCCCATACTTTGGAATCTGAGGTTGTGGAAAAGCAGCCAGCAGAGGCGGTTGAAGACGCCGAATCTGTGGATATGAGAAAAGCAGGTACTCCAGCGGATGAAGGCACGGTTTTCTTCCAAGACGCCAGCGAACAGGAAAAAGCAGGATCTAGCGAGAAGAAGAAAGGTTTCTTTAGTCGTTTAGCCACAGGCCTGAGTAAAACGCGGTCTGGTTTCAGTGATGGCGTTGCCAATCTTCTACTCGGTAAAAAAGAGATCGATGATGATCTTTTAGAAGAATTAGAAACTCAGCTAATAATGGCCGATGTCGGCGTCGAAGCCACTCGAGAAATCATGGCTAAATTGACTGAACGTGTTGGTCGTAAAGAACTAACCGATTCAGATGCTCTATTTGAAGCCTTGATTAAAGAATTACAAGATATCTTGGCGCCATGCGAGCAGCCTTTGGTGATCGATTCGGCTAATAAACCTTATGTGATCTTGATGGTGGGTATCAATGGGGTGGGTAAAACGACTACCATTGGTAAATTAGCCAAGCAATTCCAGGCGAAAGGCAAGTCCGTGATGTTGGCGGCGGGTGATACTTTCCGCGCCGCTGCCGTTGAGCAGCTACAAGTTTGGGGCGAACGGAATGACGTGCCTGTTATCGCTCAGCATACTGGCGCAGATAGCGCATCGGTTCTCTATGATGCACTTGAAGCCGCAACAGCCAGAGGCACTGATATTTTAATTGCCGATACCGCTGGCCGTTTACATACCAAAGACAATCTTATGGGCGAGCTGGAAAAAGTCGTTCGGGTAATGAAAAAAATTGATCCTGATGCCCCTCATGAAGTGATGCTAGTTCTGGATGCTGGCACTGGGCAGAATGCGATTAATCAAGCGGTTCAGTTCCAAAAATCAGTCGGGGTTACCGGTTTAACGCTGACTAAATTGGATGGCACTGCGAAAGGTGGAGTGATCTTCGCCTTGGCTAAGCAACTTGGTTTGCCAGTTCGCTTTATCGGTATTGGTGAAGGTATTAATGACTTGCGTCCGTTTGATGCGAATGACTTTACCCGAGCGCTGTTTGATAAAGATAGTTTATAATAATAAATTGATTGCCTCGGCTTTCGCCAGGGAGACCTAATTTTGCCAATGGTTCGTTTTGATCGTGTCAGTAAGCGATATTCTTCAGGTAAAGAAGCGCTTAGTGGGGTTAGCTTTGAGCTAGAGCATGGTGAAATGGCTTTTCTTACGGGCCATTCAGGAGCCGGTAAAAGTACCTTGCTCAAACTCATGATGCGCATGGAAGTGCCTACTCGCGGCGAAGTCGTGGTGGATGGCAGTAATCTCTCCCGTTTACGTGAAGGTCTAGTGCCCTACCATAGACGAAAAGTCGGCGTCGTTTTTCAAAATCACCAACTGCTATTTGATCGCAGTGTCTTCGAAAACGTTGCTTTGCCTTTATTGATTGCCGGCACCTCATTAAAAGAAACCGGTCGTCGTGTACGCGCCGCGCTCGATAAAGTCGGCTTATTAGGCAAAGAAAAACTCAATCCTATTCAGCTCTCTGGTGGCGAACAACAGCGTATCGGCATCGCCCGAGCGGTGGTGAATAAGCCTGCTCTATTAATTGCCGATGAGCCTACGGGCAACCTAGACCCTGAATTATCCGCTGAAATCATGAACCTATTTAGTCACTTCCAGCAAGTGGGCGTGACCGTATTAATTGCTACCCACGATATAGCCTTAGTCGAACGCATGAATAAGCGCCGTTTGATTCTGCAAAATGGCCAAATGATTGCGGGTCAGGACTTTAATAGTGGAGCTGCTCATGCCTGAGAAAACAACGACTCAACATGGCGCTTCAGCAGCAACTCTCGGTGCTGGTGAAAAGTTCAGCGCTTACTTCCGCAACCATCAGATGGTCGCGGTTGAATCATTAGCAAAATTATTATCAACTCCAGCGTCGAGCTTATTGACCTGGTTAGTGATTGCCATTGCATTGACCTTGCCTGGCGCGCTCTATATGGCGGTGAATAATCTACAACAACTTAGTGGGCACTTTGAAGCCTCGGGCCAGATGACCGTCTTTTTAGCGACGGATATTCGCGAAACGGATACCAATGCTTTGCGTTTAAAGTTGGGCTCTCTCGATCAGGTCAATAAGGTCGTTTATGTCTCTCCTGAGCAAGCATTAGAAGAATTCAAAGAATATGGCGGTATCTCAGAAGCGTTGAGCTTTCTAGATGAAAACCCGCTGCCGGCGGTTTTACTGGTGGAGCCTCCTTTAGGTATTGATAAAGACGAACTCAATGTGCTGGTCGCGCAAATCAAATCGTTTAAACATGTAGATAGTGTGCAAGTCGATATGGCCTGGGTTGAGCGTTTATTAGCGTTATTAGCCTTAGCGCAGCGCTTAGTGGCGGTAGTGGGTGTCTTATTAGCTCTGGCTATTATGCTGGTGGTCGGCAATACCATACGTTTATCGATTGCTGCGCGCACGGAAGAAATTAGAGTCATTAAGTTGGTCGGTGGCACCAATGCCTATGTGCGCCGTCCTTTCTTATACACTGGCTTTTGGTATGGAGCCATTGGTGGCATCCTTGCTTGGCTAATGCTCGGTCTGTGCTGGATCTTGCTACAAGGCCCTGTTGCCGATATTGCTGCTTTATATGGAGCTGACTTTTATCTACAGCCTCTTCCCTTTACCCCTACTTGTTGGTTAATATCAAGCGCCGCACTATTGGGGCTTTTAGGCTCGTGGTGGTCAGTGCAGCGACACCTAGTAGCGATTGAACCATAGATAGCCATTTTTGAGTTGGCGATGGTTTAATGCAAAGAAAAGTAAAAGGACTGTTCCACTGGTGAACTTAATAACACCATGGCACTCAATAAAGACGAGTGCTACACTCCTTGTGAACTTATTTAATTGAATAGGAAATATTGATGAACACTGCCTTGCAATCTATTGATGCCCTAAGCCCTGGTGCTAACCTAGAAGCCTATTTGGCTCGGGTTAATTCTGTACCTGTGCTGAGTATCGCGGAAGAGCGAGAATTAACCACCCTACTTCATTATGAAGAGGACTTAGAGGCTGCGCGTCGTTTAATTATGTCGCACCTGCGCTTTGTTGCACACATTGCAAAAAGCTACTCCGGTTATGGTTTGAATCAAGGTGATCTTATTCAAGAAGGCAACGTAGGTTTGATGAAAGCGGTTAAACGCTTCGATCCTGCGGTTGGTGTACGTTTGGTTTCCTTTGCCGTGCATTGGATCAAAGCCGAAATGCACGAATTTATCTTGCGCAACTGGCGTATCGTGAAAGTTGCGACGACTAAAGCGCAACGTAAAATGTTCTTTAACCTACGTAGCTCTAAAAAGAAGCTAGGTTGGTTGTCTCAATCTGAAGCGAAGGACATCGCGGAAGCACTTGGGGTCGAGCAGAAAACCGTATTTGAAATGGAAGGTCGCCTACAAGCACGTGATGCGTCTTTCGATGCCGGTGCAGATGAAGATGATGAAACAGCTTATAAAGCACCTGCCCATTATTTAGAAGACCAGCGTTTTGATCCAGCCATGGTGGTTGAAAATACCCGCCATGAGCAACAAACTAGCACTAGCCTACATATGGCCTTAGCGAACTTGGATGAACGTAGTCGAGATATTTTACAGCAGCGTTGGTTGACCGATGATAAATCAACCCTGCATGAACTAGCTGCGGAATACGATGTATCAGCAGAACGTATCCGTCAGCTAGAAAAGAATGCAATGAAGAAAGTTCGTGACGCCATGGAGGCAGAAGCGGCTTAATTCAGCATAAAGACGACAGTCTCAGCACCCTGGCATTGTCTCTAAGGAAGCCGCTATCGAAAGATAGCGGCTTTTTTTATGCCTGATGTTTTTCTTAGATTGTGATTAATTGTTGATCTTAGTATCATCTGGCCAATTTCTTACAATGGATTGTAAATATGAGTCCTTTTATATCGGCTTCAGCCCTCCAAAAACTGCTGATCTATATCTTCGCTTCCTCTTTATTAGTTGCCTGCGGTGGTTCTGGAGGGGGAGGTGGTAAAGAAGATCCAGCTCAGCCTATCCCTGTTAAAGAAGATAAAACTCCAGACACATTCAGTTTCACTCCTTTAATTGACGTTGCTCGTGATGTTCAGCTTGTTTCAGAGGCTGTCACTATCTTGGGTATTAATACTGAAACAGAAATTTCTATTTTAGGTGGTGAATATTCTATTGACGGTGGCAAATTTACTTCTACTGCTGGCACCATCAGCAATAATCAAAGTCTTCAATTAAGAGCTGAAACACCACTAGGCTTCTCTGAAAGCAAAACGGTGACGATTACCATAGGTGAAACAAACGTTGCATTTAAGCTTACAGCCTTGGCTCAAGATGTCAGCCCTGAAGCCTTCATCTTTACGGATAAAACCAGTGCAGCACGTCAATTTTGGGTTCAATCAAATGTGGTCACTATTACGGGAATTACAGGTACAGCAGAAATTGAAGTAACGAGCTTGGAATACTCTATAAATGGCACTGATTTTACATCGGCGGCTGGAAAAATTAATAATGGCCAAACTCTTCAGTTACGCATATTTTCTGCGAGTGGGTTTAAAGCAAAGACCCAAGGTAGTATCCGTGTAGGTTCATTTTCAGGCTCATTTTCAGCAGTTACTACCGAAGAACCAAAAATTATTTCTTTAGGGTTAATGAAAAATTCAGCTATTCAGGCTGGTGAGAATTTAGTCATGACTGCTATTTGTGAGTATTGTGATTCAAGTAAAACTCGTTACGAGTGGAGGGTTGAAGGAATTGACGGTGAGGTATCGGAGCTAGATTATTACAGAGTTCCAGTTGAGCATGTATTTAAAAAAATTAGTATCACGGCAACAGCTATCAATGAGGCTGATGACGAAGGCAATTCGATAAACAGGACGTATGCCTTAAATAGGGTGAGAGAGATCGTTGGCAATAAATCTGCTTTTGCGGCGATTAAAATGGACGGCTCGGTAATTACTTGGGGCAATATTAATGACGGCTCTGATAGCACTGCAGTTGCCAAGAAATTAGTTGGTGTCAGATCCATTTCGGCTACTGATAAAGCTTTTGCAGCGATTAAGGCTGATGGCTCGGTAGTGACTTGGGGCAGTTCTCAAACTGGTGGTGACAGCGTTCCGGTAGCAGATAAGTTAATAGGAGTTCAATCTATTTCAGCTACTACTAGTGCATTTGCGGCAATTAGGGCAGATGGTTCGGTAGTGACTTGGGGAAGTTCTCGAACTGGTGGTGATAGCGCCCCCTTAGCAGATAAGTTAATAGGGGTTCAATCTATTTCAGCTACTGCCGGAGCCTTTGCGGCGATTAGGGCAGATGGCTCGGTGGTCACATGGGGTGATGATGGTTTTGGAGCTGATAGCTCTTCAGTGAGTGATCAATTAATAGAAGTGGAATCAATTTTTGCTACTGATCGAGCTTTTGCAGCAATCAAGAGTGACGGTTCAGTCGTAACTTGGGGGTCTTCTTATTCTGGTGGGAATAGCGCGTTGGTTGACGGTCAATTAACGGAAGTGCAATCAATCTCTTCAACTAGAACAGCTTTCGCTGCGGTGAAGGTGGATGGTTCAGTAGTGACTTGGGGGGATCTTTCTTTTGGTGGTGATAGCACTTCGGTTGCCAGTCAATTAATCGGAGTAGAGTCCATCTCTGCTAATGGGGGTGCTTTTGCAGCGATTAAGCGTGATGGTTCTGTGGTGACATGGGGCAATGTACAATCGGGCAGTGATAGCTCTTCTGTTACAGAGCAATTAATAGGGATAAAGTCTATTTCTGCAACAGCCCTTGCTTTTGCGGCCATTAAGAATGACGGCTCTGTCGTGACTTGGGGAAGCGATGATTATGGCGCTGATAGTGACAGCGTTGCTGACAAATTGATAGGAGTGAAGGTCATCTCGGCTACTGTTGGAGCTTTTGCTGCGATCAAGAACGACGGTTCGGTAGTGACTTGGGGGGACTCTTTATCTGGTGGTGATAGTGTTTCGGTAGCTGATCAAATAGTTGGGGCGCAATCTATCTCTGCTACTAGCGGTGCGTTTGCAGCGATTAAGGCTGATAATTCGATAGTTACTTGGGGGAATGATTATTATGGTGCTGATATCGCCTCGGTTGCGGATCAATTAGTAGGAATACAATCTATCTTTGCTACTAGTGGCGCTTTTGCGGCAATTAAGGCAGATGGTTCAGTGGTTACTTGGGGGAGCGCCAACGATGGGGCTATTAGTGTCTCGGTTGCTGATAAATTAATAGGAGTGCGATCTATCTCTGCTACTAAGAGTGCTTTTGCCGCGATTAAGAGCGATGGTTCTGTCGTGGCTTGGGGCTTTTCTTATTATGCCAATGAGGACGCAGGTAGTGCTGATACCACTTCAGTTGCGGAGCAATTAATAGGGGTAAAATCCATCTCTGCTACTGATGGTGCCTTTGCTGCGATTAAGAACGACAGGTCGGTAGTGACTTGGGGGACTTCACATTTAGGCGGTGATAGCACTTCGGTTGAAGATAAGTTAATAGGGATAAAGTCCATCTCTGCAACTAGCAGTGCTTTTGCGGCAATCAAGACGGATGGCTCGGTAGTAACTTGGGGGGACCTTTCTTCTGGTGGAGATAGAACTTCGGTTGTTAATAACTTAGTTGGAGTGCAATCCATTTCTGCAACTGGCAGTGCTTTTGCTGGGATCAAGACAGATGGCTCGGTAATTACTTGGGGGTCTTCTAATGCTGGTGGAGACAGCAGTGCGGTTGCTGATCAATTAGCAGAGGTTCAATCTATTTCAGCTACTGCT
>JAESQF010000092.1 GCA_016765295.1 Oleispira sp.
AAAAATAACAAGTAAGTCTCACCCTAGATTTGGTGAGGTATTTGAAGTTATCGAGAAGTATGGGCCTCTAGGATTGAAAACTAGAGTGCTAGACTCTTTCTATGTTAATAGAGTCGAGGCTGAATTCTCACTAGAAAATTTCAAGAAAAAAGGTTCGGCCTAAACGGGAATGATTTAACATACAACCAAACAACTTTTGGGAACGATAATTTAAGAAATAATTCCTCTTGTTTAGTTGTGTCTTGTTCTCTTTTTAATTGCATTTTTAAGAATTCTACATCAGAGTTTGCCCTACTTAAGCCCCGATTCTCTTTTTCAAGGTTGTTCATCAGGTCTTGATGGGCACTGTCGAACCCCTCATATTTTTTTATTTCTACATCGTGCTCATCTCTATTCCAGTCTCTCTCAATAGAGAACAGACAGTTCTCGTTAAGAATACTTTCTCTCTCTGCTTCGTAGCCCCTCAACCTATCTAGGTCGTCTATCGAAATTGTAGTTGTTCCTTTCATAATTATCTGAATTTATCAAGATCACAGTATATATTCCCCAAAACCACTATCTTTCTTTTACTAACATCTAATATGTGAGTACAAAGAAGCTCTGCTCCTGCACCCTCAAATACTCTTGATAAATCGTGAGCGTATCTAACATCAAACGCTAATACATCAAGAACCACAAATAACCTCTCTCCATTAATAGGTTTTTCAACCTGAAGCACACTCCCGTTAGTGATCTCATCTAAACTTCTATCTACTATTCTCATACCACAATATTACGAAAGATTATTTAAAATTCCTAGTGATTACTTAATTAAGTGGTTGCTTTAATAAAGATTCGGCTTTTACGGAGGGTATCAGTTATAGTCTCAGTGACTTGAAACACAGTGGAGCCAGTTTTACTTATTATCAACCTATTTGCCTTTACTAGCTGTGCAGCTACTAAGGTTTCACTTCTCACTTCGAGTACGTAATCGAACTCTATCTGAGGAATTTCATAAGTTCTATCAATAAGGGCTGACTCCCTGTGAAGTGCGTAACACCTGTAAGTATCTTCGCTATCCGTAGTACTAACCAAATCTCCGTTTGGCGACTTAGTGGTAGTGGTTCTCCTTACTGTGAAACTGTCTCTTAGTCTATTTCTTTTTCTGCTCATTATAGATAAATTCTTTTTAAAGGCATTAACATACGTTTAATATTAGAGTCAAGTATTCTTATGTCGCTATCTCCCTCTAGGTTGCCTCTATTATCATAGATTTGTTCTATGAGTGATTTGACCGCTGACTCCGCTGAATTAAACTCGGGTAAGCTAACGATCGGCTCACTTTCGTAAGTAATAGTTATATCGGGGTAGGAAGCTGAAAATTCAATAATATGATTTTGTATACCAATTACTTTATAATCAGTATCGGCTATTAATGTATCTCCGTCTGACACTACTACGAGAGTTGATGTTTTTGCTGGATAGGTCAAACACACTGAATATATACCATCATCTTCTACGGGGTAATCTACAAACACCTTCCGGTCTTTTGATATAATATCTCTAGACAAAAAGGTTTCTGCCATAATTCTAGCACTAACTATTATTGATTCGATTACAGAGTCGTCTAAATTAGTATCTATAATAGCCCAACTTTTTGCGTCAACTACACTTATAGGCTCTGTTGCTCCTGCTGCCAACCCTAAATCCACCTCTTCGTATATTTTCATACAACAAATGTAACTAAAATTAACCTCTCTAATATTTCGTAGATTTGTATATGGCAAACAAATCCGTATACTTAGATAAAAAAGAACTAGCAACTATAATGCAGAAGTTAGAGGGGCTGGGTGTAATGGCTGAAGATTTTGACAAGGAGCTAAAGCAGACTACCCAATCTATGAAGGAAAAGATAAAGCAAGACTTTGATGCTAAATCCCTACCTCACTTAGAAAGGAGGGGTGAAGATACTAAAGGACTATCTAGTTCTATAAGAATGACTACCCTGTCTAGAAAGAAAGGCGTGGGTTCTGCTTATAAGATTTCTGCTGGCGGGTTGGGCAAAAAATTAATGGCCTATATTGAATTTGGCACTAGACGAAGAACTATAAGCTTAGGTGGGGTTACTGCGGTTTTAGGCGGGGCTGGTTCAGATTATGCGCTTCAGTTTAAAGGAGGAGATAGCCGGAAAAATTTCACCAACCTTTCTGCCAGACCTTATTTCTTTCATAATGTATTCGTAGAGAAGAAGAAAATGATGAAGCGGTTGGGAATGAGGGTAAATAAGATTCTAAAAAAGAAGTAACTTTGTGGTATGAGATACGCATTAGACTACGTTAACACAGCAATCATCAAACTATTGGAGACTGACAATTCAATAGAATTTCCGGTGGGCACTGACATACCCATTTACACGGAAGTCCCTACGGGTGACGATTCATTCCCTTACATAATTATAAGCCCAAACTCCTCGTTGGAGAATAATGTTACTAGGAATTCTATTGGAGAATCACAGAACATTAATATTGAGGTTGTTTCTAAATTCAATCAGGGATTAGGCGGTTGGGGAACCAACAATAATATTACTGGTCAAATAGTAGGACTTATTAGAAATAAGGAAACTTATTTGGATTTATCGGCTGACAATTTTACGGTAATAAATCAAACGATACAATCTATCCAGCCAATCAGAGAGGGTTACAACGACTCCGTATACTTCAGAACTATAATTATAGTTGAATTTGATATAGAAGATTTACTGTAATTATGAAGGATATTTTAAAGTATGCCAAAGAAGTATTATCTGAGATAAACAAAACTAAGTGGGGTGTAATATTCGTCTGCTTATTCGCTTTTCTTTCTTATCACTACCGAGAGCCAATAGCTACTTGGTTGATGCCTAATAATGAAATGAAGCGAATTGAGTACACAATAAATAGAGATGTCCTGATTTATGGAGTACTAGAAGACCTTTTAAAAGAAGTTGAGGGAGCTAGAACATACGTTTATACTTATCACAACGGACAAAACTTCCTATC
>JAESQF010000103.1 GCA_016765295.1 Oleispira sp.
ACACTCTATACAACCCAATCCGCACATGGCGTCTGGTATTATCAGCGCTGGATACCCCTACATTACCGCAAAGTAAACCCTTCCCTGAAAACCGTCATCAGACACTCACTGCGCACCAAAAACAAAGGGATAGCAGCGAGGGTTTCAAGGAGAATAACTGTGGAAATTGACAAATTAGCACTTCAATATTTTGACAGCCCCGAAGGCTTCGGCAAGGCAAGGCAATGCAACGGTCACGGTAGGAACACTGGTCACCCAGTGCCCCCCGTACAGATCCGTACGTGCGCTACTAACGCATACGGCTCCTACTTCGAGTATCTGGCGCGAAATCGCATTTCGGGATAAGGGTGGACAATACGCACTTTGGGTAACAAACGCCTAACCCATGGGCCAAACTTTTCCCAGACAATCGTGTGACGCTGGCTTCGTCGGCGGAGCATTTTAAGCCAGCGTTTCACTATTTCATCATGAAAAAGTGAAACGCTTTGACCATTACCTGGCACACTATAATAATTCATATGCCCAGTAATGACTGACTTTAGCCACTTGAGCGTTAGCCCAACTGAGTCATGCATTCGCCGTCGGAGTTCTTGCTGCACGGCCTTAATTTGACCCACCAAACGCTTTCTAATAGTTTTGCGTCCGAGTTTAAATTCACCGTTACGCCGTGTGCTGCAGTAATGGGTAAAACCAAGGAAGTCGAATGTCTTCGGCTTCCCAAGTCCTTTATTTCCACTTTGCTGCACGGCAAAACGACCGAACCGGATTAAACGCGTTTTCTCTGGATGAACTGTTAAACCAAATTTATCTAGCCTTTGATGTAGCAGCGCCAAATACTCATTCGCTTCCCACTTGTGTTGAAAACAAAGAACCGCGTCATCGGCATACCTTACAATCAATACCTCACCACACGCCCTCTTCTTTCGCCACTCATGACTCCATAAATCAAACACGTAATGCAAGTAGATATTTGAGAGCAACGGTGATATCACAGCACCTTGCGGGAGACCACAATGTGCCGATTTCCGAGTAACACCTTCCTCAACTACCCCTACTTTTATCCAGCGGATGATGAGCTTAATTAAGCGATTATCTTGTACGCGGTGCTTTATCATTCGGATGAGCCAGTCATGTTCAACGGTATCGAAGAAACGACGTATATCCAGATCAAGCACCCAATTCACTTTCTTTTTACTAATGCCGTAAGCCAATGCGTCTAACGCATTATGCTGACTGCGCTCTGGCCTGAAACCATAAGAAAACCCTTTAAAATCCACTTCATAGACCTGATTGAGGAGTGTTACTACCGCCTGTTGAACAAGCTTATCCTCAACACATTGAATACTTAGAGGTCGCCGTTCACCATTTGCCTTCGGTATGTAAACACGCCGAGCAGGCTTTGGCTTATAGCGACCCGTTTGTATTCGTGTATGCAAATCTTGTAGCCGATACTCAAGGTTATCTTGGTAATCGAACCAGCGCACCCCATCAATTCCCTTTGCCGACTGGCGCTTTAGTTTATAAAAACTTTGACTCAGTAACTCCGGTGTAAGATGGTGCATTAAAGCTGTGAATGTTTGTTGCTTATCACTCTTTGCTTTTTCACGCACGCAGGTGAAACTCGACATCATGTTATTCCAGCTCTGTGTCTGGCCACGGTTAATTCCACTTGCGTTCCTCTCAGTCAAAACCCTTCCCTCCACCAACTCCGCACCCGCCGGTTAAGGCGGCCTTGTTCGCTGCCTTCTTCGGTACTATGGTTTCGTCCGACTTCCTGACGATAGGATAAACTGTATTACTCAGGTTTTGATTCACAATTTACTCTCTCAAGGCTCTATTTCAAGAGACATCGATCAGGATCTCTCAGGTTCCGTACATTGAACGTACTTGCATGCATAGGGTCTACGACCCCGCCGAGTTGGCTAGCACCTTACCAAGGCAGTACTAACCATGTTGCCTTCTGCATCGCTTAACGACATCGGCACTCGGAGTCGTTAATTTCGTGGCTCAATACCTAGCCTGCAAGCACCTCTACTAACACTTCACTTGCGAAGTTACCCGCGCAAGCGCATAGCTCGAGGCTGGAGCGAGTGGTCAGCCCTTACTCCACAGGGACTTTCACCCTTTATTCAACGCCAGCTTGTCCTGACGTACTAAGCGGTTAACGAACGACGGGGTGGCTCGCTAGAGCTTGATCTGCTCTGGGTTCACGTTGCCCGGCAATAGAGCTTCGATAGCCTCAACAGTCTCAGCCCTGGGCAGCTCTGCAAACAGGTACCGCAGGTAGGCATACGGCTCTAGTCCGTTGGCCTTAGTCGTCTCGATCAGTGAGTATAGGTTGGCGCTGGCTTTGACGCCCGCAACCGATGCACTGAACAACCAATTTTTTCTTCCCACCACAAAGGGCCGGATGGCGTTCTCTGCCAGGTTGTTGTCGATCTCCAGGCGGCCATCATCCAGATAGCACGTCAGTTTGTCCCACTCATTGTGCAGGTAGTTCAGTGCCTTGCCTGCCGTACTGCCGGGCAGCACTTTGGACAGGCTGTCATCCAGCCAACGGCGCAGCCGTTCGAGTATCGGTTTTGCGTGTTGTTGGCGATAGTCGAAGCGTTCCAGTGGTGTCAGTTGTTTGGCCTGCTTTTCCACCCGATACAGTTTCTGGATTAATGCCAATCCATGCTGGGCCTTACCCGGCTTCCTGTTCTTTCCTTGAGCCTTTACCGCATCGCTGAACTTCCGGCGAGCGTGCGCCATACAGCCCATATGCATAAGGCCATTGCCTGCAACAGTCGCGTTGTAGCCATCATAGCCATCGGTTTGAAGATAACCCCTGAACCCTTCCAGCAAGCGTAGGGGCACTCCAGCACCTCGACCCGGATCATAGTCATAGAGGATAACCGGCTGTTCCGGTGGCCCGCCGCGCTGCAACCAGAGGTAGGACTTTGACTGGGCCCGTTTGCCCGGTTCATTGAGCACCTGCACCGGGGTTTCATCCATTTGTACGATGTCGTACGTCAGCAACTGATCCCGCAGTAGATTGATCACAGGTTGTACCAAAGCGCCGGCCTTGATCATCCAGTTGGCCAGGGTTGCACGCGGCAACTCAACACCAATGCGGCGCAGGATAGTCTCCTGCCGATACAGTGGCAGGGCGTCCTGGTATTTAGACACCGTGATGTGTGCCAACAAGCCCGGCGACGCCAGGCTCTTGGGAATAGGCTGGGCCGGCAGAGGCGCTGTCTTGATGCACTGGCCGCACTTGCAGGCATACTGCTTGCGGATGTGGCGGATAACCTGGATCTTCGCCGGAACGATATCCAGTTGCTCGGAAGTCACCTCACCGATCTCGGCCAGAACATTACCATCGTGAGGACAGAGCCGTTCATCAGCGGCGAGCTCATGGATAACCTCTACACGGGATAGAGAATCTGGCAATTTCTTGCGACCCCGTTTCTGGCGGCTATGCTCGGGGACAATGACGGTCTCGTCTTCGACAGGTTCAGCGTGCGCCTCAACCTCGGCTTCATCAAACAGGCGGATTTGGTCTGGGGATAACTTCTCACTGCTGGCCGCATAGCGCCGGGCCAGCGCCAGGTTGAGTTGTTCTTGCAAGGAGAGAACTTTAGCGTTAAGACGTATATTTTCTTTTTCGTCAACGCGCTTTTGTGCCAGTAATTCTTCGTTGTGCGCGGCCTGTTCAGCCACCAAAACCTTCAGGGCATCTATGTCATCAGGTAGCTGTTTGGGCAGGCTTTTCATGCCACGTATTATACCGTGTGCAGGTGCAAATAACCCTATAAAACACTGCTGAAATGCAGTTTGTCATGCGGTTTCATCCGCGCAATATCGTAGCCATCGAGCAACCAGTTGAGCTGCTGTGACGTGAGCGAGACGACCTCATCTTCGGATTTGCGTGGCCAGTGAAATTGCGCCTTCTCCAGACGTTTCTGCCACAGGCAGAAGCCACTGCGCTCCCAATAGAGAATCTTTATCCGATTGCGACGCCGGTTGCAGAACACAAACAACTGTTCCGAGAAAGGGTCAAGGCTCAACGCATCTTCCACCAGTATCGACAAGCCATTGATGCCCTTGCGGAAGTCGATGGCATCCCGGCATAGGTAGACCACGGGCAGGTCATTCGCCGGTCGCATCATGACAAGGAGGCCGCGGTGCTCAGTACCAGTGACAATGTGCTGGCATCAAGTTCACCGCCAAAGGCAACGACGACACCGTTGGCCATTTGAATACGCCACTGGTTTTCCAGGCGTGAATGGTCGCCGAGTGTTTGAACTTTTTGAAACCTGATAGCCTTGCGAGGTGGCAATGTGCCTTTTTCTACCAGAGCCTTCCTGGCGGAATACAATGACTTGACGTTAATGCCATTTGCTCGGGCATAGTCAATACTGGTCTGGCCGGCATCATCGCAGGCGCGAATATGCTTGAGCCAGTATTGCTGGCGCTCTGTCAGTGATGCTTCGTTAATCCGTTCCACGCTACAAACCCGTTTCAATGAAAGAAGACAGGGTGCAGGTCAGAGGTCTACAGCGGAAGGGTGTCGTTTATTTACCGCTTACGATAAAGCTGATCAAACCTGTTGTTTATCTCGTATCTTATTTCTCCGCACAGACATGCGCCGTTAATTTTTCCTGACATATCCACCTCTTTCTCCAATGTATTAAACGATATACAGAATCGAGCTAATCATCAGAAGATCCTAGAATATTTACCAACATAGTAAAATCACATAACGATTGGTGGTTTCTTTGCCATATATAACCCCAAGCCCATCAGCCCAAT
>JAESQF010000093.1 GCA_016765295.1 Oleispira sp.
ATTCCGGTAAACTTAATGCCTATGAGAATATGGATTTGCAAACGCTAGCAACCCTAGAGGCCGCAGCTCAAAGTAATTTAAAACCAACAGAATAAGATAAATAACGATTATGAGAATGTACAAAAAATTAAAAATAGTTTTAGTGGGAAGTAGCATAAACTATAATCCTGATGAAGTAGTGGTCCAGTGTAATTTCAAAATGTATGATCCTTCAGAATCAGTGGTCATACCAAATCCAGAGGGGGAGGCCAAAACTCAACTCAAAGAAATGGGGAACTACTCTGTAGAAGTAAAATTCGATAAGGATTTTGAACCAACGAAGTCTGATCTACTGGATGCGGTTAACGAATTAGATGGTGTGGTAAGTAGCTACTAAGGTGAAGGGAACTACTCTAAAATTTTTCACTAAGCAGTCTTCACCTGAAAAAATGGAGGCTGCTTTCAATTCTGATTATGATAGATTGCTTATAGTTTTAGAAAGGCACTCGAATCAACTATCGGTAATAGCTTATAATGCCATTTTTGATTTAATCAATAGTGAAGAGGACGAAGATAATTTAGATTCAAAAATACAATCAATTTTAGCCGCTTTGATCTCGGACATATATAAGGCCGTACACAGCCTTTATAGTGATTGGTATGTTAGTGCCTTCGGGTTCCTTAGTTCTGTCGGCACAGCTCAATTAAATGCGATTCTAGAGGGCTCTATTAATTCTGCTATAACAGACCGAATTACAGATATAGTCCCAAAGATATCCGAGACAATAAAGGAAATACCAAAAGAATCAATCTCTACGGATAAATTAGCTAAAGAGGTATCTAAAAAATTGTCAGAGAGACTATCTGTTACAGAGGTTGGTGGTGCTGCTGGCACATCTATCTCTGCCACTGCTACAGCTTTATTTCCCACCTCTGAATTATATAAGAGGTGGATATCTGTTGGGGATGAAAGAGTTAGGGCTACTCACCTAGACGCGTCTAGAAGGAAGCCTATTAGGGAATCTCAATTATATAGGGTAGGAAATTCCTTTATGAGATTTCCGGTTGACCCAAAAGCTTTCGGTGGGAATGTAGCCGCAGAAGTTATTAGATGCCGCTGTAGAAGCCTAGTTTTACCACTGACAAACGGTAATGCCCTGAATGCCTTCCTTTTACGTCCATAACAAATTATACCAGAAATGCAAGTAAAATTTTGTATATCTTTGTGATATGAAAGAATTGATTTTTAAAAGCGCACACGAAATAAAGGACATAGATGAAGAAAAAGGAATCGTTAAAGGTCTTGGTTCGGTTTTTGGAAATATTGATTCTGATGGAGATGTAATTGTGAAGGGTGCTTATACAAAAACGATTAAAGAGAATTTACCTCGGATAAAGTATTTGTATCAACACAGATTAGATAAGCCCGTAGGTACAATGAAAGAACTAAGCGAGACTAATGAGGGTCTTGAGTTCGTATCTCAAATAGCACTTAAGACTGCGCTTGGTAGAGATGTCTTCGAGATGATTAAGGCGGGTGTTATCACGGAAAACTCAGTGGGTTTTTCTGTTATTAAAGAAGAGAGAGATCAGGCTGAGTCAGTCAATTATATCAAAGAGATTAAGCTTTACGAAATATCTGCTGTAACACTTGCGGCAAATCCTCTTGCGCTCATTAATGAAATAAAAAGCAAGGGTTCAGAAGTAAATACTAATGAATTGATAAACCAATTTATCACTGAAAGATTTGACGCTCTAGAGGCGTTGGTAAAATCGAATATCAGTAATGAGTTAGGTTTAGCTGTAGAATTTGAAATAAAATCCTTAAAAGATTTAGCCTTAAGAAATATTGTCACTGAGCCGAACGAAACTCACTCAGCCGAGGAACTAAAGACTATTGAAGAAGAGGAAGCTTTTAATTACATATTAAAAAAACTGTAAAACAGTGACGAAATAAAATGGCTGTAGAAAAAGAAAAATTAGATGCGTTAATCGAAAAGATGGATGCGAGAGTAGGCGAAGCTACTGGTAAATTAAAGACCGAGATTGAAGGTCTAATCAAAGAACTCAAAGACGCTAGTGCAACGGGAGAAGTTGTAACAGCTCTTGAAAAGCGAGTGTCAGATATGGAAATTGAAGCTGCTAAGGCCTCAAAGACTATCGTTGAGTCAACAAAAACGGTGACGTTTGCTGAAGCACTTAAAACTGCTTTCGCTGAGAATGACGCGAAGATCAAAGAGGTAGCGAGCGGTGAAAACCAAAAAGGCTTCAAAATGGAACTTAAAGCCGTAGGAAATATTTCTTCTGCTGCAATTAGTGGTGGTGATATTCCTCAAGCAGACAGACTAGATGGTTTTAATAGAAATCCTAGTAGAACTGTCAGGCTTATGAATATAATGTCTAGTCGATCTACGAGTGCTGACAAGGTTGAGTGGGTTTATCAAGGTACTTCTGAGGGAGCTGCTGGACAGACTGCTGAAGGTGCGCTTAAGAATCAAATTGATTTAGAGTGGATTGTAGGTTCTGAGGTGGTTAAAAAGACTACGGCGTTCATTAAAGTGACGGAAGAAATGTTGTCTAAAGGTTCTATTGTTTCTCAGGAAATAAATAACGAGTTGGTTCAGGAGGTCTTAAAGGCTATTGAACAAACTTTGTATGATGGTGACGGCACTGGGTTAAACCTAAGGGGTATTACCACTGTAGCTTCTGCTTTTGCTGCTTCTACCGCTGGTTCAACTGCAATTGTAAACGCAAACGTTGTTGATGTTCTTGCTACGGCAATGACACAAATCGAAATTGCTCAAGAGGGTAACGCTTTGGCTAATGCAATTTTAATGCATCCAACTGACGTTCTAGCTCTAAAGCTTGAAAAACTAAGTGCTACCGATAAAAGATATGTAGGTAGGTTAATGGAGTCTGGTCAATTTTTGACTGTAGACGGTGTGCCAATAATCAAGAGTACTTTAGTGCCTGTAGGAACTTACCTTATTGGTGACTTTTCTAAATCCGAGTTGGTTCAAAGAGAAGGAATGAAGATCGAAATCGGTTATGATGGAGATGACTTCACTAAAAACAACAGAACTATTCGTTGTGAGTGGAGAGGTTGCTTGGTCGTTAGAAATAACAACAGATCAGCTTTCGTTACTGGCGTTTTCGCTACTGATACTGCTGCACTTGAATCCCTAGCATAATAAAAAATAGCTTCTTCAATCGCTAGCGTAAAAACTAGCAACCCTGAAAGAGAGTCTTAATTGGCTCTCTTTTTTTTCGTACTTTTGTAGTATGGCGAAGAGAATATTTTCACAGGATAATTATATAGTGGTTGACCCTGATAACGGGTCTAGGAAATTACACCTACCAAAAGGAACTTCAATTTTCATAAATAAAACAGATCGGTTTACTATCTCGGCTCACTTAAGAGGCGGAGGTGGTGGTGACAGTTTAGATGTCTTGTTCACCAACGTAGGCGACTGGTTTGATGAATCCGGCCTAACTGCTTTTACTGAAGAAACGCTTAGGGATTTCCTCGTAAAGAATACGGGTTTTAGCGCGGCTGGTACGGCAGCCTTATCAACGGGAAGATTTATATTTGTCGGAGCGAAATACAACCTGCCATTTCCAGTGAACGGGGTTATAACTTTGCTTCCTTTGACAGCATACCTTTTTATATCTGATATTGACCTAGAGGGAGATAGGATAGTTTGTAGCCAATCCACTGCAATATTAGGCAGTACTTCAGAAACAGCTTCAATAACCTCTACCGGA
>JAESQF010000094.1 GCA_016765295.1 Oleispira sp.
CCTGGAGCAGGGCGAATGCCAAGATACTTTTCTTTAATCAATTCTTCATTGGTTAAATTGGTATCATCCACATAACCCCACGTTTCACGACGAACAATTGCGTGCATGCACTCAGCAAAAGCTTCGGCAAGACGGTCGGCCAAGGCTTTCATTAAGATGTTATTGTAATCATCGTCATCTTTTTTGTATTGCTCGGCCAAGGCCTCCGCTTCTAATCCTGAGGTGACCGCAAATGCGCCCATGTAATCGTCTTTACCCTCTGCATTATCTGCAGGTTTAGGCGCAATAAAATCGGCTAGGGAATAGTTTGGCTGGCCTGCAGGCTTATTAGCTTGCTGACGCAGCTGATGCAGTGTTTCAAGTACTTCACTGCGGCTTTCGTCAGCATAAATCTCAATGTCATCTGCGCCTTTGCGGTTAGCAGGCCAAAGACCGATCACGCCTTTACTGATAAAAAGTTTGTCTTTAACGATACGATCAAGCATCTCACGGGCGTCTTTATAAAGTGCCGTCGCTGCTTCACCAACCACTTTATCTTCAAGAATCCATGGGAATTTACCGGCCAGTTCCCATGAGATAAAGAAAGGTGTCCAATCGATATAATCAATCAAGGTTTCTAATGGAAAATCATCATATACCGTGATGCCAAGCTTGTTTGGCTTAGGCGGAGTGTAATCACCAAAGCTTATTTTTGGTGCGCGTGCACAGGCTGCAGGGTAGCTTAATAGCGGCTTACTCTTACGGTTAGCATTACGCTTGCGTACGATCTCATATTCAGCTTTGATATCCGCTGTAAATTGGGCCTTTAACTCAGGATTAACCAACTTCTGGGCTACGCCCACGGCGCGGGAGGCATCGGCCACATAAGCGATTACATCATTATCATACTGAGGATCAATTTTAACCGCGGTATGTGCCTTCGACGTGGTCGCACCACCAATCAATAGCGGCAGGTGAAAGTCTAAGCGCTGCATTTCTTTGGCAACGTGAACCATTTCGTCCAGTGATGGCGTGATTAACCCCGACAGACCAATGATGTCACAGTTTTCTTCTTTGGCGGTTTTCAGAATCTTATCCGCCGAAACCATTACGCCCATGTCAACCACTTCAAAGTTATTGCACTGCAGCACAACACCCACAATGTTTTTACCGATGTCGTGCACATCACCTTTTACCGTAGCCATTAGGATCTTGCCTTGGCTCAGTGATTTGCCACCTTTCTCTTCTTCAATAAAGGGCAGTAAATAAGCAACTGCTTGCTTCATTACCCGGGCACTTTTCACCACCTGAGGTAAAAACATCTTACCTTCACCAAAAAGATCGCCCACCACGTTCATGCCGTCCATTAACGGACCTTCAATGACTTGAATAGGGCGGTCGAATTGCTGGCGTGCTTCTTCGGTATCTTCAACCACAAAGGCATTAATACCTTTAACCAAAGCGTGACTCAGACGCTCAGCTACTGGCAGGTTACGCCATTCTTGAGTTTCTACTTCTTGAACACTGCCATCGCCGCGATATTTCTCAGCAATTTCTAATAAGCGATCAGTACCATCACTGCGCTTGTTAAGAATTACATCTTCAACGCGCTCTTTTAGCTCCGCAGGCAGGTCATCATAAACTGCTAACTGGCCAGCGTTAACGATACCCATGCCCATGCCGTTCTTAATGGCGTGGTATAGGAATACTGAGTGAATGGCTTCACGCACCGGATCGTTACCGCGAAAAGAGAAGGATACGTTACTCACGCCCCCAGAAATCATTGCATGAGGCAGGTTAGCAGTAATAAACTTACACGACTCAATGAAATCAACCGCATAATTGTTGTGCTCATCGATGCCGGTAGCAACGGCAAAAATGTTAGGGTCAAAAATAATGTCTTGTGGCAAAAAGCCAACTTCGTCTACCAAGATGCGATAAGATTCGGCGCAAATATCGTTTTTACGTTTTTCAGTGTCTGCTTGGCCTTGTTCGTCAAACGCCATGACAACGACGGCAGCGCCATAACGCATACACGTTTTAGCTTTGGCAACGAACTCTTCTTTGCCTTCTTTTAAGCTGATCGAGTTAACAATCGCTTTGCCTTGGATGCATTTAAGGCCAGATTCAATGATTTCCCATTTAGAGGAGTCGACCATGATCGGCACGCGCGATATGTCAGGCTCAGAAGCAATCAGGTTCAAATAACGAACCATAGCCTCTTCCGATTCCAGCATACCTTCATCCATGTTGATATCGATCACCTGAGCGCCGTTTTCAACCTGAACGCGGGCAACATCCAGTGCTTCTTCAAACTTATCGTCTTTAATTAGGCGCTTAAACTTCGCAGAACCCGTTACGTTGGCACGCTCACCTACGTTAACGAACAGTGATTCGCTATTGATGGTAAAAGGCTCAAGACCGGCAAGGCGACAAGCCACTTCAATTTCGGGGATTTTACGCGGTGGATATTTGTGGACTTGCTCCGCAATCGCCGCAATGTGCTCTGGAGTAGTACCACAACAACCGCCAATAATATTCAAGAAGCCACTTTGAGCGAATTCACCGACAATGGCGGCTGTTTGTTCAGGGGTTTCGTCGTATTCACCGAATTCGTTTGGCAAGCCCGCATTGGGATGAGCAGAAACGTAACAATTGGCTTTTTGCGACAATTCTTCAATATGTGGGCGTAATTCATCAGCGCCTAATGCGCAATTGAAACCGATGGATAATGGCTTAGCGTGAATCACTGAGTTCAAAAAGGCTTCGGCAGTCTGGCCCGAAAGAGTACGGCCACTGGCATCAGTAATGGTGCCAGAGATCATAATCGGCAGTTCATAACCCAATTCTTCAAAAACGCCTTGTACCGCGTAGATCGCTGCTTTTGCGTTTAACGTATCAAAGATCGTTTCGATCAGAATGATATCTGAGCCACCCTTGATTAAACTGTGAGTCGCTTCGGTATATTCTATGACCAGCGCATCAAAAGTGATGTTACGAAAGCTTGGGTCGTTAACATCGGGAGAGATAGATGCTGTTTTACTGGTTGGCCCTAAAACACCGGCAACAAAACGAGTAATGCCGGTTTCCGCCGCAACCTCATCACAAATTTCACGAGCAATTTGAGCGGCCACTTCATTCAATTCTGGAACTAAGAATTCCAAATCGTAATCCGCTTGAGATACACGAGTCGAGTTGAAGGTATTGGTTTCAATAATATCAGCGCCAGCATCAAGGTAAGCTTTGTGGATGCCCTTGATAATGTCTGGCTGAGTCAAAACAAGCAGGTCGTTATTACCTTTGATTTCTTGCTCTAGATCGGCAAAGCGGTCGCCACGATAATCGGCTTCTTCTAGCTGGTGCGCCTGAATTAAAGTTCCCATACCACCATCTAATATAAGGGCGCGGGTTTTCAGGGTGCTATGAAGTATTTCTAAACGCTTAAGACGATCCATTTGATTCTCTACCACTGCTATCAATTACTAGCTAAAATATGACACTAGATTATAAATTTAGGGCGTGGATTCTATCAGAGCTGGCACCTCTTGTCTTAGCCTGAAAGGCAGAAACGATCGCTAATACTGAGAATAAAGCCAGATAATTCATATAAGGCTGCTGATGATGAAGTAAGCTCATTAAGGCCATGAAAATGTTGCAGCTTACCTAGCGTACACGGACTAAAAGGCAGGCTAAATACTAATCCTGAGCAATATTGTCAACTATTGCTGTTAAAAACCGTGCGTTGTAAAATAAAAAGGATACAATGCGCGCATATAGCTTTTGAAGGTAACGAAAATGACGCAGTACATAGAGATCACTCCCTCCGCAGAAGAATATTTAGCAGAGCTTTTAGAAAAGCAAAATGTTGAAGGTATGTCTGTGCGTATCTTTATTACTCAGCCGGGTACAAAATACGCTGAAACTTGCTTAGCTTATTGTCGCCCAGATGAAATCAATACCAATGATGTATTACAAGAAATGGACAAGTTGCTTGTCTATGTTGATTCAATGAGCATTGCCTATTTAGAAGAAGCGCTCATCGACTTCGCTAAAGATCGCATGGGCGGCCAGCTTACGATTAAAGCACCGAACGCAAAAATGCCCAAAGTAAATGCAGATAGCCCGCTTAACGAGCGCATCAACTACTTGCTGTATACCGAAATCAATCCAGGTCTTGCATCCCATGGCGGCGAAGTAAGCTTGGTTGAAATCACAGCTGAAATGGTTGCGGTGTTAAAGTTCGGCGGTGGCTGTCAGGGTTGCAGTGCTGTTGAAATGACATTGAAAGATGGTGTTGAAACGACTTTGCTGGCTAAGATCCCAGAACTAACCGGCGTTAAAGATGATACCGACCATACGGTTACTGAAAACGCGTATTTCAAATAAGCGCCGCTAGCTGAATGAGAAACCCGACCCGTTCGGGTTTTATTTAACCAGTTATGGAACGAATGGTACATAACAAGTGGTAAATAACAAAGTCAGAAACGCAGAGCCCTAAAGATTATGGCAAGACCGCAAATGTTCAATCAGCAGAAGGTAATTAGCAAGGCTATCGAATGCTTTTGGATTAAAGGCTATAGCGAAACATCGCTAGCAGACCTGTTAGCAGCAATGGAGATTAGTCGTAGTACTTTTTACAATAGTTTTGGTGATAAAAGGCAGTTGTTTGAGCTGTGCTTGCAGAACTATGGGCAGCAGGTGCAGCAAATATTGGCGATGACACTATTAAGCGATAGTTCTGTAATAGATAGCTCAGCTGAAAAACGTTCTGCCTTCGGGATAATAAAGCAGTTCTTATATCTGGTTCTAATTACTCCTGATAGCGAACTGTCCGCCAGAGGTTGTTTGTTGGTCAATACTATCGCCGAAACAGCAAAGTCTGATGGCGAGCTAAATCAACTGGCGGCTGAATTATTAAAGCCAATAAAGTCTGCCCTCATTCATCAGCTCAAAAGAGAGTTTGATGACGCTTCTAGTACCCAGCATGGGGAATGGCTTTTTACGCAACTACTAGGCTGGCGCCTACAGTGTCAGTTAGGGCTTGATAAAGGCGTACTAGAGCAGCAAATCAACTGGACGCTGGCGCAACTAAAAAACAATAAAATAGGAAGAAAAGCTCATGTTAATTAAGTCATTATTTATTGGAATATATCCGGTCATTGCAATCGGCCTGCTTATCTCACCCTTTGTGGGGTTGGGGTCACCAACTTGGCTGATGGCTCTAGCCATCATTGCGGCGTTGCCATTTCCGCTGTTTCTAGGAAATCTATTCCGCTACCAGACGGCACGTACCAGTGAAAATTTGAATGCCCTGTATGCAATACCGGCTCTTGCTTTGATACTTTCAGTGATCGGCATTTTAGTTACGGGCCTAGAATCAGCCGAATATCTAATTAACGTCATGACTATTACTAGCGCCATCACTGGCAATTTACTTTATGTATTTTGGTACAGCCGATTTGGGCGCGAAGATAACTCATTATTAAAAGTCGGGGGCAGGCTGCCAGAATTTTCCTTGAAAGATGCCGCGGGTAACAGCATCACCTCGCAGGAAATTGGCAGTCAGGCTAGTTTAATTATGTTCTATCGTGGCAATTGGTGCCCACTGTGCATGGCGCAAATTAAAGAAGTGGCAGAACAGTATCGAGAACTCGAAAAGCGCGGCATTAAAATATACATGGTGAGTCCTCAGTCTGAAGGGCATACCGGTGACTTGGCCAAGCGCTTCGATGTTAATATGAATTTCTTGATAGACGAAGATAATAAAGCGGCTTCGATGCTGCAGATAGTTGCTAAAAATGGCTTACCTATGGGGTTGCAGGTACTGGGTTACGACAGTGATACTGTGATGCCAACAGTGGTAATGACTAATAGTGAAGGTGAGATAATTTTTGCTGACTTGACCGATAATTATCGTGTGCGACCTGAGCCTGGGGACTTTCTTCGAGTATTTGATGGGCAGCAAGCAGGGGCTTAGGGTTATTGTAGGAAAAGAGTTTATAAAAAAACCGAATTAACAGGTGTTAGTTCGGTTCTTTTGTTCCAACTCTAAAGTTAGAGGATTAAAGTTGAAGAGGATTAGCGCGTAGCCAGTACTTCTTTTAACTTCTTGCGCATACTACGAATTGACTCTTCAGTAGTATCCCAGCTAATACAAGCATCGGTTACTGACTGGCCATACTTCATGTCGGCAAGGTTTTCGCAGATATCTTGGCGACCGAATTCAATATTGGACTCAATCATTAAACCGATAATGGATTTATTGCCTTCTAATATCTGGTTGGTTGCATTTTCCATAACCAGCGGCTGAATCGCGGCATCTTTGCTTGAGTTTTCGTGCGAGCAATCAATCATAATATTCTGTGCGAGGCCTGATTTCTCTAATGCTTGTTCGCACTGAGCAACGTTGACAGAATCATAGTTTGGCTTGCCGCCACCACCGCGCAATACAATATGACCGTACTGGTTGCCCGATGTTTCAACGATAGAAACTTGGCCAGTCTGGTTAATACCCAAGAAGCGATGTGGATTAGCAACCGACTTAAGAGCGTTAGTTGCTACCGTTAAACTACCGTCAGTACCGTTCTTAAAACCTACCGCCGAAGAAAGGCCAGAAGCCATTTCACGGTGAGTTTGAGATTCTGTAGTACGAGCGCCAATAGCAGACCAGGCAATTAAATCCTGCAAGTACTGAGGCGAAATCGGGTCTAGAGCTTCTGTTGATAGTGGTAAGCCAGCAGCAGCAAGATCAATCAGTAACTGACGCGAGATTTTCAAACCATCTTCAATCTTGAATGAATCATTCAAATAGGGATCGTTAATCAGACCTTTCCAGCCAACAGTTGTGCGAGGCTTTTCGAAATAAACACGCATAACAATACAGAGTGTGTCCTTAACTTCTTCAGCTAAGCCCTTTAAGCGCTCAGCATAATCTTTTGCCGCTGCTACGTCATGAATAGAGCAGGGACCAACCACTAAAAAGATACGTTTGTCTTTACGATCCAAAATATCACGAATTTGCTGACGGC
Organism: Oleispira sp.; assembly: GCA_016765295.1. Lineage (GTDB taxonomy): Bacteria > Pseudomonadota > Gammaproteobacteria > Pseudomonadales > Oceanobacteraceae > Oleispira. Next base: position 7,008 of record JAESQF010000094.1, read on the forward strand.
CATCCTGAATGCTTTTAACAACTTCAGGGCTCAGAGGTAGCTGGGCTTTTAACTGATCAGGAGTAATTAGTGTCTCTATGGAGCTAATGTTGAGATCTTCAACACGATTATCAGTCATCTTACTTCCTATGTGCGATTACGATGTTAATAAATGTTATCACTGAATTATGACAAATGATTGCAGTGTTGCACACGGTTTTATCGATGATTAAGTCGCATAAAGTCATGTTTTTATTAATTTTTAATTTTATTTGAGCGAAACAGAGAAAAATGACAAGAAAAGTAAGAAATAATGAAAGGAGGAGTAAGGTAAAGGCTTAGTTCAGATTGGGTGAGCGACTCAACCTGAAATAAACACTTTATTTAGAGCTTGGCTTGAATCGCTTTGAATTTTTCAATATCAGAAGTCAAAAACTGCCACTCGTTGTTTTCTTTTTTACCGTTAAGCAAACCCTCTCTCGCATAGCGTTTGATGGTAACTTCTTTTAGATCTAGCATTTCAGCGACTTCCGTCACCTGCAACCAGTTATCTGCGCCGCTCTCACTACTCATAATCATATCCTTTGGGTTAATACTTAAAAGAATAGGCATAAATATTCACCCTGCCAGAAATTAGCGGCTAATTCGTATATTCGTAAGTAACACATGTGACAGGAATGTAGGTTTTTGTAAGAAGAAAGAACGAGTGTTAAATCCACTGCTATGATCAAAATTAAGTAAAGGGAATCTTTTCGCCCTGATTAACTTGCCTTATTAATTGCAGTAGGCTGAAAAATGATTAAAAAAATAGCATTCGCCACTGATCTCGGTGTCCTAGGGCCGTATGTATTATGTCACGCCCTAGAAATATCAAAGCAGTTCAATGCCAAGGTCGATATTGTTCATGTAATAGAACCAATGGGAGTTTTTGCAGAATCAATTCTAGATATATTTCTACCGAGCGAAGATTTGGACCACCTACGAAAAGAAGGTGTGCAAGATGTAATCGGTACCATTAAAGAGCGCATCACAGATACCATAGCATCAGAATTCAGTATGGATGATGATGAATCCTACCTAGGAGAAATCAATGTTGTAAGAGGTCAAGCCGCAGAGTCAATATTACAATACGTAGACGATCACAATATCGATATGGTGGTCATGGGAATTCATGGGGAACATGGTGAAATAATGGGCGGGTTAGGATCGGTAGCATCTAAGGTGTTGCAGCGCAGCTCAGTGCCAGTATTAATGGTGCCTTTGAGCCGGGTAACAAATCAACTGGGGGTTGCCAATAGTGAGTCCCTGCGTCGAATGCTATAGCTGATTAAAGTTATAGCCAATCAAAAGGCGCTAGCTAAAAAAAGCATACTTAGCACCCAGGAAAAATAAAATGCTGGCAAGCAGGGGTTTCAATACACTATCTGGCAAATGGTGAGATACCTTGCTGCCCAGCTGAATCGCCGGTATTGAACCAATCAATAGTGCAAACAATAAAGAAAAATCAACATTACCTAACCACATGTGAACGAGGCCTGCACAAGCGGTCAGAGGAACCGCGTGTGCGATGTCTGTACCTACAATATTTGCAGACCTTAACGCAGGGTACATCAGCATTAGAACAGCCGTACCGATAGCGCCAGCGCCAACAGAGGTGAGTGTTACTAATACACCAAGCACAATCCCCATAGTAAAAGTAATAATATCTCGAACTTTTTCATTGCTTTGACTCTTATTCCGCAGAGTGAAGCGTTGTAACTGCTTACGGAAAAGAACCACAAAAGCGGTTAGCAACAACATAAAGCCGAGACTGTTTTTAATTAATATCTCATAGCTTTCTGAATCTTCAAAAACGCTCTGCAAGGAATAACCGGTAATCAGCGCGGCAGGGATGCTGCCCATCGCCAACAGCTTAACCAGCTTCCACTCGACATGCTTTTGCCTATGATGACTAATGACGCCAGATGCTTTGGTGACTGACGCATACATTAAATCCGTCCCCACCGCGATATTCGGTGGAAAGCCG
>JAESQF010000095.1 GCA_016765295.1 Oleispira sp.
CAGTGAAGGCAGAAGTGACTCGCCTGTAGGACGCTAGAAACAATGTATTTAGGACTGTAATTCGAACTTCTTGGTTTTCACACGCCCTCCGCGGTAACGTTTTCTCTCAGTATTTACAAATTCTAAACCTTTTTTATTAATTGTATTTCTTAGTTATTCTAGATATTTGATGTTGGTAAATACCTAACTATGATCCTATTTCGCTTCATAAATTTGTGAGGTGAGTTGCCCTTAGTAAAAAATTACAAGGATAGAATGAATCATGAAAGTCTTATCAAAACTATTACAGAATACCCAAGTGTTTAGCCTTACTCGTTGGATCTTATGTTGTTTAGCATTGCTGATGTCACCGTGGATGTCGGCAAGTGCTGAGGAATTATCTAAACAATTATCGACCCAAGATTATTACACGGTATCACCTGATTATCGAAAGTGTGCATCCCCTATGTGTGGTGGCTATTGGCTGAAGCCGGTTAATCTTAAAGTAATGGTCTGCCCAAATGGCAAGAAAGCAGAAAGCTGTTACGTATCATCCATGTCATTTTCCAATCTAAAGGCTGAGCCTAGTGATGTAGCTAATGCTGAAACCTTGGTGCATGGCGACTTTAAGATTGAGGCGTTTGATTTTCCTGGAACGTATTTCAAGTTTGTCGTTGATAGTGCTTATGATGCTATGTTTTCAACTCAGTTAACCTATGGACAAAGCCATAACCTGATTTACGATACCGGTATTGTCTGTGTAACAACGCCTTGTCCAAGTACGGCAGTCGCTGAGCTAAATACTAAAAAACAAACCACGTCATTTGAATATGATTTCTCTGATAGCTTTAGTGATAATGACCAGAAAATCGTTACCAATAATATCTGGCAAGATGGAGCGCTGGTATTAGGTGAGTGGGAACTGTCGATTGCTTCAAAGGGGGCGGTACGAAAATTTTTAATCAGTAATGCCTACCAAGCGATTCCTGATTCTGTAGGGGATGACTGTGGTGGTTTATTCGTACCTAAGCAGATGTATTGCACCTTGCAGTATGATCCTGTATGCGGCTGTGATGGTAAAACCTATTCCAATAGCTGCATAGCGGCCTCTGCGGGTATTCGTGTTATTCATACTGGTACTTGTGAAGGCTCATTCACTGAATAGCAGTCAATTTAAAATTTATGGCTAAGTTTCAGTGAACTCTTTGATTAAAAACTCAGGGTCTTCTAGTAGTGATTTTAAGTGATTGAAAAATGGCTCAAAATGAAGACCAAAGCCTAGGCGGTGGTCTATGCTCCAGTTCAATGGAGTTGTCTGACTGTCAGGGTTTATTTTTCCCAATGTAAACATGCTGATATGTTCGCCGTAGAATTGTCCATCGAACTTGCTGAGAATTGATAGCGACGTAGGAGCTGTAGATTGGGCACGAATAGCGGGTATTCTGGTTAACTGGAAAAGGCAGTAGAATAAAAAACGAGGTAGTTTCGCTATTTTTTTGAGTTGTCGGAATTGATCTACTTCATCTTCTGGTTGTGTTTGAATTTCTATGAGACGTTGCGATAGCTGTACAACAGACTGTTGGTTTACTGACTTAAAGCGATAGTTAAGTGTTTGTTGTTTCTCATTGTCAAACTCCCTGACTAGCATTAATGAAATGTCGATGGTTTTACTTTGAAATGATTTTTGCCAAGCAAACATTGGAGGGTAACCACTTAAACGTCTATAGGGTTGTGTACCGTCACTCGCGCGAAATGCATAGGTTAAGGCAATGGCCTTCATTATCACGGCAGAGAATTTTACTTTATCACTGGAGAGATTTGTTTGATTATGGTGGCGCAGCACCTCAAGCAACTTTTGGAAATTCACCTCAATACTGTAGTGTCTAGAGACGAAGCGGTGAATAGACATGTTCATGTAATATACATGATTCACCCTGCTGTCTGGATTTTTCCTGCCTAAACTCATGCTGCATGACCACTAGGATATAAGGGGTGTTCATTGTAGAGTAAAAAATACTTCGGGACACCTTCTAAGCATATATGACCTATGCTGACGTGCTAGGGCTCTACAAATGGCGAACAAAAGTTAACTATGGTAGAAGTAGTACGCTGCTTCAAATGGTTAGCTAGAAATGAATAAGGGTTTGAGTTTAATGCCATCGTCAAAATTCAGAACAACAGAAAATCAGTTACGTTTCTCTGAAGTACAGCAATAAATCTTTAACCTCTTTGTCATAGTCTCTAATTACCATCCTGTTCAAGATAATCAAACGGACAGGAAATCTAATGACATTCTCGAGTAACTCTCTGCGTAATATTACTTTATGCTCATCGCTTATTATTGGCCTTAGCGCCTGCGGTGGTGGCAGCAGTAAATCAAAAAACAATAGCCAACTTCTTGATGTTGAAATTACAAAAAATAGCTCAGAAGTAATCCCTACAATAGAGTCCAGTAAGGTTGTATTGCGAATTATGGAAACCACCGATCTACACGCCAATATCATGAATTATAATTATTATCGCGGCACTGCTGATGACTCGGTAGGCTTAGTGAAAACAGCGACGTTAATTGAAATTGCCCGCGCGGAAGTGAAAAACAGTGTACTTGTGGATAACGGTGATTTATTGCAAGGCAGCCCGTTAGGGGATTATGTCGCTAAGGTGAAGGGACTAGAAGAAAATGAAGTTCACCCAATTTACAAAGCGATGAATCTTCTGAATTATGATGCCGCTAATATTGGTAACCATGAGTTTAATTTTGGCCTGCCATTTTTAAAGCAAGCAATCGATGATGCGAATTTTCCTTATACTTCGGCAAATGTATTCTTTGATGATCATGATACCGATGATAGTAATGACATTCCTTATTTCAAACCATACCTGCTACAAGAAAAAAATGTATTAGATGCTGATGGTAATGCGCATCAGCTAACCATTGGCTACATTGGTTTTGTACCACCACAAGTAATGCAGTGGGACAAAAATAATTTAGAAACTCGGGTAAAAGCGAAAGACATTGTTGATATGGCTAAGCACTATGTGCCGATGATGAAAGCGGATGGGGCAGATATTATTATTGCTATTCCGCATTCTGGCTTGGTGACACGTGAGCGTTTGGGGGGCGATGAGAATGCTAGCTTTTATTTATCGCAAGTCGAGGGTATCGACGCGATTATGTTTGGCCACGCGCACCGTAACTTCCCTGGTCATAGCAGTTACGATGATTTAGAGGGTGTTGATAATGTAAAAGGCACCATCAATGGAGTGGCAGCGGTTATGCCAGGTTATTGGGGTAAGTACTTGGGTTATATTGATTTAACTCTAGAAAAGAGCGCTGCTGATACTTGGTCAGTGGTTGATAGTATCTCAATACTTAAGCCTATTTCTCAGACTAATCCTGATCGTTCGGTAACATCATTGGTAGAGTCTCATGCAGGTATTGAAGAGGCGGTGCAGCATGACCATGAGTTAGTCAATACTTGGGTGAGTGAACCTTTTGCTAAAATATCTAAGCCGATTAATAGTTTCTTTGCACTGGTACAAGACGACCCCTCTATTCAGGTGGTGACCGATGCGCAGACCTGGTATGTGAAAACAATAGTGCAGGGCACTGATCTTGAAAACTTACCTATCCTTTCTGTTGGCGCGCCGTTTAGAGCGGGTCGTGGTGGTTCTGATGACTTCACAGATCTAAGCGCGGGTGATGTGTCCTATGGCAATGTTGCAGATCTGTATATTTATCCGAATACCTTAAAAGTGCTTCAGCTTAATGGCGCAGAAGTTAAGCAGTGGTTAGAGATGTCGACAGGACAATTTAATACCATTGCCGCAGGTAGCCAAGGTGTGGAATTAATTAATCAAGATTTTCCGAGTTATAACTTTGATGTGATTGATGGCATTGAATATGAAATTGATGTCAGCCAAGCGCCGCGCTATGACAAGTCGGGTAACTTGGTCGATATTAATAACAGCCGTATTAAAAACATTACTTATCAAGGTGAACCGATTAATCTCGGGCAAGACTTCTTAGTTGTTTCTAATAACTATCGCGCCGCCGGAGGTGGTAATTTCCCAGGGATTAGCGCTGAAAAAATTGTTATTGATGCGCCAAATGAAAATCGCCAGACCGTTGCCGATTATTTAATCTTTAGCACTGAGGAAAACCCAGAGACTGGCTTTGATCCTTCTGCTGATAATAATTGGTCTTTCACTCCACTCGCAAATACCAGTGTTGTATTTAAAGGTTCGAGTAAAGATGTCGCACAGGATTTTGCCGATCAAAACCCTGCACTGATTTACTCTCATATCGATACTGAGGGTTATGGGGTATATAGTTTGAACTTGGGGCTTGGCGATCTTTGATAGCTGCGAATGAGGTAGGTGTATTACTGCCTCATTTCAACTCGCCAGTTTTATTATATAAGCCTTTACGTGACTCCATAAGATATTGCTCGACCTTGCCACTCTCGGTTAACTTCTTAAGCCCTTTATTGAATGTTGCAACGAGTTGTTCAGCATTTTCTAATTTTTTTGAGATCACTAAGTGATTGCTAAAAGAGGCGACGGTTCTAGGGCTTACTACTATGGTCCCAATTTGTTCAGTTCTGAAAATTCGATGCATAATGTCATAACCGGTGTCGATTTCAGCAATAACAGCATCTATACGATTAGCCGCTAATTTTTTGAAGTTGTTAACCTCGAGGCTAGTACGCTCAACAATGATTAAACCATTCTCTTCTGCTTGTTGAAATTCTTCACCATAGAAATAGCCATTGGTTGCACCAATGACAATGCCCGATAAATCTTCAAATGAATTCCAGTTGAGAAATGTAGCTTTATTAAAAAATATAACTATTTCACTTTCGATGATGGGATCACTAAAAAATACTTCCTTAGATCGTTCTTCGGTAATCGCCCAAACTGCAGAGGCATCCCAATTGCCCGTTCTTACGTTGTTGTAAGTGCGTTTCCAAGGGAACCAGCCATATTTAGCCGTAATATTTTGTAGGGCAAAGGATTCACTGATGATGCGGGCTGCCAGACCATGATGTTTCATGTTCTCTGATATAAAGGGTGGCCACTCACCTGATGATACCGTGATGACTCTGTTCTCAGAGCTAGCAATCGAGGGGAGTATTAAGGCAATAGCAATTAATAGGATATTTTTAGCTATTCTTTTCATTGGTAATTCAGATGCCTATATCAACAGTATTAGAATACGTTTAGATGATATAAGTTTAGCCCACTTCAGTGATAGAAGTGAGCTTTAAGTTTTAAACTTGTTGTGCCGCGACTTCGGGGAATCGTTCTTCCCAGCCATCAATTAAGGCCGATTGATCAATATCATTAGGATGAAAACCGCGCTGGAAAAACTTTTTCACACCGCCAGCATTGGCGCGTAACATTCCTTTCTTACCCCAGAAAAACTTTGCAGCCTGTCGCCATTCAGTAAAGCTGGGCATATGTTTCGTTTTCCATAGGATTCGAACTTGGAAAAATGCGATGCGTGAAAATAATGAAACCATGGCGATAACCATGACGCGGCGGCGCATCCACTCATTGTCGACTTGCAGGCGATAGACATCGAAGGCTACCGCTTTATGTTCAATTTCTTCGACAGAATGCCAGAGCATCATATGGCGGAAGGCTTCTGGTGCTTGATCTAGGACTTCGGGGTTAGCCAAAAGGAATTCAGCCAAGCTGGCGGTGAAATGTTCCATGGCGACGGTGAGCGCGAGTTGACGCTCGGGTCCGAAGCGGCGTTTCAGCATTTCTACGCGGGCGGCCATATTATTTGAGATCATCGACATGGGAATGCCGAGTTTTTCAATCTGATCATTGAGGTCATCATGGCAACGCCCGTGGTGAGCTTCTTGGCCAATGAAACCGCGGATATCCGCAAGCATCTTAGGGTCGCTGATGGATTTTTGATAATGACGTACTGCATGAATAAAAAATCGTTCACCTTCCGGAAACATAGCGGAGAGTGAATAAAAAAAGGTACTGATCAGTGAATTGTTTTCTATGGCGAATTGCGCCATTTTCATATCGTCGGTATTAAATTGCATACGACGCGGTTTTATTGCACCATCGATGGGCTTTGTCATAGTCTTGTTCCTTTTATTATTATTCATTCACTATGGCATATGGATTTCAGTTGCAGTAGGTGAATTAGAAGCAACTTTAGGTGTTTTAAGATCAGATTTTAGGATCAGCTTTATATGTCGATACTGCCAATAGGCGAAAATACACAGATTAAAGTAGGAGAGGGCGATTTAGCGATCTCTTCAGATTACCTGATTTTATTATTGGAATTAGGCGTTGAATTTGGTCTCAAGCAAAGTGAGTTATTGTTGGGTAGTCAGCTCGATACTAGTATTGTTATTCGCCCTGGGATTTCTGTTGGCTATAAATCATTTTTTAAGGTTGTCGCTAACTTCAGAGCGAAGCAGCCCGATATGTCGCTGGCGATTGTTTATGGCAAGCGCATGACCTTGTCTAAGCATGGGGCTTTGGGTATTGCTGCGCGTCACAGCCGCACTGCAAATGATGCCGCAAGTGCGCTGGTTACTTATATGAGTACCCGCGCAGAAATTTTTAGTGTGCGCCGCGAGCGTAATGCAGAAAGTCGCCGTTTGTATGTCGACTTAGAAATAGAAAGTAACGATGACGTATATTTTCTTATTTTGGCGTACTTTATTAGCATCGAATTTGTTATCCGCCAAATGCTGGGCTATGCCGGCGAAATCAAAACTAGAATTGAACTACCGATTAAACCTGAACTTTGGTATGGCACACCGTTAGAGGAAAACACGGTTGAAATAGATAAAGAAGCACAGGGTGCAGAATTACACTTTTCAGCGCAGCATTGCCTGTTGTTATGGCCGACAGATATTCTAGACGATCTATTGCCGTTATTTGATAACGATCTTGTCACGATGGCACAGGAAGTGTGTGAAGACGAATTGAAATCGATTCTGCAACCCTCAAGCGTAAGTCAGGTAGTTGCTCGGGCGTTTAAAGATGCGGAAGGAAGCTTACCAACAGTTGATAGTATTGCGACAACCTTAAACACATCGGCGGCCACGTTAAAACGAAAATTGAAAGCGGAGGGGCACAGCTTTCGAGAGATAAAAGATGAAGTTTTATATAACAAGGCGATGAAATATTTGCGTGATACTCAGCAATCGGTGGAGTTAATTGCCGAACAGCTGGGTTACAGTGATGCCAGTAATTTTGCCAAAGCTTTTAAGGGCTGGAGTGGTATCAGCCCTAGTGATTTTAGGAAAACCCTAGTTTGTTAGAGTTGCTGAAATTATTAACAGGGATAGGTGTATGAATTCAATGAAAAATTCTCTTCGTTCGCCTTTCTCATTGTTAGCTGGTGTGAGTATATTTAAAAAGGGATTTAATGTGATATCAAAAATTTTAGTAAGTGTCGGGATCGTTTTTTATGCTTTAGTTGTTCCATATTTTGAGATTAACGATACGCATGTTTTTAATCCAAATTGGGAGGCTCATGCTAGGTTGCACGAAGTATGGCAGTTAGCTACTAACTGTTTAATTGGTATTTTTAGCCTTTGGCTCATTTGGATAAAAGAGAAAATATTACCAGCAAGCATTTTAACAATGTTCATCACATTGGGTTTTATGATTGCTTACTTTACACGTGATAGTTATGGCGGCTCTATGGTTCTTTCTGATGGCACAGAGAAAGTAGTAGCGGGTATAAATATAGGGGTTCTCGGTTTCGGTATTGCTATTATTTTTGTAATAATAGCTGTGATTATTGAAAATAGAGGTGAGTCTGCGTCTGGTAAAATAAATTGCGGCTAGTGGGTCAGAGCAATACGTCATTCTAGGGGCTGGATATGATATGCGGGCTCATCGGCTTGAACTTCCGTCTTCATTAAAAATCTTTAAACTCGAATATTAAGCGTCTATTCCCCCAGTATTTTTAACTGTTCTCTTATCCAAATATGTAGAGGGTCTTGGTTCGATCTTTGATGCCAGGCAGCAATGACTTCAAAATCAGGCGGAGATGCTTCTAGGTTGATGGTTTTAAGCTGTAGATCAGGGAGTAAGCGCGAGGGAATAAATCCGCATAAATCACTCTCGCCGATGCATGCTTTGGCCGCGGTGAAGGTGGGTACTGACAGCACTACATTTCTTGGGTGACCTTGCTCTTCAAACCATAAATTGGCGGCCCCACTGAATTCTCCTCGGGAAGGTGAAACCACTAATTGAGGGATTTGAGCGATGGCTGCCACCGACATATTCTTTTTCACTTTTGTGTTGGTCTTACTAGCAACACAAACATAGTGTTCATTGTACAAGAGCATGGACGGGTAGTTGTCAGGCACAAATGTTGGGTTGCTGATCACTAAATCGACGTCGCCTATCACTAAAGATTCTGCCAGTTTATCCAATTCCAGTTTGCGAACCGTCAATTTCAAATTAGGCGCTTTTTGACGCAGCAGCTTCACCAACTTAGGCAGTATGACTCTTTGTTCGAAATCAGTGGAGCTAATGGAAAACTGGTCTGTTGCTGTAGCTGGATCGAAGATATCAGGTTTGAACAGATCTTCTAATGATTCCAATATGTGATCAATTTTAGGCCGAAGAGATTCGACAAAAGGTGTGGGGATAACGCCGTTACTCGTTCGAATAAATAACCGATCATCGAAGGTATCGCGCAACTTACGCAGTTGGTCACTTATTGCTTGTTGGGAGACGCCCATTTTCTCTGCCACACGGGATAAATTGCGATCTTTAAGCAATCCTTGAAGAATTCGTAACTGACGAATATCGATTTTGTTTAAAAGTTTCATTTGTATCACTTACAGCTATGTCTTGTTTTTAATTGTATCTGTGTCGGCTTAAAATAGCTCCTATCTATTACCTACTAGCAATGAACTAACCGTTCATATCAGGAGTTTTTATGTCGTTATCCAGCTTGTTCAGCGAAGTTTCACTTGGCCCTTATACATTAAAAAATCGGATTGTTTTACCGCCATTAACTCGTTCAAGAAGTTCACAACCTGGCAATATCCCTAATGAGCTGATGGCAGAATATTACTCTCAGCGTACGGGAGCTGGCTTTATGGTTACTGAAGGCACTCAAATTGAACCCCGAGGTCAAGGGTACGCCTGGACACCGGGCATTCATAGCAAAGCACAGGTCGAAGGTTGGAAGAAAATAACCCAAGCAGTACATGACAAAGGGGGGGTGATTTTTTCGCAGCTTTGGCATGTTGGTCGAGTCTCTCATAACTCGCTGCAACCGAATCAAGAATCTCCTGTAGGACCTTCTGATATAAAAGCGGATTCGGTCAAGGTGTTTATTGAAACGGGCCAGGGTGAAGGTGCATTGGCAGACCCAAGCGAGCCAAGAGCATTATCGACAGCAGAGGTCGAATCTTTAGTCGGCATGTATCGCAATGCGGCCGTTAATGCCAAAGAGGCTGGCTTTGATGGGGTTGAATTACACTGCGCTAATGGTTATTTGGTTAACCAGTTTATTTCTGAGCATACAAATAACCGAACCGATAAATACGGTGGCAGTTTAAATAATCGCTTACGTTTTTTGCAAGAAATTACACAAGCTGTCACTGATGTTTTTGGTCACGACAAAGTCGGTGTACGTTTCGCACCCTTGTTTGAAAGCACTGATGAAGAACGTGTCTATTTAGGCTTGGTTGAAAGCGATCCGCAACAAACTTACATCTCAGCCATTAAAGTTCTGAATGAAGTAGGCATCGCCTATTTATCATTGGCAGAAGCCGATTGGGATAACGCGCCGGATTTACCTGATGCGTTTTACCAAGAAGTCAGAAATACCTTCGAAGGAGTCATTATGTACGCCGGTAAATACACGCCCGAGAAAGCACAGAGAGTATTGGCAGAAGGGAACGGTGACATTTTTGGTTTCGGTCGCCCATTCATTGCTAACCCTGACTTACCAGAACGAATTCGTAATGAATGGCCTTTGAATGATGTTGATCCTAGCAGCATGTATGGCGGCACAGATAAAGGCTATACCGATTACCCGACCTTTGAACCGGTGCTTTAATCGATATTTATTTGTTGCTATGTAAGGTTCACTCTCTACAATAAAGTAGATACCTTCTAAAGCATGGATAGATATGGATACCTTGATTAAATTTTTAATATTATACTTAATACCCATTTTATCTTCTGTGAGCTCTGTCGGTGTTTACAAGCATGCTTATGGTAAAGCTCCAGAAGATACCTTTATAAATATGGCTTTCATTTTTGTCGCTTTAGGCTTTATCGCATCATGTTTTATCATGGTAACTTTAGTCTCTAAATTTTCATCTGGTGAGATTATTTATTCGGGTATCGTATTTTCTATATTGGCTTGGCTTTTGGAATTAATCGTTGTTGGCCTTTATCTTGTTATCTTCTATGACTTTATCAACCCTTAAATGCAAAGGGTTTTTCTTCTATCTGATTATTTATTGATACATTAAAAAAATCGGAATGATAATTTCCTCTTCATCTTGTAAATGGCGTACTAATACTTTTTTCAATAACATTGCCTGCTTATGCAAGTCTGCCACATAGCGTGGTGGTAATTGCTTTTGGCGATGTGCTTGCTGAATAGAGCGCTTTAAGCGATGCAAGGCTTCATCCAGTACTAAATGATCATCATCTAATAAATCTATAGCCGTGGAAAACTGAGGCAATATTTTTCTGAATTGAGGAAAGTAGGATACGTCTTCAATTTGATGATGGTGATGGGCTCTCTCAACTAAATGAAGGCCACTGCGCAACGAAGGCTGTAGCTGAGCAAGGCTATAGCCTTTTGGTTGGCTAAGTTGCATCAGCGCTTCAAGTTGTAACACTAGAGTGCTCACCGTGTTTAACAAGTTACCGTGATATGCGATAAAAAATGCCGCACTGCCACCATAAGATGGGTGCTTAGACCAGTCTTGGCGGGCCAGCGGTAATAGCTGCTGTTGAATGCTAGCGGGCAAGGCAATACGCTGAGCCACGTGCTGGGCATGGGCTGACATAATAAATTCCTAGGTTGTTTATTTATTTGATTAATATGCCGTTTTTCAGCCTGTGGATATATGCCCTAATTGATACAGGTATGTTCTATCTGGGGTATCAATTTCTGTAAAACCCTTATTCCGACCAATACCAGCTGGTTACGTTATAGCGATATAGATCAGCACACTCAGATTTTAGTCTTTTCACCCAGTGTTCAGAGCCCTTTGAAGAGGGGTCAAATAATACACAGCGGTTATACAAAGGCGCGATACTAATAGCTTCATCATCTTTTCCGATAAAAACCAATTCCCCTCCGGCATTCTTGTTCCAGTCTTTATTTAAATACAGCAGCATGCACACTTCTCTGCCTGGTGAATCATCGGCATGTTGTTCAACAAAGTCGTCTGCCCCTAAGCGAAAGTAATTGCTATTAATTTCAGGCTCGGCCACATTCATATCAGTAATTTTTACATTGAAAATACGGGATAATACCGACATGAATTCTTCCCCGCGTAAGAATGATAAAAAATCATGGGCGCTACTTGAAGAGTCTGTATTAGAGTGCACCGCTTCGCGACACCAAGAATCTCGCTGTACAAAGCGTTGGTCATCGCTGGTACTTTGCCACTGGGCATTATCGACGTATAAAGCCGAGTAAGTATGTTTTTGAGTTTGCCAGTTTTGAGGTTGCTGTAAAATCTTCATCACATCATCGAGTTTGGTTTCATTAAATAAGTTATCAATCACGATATGATGGGGGCAAGAATTCAGTAAAGACTTTCGATATGCCACGATTGCAGAATCGACGACTTGCTCATTATTCAACCACATCAAAACTACCCACGGTATTATTAGAAATATTCTTTAATAATTTGATAATACAGGGTTGATCAATAATTCCTATATCTAGGTGTATATAGCGATAAGAAAGTTTGCGATACTATTGCTCATAATGAGAAGAACAAATTACCTTAGAGGAAAAACTAATGACTAAGAAAGTAGTAACATTTGAGTACGAGAAAGAAACTAAGAACAGTGTTCGCTATAAGGAAGTCCCTGATGAAGGAACTGCTCCTATTGTGGGTAGCCTGTATGTTCAAAAGTGGTTTGCGGGTAATAGCAAAACGATTGAAGTCACGATAGAGAAGAAAGACTAACAGATTACAATGTGGTATTTAAAGGGTTAAGCAAGTGGCAAATATATTTAGCAATATTCCATCAGAGCTGCCCAATGAAATATTCGAAGATATTATCATTACGGAAAAGCTAAGGGTTGAGCGAATAGTATCAAAAGGGCATTCATCCCCAGAGTCTGGTTGGTACGATCAAAGTGAAAATGAATGGATTATTGTGCTATCGGGTTACGGCGTCATTGAGTATGAAAATGGTAATAAGGTTGCCCTTAAAGAGGGTGGCTACTTGAATATCAAAGCTCATGAAAAGCACCGGGTGATAGAGACTTCACCTGATGCCGCGACGGTGTGGTTGGCTATTTTCTATTAAAGGAGTCGTTGTGCTTTTTATTTTAGGCGTCTCGCAATACTTAACCCTGCTAGCAGAACTACAAATGAAAAGCCTAAACTGCCAGCAGATGAATTACTGGTTAGATCTTGATTCTTTCTAGATGTATTGGCTAATGGCTCTAGAATTGAGGCACTATCTACAGTGTTATCTGTAATGGCAATGGAGTCGATTACAACCGCATTATCACGAGTGATTGAGCTGGCGTTGGTTGAACCTTGTAATGGGGTGCTTGAAAAGGCGCCACCAAAGTTTTTTGTCGGCAATGCAGCTATGGCATCCATTACTACCATACCTGCTTCTGTTACCTGGCCAAATACGGTAAAGCCGCTATTCTGGCTGTTTAGGTCTGCACTGTTATCGGACAGGTTTATAAACCATTGTGAGGTTGCACTATTTGGATCGCCGCCGAGTTTTGCCATGGCGATGGTGCCACGGACATTGGAATAAAGGGGTTCGTTTATGACCGTTGGCTTTTCTTCGACCTCAATTAAAGTATCTTCATCATCAAAATAATAACCGCCACTTTGACTGACAAAACCGCTGATCGAGCGGTGGACGATGGTATCGTCGTAGGCATTATCATTGATATAACTAAGAAAGTTTTCAACGGTTTTTGGGGTGGTCTCATCGAATAAGTTAACTTCTATATTCCCTAGAGATGTTTGGATTTGAACGATGGTGGCATTCGTTAGGCTGCTGAAACTGGCTAGTGATACTAATGCAGTGATCAACATTGTTGAGTTAAATTGCTGTTTTATACTGCTTTTCATGATGCTATTAATCCAGGCTTTCTATTATTGGTCTTATTATAAGGACAGAATAATTGTTTTTATATTGCTATACAAAGACTTTACTCAGGGTAATCAGAAGATCCTGAAACAATGCATACTGTTTAACAGTTTTAACTGAGCCTAGAAGGGCCATTTTGGAAGCCGTGGTTGTTATTAATAAGGATATTGTATGATTTTTCGTTATCTAATGATTATAGGAATGGTGCTGCTCACTTCGGGTTTTGGATTTTTTAACTTTGGCAGAAGCTAGAGAAGGATATTTCAGAGCATGAAGATACTCTGGATAGCATTTTTGTTACTTATTGGAGGGGGCGAAAATATCACTACGCTCATTACCCATCGATGAAAATACCAAAGAAATTGATTTTGCAGCGATTAAAAAAGAACAGGCTGTAAAATTCGGCTTAGGCCCAAATTTAAGCAATATTTATGATTGGGAGTTTTTATTAAAAGATCAGCCCCCTCATATTGAACCCATATAATTTTCGGAAATTCTTATTTAATGCGTGGTTGGGCAAGGCAATAGTATCGTTAGATAGCCAGGGAAAGCACTTAATTTCTTACCGATAAAGTCTTTATGTATAAACTGGGTACGTCATATGCTTATTATTATGCGGATGAAATTAAGAAGAAAGCTGAGGCTTTTCTGGGTGCCTAAATTAAGACTTGATTTTTGCCGTTATAAAATCAAGAAAAACTCGGGTTTTAGGAGAGATCATTTCTCGTTTTAAATAAATGGCATACGTTGCACTTAGCTCCTCATAGGGGCTGAATATATGCTGCTGCATAACCTGCACGAGTGAGCCATTGTCTAACTCGGTTTTTACCGCCCATAATGGCATTAGCGCGAGCCCAGTATTGTTAAATATCAACTGCTTTTGACCATTAACTGAATTCACTGAAATTGAATTGTTAATGGTGAGTTTCTTTTTTTCTTCTGTCATCAAGTACCAATCTTGCCAGCGTGAATAACTGTAACGTATAC
Organism: Oleispira sp.; assembly: GCA_016765295.1. GTDB lineage: Bacteria > Pseudomonadota > Gammaproteobacteria > Pseudomonadales > Oceanobacteraceae > Oleispira. Next base: position 14,299 of record JAESQF010000095.1, read on the forward strand.
AATGATGATTGATTAAATCTTCTGGTTGTTCGATCTTTTTATGGCTGGCTAAATATTCTGGGCTAGCGCACAACAAAAAATTATTATTCGCTAAATGCTTAGCGATCATAGTGGAGTCTGGCAAACGCCCGCTGCGAATAGCGATGTCGATATTTTCTTCAACCAGGTCGACGACGCGTTCGGTTAGTTCAAGTTCCAGTTCTATGTTTGGGTACAGCTGCATAAATTCTGCAATCAGCGGCATGATGATGCTTTCACCAAACCCTACTGTCATGCTTATTTTGAGTGTGCCTGTTGGGTTCTCTTGCAGGTCATTAACCGCACGTTTAGCTTGATCAAACTCGGTAACGATACGCAGTGAGTAATCGTAATATTTACGCCCTGCTTCTGTTAAACCAATATTCCTGGTGGTTTTATTCAGTAAACGCACCCCAAGTTCTTGCTCTAATGCGGTCAATTGTCTGGAGATGGAAGAGGGCTGAACATCAAAGAAGCGGCTGGCCTCTGAGATGCTTCCGGTTTCAACGACACAATTAAAATACAGCAAGCGATTGAGTGAGCTCATGGCGGTCTTCTAGAAAGTCTTAATAAGGTTAGACATTAGCTCTTCGTTGCTTAAAAAGCAAAGGTGGTTTGTTTTAAGTCGTGTTGGTTGCTTATCTTGCATCCCATAGAATGATCTCACTCAATCAATACAGACAAGAAGGCGCTTAACCATGGAAACTAAAATGACAGACAATATGACGACAACAATGAAAGCGATGGTGGTTAAAGAGTTAGGTGCTAGTTCTGTATTTCAATTAGCAGAACGACCAGTGCCGACGGTAAAGCCAGGGCATTTGGTAGTCGCTGTGAAAGCCAGCAGCGTGAATCCGTTAGATACCATGCTGCGTTCTATCGAGTTACCTTGGTCGGCTAACTTGCCAGAAATATTGCATGGTGATGTTGCTGGTATTGTCACTGCATTAGGTGAAGGTGTTAGTGATTTTAAGCTGGGTGATGAAGTTTACGGCATGGCAGGGGGCATCAATGGTACCGACGGCGCCTTGGCAGAGTTTATGTTGGTCGATGCACGCTTAATGGCGAAGAAGCCAGTATCTTTGAGTATGAGGCAAGCGGCCGCATTACCTTTGGTTGCTATCACTTCGTACGAAGCACTAGTAGAGAAGATGAATGTGAAAGAAGGTGATCATGTTCTTATTCATGGGGCGACGGGTGGGGTTGGCCATATTGCGATTCAGCTGGCTAAAGCACTCGGGGCAACAGTGACGGCAACTCATGGCCCAGCGAATGCTGAGCTAGCCAAAACTTTGGGTGCTGATAACCTAGTTGATTACTCAACTGAGTCAGTCGCCGATTATGTACAGGCTTATACCGACGGTGCAGGTTTTGATAAGGTATTTGATACCGTCGCCGGTGATAATATTCAAAAGTCGTTTGCAGCGGCTAAATTTAATGGCCATGTGGCGACTATTTTACCGATTGCTGATCCATTACAAATTGCTTTGAAAAGTTTATCGTTTCACAGTGTTTTAATGTTGATCCCATTATTCCACGGGCTAAATCAGTCTTCTCATGGGCGTATCTTAACTGAGATTGCTGAGCTGGTAGATGCTGGCAAGATCACTCCGATTGTCGATGAAAGTGACTTTAGTATTTGGGACGTTGCTAAGGCTCATGATCACTTCGAATCGGGCCAGAGCCAAGGTAAAATTATCCTAATGGCTTAGCTTGATTTTACGGCACACTTTCTCAAGAAAGTTGTGCCATTTTTCACATATAGCAGCATTTGCTGATAGATATCTTGTCTATAATAGGAAGGAGGCAACTTCGCTAGGATACAAATGTGAATATTAGAGCCGCAGTTCTGTTTTCCGCATTTCTATATGGATGCCTTAATTTGGATCTTAGATAAATCTGGGGCTGACTATCGTTTAATTCATACCAACCATTTAATGTCATCGCAGGTTAGGAAAGTCAATCTAGTTCAGAAAGGCGAGATCGATATTATGTATGCGGGGACGACGGTTGAGCTGGAGTCGATGTTAAAACCGATTCGCTTCCCTATAACACGTGGTCTGATTGACCATCGTGTTTTTATTATTAATAAAAATCATCGACAAGATTATGCTCAGATTAAAGGGGTTGCCGATTTAAAAAACTATTCAGGCATTCTCAGTTATGGCTGGCCAGAAAAAGAAATTTTTGAAGCCGTAGGTTTAATGCAAGTAGAGCAGCTTTATTCTGAGATATTTGACAATTTAAATTCTGGCAGCCGCTATTATTTTTCACGCGGAGTGCTCGAGACTTTAACAAAGCCTATGAAGACGGCAGTTATATTGACTTTCTCTATAACCACCCCTTGATTAAATCCTCTTTTGAACAAGCCAATCTAGCTGAAAGGCTTGTTATCGATATTCCTAATCCATTTTTTCCTGAAGCTTCGATGAGTATTCCTAGCCAATTCTGGCATTGAGTGGGGCATTAAATTTGGCATTTAGCTTAAGTAAATTGCTTAAGCTGTTTATTAATATTCGAAACAGATTGGTGAATTGTTTCAGATTGCTGTAATAACTTATCATTTCCTTCTCGGGTTGCTACTGATATGTTAGCAATATTATCTATGTTGTTATTGATGCTCTCGCTTGTGCTAGTTTGCTCTTCTGCAGCTAACGCTATCTGTGTATTTAAGTCTTGAATGCTTTTTATCGCGATTCCCATACTATCGATCATTTTATTGGTCTGCTGCGCTTTTTCCAAGCTTTGATCAATGTCTTTGGTACCTGATTCAATCGCTTGTACTGCCGATTTAGCTCCCGATTGCAGCTTCTCTATCATGGTATTGATTTCTTCAGTCGATTCTTGAGTACGGCTTGCTAAGGAACGGACTTCATCGGCAACAACTGCAAAACCACGGCCTTGCTCGCCAGCTCTTGCGGCTTCGATTGCTGCGTTCAAGGCAAGTAAGTTAGTCTGTTCGGCGATGCCTCTAATTACATCTAATACCCCTCCAATATCTTGGGAGTCTTTTTCTAATACCGAAACAGCTTCCGCTGCATGATGCATGCTTGTCGATAATGTTTCCACGGATTGACTATTGTCACTCACCAACTTTTGGCCACTCTCTGCTTGGGTTAATGTCGATTCTGAATGATCGGCAGCGGATCTTGCTAAATCTGCGATCTGTTTCGAGGTGGATGTCATGAGTGTTGCAGAAGAGGCGACAGAGGTTGTTTCTAGTTGCTGGTCAGCGGCCCCTTTTTGTGAATCGGATGCAATTTTTTCCATTTCAGCAGTACTTTCACTTAGATGCTCTACTTGAGCACTAACTTCTTTTATTGACGATTCCATTTGTTGTACAAATTGATTGAAAGCACTGGCGATGATACCAATTTCATCTCGTGGGGTTTCATTTAAACGTTGAGATAAGTCTTCATTACCGCTGGCAATTTGTTGCAGTGCTTTAGCGACTTGACGTAAACGGTTAGAAATAATGCGTCGAAATAGTATAAATAATACGGTAACTGTTGCGACTAGAGCGGTTAGCATCATCCCAGCGATGGTGAAATTGAGTTGTTTAGCAGCGGCTATTTGATCATCTATGGGTATCTGTACTTCAAGTACCCCTCTGATGTCGCCTAATTTCCAATCGTTTTTAGGGGTGTCGGGATGGCTGTTATGACAGGATACGCAGCCTGCTTGGGTCATTGTATCTGCCAGAGCAACTCGAACTACTTGCTTGCCATCGACTAAGTCTGTTTTAGAAAATGTTTGCTTTGGATTTTTCTTAAGCACCTTCCAGGCTTCATCAGCAAAGCTATCTAGATTACGAGATTGGCGGTTAGGGAATGGAAAAGGGCTATAGAGTTTAAGACTAACGATGCCTTGCTGTGATAGTTGCTCACTGATGTCATGAATAAAGGTGGCTGGCAGTGGGATTTTTGTTGGGTCACCTTTGTGATTGAAGTGTCCTTTTAAATCTGAACCTGCGAGGACTTTCTTAATGACATTGTTAGTGTAATAACCGCGAATCATTTTATATTGTCGAACGGTACTTTCCGCTGACGTTATCGCGCTATTGATGGCTCCTTGCTTGGTTATTGAAGGCACATAAAACAACAGTGCCACTATCACTATGGCAAATATGATAATCAGTGGAGTGAATAGGCGAGTGCTTAATTTATTAGCGTAAGGAATACTCATTACTTTTCCAAAGTGGAGAGGTCATATTAAGTGTAGTTCAGATATGACTTTAGACTGGGGTGAAAAGGGTTGAATGGCCAGATCGTCATCTTAGCTACAAACTGTCATTCAATGATTGCAGCGGATGTTGAATATTTGATATAACGTACGGTAGTTGATTATGAAAGCCTATGTGATCGTTCGTGTTGAAAGAGAGGATCCTGCTCTGCTTAAGGGTTACCAAGCGTTAGCACCTGAGGCTATTGAGAAATATAACGGTAAAATTATTGTTAGGGGAGGAACTATTATTATCGAATTTCCTTCGTTAGCGGATACTGTATTATTTTATAATTCCGCAGAATATCAGGATGCTTGTAAAGCGAGAGAAGGTATTGGAGAATTTGAAATATTTGGTATTGAAGGGCTGGCATAAACTCGTACTAAATACTGGCTAGATTATTGTGTTTTTTGAATGTTAGTAAGGAAAGAAAATGATTGTTATCTATGGAATAAAAGAAAACCTTAATCCAATTAAGGCCGATATGTCGAATGTGATTCATGGCTGTATGGTAGCGGTATTAGGGCTGCCAGAAGATAAGCGCGCTCACCGTTTTATACCGATGGATAAAGAAGACTTTTATTATCCCGGTGGCCGTAGTGATGCTTACACGGTAATTGAGATTAATATGATGGCAGGGCGGAAAAAAGAAACCCTTAAGGCTTTGATTAAACAACTGTTTCAGAAAATTGAAAGTGAATTAAACATAGGCCCGGTGGATATTGAAATTATCATTAAAGAACAACCCGCTCATTGTTGGGGATTTAGGGGGATGACGGGGTGTGAAGTACGCGATTTATCCTATAAGGTAAGTGTCTAAAAATAATTAACTCATGGACGAAATTATGGAATTCCCAGAGATTACTACCTCTCGATTAAAGCTTGTAAGATTAACGAGTGATGATGTTAGAGATGTATTCACACTTTTTTCTGATGAGAAGGTTATTAAGTATTACGATTTGGGTGCGTTAACGCAGGTTCCGCAAGCGCTATCGCTGATCAATTTCTTTAATTCACGTTATGATTCTAATACCGGTATTCGCTGGGGAATTCGGTTGAAAGAATCTAATCGACTTATTGGTACTTGTGGCTTCAATTCTTGGAGTTTGAAAATGAAGAGTGCTGAAATCGGTTATGATTTAATCCCAAGTTTATGGGGTTATGGTTATGCTAATGAGGCTGTTTCAGCCGTATTAAATATGGCTTTTTCTGGGAAATTATCCTGTGGTATGTTGAACCGAATCCAAGCGGATACGATTCCTGGAAATGATGCTTCTGAATCACTTTTATTAAAATTGGGTTTTGTAGAAGAGGGATTAAGACGTGAAAGTGGCTACTGGAAAAATACCTTTCATGACCTTAAGTGTTTTGGCTTACTCGAATCTGAGTATGCTAAGCGTCCGCTGGCTGAAACCTGCTAAACCGTTTATATAAGAATATATGAAATGAAAATTTATTTGGCATCAACAGAGCATGTTGATTGGCAACAGCAAGATGTATTAGCGAAAGCACTGAGTTTGACAGAAGGGCTGGATTCAGAAGAAGCGATCGTTAAGGCGTGTTTTGAGTTTGTACGGGATGAAATTAAACATAGCTGGGATTACCAGATTAATCCGGTGACGTGTAAAGCGTCTGAAGTTTTAATGCAGGGCACGGGCTATTGTTATGCTAAAAGCCATCTATTAGCCGCATTATTGCGGGCTAATAAGATACCGGCTGGACTCTGCTATCAGCGCTTAACCATTAGTGGTGACCAAGCGCCTTTTTGTTTGCATGGACTCAATGCTGTCTATCTTAAAGACCATGGTTGGTATCGTATTGATCCACGGGGGAATAAAGAAGGAGTGAATGCTGAGTTTTGTCCTCCTAAAGAGCAGTTAGCTTTTCCTCTTCTTACTAAGGGCGAAGCTGACCTGCCGGAAATTTGGGCTGAGCCATTAGCGGTCGTTGTCGATGCATTGACTCAGTATTCGGATTTTTTAGAAGTGGCGAACAATTTACCGGATATAGTGTTATATAAAACTCACTCACTGCTTTAAAGGCTAATAAGCTAGAGTGAACCGTTGCTGAGGAAAGTTACTTTGTTCAGCTTCGTCGATCAATGCGACGGCAAGGTCTTCATAAGATATTTTTGATTGCCCTTGCTGATCAACTAATAATTCATCTTTGCCTAGGCGAAATTGGGCCGTTCTTTCACCTGGCAATAACATCGCCGGTGGGCTTAAGTACGTCCAATTAACTCGTGTCTCTGCTTTATAGACTTCATACTGATCGACACAGGCTACTGCAATATCGCGCCAAGCAGGTGAAACATAGCGAGTATCATCGACCACTAGGGTGGACTTTTTATCGCCAACGTTTAGGCTTCCTGCACCGCCAACAGCGATTAAGCGAACCTGAGTTTTAGCTAAGCCAGTTAATAATGATTGGCTAATATTTATCAGTTCTTTTTCTTGTCCCTCCGCTGGTCGAGTCGCCGCGATGACTAAGTCTTGGCCTTTACTGAGTGCAATAACATCTTCTATACGGCTGGCATCTCCTTGGCGTTGTTGTGCTTTATTCGGTAATTGTGCAAAACTAGCTTCGTTTCTTACTACAGCAGTCACCTCATGACCTCGCAATAGAGCTTCAGTCACTATTCTACTACCCGCGCTGCCAGCAGCACCAAATACAGTAATACGCATATCATTTATCCTTTGTCACAATTTATGGGTTGTTAATTTGTCAGGACTAGAGTCTATGGGGTTAATTAATTCAATGAATTAACTTAGGTTTATTCGCTGAAAATATTTATTACACCAGACTAAACCTAGGTTTATTACAAGACTAAGGTGTTCGGTTATAGTGAGCAGCATAGAGTATTAATGGAAGATTGAAATGACCAACAAATTATCGATTGAACACATGGCGAAGGCGTATTTAGCGGATCTAGAAATAACAGCTTCAGGCGATGTTGAATTTCTACGTGAATTGCAAAGCAAGCACATTGCTCGTTATAGCTTTAATAGTCTGGCTGCTGTCTTGGGTCAAGATATCTCGTTAGAAGTAGAGGCTATCTTTTCAAAAATAGTCGAGAAGCAGCGTGGTGGTTATTGCTTTGAACATAATAAACTCGTGCTTAGTGTGCTAGAGGAACTTGGCTTTGACGTAAGGCTGTTAATGGCTAAGGTGATTTATAATCGAGATGTCGATGTCGCAAGAACCCATCGTATAACGTTACTCAATTTAAACGGAGACGATTATATTGTTGATGCAGGCTTTGGCCATTTTGGTGCTCGCTTTCCAGTTAAATTAGAGCTTGGTTTAGAGCAGAATCAAGGCGATGCTGTTTATCGCATAATTCAGAATTCATACAATGATTATTGCTATCAAGTATTTAAAGATGATGCTTTCTTTACTCTATATACATTTAATTTATATCAGTACAGTGAAGCTGAATGCTTACCCGCACATTTTTATTCTCATAAGAGCCCTGATGCGGCTTTCGTAAATAATATGGTCGTTTGTCGAAAGTTTTACAATGATATTTTGTCTTTGCGAAATAGTGAGTTATTTCGTATTCGTGATGGTGAAACGATCACTACGGTTATAACCAGTGCTAAGCACTTGCACCAAGTATTAACCGAAACTTTTGAGTTGGATTTTGATTCTGCTATCGCAGATTTTTTATTCTCAAAGTTTATTTCAAAAGATTTAATCTAGGCGTAGTCATATGAAATGGTTGCTATCCAATAATGTGTTGCTACTGCTCTGGGTTAGTCTAATGGCTTCCTCATTTGTGGTATCAGCCGACTTGGTTCCTTACGCCAACTCGATTACGAGTACGGGCTTACGCTTTATTTTGGCCAGTATAATGATGATTCCACTTGTCGCCATGAATTACAGGCCTATGGCTAGTCTAAAGGTCTACCTTCATTACGGTTTGATCAGCTTATTCTTAGTGCTATTTTTCGTTGGTTTATTTGAAGCATTGAAAACGACAACGGCTATGCGAACGTCGGTGATTTATACTTTAGTTCCGCTGATCAGTATTGTATTTACCTTTGTCTTATTGAAAGCTAAAACATCAAGAACAAAATTGTTGGGGTTTATTTTAGGAAGTATCGGAGCTATTTTAGTTTTATTGGCTTTTAATCAGGATAATGTTGATTTTTTCAGCTGGAATAGCGGTGATAGTATCTTTATTGTGGCCTGCTTTTGTTTGTCTATACACGTAGTATTGGTCAAGAAATGGGGAGCTGATGTGCCCCCAATACAAGGCTCTTTCTATATCATGGTATTAGGTGGTTTGATGTTATTGCCCTTTATGGCGATATTTGGAGAGCTTGATCAAGTTGCTTGGAAGGTCAGCGAATTCTGGCAAATACTGCTTTATTTGACCGTGTTCACCACGATGGCCACTTTCTTTTTACAGCAGCGTTTGGTACAGAAGGTTGGACCAAATCAGCTACTGGCTTTTACCTATTTAATTCCTATTTTAGTGGTTATTCCTCAAGGTTGGTCTGCCATTAGTCATCTAAAAGATAGTGTGTCTGGCATATTATTAACGCTTCTGGCATTGTATCTGATCTCTAAAGATCAGAAAGCTATTACGTGAATATACAGAACCAATTACAAGACTTTGTCGCTTATTTTAGTGGTAATAATTCCAGTATTGAGGCAGAGGATTTTGCTAAGTTTGGCTTGAAAGGCGAATTGAAGCATTATAAAACTGGTCAGTTTATGATTGAGCAAGGTCAGTTAGCTCCCAAACTCTATTTTTTATTGAAAGGCTATGTGCGATATTTAAGTCTATCGGAAGACGGCAAAGAATTTACCCAATCCTTTGCTAGTTCCCCAGGCATCGCGGGTTCTACTCGAGCTATGAGTCGACAAACTAAATCGCTGTTTAGCATTGAAGTATTGGATGATGTGTTATGTTTAGAATTTGATTGGTTAATTTTATTTGATGTAATGAAAGATAAACCTGGATTTTTAATGGCTTATAATTCGTTACTTGAGAATCTATTTATTAAAAAAGAAGAAAGAGAATATGCTTTTGTTCAGCAGTCGGCGGAGCAACGATATTTGAAATTCTTAGAAGAAAATTGCCAGCTGCGTGATAAATTACCGTTAAAAATGATCGCGTCACATATAGGCATTACACCGATAGCACTGAGTCGAATCCGCAAGAAACTAAAATAGCTCTGCGGTATTGATTTCTACTATGATCGGCTTAGGTTATATTAGCTATTAAATATTTTGAACTCGCCTAACTATGTCTACCCAGAAAATCTTAATTCTGTTCGCGCATCCTTCGCAATCCCGCAGTGATATTAATTTACCCTTATTCCAAGCCAGTCGTGATGATATTAATAGTGTCACTTGTGTGGACTTGTATGAAGAATACCCTAACTTTCGTATTGATATAGATAGAGAGCAAAAGAGATTGTTGGCTCATGATGTCATCATCTTTATGTTTCCTATGTATTGGTATTCGACGCCTGCCCTGTTAAAAGAATGGCAAGATTTGGTATTAGAGCATGGCTTTGCTTATGGCCATGAAGGGGAGGCGTTAAAAGGTAAGAAATTTTTATGTGCCATTAGTACGGGCGGACCAAAGCAGGCCTATCAGTGTGATGGTTCTAATCACTATACGATGCAGGAGTTATTACAGCCCCTAGAGCAAACTGCTCAATTATGTGGCATGGAATATTTACCCCCATTTGTATTATTTGGTGCGCGCACTGCGGTGGAAGAAAGTCGTTTGACTGCACATATTGAACTTTGGCAAGCGGTATTAAGACAATTAAGCAATGGCGAGCTGACAGCGAAGCAGTTTTCAAAAGATGATTTGTTATCTCATTGCGAACATAAATCAGCTACAGGAGGTAAATAGCAATGACGGGTTATTTTTTACAAGCCTTTATCTATTTGGCAGCAGCGGTGGTGATGGTACCTTTGGCTAAACGCCTTGGCTTAGGTTCTGTGCTGGGTTATTTGATCGCCGGAGTATTGATTGGGCCAGTATTTGGCTTGGTTGGCAGTGAGACGACGACCATTCAGCATTTTGCTGAGTTTGGTGTGGTGATGATGCTGTTCCTGGTGGGCATGGAGCTAGAGCCAAAGGCACTCTGGGATATGCGTAATCGTTTAATCGGCTTGGGTGGCTTACAAGTTGGTTTAACGACGTTGGCGATTGCCGGCCTCGCTTTGGCGATTGGTGAGGATTTTGGTATAGCGTTAACCATCGGCTTAATTTTTGCTCTTTCATCTACGGCGATTGTGCTGCAGACCTTTAGCGAGAAGTCGTTAAATAAAACTGACGGTGCGCGCAATGCTTTCAGTGTCTTGCTGTTTCAAGATATTGCCGTGATTCCTATGTTGGCCTTTATTCCTATGCTGGCGATTCCTGAATTGGTTGAACAAAGTAGGGCATTAGCAGACAGTGCGCAGCATCATGAAAGTTATTCTTTGGTCGCTCATTTACCGGGTTGGGCTTATGGCCTAGTCGTGATCGCGGCGATCGCTTTTGTCATTGTCGGTGGACACTTTTTATCACGGCCGCTGTTTCGTTATATTGCCGCTTCGGGTTTGCGCGAGATGTTCACCACCACGGCACTGTTGTTAGTAATCGGTATTGCCGCCTTGATGAGCCTAGTGGGTTTAAGCCCTGCACTCGGTACGTTTTTAGCCGGTGTGGTATTAGCGAATAGTGAATTTAGACATGAATTAGAAAGTAATATTGAGCCGTTTAAGGGATTATTACTGGGATTATTTTTTATAACGGTAGGGGCGGGAATTAATTTCGCCATCTTATCGGATAATGCGCTATTAGTTGCGGCCATCACTTTGGGCTTGATGTCATTTAAAGCACTGGTGCTGTATGTATTAGCTCGGGTATTTAATATCTCAGGCAGTGACCGCTGGTTATTTGCCTTGAGCTTAGCGCAAGCAGGTGAGTTTGGTTTTGTATTATTAAGCTTTGCTCATCAGCAACATGTGCTGCCGACTGAGTTGGTTCAGCTGTTATCCTTGCCGGTCGCGCTTTCTATGTTTTTAACCCCTGGTTTATTTATTCTTTTTGAAAAGGTGATTCTGCCGCGCTTTGCGGGAACAGAAAATGAGCAGCCAGCAGATGAGATTGATGAGCAGGGCAGTGTGATTATTGCCGGATCGGGTCGCTTTGGTCAGATCGTTAATCGCTTATTGGTCTCTAACGATATAACGACAACGGTACTGGATTATCAGGCTTCACGTATTGAATAAACGCGCAATATTAATGTTAAGAGTTATTTTGGTGACGCGACTCAGCCTGATTTATTACATACCGCCGGCATTGCAGACGCGAAGCTATTGGTTATTGCGATTGATCAACCAGAGCGCGCTCTAGACTTAGTTCGTCATGTAAAAATGACGTACCCTCAGGTAAAAATATTGGCCCGTGCTTTTGATCGCGGCCAAAGCTATGAATTAGAAAATGCGGGTGCTGATTATGTGATTTCGGAGACCTTTCACTCTGCTCTCGAGATGGGCAAGCAAGCATTAGTCGATATGGGCATGCATAGTTTTCAAGCGTATCAGCAAAGCCACGTTTTTCTTGAAACTGAGGCTAAGCATAAAGATGAATTATACCAAGCTTGGTTGAAGGCCAAAGAAGACGAAGGTCATATTAGCCATGTGCGGGAACTGTTTATGAATCTTGAATCTGCGTTAAAAGAAGAGATGGATAAAGATCGTTCTGATACCCATGCGAAGGGTGAGCGCGGTTGGACGCCTAGACCGAAGAACTATTCACAAGATTAAACTTGTCATTATAGAAATCTAAAAAGGCGCGCACTTTTGCTGGCATTTGCTTTCGACTGGCATACATAGCGAATGCTTGCTCTACCGCGAGTCCTTTTATATCAATATGATACTCCGGCATTATTTGTAGGAGTGACTGCTGATTCAAATCTTGTTGCAGTAAAAGATCGGGTAGGGCAATCAATCCAACGCCTTGCTTGGCTGCGCTAATCATCCCCGCGACTGAATTCATAGTGAGTGAACCTTGCATGGGAATTTCTTGCTGTTCACTCTGCAGATCACCTAGTTTGTTAAAGAGCAATTTATTGAATTTATCGTAAGTGATGAAGCTATGGTTATTTAGGTCGGCTAATGTTTTTGGGTAACCATATTGTGCAAAATACCCTGCACTCGCACATAATTGAATGCTTACATTACTGAATGGAATAGCGATGTAGGAGCTGTCATTTGCTCGTCCTACGCGAATGACGAGATCTAATCTCTCTTCCACCATATCTTGAATATGATCATTGCATTGTATGTCTAATTTAATCTCGGGATACAGACTAAGAAACTCCCCAAGGTGAGGTGCTATTTTGGCTTCGGTCCAAGTATGTGGTGCGCTAACTCTTAATAAGCCTGAAGGTGAATCTTTAAAGCCGCTAATGGCTTGATTAGCTTCGGTTACTGCTCGTTGAATGAGTCGAGACTTTTCGTAATAGACTTGTCCGGCTTCTGTTAGGCTCAGGCTACGCGTCGTTCGCTGTAATAGGCGTACACCTAATTGTGCTTCTAAGGCATTGATCTGGCGCGAAACGGATGGCTGAGATAGGCTCAAGCGGCGAGCACTTTCTGAAAAGCTACCGCTATCGACAACGCTGATGAAAGTCTGCATTGAGGCGAGTAGGTGTCCGTCTTCCATTTGATGTTTCCATTAATCTGTTTTATTTATACGCTGTGCGTATAAATACTATGTGGTAATTGGTTATTATCAAAGGAAAAGTTTTAAATCATACTGATCCTAGATTTTAATTACTTACAAAAAAGAAAGAGGAATTCAAAATGTCATTTAATCTAGCTGGAAAAGTCGCTTTAGTAACTGGTGCTAACCGCGGTATCGGTGAAGGCTTTGTACAGACATTATTAAAAGGTGGCGCACGTAAGATTTATGCTGCAGCTCGTGATATCAAAAGTTTAGAGGCGATTGTGGCTCTTAACCCTAGCGTAGTTCAAGCGGTGCAGTTAGATGTCACCCGAGCAGATCAAATAATATCTCTGGCTGCACAAATCCCAGAGTTAGATATATTGGTTAATAATGCTGGAATTATTGATTCTGCTTTAAGCAGCGCACTTGATGCAACCGAGTTCGCTCGTAAAGAGATGGAGGTGAATTTATTTGGCCCTATGCAGCTGACGAGCTTGTTGATTGCTAAGTTGAAGCAATCGAAGGGAAGCGCGATTATTAATCTCTCTTCTATCGCTGCTATTAGTAATTTCCCTTCTATTGGCACTTATTCGATTAGTAAGGCAGCGATGCATTCTTATTCAGAAGGTCTGCGAGCTGATTTAGCCAATGATGGTGTAGCCGTAGTCTGTGTTTACCCTGGGCCTACCGACACTCGTATGGCAGCAGGTATGGAAATGGATAAACCCGCAGCCGTATCGGTTTCTCAAAAAGCATTTTTAGCCTTAAGCAATGATCAGTTTGAAGTATTTCCAGACGATTTTGCTAAGCAGATGTACGCTACTTTTCTAGAGCAGCCACAGAAGTTAGCGAAGGTTTTTTCTGATATGGGTTGATTGCGTGTAATGCACTCATTAATAATCATTAGAAGGTTCTAGATATTAAGTATTTACGGCAGACTTAGGTGATTAAAATTGACAATGTAGTAATGAGAAATATACTAATGCGGTTATTTATTTGATGCATTAAATAAATAATAGTAATTCATTAGTATTTATTAGACAGGGAATTTGTCGTGTACTATTTATCTTTTCTTCTCATTATGTCTGCTATTTTTATAAGTCCAAACTTGTATGCCATCAATTCAGAATTAGATCTAGAAGCTACTCCACTACCAGTGACGGCACAATATTGTAAGTCTGTGCACGATGCCGGATTATCATTACTCGATAATTATAAGGATGAAAACTTTTCTAATGATTTAATCGAGTACTCCAAGTCTTACCCAGTCGATAATGATTGCTATCGTTGGCAGCTGCTTATCTTAAATAAGTTACGTAAATTATCACTACAGCCAGTCGGTTACCGGGATTATATGTTTGCGCGTATCCCCTCGATGGATGATGATTTTAAATCAGAATTTATGCTACACATATTTCGTTATAGCTTAGAGTTCAAACCTTTATCAGAGAAAGAATGGGATACGGTTAAAGCTAGTTTGCAAGTATCGAGCGAGATTACGGTACTTTCAATTATGCTGGGCCTAGTGGCCTCTTCTAATGAGGGTGATGTCGAATTGCATAAACAGATAGCTGATTTATTTATGATGGCTAAAGCCAATAATCTGGCAGCACCAGAGCAAGTTGATTTAAGTCGAGCCGTGGAACTGTTCTTAACAATATCTATTACACAAAGACCCGATCTATTTGCTAGCTATTATAATAAATATTTTTATCTCCTTGATGAAAGTGGAATGGACAATATTACTACTGAAGCGATAGAGTTTTTTAATGACAATCAGAATGAGGTGGGGATTAAGTTTATTGAAATATTTATAGGTCATGCAAGTGCTGAAAATGGAATAGATAAGAATCTGTTTTCTTTACTATATAAAATGCATAAAGAAAAAGAGTTTAGCGGTTTTTATCATCATGCTGTCACTGTTTTAGTGGAAAGTCATCCTGATAATATTAGAGATATAATTATAAACGCAAATTTAAATCGGATGAAAAAAGATCTTCTTGTTATCGAGTACCAGTTAGATCGGCCTGGTGAATACTCAGTAGAAAAATATGCTCTTCAGTTATTTGATGCGAAAATACGTAAGCAACAAAAAGCCGCTGAGTATTTAGTGGCCTTTGGCACTAAGTCAAAATTAGTCAAGCAAGATGTCATTAATAAACTGATGAGTATTAAAATCTCCAAGGATAAAGTCTCTTCGACGAAGCTAATAATATCCTTATTGAAAGTGCTGGAGAATATCGACGCTCAAGATCAACAGGCAATCAATGTTTTCTTATGGGCATTAGCAGATACTGATCCAACGATACAGCGTCAGGCAAGGTCTGGTCTTGAATCTATTGGGCCGGGGGCTATGTCTGAGTACAACAAAAATTTCAAAACTTATTCGGTGAGGTTGCAGGCTTTAGTGATTGAAATAATGGGCAATTTTGATAGTGGTAAAGTCACGGCAATAAAATTTTTAAGCCGAGTAACACCAAGAAACGATCAAATGAAATTTGCCATAGATGATGCAGTAGCAGAACTCAATGAATTTTAGCCATTGGCTTGAGTCCTAGACTTTAGTCTAGGCCTCAAACCAATAGTTTTTCTTATGCTTTACTCACTCTTTCTAATAGCTCAATAGACGCATCTACTTCTACTTTACGAATAGCGACACTTTCAATATTACAGCCAACAGGAATGCCTTTTTCATCAGCAAAGGCTTTCAGTTCACGATAGCTTTGCTCAGAGACATCAACTGAGCGCTGTAAAATATCGTTCGAGTGAATTAAATCATTTTCTAACCATTTTGGAATACTAATTCCTAGCCACTTCATAAACTGTAGGGTCTTAGCAGAGCCACAGGGTGTTAGGGTGAATAGAATTGGCACTAAAGGGATATTGTTTTCTTTGCCGTAATAATAATAATCAGATAAGAAATTCTTCGATGCGTTCACATCATAAACACCCTGAGATACAAAGAAGCTGCAGCCTTGAGCAATCTTTTCGAATACTCTTAGGTGCTCATCACCTTTTGATTGATGGCGCTCAGGAATCACAACACCCCCTAATAGTACGTCACTATTGGTTTGCGCTTTGATTTTATAGGCGTCGGCAATGGATAACGTTACCGATTGAGATTTTGACGCTGCACCAACAAAAATTGATAAGTTTTCTTCAGGATTGGCTTCAGTCAAAAAATTAGACAGCTCTGATTCTGAGTATTTCCCGACTGCGCGATAGATTATCTTAGGGATTTTTAAGTCCGTTAGATGTTGCTGGCTATAGTCATAGCAGTCGAGGGTTTCCATAAAAGGAAAAGGGCGTTCTTCATCGGTACGAGATTTTTCATCTTGAATATCATACAGCACAAGACCATCAACTTGTTGCGATTGTAGGCGCTCGACTTGGCGTGCTGATATTTCTACAATCTTCTCTTCGCTCGTGCCTTTCTTGGGCGGGGTAATGCCGTAGAGAACAATATTGCTCTCGCGGTTTTTAATTTTTTCAATAAGCATAAAATCACTTGTATGGGTGCTGACTATTAATAAGCACAATATACCATAGCCAGGTACTCTTCATGATGAGCATTTTTCAATCAAAGCAGAGTACTATTCACATTGATCATCAGTCACGTTAAGCTATTTTTGATCAGGCCCGCCAAAATGGAGGTTTATGCCAAGTTGGATATAAGAGGTATTATCGAATTGAGCATTTACGACAGTGCTATCTTGATCTTCTAACTCCAATTCTTGGCCAAATTGTAGCCCAGACTCTATTTCAAACCAAAATGGCCCTGCGATATTCCATTGTGCACCTAAGCCTAAGCGATAACCTTGCTGTACGTAATCAAAGGTTTCATCTTTATCACCATCTTTGTATACATGCCAGCTACCCCCATTAGGGGTGACTTTAGCAAAATAATTTTGCCCCCAATTAGGTGCATAGCTAATGTAGCTGACAGGGAAGCCGATAGTCATATCCCAGTTGGCCGTTGGTTTATATCGATAGGCCGCGAGAGGTAGCAGCCTAGCAACACCGAATGCATGGGTGAATACTAAACCGTATTGATACTCGTATTGGTCATAAGTCTTAGCGATTTGAGCAACGGCGTTAACCGCAAAATCTTTGGTATTTACATATTCTAAAGAAGATTTCACACCGGGAGAAAGGTTAAATATATAGCGCGTTTCATCATCTGTCTGGGCGACGTAAGTGATCGGAACGGATATATCATAGAGGCGCTGTTTATTATCGTAGATATTATCATGGTCATTTATTATGATTTCTCGCTCACGGAAATTAAACGAATATAAAAACATTCCACCTTCATCTTCCATATCACCTACTTTGGCAAACGGTATTTTAAAATGGGTATCGAGCTGGCTGAACTCAATGTCATCACTATCTTTAATTTGCGAGGGTTTGAAATAGGTAACATTCAAAAATCCTGTCGGTATGCTAGGCATCATCTTCTCTGCTATATCTGATGCAAGCGCTAGCTTGCTATAGAAGGGGAGGCATATTAACAGTAGCAATAGCATGCGGTTAATCATTGTAAAATGCATGGTTATATCCTTGAATATTCGATTATTGCTAATAATAGCGGTTATCGACCTTGATGGGCAGGTCTGTTATTTGCAACACTATGTCGTGATAGTAAAGATAGCAGGTGCTTTAAAACAGCTGGTTAAACGTGATACCCCAGCCATTGCCATTGGCTCTTTTTCCACTGTCTTTGTTTTCGTAATCAATAACTAGGTATTTTACCCCTAACGCAGTGCCGGTACCGACAAAGTGATATAGATAGGCGGCATAAGCCCCCATCGCATTGTGATAGTGCTGATTATTGTCTGTTTTTTCACTTTTGAACTCGGGATTCATGTGATAGCTGATACCACCGCCAAAGCCATGCCTATCGATCCAATAATGGCTAAAGATATCAACGACTTTACGGGTGAAGGAGGTAATGTTCTTTTCACCGCTGACACTTTCAGCGGTAACTGAGTCAAATAAATAACCCCCTTTAATGCCGATATCCATGCTCTTATCAAACATGAGGTGGGTGGCGCCTAATGCTAAGAAAACCCCCGAGCCTGCGCGAATACTGTCGGTTTCGCCATCCGCAAAATTGATCGTTTCTAGGGTGCTGCCACCCAGTAAGGCTTCAATAGAAAAGAAGATTCGATTTTCAGAATATTCATCAAGGTAAAAATCATCAGAGACAAGGTCTTTTTCTTCTGTAGTTTTATCATTGGCTGAATAGAAAACTTCGGCTGGATTAAAGCCAGTTCTTATCTCAGCACTGCAACAGGTATGGCTGATGCAAACTAATAGCGTGGCGATAAGGAAGATAAGCCAGCGAGATGGTAGTGCGTCGAATAGTTGTTGAGTCATAAGGTCACTGTCGTCACACTCGCATCATTGGCTTAATAATAGCTTAATTAGCCAATGCTGTTTTCTTGCACTTCTTCAGGATCGATAGGGCGCTTGATTAGGCGAGCAAAGAGCACTCCGACTTCAAATAGCATCCACATTGGCACTGCTAAAATGGTTTGGGAGATAACATCGGGTGGAGTAACAAACATACCGACAACAAAGCAGCCTAAAAATACGTAGGGGCGTTTGGCGCTTAAGCTTTCTACTGTGGTTACCCCCATTAATACCATTAGGAAGGTGGCGATAGGGATTTCAAAGGCGATACCAAAGGCAAAAAACATCTTCAAAATGAAGTCGAGAATATTGCTGATGTCAGGCATCAGGGTTACGTCTTGGGGCCCCACGGAGGTAAAGAAGGAGAAGGCTAAAGGCAGAACAACGTAATAGGCGAAGGTGATGCCCGCGTAGAATAATACGATGCTCGATAATAGTAATGGAATGGCGAACTTCTTTTCGTGCTGATAAAGGCCTGGGGCAATAAACGACCAAACTTGATGCAGTATGTAGGGCACGGATAAGAAGATGGCTAATACAATAGTAAGCTTAAAAGGCACTAAGAACGGAGAGGCGACTCCGGTTGCAATCATGCCACCGTTAGCAGGCAAGATAGACGATAGCGGTTCTACTAAAATTAAATATAGGTCGTTAGCGAAGTAAAATAGTCCTAAGAAGATCACCAGTACGGATAATACAATTCTTAGCAGTCGATTCCGCAATTCAATTAAGTGCGTCATCAGGGGCTGTTCAGCGCTAGCTGTGGATGGCTCAGTGGGTTCTGTCATCTTGCTCGCGTCTACTTTTTATCTGCTGAGTGGGTATTTTTAGCAGTACCCTTAGCGGCCGAATCTTCTTTTGTAGGGCTCTTGGCTAAGGCATCTTTTAATACATCATCTTTTACGGCAACTTCTTCTTCGTCGAGAAAGGTGGCGTAAGGATCTTTGAGTTTGTCTTTTAACTCATCCGTGCGCATTTGTCGCTCCAAGTCATCTTGGATATTGCTCATGGTGCGGCGAATTTTACCGACGAATAATCCGACGGTACGCGCAGCTTTTGGTAAGCGTTCAGGGCCCAATATTAGTAGCCCTAAAATGCCTACAACCATTAGCTCTAAAAAACCAATATCAAACACGTAATGTGCTCCGAGTTATTTATTTTATTGGTCTTTTTGCTTGTCAGCAGCTTGTTTTTCAGCACTTTGCTTTTCAACAGGGCTGTCAAATGTCGCATCTTTTTCTTCAAGCGTAATAGACGGCTGTTCTTCTGCTTTTTCTTCTTTCTTAGAGTCGTCGTTAATGGCATTTTTAAAGCCTTTAACTGCACCCCCAAGATCGCCACCCAGATTACGTAATTTCTTAGTTCCGAAAACTAAAATAACGATAACGAAAACGATCAACAACTGCCAAATACTAATACCACCTAACATGATACTTACCTCTATTTATTATAAATGTGCTAAAAACCAGGAAGCTTAGAGCCGCCTAGGATATGAAAATGTATATGGAAAACTTCTTGGCCGCCTTTTGCACCGGTATTGGTAATGGTGCGGTAGCCTTCAAGGTTTTCCTGTTTCGCCAGCTTCGGGACTGTGAGCAATAACTTACCCATCAGTGCTTGGTCTTCTGGCTGTAAATCATCTAGATTCACAATGTGCTTTTTGGGAATCAGTAGAAGATGGGTATCGGCCTTCGGTGATATATCACGAAAGGCGAAAAAGTCATCATCTTCATAGACAGCTTGAGAGGGAATATCCCCAGCTACTATTTTACAAAATAAACAATCAGTCATGTTCCAATCCCTTAATTATCTCGCAGCCTTATTTAGGCTGGCGAGATGCTTTTTCTTCTAAGCCGGAAAGGCCAAAGCGACGTTTAAGTTCTTCTACAACCGCTTCTGGTCGTTCACCCAGCTGAGCTAAAGCGACTAGGCTATGAAACCACAAATCTGCGGTTTCGTAGATCACGTCTGAGTTATCACCACTGCGTTCAGCATCTTTCGCGGCAATGATGGTTTCAGTCGCTTCTTCACCGACTTTCTCTAGAATTTTGTTCAAGCCTTTACTGTATAGGCTAGCCACATAGGAACTGTCTGCTGCAGCGCCTTTACGTTGTTCTAGGATATCTCCTAGAGTCTCAAAAACCGACGTGTTATCTACTGAGTCGCTCATTCTAAGCTCTTAATAATAAAGGAAATTAATAAATATCTTTGGGATCTTTTAGTACGGGATCAACCGATTGCCACTGACCTTGATCTGCATCACCATTATGCACCCGATAGAAGCAGCTTTCACGCCCTGTATGGCATGCAATTCCACCAATCTGCTCGACTTGTAAAACAATCACATCGGCATCACAGTCTAAACGAACTTCGTGTAGCTTTTGTACGTGGCCAGATGATTCCCCTTTGCGCCATAATTGCTGACGTGAACGAGAATAAAAGACCGCGCGGTTTTCTTTGATGGTGAGGTTTAACGCTTCACGATTCATCCAAGCCATCATTAGAATACGGCCTGTTTGATAGTTTTGGGAAATCGCCGGAACTAAGCCATCATTATCCCACTTGATTTCATCTAACCAGTTACTCATGGCCTATTACTCTGTCGAGGGTCTATCGTGGTAAAAATATGCTCGAATCTTACCTTAATCTGACTCTTGAGGGTACTATTGAACACAGATAATAACCGTTGAAATAGCTATGCCGAGAAGTGTATGACAAACAAAGAAGAAATCCATTGCCATTGTGAGTGTGGGAAAACACAACTGAATGTAGCCAAACCACCGATGTTACGCTTTCACTGCCACTGCACGATTTGTCAGAAACTTTATAAGCAGCCTTTTTCGGATGTAACGGTCATGTGGGCGAAAGATGCCAAGCTGATCCAAGGGGAGTTTATTGAATATCGCCGGCCAGGATTATTGTTAAAACGTGGGGTTTGCACTCAATGTGAACAGCCGATCTTGGCGACGATGACGTTATTTCCAGGAGTGAAGCTGGCCTTTGTTCCCGCTAATCGTTATGGCGATCAATCGCTGCTACCGAAACCATCAGCGCATATCTTTTTTCACCGCAGTGAAACCGCTATGGATGATGGGATAACGAAATATAACGGCTTTGTTAAAAGCGAGCTGATAATTAGCTGGCTGATTGTGAAGTCAGCCTTTGCTCAGTTGTTTGCGCGTTAGCCTTTTACAAAACTACTCAGATAGCTAAAATTTAGTCGAATAAGATTCATTATTGGGTAGTTGTGGAGCAAATATGCGAGGCATGGATGCCGAACCTAAGGCTACATGGAGGTATTTACGCCGTTTTGTGGAATAAATATCCAGTCATGAATCGATTTATAAAACTTGTTGAATAGCTACTAGCCTTTTACTAACAACCAAACAGCACCAAATGCTGCTAGCGAGATGCCGATTGTTTCTGGCATCGCTAGGGCAGCGGCTTGCCACCAAAGGAAGCCTCCCGATGCCATGCTAGTAAGGGCTAACTTCTGCTGACGGCTTTGCTTTGTTTGTTTAATAACGGCTAAGTTCAGCTGCGCTAATTGATCTGATATCTGTGCTTGGCTAGTATCGATCTGGCTAAGCTTGCTCAGGCTGCTATGAATCAGGCCGGGAATTTGCGGACCTTTTT
Source organism: Oleispira sp. (assembly GCA_016765295.1). Lineage (GTDB taxonomy): Bacteria > Pseudomonadota > Gammaproteobacteria > Pseudomonadales > Oceanobacteraceae > Oleispira. The sequence goes on from JAESQF010000095.1 coordinate 36,279, forward strand.
CTATCCAGTTAGGCAGCTGACGCTTGAATTCACGTAATGCGCCTTTAGGGCCAAAGCGTTCTTTGATCCAGGTTTCCATATAAGGTTTGGCGGTATTCCATAAATCCAACTGTGGATACAGCTGACGGCCTAGCCCTTCAATGTTCAATAAGGTTTTTTGCAATAGCACCAGTTGCGGCTGCACTTCCATATTGAAGCGGCGGGCAACGCGGAATAGCTGCAATAACACTTGGCCAAAAGAGATTTCTGCAATCGGCTTTTCAAAAATAGGTTCACAGACACTGCGAATCGCTGATTCTAACTCGTGTACTTTCGTATTTGAGGGAACCCAGCCGCTATCGATGTGCAGTTGCGCCACTTGATAATAATCTTGGTTAAAGAAAGCTAATAAGTTACGCGCTAAATAATTTTGATCTTGTTCGTTTAGGGTGCCGACGATGGCGCAATCAATGGCGATATATTTAGGTTTGTCTGGGCTGCCATGGGCGACAAAAATGTTACCTGGGTGCATGTCGGCGTGGAAGAAGCTATCGCGGAATACCTGGGTAAAGAAAATTTCAACACCGCGCTCGGCCAATACCTTCATATTGGTATTTTGGGCTTTTAACGCTTCAATATCAGCAACGGGGATACCATAAATACGTTCACTAACCATCACGCTGGTGCGAGTTAATTCCCAATAAACTTCAGGCACGTAAATAAGGTCGGAACCGGCAAAGTTACGTCTTAGCTGAGTCGCATTAGAGGCTTCAAGTTGCAAGTTGAGTTCGTTATGAATGGTATTGCTATAATCTTCTACCACTTCTACCGGTTTTAAACGTCGACCTTCGGCGGAATATTTTTCAACAAGGCGGGCCATTTGATCGAGTAAAATCAAGTCGCGATCAATGGTTTTATAAATACCTGGGCGCACCACTTTCACCACGACTTCGCTGCCGTCGTGCAAGGTTGCAGGATGTACTTGAGCGATAGAAGCCGAGGCCATTGGAGTGACATCAAATTGAGCAAATAGAGTATCGACACTTTCCCCTAATTGGCTTTCGATTAGTCGTACTGCTACATCACCTGGAAAAGGTGGCACATCATCTTGTAACTTAACCAGTTCATTAACGATATCGTCTGGAATAAGATCTGGGCGGGTCGATAATATTTGACCAAATTTAACGAATATGGGGCCTAAAGCTTCTAGCGCTAGACGCAGTCGTTCACCACGAGATAATTTTTTCGGCACTGGGGCTAAGCGCCACGGCGCTAACCAAAGTGCGATGCGCAGCGGCAGTGGAAATTGTTCAGTCGGCACTAGGTCATCTAAGCGGTAGCGCGTAAATACGTAGAGAATTTTCCACAGACGCCAAAAATTAGCCACAGCTTAGGATCCTTGTTCTTTAGATTGATTTCGTTTGATTATTAGCTGTCTGAGGTGCTCAAGACGGGCTTCTGCTCGATCGGTTGCCAAGCGCAGATCGTTGACTTGGCTGGCGAAATGCTGAGCTAGTGGTTTTGGAACCAATAGCTGTATTTCGTCTTCTAGGTATTCTTTACTACTCGTCGCTAAGGTTTGGCCGCTATCTTTGCTCCATTTGAGCACACTGCGAAAACCTCTGCCAATTTGATGAGCGATGATACCACCGGTTAGCGGTGTGATTAGCGCTTCCCAATCAATGTCCATTTGCTGCATGATTTTGGCGAGATCTAAAACCAATGCGCTGCTGCCACTGATATCGATATCACCATTCATCAGTGCGTCGGCTTTATCACTGGCTGATGCCACGGCTAATAGCTCGCTGATACTGCCAAAGATCGTAGTATCACATTCACTATCGTCTTGCAGACTCAGCTTTATACCTGCGCCACAAATGGTTACCACTAGGATCAGCCAATCATCACTTTGAATGCGAATACGCTTACCATCAAACTTACTCAGCGCAATTAATAGCGCGGGGTCATGTTTGAGTACGGCATTAAGCGTACGCTCTATGCTGGCGCATAATGCGCTATCGATGCTTGGGCTGATCATTAGAGTACTATCTAAACCTTTGACTTTAAACTTTGATGCCGCGATGAAGGGCAACCATGCCCCCCGTCATATTGTGATAGCTGACACGGTTAAAGCCAGCGTCTTCCATCATGCCTTTTAAGGTCTCTTGGTCAGGGTGCATGCGGATCGATTCTGCCAAATACTTATAAGATTCAGAGTCATTGGTCACTAGCTTGCCCATGAAAGGTAAGACGGTGAAAGAATATAGATCGTAAGCTTTCTTTAATAGCGGGTTTTTGGTTTGCGAAAACTCCAATACCAATAAGCGACCACCAGGTTTCAATACGCGAAACATGGAGCGTAATGCTTCATCTTTATCGGTGACGTTACGTAGGCCGAAAGCGATGGTGATTATATCAAAGGTATTGTCTTCGAAAGGTAAAAATTGTGCGTTAGCTTGAACGTATTCGATATTACCCACATAACCTTGGTTGGTTAGGCGCTCGCGACCGACTTCTAACATGGACGAGTTAATATCGGCTAATACGACCTTGCCGGATGGACCAACGATCTTGCTAAATTTCTTGGTTAGGTCCCCAGTACCGCCCGCGAGGTCGAGTACTTTGTTGCCTGGGCGAACACCTGACATGTCAATGGTGAAGCGTTTCCATAAACGATGTACACCGAATGACATAAGGTCATTCATCACGTCATATTTGGCCGCCACAGAATGAAAAACATCAGCCACCATGGCTTGCTTCTCTTCTGTTGGGACATCCTTGTAACCAAAATGGGTGGTATTATCTGTGTTATTCGACATGTTCAAACCTCAAGCCCAGAGCTAAAGTAAAATCGTGCTTCTAATTGCTCAGCATTCTACCCGTTAACCACTAGATTGGCTAATTTGCACCTATGCAGTAGGTCAAGGTAAAGCAATAATATTGCTTAGTTTGAGATTTATTAATTAAAACAAAATTCTTACGAGAATTGAGCAAGTAGTAAATAATATGGAGAGTGGTATGTGGGTAAATATGAATAAAGCAGCAACGGTTCTTTTTTGGTTACTAGCACTGGCAAGTTACATCATGCAGTGGCCTGGATTGTTATCGTATCTGCCGTTGGCAGCACTCATTGTTGCTGGGGCCCATGTCTTAGAAACAGCCTTCTTTTGGTTCTCATTAAAGGCTAACAGTGAAGCCCCTAGAAAAGATGCTGCGCTAATAATGATCTTTGGCATTTTCCACTTGCAGGGCTTTATGGCCAAAGCTTCTAATCGCTAGAGCAAGTTAATTGCGATACGGCTAATCGACTCGTCTTCATTTTCAATTAATACTTGTAGCGAGTCGATTCGATAAAGCTGGCGCTCAAAAGCGCCGATACCAGAGGCTCTTAATAAGCCGCTGATCTCTACCCATTCTTGATAGAGAGCGACGCCACCAAAACACTCTTCTAATTCTTCATGTTCTGCTAATTGCTCCGCAAGGCTGGCATCTAATAATAAGATAGAGGCTTGCTTGCCATTGCCTTGATCCCAGCTTAAATCATCCACTAGGTAACTGAATGATTCGGTGACAATTAAAAAGCCTTCAATGGTCGTCGGCAGTTCGTGGTCACGTAGTTGTTTTTCACAGGCGCTATCCACGGAATAGATAATTGAAGAAGTTGGATTGCTCATGGGTTTATGATCTTGTGCTAGTACAGTGAATAAATAGTTGTTAACAGTATAGGGGATGGGGATAACCTGGGGTAGTTAACTTTGTTAGATAAGAGCTATCATAGTTACCCACTATTTCTGTGGATAAGTCTCTGGATAGCCTTGGGGTAGTTGGCTACGAGGGCCGTATATCATACGCTCGTTTTAAATTGTTTGAATTACAACCAATGATGGGTAAGTGATTGAATTTCAGGCACTTATGCAGGGTTTAATATTTAATAAGTGTTTTTTACGGTATCAGGTCTGGATTTTAAATGAAATTCACTTACCCCCAGATTCTGTGGATAAATCTTGGGATATGTATGGGTAAGAACCCCAAAGGGGGATGTCCGCTAGGCTGACGTAGATCGATTATCTTTTGTTCAATGACTATGAAGCTATAAGCTCTGGGTTAAGGAGCTTATAGATTGAGTGAAGATGACTCTTGATAAAGTTTCATCAACTTATCGGTAATCACTGACTTGATACCACTGCGTTCAAGTTCTGAAATAGAATCCAGTTTATTCAAGCGTAAGCGATGCAAGTGCAAGCAAGGTAGTTGATCATTAAATTCACGTAAATCACCTTTCATCAATACTGGTAAAAAAGGATCATCGGAGTGGCTGCGACGTAGGATTTGACGCATGCCTTCTTGAAATGGGATTGGCACAGAGCGTACGTTCTTATCTTTATGAGAGATAATCAGGTAGAGACCTTGTTTACCGATTAGATTACCAGGAATAATATGCAGCCCAGTAGATTGCAGGGCATTGTCTTTTAAATGATGAAAAGTATCATGGAAAGCATATGGATCAGGCAAGATAACCATCTGACGATCAGCATCTTCTGGAAAGAAAATACTATAATTGGTATATAGCTGTTCTACGGTACTGGAAAATACACACAGTTTATTTTCGAACTTCTTAATAAAGTTCATCGCTTGCTGATGCTTGCTGATCTTATTCAGATCCCAAACTAAATCAGAATTCTGTTGTTGATTTGCTGCAAAGCCCATAAATGCACCTCTACTTTATTTCTTGGTACTTAATATTCATGGCAGATCTATGACTAATTAAGCCCTATCAGCCCATAGTTTTTTGATGGGCCTTGTTACTTTAGTGAGAAAGTAATCGTATCTGCATGTTGTTATTATTATTCAATATTTAGCAAATTACTGTGATCAGCGTAGCGTTTAACATGTTAACTAGCAAGCATTCTTACACCTGTTAACAGTTCGGTTAAACGACTTAACAATAGCCATGGATTGTTACCATCGCCTTTAACGGCGCGGTCTGTCTGCTCAGCTGTTTGTAAGCATTCAAACAATTCCGCTTGGCTTAAACGCGATAATGCAGATTTAAAAGGAGGTTGTTGCTTAGGCCAGATATTTTGAGATTTAAAACCATCGGTTAAACGCTGAGGTCCATAAGCTTGTAAGCTTATTAGTTGGCGTATTTTACGCGTTAAGGCACCTAATATCATGATGGCTTCATGGCCTTCGGCTTTCAGGTGGCTCAAAATACGGGTAGCATCCCCGATATTACCTAATAAGCAGCTATCGGCTAGGGTGAAGGCGTCATAACGGGCGCTATCGGCCGTCACTTCTTCGATAAGTTCAGCGCTGATTTGCTCTGTGCCCATCATGCGCATTTTTTCAATTTCTTGTACCCCAGCTAATAGGTTGCCTTCGATACGTTGAGCAAAGAGCGCGACTGCATCTTGGCTGGCACTCATTCCGGCTGCTTGTATGCGGCGTTGTAACCAGCCCGGTAATTGATTTCTATCGATAGGCCAAATAGCAATGAATACACCGGCTGCTTCTAAGGCTTTGAACCATTTGGTTTTCTGAGTGGCCGCATCTAAGCGTGGGGTGACAATTAACACCACGTTATCGGGATTGGGATTGGCAATGACTTCTAATAAGACCTTGCCTTTGTCGCTTGGCTTACCATTAGGTATGCGTACTTCAATCAGGCGACGACTGGCAAAGAGAGACATGGCATTAGTCTGATCCAGTAGATCAATCCAATTAAATCCCGCTTCTGCATGCAACAGTTCGCGTTCTTCTATGCCGTGTTTTTTACTTGCTAGACGAATTTGGTCACAGGTTTCTTGCACCATTAGCGGCTCATCACCCGAGATAATATAAAAGGGTGCGAGCCCTTTTTGCAGGTGGGCATTGAGCTGTTCAGTTTTTAGTTTCATCGCTTAATCACTAAAATTTCACTTTTTGTAAACGTATCATCAGCTTACGAATAAGGTCATTCTCAAGTTCTTGGCGCTGAGTCTTTTCTTCGTTTTGGGTACCAATAACGCTATTGACGTCGTTATTAAAGGTACGTCGACCCGTAAGTTCCCAGCTGACATCGATACCATCTTCTCCTAGCTCTAGCAAGTGGGCATTCAAAGTAGCATTAAGCTCGTACTCCGCCGCTTGGCCAACATTGTTAACCGATAATATTAGGCGTTCAATGAGTATCGGTTCAATTTGTAAGCGTACCTTAGCACTGGCATCGGTAGGGAATATCACGCCATTGAACTCTAGCTGTTGGCGTAAGCGCTGAGTAAAGCGCTGATTTGCTTGGCTTTCGAGTGTCATTACTTGCACGCTGGGTGGCAATACAACGATACCGCGTAGTTGCCAGCCGCAAGCACTGGTGATGATAACCAATAACGACAATACAAAATGCTTCATCAACTTCCTTCCCTAATATTTATGCTTAATGGGCAACAGTCTAGTTAGCGACAATGTTTACAAGCTTTCCAGGAATCACAATTACCTTGCGGATAGTGCTTTCGCCGACAAACTTAAGGACGTTTTCATCAGCACGAGCAATGGCTTCAGCGTCTTCTTTGCTGATATTAGCAGGCAGTTCTAGCTTGGCGCGAACCTTGCCATTTACCTGCACAACCATTTCGATGCTGTCTTTAACCAATGCGGCTTCGTCAACGATTGGCCACGGTGCATCGAGTAGAGAATCGTTATGACCAAAGGCGACCCACAATTCATTAGTGATGTGGGGCGTAATTGGCGAAAGCATCAATATAATTGCTTCAACACCTTCACGGGCTACCGCTCGACTTTGCTCGTTGTTCTTGTCTAGCTTGTTTAGGGCATTGAGCAATTCCATAATCGCGGCAATTGCTGTGTTATACGTCTGACGCTGACCCATATCTACCGTTACTTTGGCGATGGTCTCATGAATTTTACGACGCGCTGTTTTCTGATCTTTATCCAGAGTCTCTAAGTTAAGCGTCTTGGCTGCACCAGACGTTAGCTCGAAGCTTAAACGCCATAGGCGCTCAAGGAATTTCTTCGCTCCCTGTACACCGGCATCTGACCATTCAAGCGTTTGCTCGGGTGGCGCTGCGAACATGGTATATAGACGAACGGTATCTGCACCATAAAGGTCGATAGCTTCTTGTGGATCGGCACCGTTATTTTTTGACTTCGACATTTTGATCATGCCAGAGAAGATTAATTCACGGCCTGTCGCTGTTTCAGTCACACGAGTAAGGACACCCTTATCATCTCGTTCAATAGTCACGTCAGCTGGATTAATCCATTCTTTCGCACCATTTTCTGTGACGTAGTAATACGAGTCGGCTAATACCATGCCTTGGCATAATAAGCTCTTGAACGGCTCATCACTTTCAACCAAGCCAGCATCACGTAATAACTTATGGAAAAAACGCGCGTATAGAAGGTGCAAAATCGCGTGTTCGATACCACCAATGTATTGATCCACAGGCAGCCAATAATTCGCTTCCTCTGGTTCAAGCATCTTGTCATGGCTTTGCGGTGTGCAATAACGCGCGTAATACCAAGACGATTCCATAAAGGTATCGAAGGTATCGGTTTCACGGAAGGCAGGTTCGCCATCAAGTTCGATGTTGGAGAATTCGGGGTTGTTCTTAATAGGCGAGTTAATGCCATCCATTACCACGTCGGTCGGTAAGATAACCGGCAACATGTCGACAGGAGTGGTGACTGAAGTACCGTCTTGCTTTTGAATCATAGGAATTGGGCTGCCCCAATAACGCTGACGGCTAACGCCCCAGTCACGCAGACGGTAGTTAACCTTGATCTCGCCTTTGCCATTAGTTGTTAACCAATGAGCGATGGTCTTGAAGGCTTTGTTGGTTGGCAAACCATTAAATTCACCTGAGTTAACCAATATACCTTTTTCGGTATAAGCGCCTTCGGAAAGATCGATAGCGGCGCTCTCAGTTTCTTTCTTCTTTGGCTTTGGGGCGATAACTTGCTTGATGTCTAAAGCGTACTTAGTAGCAAATTCCCAATCACGCTGATCATGAGCGGGAACAGCCATGACCGCGCCTGTGCCATAATCCATCAATACGAAGTTAGCGATCCAAACTGGGACTTCATCGCCAGTCACCGGGTGGATGGCGTTAATACCGGTATCGATGCCTTTTTTCTCCACCGTTGCAATGTCGGCTTCGGCGGTGCTGGATTTTTTGCATTCTTCGATGAAGGCTTGAATCTCAGCATTACCGCCATTCGCAGCAGCAGCTTGTGCAGCCAATGGGTGGCCTGCGGCTACGGCAACATAGCTCACGCCCATCAAGGTATCAGGGCGAGTGGTATAAATTTCTAACTCTTCGCTGGAATCTTTCAATGCAAAGCGCATTTCTACGCCTTCAGAGCGGCCGATCCAGTTACGCTGCATGGCTTTAACTTGCTCAGGCCATTCATCTAACTGATCTAGGTCGTTCAATAGTTCTTCAGCATAGGCGGTGATGCGAATGAACCACTGAGGGATTTCTTTCTTCACTACTGGGCTATCACAACGCCAGCAGCAGCCATCGATGACTTGTTCGTTGGCTAATACGGTTTGGTCATTCGGGCACCAGTTAACCGCAGATACTTTTTTATACGCCATGTCTTTTTCGACTAACTGGGTGAAAAACCACTGTTCCCAGCGATAGTATTCAGGATCACAGGTGGCGAACTCACGGTCCCAGTCATAACCAAAGCCCAAGCTCTTAAGCTGGGTTTTCATGTAGGCGACGTTTTCTTTGGTCCATTTAGCCGGTGCTGTTTTATGCTTAATTGCCGCATTTTCAGCTGGCAGACCAAACGCATCCCAGCCCATTGGTTGCATGACGTTTTTGCCGTGCATACGCTGGTAACGAGAGACTACATCACCAATGGTATAGTTACGTACATGGCCCATGTGCAGTCGTCCACTTGGGTAGGGGAACATGGATAAGCAGTAGAATTTCTCTCTGCTAGCATCATGGACCGCTTTGAAAACTTTGTTTTGCTCCCAATGTTGCTGTAGCTTGCCTTCGATTTCTTTAGGCTGATAGCTTTCTAACATTGGGGTAGTTGTATGAGACGACTGAGACATAGTGATAATCTTGTAATTCAGGGTTCAAATAAGGGCATCAGTTTACCCTAAGGAAGAGGTGGCGGGTAGCTTTGAAAGAAAAACCCCAGATGATGAAATATGCTGAATTTATGTCTATCGTTTAATTTGACTAGCTATTAGTATTGGCTTCGTGATTGCTTTACCTAGAATCAATTTATAGGGATTAGGAAAAGAGTGAAATATAGAGTAAGGCGCTTTGCGGGCGCTATCTTAATATACATCCTTGGTGTATTTGTTATTGCGGCTGTTAGCTATATGCAAGAACGCCAGCGTTTTTTAGCCGATATCGATATACGGTTATTAGCTGCTGCGAATAACTTGCCTGATATATTGCCGGCAAATTTTCATGATATTGCTCGCACCTCGGATGCTATTTCGGCTGAGCAAGACCAATTTAATTTAGAGCTGATGAGCCGTCACGCTCGCAGTGGTGACCTGACCTATCTTTATAGCTATGTCATGGTCGATGGAAAAATTTATTTTACCTCCTGTAATTATACGGCAGAAGATGTCAAAGAAAATCGAGTAGTGACTTACTGGACAGATTACCCAGAAGGAGCGCCAGAATACTTTGATGCCATGTCGGCTGAAGAACCTATCTATGTTACGGCTGGCGATCGCTGGGGGCTTTTTCGAACGATCTTGATGCCAATGAAATCCCCTTCAGGTTTATCCTATGTCGCGGCTGCGGATATGGATATAACCGTTATAGAGAACTCCCTCAGGCACGCCGTTCTGTCTGTACTGGGGATGAGTTTAGTATTGTTAGCCATTGCAATTCCGTTGATGCTAGCTTATCGCCATACTTATTCAGAGATGAATTCAGAGCTCAAAGTACTCAATAAAAAGTTACAAACCGATATTAATCAGGCTCTAATTTTAGAAGCTGAATTAAAACAGGCGACGCTTAAAGCGAATAAAGCCAATGAGATTAAAAGTCAGTTTTTATCCAATATGAGTCATGAATTAAGAACCCCTATTAATGGTATCTTGGGGATGAATCAGCTGTTACTCGATACTAGATTAACGGATGAGCAGACTGAATACATTGGCTTATGTAATAAAAGTGCTGATGTTTTATTGGATACAGTGAATCAAATTTTAGATGTTGCAGCGATTGAGGCTGGTGGTTTGACCTTGCAGGAAACAGCGGTAGATTCTCAATCATTCTTCGATGGCATTCTTGGGATATTCTCGACCCAGATTAGAGAGAAGCAATTGGACCTAGTACTGACCTTGGGTGATGGCTTGCCAGCTGAAATCAATATCGATCCGGTACATTTACGCAAAGTCTTGATTAATTTAATCAGCAATGCCATTAAGTTTACGGCTAAGGGTGGCATAACGATTCTGATTAATTGGCGGGAGGGCTGCCTGCATGGGATTGTGCAAGATACTGGCAGGGGAATCCCGGTAGATGCTCAGCAGCGTATTTTTGAAGCGTTTCAGCAAGTTGATAACTCTTACGCCCGAGAGCACAGCGGCACGGGATTAGGATTACCGATTTCTCAACAAATATGTCATATGATGGGAGGGAAGCTATTTCTTTATCGTTCTAACGAGAAGGGCTCTATCTTTAAGTTTCATGTTAAAGCTCCTGCGATCAAGGTCGCACGTTTAGTGAAACAATCTATGGATAAGCCAGTGTGTATCTTTACCGATTCCGAAATTCTGCGTACTTGGTTCTTTTCAGCATTTAAGCAGCCTAGTTTTAAAACGGTTGCGGACATTCAGGATACTTCACTATTGCTTAACGAGTACGCCTATATTTTGGTTGACTCAACGGCTTCTCATGACGACTTAACCATACTGGTGGATAAGCTAGATCTCGAGCAGCAGAAGGTATTATACCTATCGTGGGTTGGGCATAGCCTACCTTTGGCATTAGAGGATAAAGTACAGCTAGTACGCCAGCCCTTTGTTAGTCGTGATTTAGCCCTGGTAATGGATGGCTGAAATAAAGAAATTTAATTAAATCATAGACTTAAGTCAATTTCATAGCAGGTAAGTAACGTTTCTTATGTCAATGATTTGAAAATTCTTCAGTAATCAAGATACTGATTAAAAGTGAGTTTTCGTAGTTTTCAATCTAGCAGTATCATAGAATAGAAATATGAATCAATTAATAGATCCTTTTGGCCGCACCATTGAATATTTAAGAATCTCTGTGACTGATCGCTGTGATTTACGCTGCAGCTATTGTATGAGCGAAGATGTTGAATTTCTACCGCGCCAAGACATTTTATCCTTCGAAGAAATACTAAGGCTAGCAAATAGTTTTGCTCAGCTGGGTGTTAAGATAATTCGTATTACTGGTGGCGAGCCTTTGATGCGGAAAAAATTACCCGAGTTAATTTCCCGTATTAAAGCAATTCCGGGAATTGAAGAAGTCGTGATGACGACTAACGGCACCCTGCTAACACAATATGCTAAGCCATTATTTGAAGCGGGTTTGTCGCGCTTAAATATTAGTTTAGATACCTTAAAGGCAGATCGCTTTAAGCAATTGACCCGTCGCGATCGCTTGCAGGCAGTATTGGATGGTATTGCGGAAGCGAAGAAATATGCTTTTGCAGCTATAAAGCTGAATGCTGTTGTAATGAAAGGTATGAACGATGATGAAATTATTGCCTTAACTGATTTTGCTGTCGCTAATGAAATCGATATTACCTTTATTGAAGAAATGCCTTTGGGTGAAGTCGGCTATGACCGTAGTATGACCTTCTTGTCTAGTGCGGATATTAAAGCGGTTATTCAAAAGCAGTACGATCTAATTGATTCTAGTTATAAAACCGGTGGCCCTGCGGTTTATTGTGGATTAGAGAATAAGAAAACCAGAATCGGTTTTATTTCCCCCCATAGTAATAATTTTTGTTCCGATTGTAATCGAGTGCGTCTTACTGCTGTCGGGCGCTTGTTGTTGTGCTTAGGCAATGAAAATAGCCAGGATTTACGTACTCTTATGCGTGAGGGTTGTGACGATCAGCAATTGATTGAGCAGCTTATCTCAGCGCTACAGCTAAAGCCTGAAAAACATGAATTTAACCTAGCAGAAGAAGTTAAAATTTTAAGGTTTATGTCCCATACAGGTGGATAACCACCTGACTTTCCTATCAAATGAAAGCAATCCCTTCAAATCATCGTAAAGCTGCCCCATATTGATAATATCTTTGAACTTAACTGAATTGGATAGTCCAAAGCAATGGTAGAGGTTGCGGGATACTAGGTGTTATAGTAACAAGATCTTTACAAAGTTCTTACCATTATAATAATTACGATAATAAAAATATGTCAGTCAAAACACTGCCCGATCAAATTACAGATTTGTTAATAGCATTAGTCTTTGTCGGTAAATTATTACCTGGAGATAAGCTTCCTCCTGAGCGACAGCTTGCTGAGCATCTTGGCGTCGATCGTACCTCTTTACGTATGGCATTAAAAACCCTTACTCGCATGAATGTGATTAATACAATTCAAGGATCTGGCATCCGAGTATTGGATTATAAGTTGAGTGGTGGCTTAGATTTTCTCGCTAATTTATATCAGATTGATGAGTTAGAGCTGGGTGGTGAATTGTTATTAGCGGGGCTTGAGATGTTTAATCGAGCAATTCCTTCGGCAATTAAAATGTCTGTTGAAAAGAGCGCTGAAGACTCTCAGGGGGAAGTTTTATCGATTCTACACAAAATGCATCAAGGTATAGAGCAGGACGTTGATGTACGAGAGTTAGCTCGTCTAGAGGTGCAGCTGGTGGATAATTTATTATCTTCAACCGGTAATATTTTTATGCAGTTAGCCGGTAGTAGCTCACGCCAAATTCGCATAGCGCTGACTGAAAAAAGCTATGAATTAATTGATGTGAAAAAGCACTTGGATTGGTTGGTGAATATGATGATGCGTATTGCTAGCGGCATGTTAGCAATGGACGATATGGTACGTGAGTATAATCAATACATTAATGAAATAACTGAACCGTTAAAGCAGTATTTAATGACCCTGCCAAAGACTCCAAAACTGCTAGCCTCTCCTTTGCATAATGATAAAAACATTATGGATTTGGATGATATTATGAAGAAAAATACAACGGCCGAGATACTGCACATTACCTCTCGGGCTAGCTAGTACAGGCAACAATAAAACTCAGTGTATTACTGAGTTTTTCTATATTTCCAATAAGTTGCACTAAGTAATAATAAAGACCCCAATAGCATTGGCCATAAACCAAAAATCATAAACGGTGTATGACCCTGGCGAGTCTGGGCTATCGCGGTTAAGGTTGCTCTTTGGTTGGTTGGTAGCTGCTTAACTATTTCCCCCCTATGATTTACCAGAGCCGTAATTCCCGTATTGGTTGAACGCAATAAATAGCGTTGGGTTTCAAGGGCTCTCATCTGGGCAATTGCCATATGTTGCTTTGGCCCCAGAGAATCACCAAACCAAGCATCATTACTGATGGTTATTAATAGGTCAGAGTCTTTAGCCATTTCTGCGACAAGCTCGGGGTAAACAATTTCGTAACAGATGAACGGCGCAATTAAAAATAGTGAGTCATCTTTTTCAACCTTTAATAATGGTTGCTTGCTATCACCTTGTTTAAAGCTCGACATTGGCAGGTCGAAAAAAGGTAATAGACCACGAATCAGATCTTCTAATGGAATGTATTCGCCAAAAGGGACGAGTTTTTGTTTATGGTATAAACCGCTGCCGGTACCAATTGCAAGAATGCTATTATGAAACTCACCTTTATGCGGGCCTTCACTATAGCGAAATGGAATGCCACTTATAATCGTGGTTTGGTTATTTATTGCTTCTTCATTGATTGTATCTAGATACGACTGGAACTGATTTTTGAATACCGTGATAGCGGTTTCAGGCCATAGAATAATGTCGCTATCCCAATGTTGTCGAGTTTGCTCTAAATAAGAGTGGATCGTTGGCAAGCGTTCTTCCGGTAGCCATTTCTTTTCTTGAGGTATATTACCCTGCACTGCACTGACCTTTAGCTCATTGGTTTTTTCAGTCCACTGAATATCCTGTAGCAATAAGCCAATAGGCCACACGAGTAAGGGAATTAAGAATTTTATTTTCTTTCGTTGTACTAAAAAATAGAGGGTGGCTGCTGTTAATGCGCTGAAAAAAGATAATCCATAAACGCTAAGAATAGGAGCCCATCCATTTAACCAGGTATGTAGTTGGGCATCGCCGGCAAAAAGCCAAGGGAATCCGGTGAATATCCAGCTACGGAACCATTCGTATAAAAACCATAAGCAAGAAAATGCCAGTATGGTTATTATTGCAGGTGTATTTTTAGCGTTATAAAAACGCTGAAAAACATACATGAATAATGCCGGGAATGTACCAAGGAAAGCCGCAAATAAACCTACCATTAATATTGCTAATGCGGCAGGTGTACCGCCATGGTCGTGCATGCTGACATAAATCCAGGATACCCCGACTGAAAATTTAGCAAAACCAAATAGCCAAGTTCGAAAAGCGGCTTGTTTTGGTGTGCTATCTTGTAAGCTATATAGAAGGCCCATCAAAGAAAGTATAACAAGGGGCCAAAGGAAAAAAGGCGCGATAGCAAAGGGGAAAATCAATCCAGAAAACAATGCAACTAAGATAGGCTTAGTTAGGAGCTGGCGTAAGAAAAACATAATTATCCCTGTTATAAAAAACAAAAAAGAAAGCACCTCGGCTTTCTTTTTTAATTACTCTACTCTTTGCTATAAGTTGATTAGCTTACATTAACTAATAGGAGTAACTTCCATTAGGTTGATACGGCGGGCATTACCGTTGACTATTTTGAAACGCCATTTATTGATAGTGATCGCTTCATCACATTCAGGTACGCGGCCAAAGTGCTGGACAACAATGCCAGCAATGGTATCGAACTCTTTTTCATCAAATTTAGTATTGAAGTGCTCGTTAAAGTCCTCAACAGGGGTAAGTGCCTTTACCATGCGTACATCATGATCGAGTTTTTTGATGAAGCTATCGTCATCGTCTTGATCGTGCTCGTCTTCAATGTCGCCGACGATCTGCTCAAGTACATCTTCAATCGTTACAATACCCGCAATGCCACCAAACTCATCGGCAACAATAGCCATGTGGTTACGAGTAGCGCGGAATTCTTTTAATAAAATATTTAGACGCTTACTTTCAGGGACAAAGGTCGCTGAGCGCAAAATGTCTGTGATATTAAAATCTTCACGTTGTTCATTTAAGATTAAAGGTAATAAATCTTTGGCTAACAAAACCCCTAATACTTCATCTTTATCTTCCCCTATTACTGGGAAGCGAGAGTGAGCGGATTCAATAACAGAAGGTAGAAATTCTTTGATAGAATGTTCGGCCTTGATGTAGACCATTTGGGAACGCGGCACCATAATGTCACGAACCTGCATGTCAGAAATTTGCAGTGCGCCCTCTAGAGTAGAGAGGGTTTCGCTATCGACGACATTTCTTTCTGCTGCTTCGCGCAGAATATCTTTTAGATCTTGGCGATCATTAGGGTCGTCGGAAAACAAGGTGGATAGCTTGTCTAGCCAGGATTTTGATTGGCTACTCGGTCGCTCTTCGCTCATGGGGGGTTGTTGATCTCGCAAATTTCAATAGTTCAGTGCTTACTTTATAAGGCCTAAACCTTAAAAAGCAAGCTTTTGACGATTTATTATACTTTTTCAAGCAACAAACTACCAATAGAGTAGCCGGCACCAAATGAGCAAATTAGGCCTTTATCGCCGCTTTTAAAATCTGCTTTGTATTTATGAAAGGCAATCACTGAACCTGAAGACGCGGTATTGGCGAATTCATCCAATACCACAGGGGCTTCTTCTAGAGTCGGTAGGCGACCTAGTAATTTCTTGGCGGCGAAGTTATTCATGTTGATATTGGCTTGGTGAAGCCACATGCGTTTCAGATCTTCTGCTTTCATGTCGTTTTCTTCTAGCTGCTCAGAGATAAAGTTAACAATGAGCGGCAGCAGCTCTTTAAAGACCTTGCGGCCTTGCTGTTGGAAGAAAGGACGGCCTTCTGGTAACTCATCAAAGCAATAATCTGCGTAAGACGCATCGCTACGGATATTATCTGAGTACTGAGTCATTTGCTTGGTATCGATAATGCGGAATGCGCCATCACTGGTGCAAGTGGCTTCGGGTTCAAGGATAGCTGCGGTGGCGACATCACCAAAAATAAAGTGGCTATCACGGTTTTTGAAGTTTAAGCCTGGAGTAGTGAACTCAGGGTTGATGAATAATACACACTTGGCAATGCCTGCTGCTAATGCCGCGTAGGCGTTGATCATACCGAAAGTAGCGGATGAGCAGGCGATGCCCATATCATATGCGCTGCCCTTAATACCAAGGTCGCGTTGTATTTCAACCGAGATACCAGGGTAATCGCGTTGTCGAAAGGTACTAGAGACTATGATGAGATCAATATCTTCTGCGGTCTTGCCTGCGTCAGTCATAGCTTGCTTAGCAGCGGCAATGCCCATGGTTACCATTTCAGGTGTTTTGCCTTCTTCGGTCATGGGGAAGACGGGTTGCATTATGTTGGGGTCGATAATGCCATCTTTATACATAGCATAACGGGATTTAATACCTGAGGCTTTTTCAATAAATTCAGGACTTGAGCCCACTAAAGCTTCTACCTCGCCAGCTTCAATCTCAGATGCATGTTGATCATTAAATTTTTCCACGTATTGGTTAAAAGCAATAACCAATTCTTCATTACTAATGGAGTGCGGAGGAATGAATAAGCCTGTACCGGAAATAACGAACTGAGACATAATGGTTTAACCTAACTAAATTTGATCTGTAATTATCAGCCTATGCTATCAAAACTATTTAGGTGGGTCTTGTGCGAGTGGCGGGATATGAGCATTATTATTAATTTTTTGCGAAAAAATTACTTTCCGTAGAGGAAAGAGTGAGGAGAAAAGCGGGGTAAGCAAGATTGTCTGAGCGCCAGCGATGAATGCTGGCGCCTTTTCACTGGCTACAAAGAAAGTCAGTAAATAATTCTAAGATAAATTAGAAAGTTTAGGATGAGCTTTAGGATTACGGCGCACGATTAAGGCAACCTTACCAATTTTTTGAATGAGCTCAGATTTAGTTTCTTTAACCATTTCGTCAATCGCTTGAGCGCGCATGTCGCGTTCGCCAATAGCGATTTTTACTTTAATTAACTCGTGATCATCCAGAGCACGATTCAACTCGTCCAGTACGGTTTCCGATAAGCCATTACCGGCTATGGTTACAACTGGGTTTAGATTATGGCCAATAGAGCGCATTGCTTTCTTTTGTTCAGCAGAAATTGCCATCAGATTCGGTTGCCTAACTTAATTAAGTGGTAAACTCTGATTATATAGTAATAACTTCGAATTTGCCGCTTAAAGCGGCAATCTGTAGAAAACCAATTGAGAAATAAAGATATGGCGCGTTCAAAATCGAGTAATGATTGGATGGATGAGCATTTTAATGATCATTATGTAATGAAAGCCAAAGAAGAGGGTTACCGCTCTCGCGCCTGCTATAAGCTAATGGAAATCGACGACAAAGATAAATTGATAAGACCCGGAATGACCGTGGTTGATTTGGGCTCAGCTCCTGGCAGCTGGTCGCAAGTTGCGGTTAAGCGTGTAGGTGATCATGGTTTGGTTGTTGCGTCAGATATTTTACCGATGGATGGCATTGCAGGTGTGACTTTCTTACAGGGCGATTTTACCGAAGAATCGGTATTTGATGAGTTAATGACCATCATCGGTGATCGCCCGGTAGACCTTGTAATTTCCGATATGGCCCCCAATATGAGTGGAGTGAGTGCAGTGGATCAGCCAAGTGCCATGTATTTGGTGGAGCTTGCGTTGGATATGGCGCGTCAGGTATTAAAACCCGGTGGCAACTATGTGGCGAAGGTTTTTCATGGGGAAGGCTTTGATGAATACCTTAAAGATATGCGCTCATCGTTCCAGAAAGTTGTGACTCGTAAGCCAGATTCTTCCCGAGCTCGTTCTCGGGAAGTGTATTTGGTGGCAAAAGGTTATAAAGGTTAGCCAATTTTTTGCTAGAGTAGTTAATAGGGTAAAGAAAGGTATAAATGGCCGTTGTTTCCCGATTAAGGCTATGGATGTACTAGAGATCAAATTAAAAGCTGCGTAAGCTACTGGGTTTACGCTATATATAAAATTAGAGGTATGCCTGTTATGGCAAAGAATTTAGTACTTTGGGCCATCATCGCAGCAGTATTGATGACGGTTTTTAATAATTTCCAAAATGTCAGTCAAACCAAAGAACTCAAGTATTCTGAATTTATAAGCAGTGTGCGCACCGGTCAGGTTGAGCGCGTTAGCATTGCCGGTCAGAATATCGAAGGGGTACTGAGCAATGGTGAGGGGTTCTCTACCATATTGCCTGCTTACGACGATAAATTAATCGATGACCTATTGAATAACAATGTTCAGGTCGAAGGAAAAAAACCTGAGCAGCAGAGTATCTGGACTCAGTTATTAGTTGCTTCGTTTCCTATTCTAGTAATTATCGCAGTCTTCATGTTTTTCATGCGCCAGATGCAAGGTGGTGCTGGCGGCAAAGGCGGTCCGATGTCATTCGGCAAGAGTAAAGCCAAGCTATTAAGCGATGACCAGATTAAAACAACGTTTGATGATGTTGCAGGTTGTGATGAGGCCAAAGAAGACGTTAAAGAATTAGTCGATTTCTTAGTGGATCCTGGCAAATATCAGCGTCTGGGTGGGCGAATTCCGCGCGGTGTTTTATTAGAAGGTCCTCCGGGAACAGGTAAAACATTATTAGCGAAGGCCATTGCCGGTGAGGCGAAAGTGCCTTTCTTCTCAATTTCAGGTTCTGATTTCGTAGAAATGTTTGTCGGTGTTGGTGCATCTCGTGTGCGTGACATGTTTGAGCAAGCTAAAAAACAAGCGCCTTGTATTATCTTTATTGATGAAATTGATGCGGTAGGTCGTAGTCGAGGGGGCGGTCATGGTGGTGGTAACGATGAGCGTGAGCAAACGTTAAACCAGTTATTGGTAGAGATGGATGGTTTTGAAGCTAATGACGGCGTTATTGTTATTGCCGCGACAAACCGTGCGGATGTATTAGATAAAGCATTATTACGACCTGGGCGTTTTGACCGTCAAGTTGTTGTTGGCCTTCCTGATGTTCGTGGGCGTGAGCAAATTCTGAAAGTACACATGCGTAAAGTGCCACTAGCAGATGATGTTAAGGCATCGGTTCTTGCTCGTGGTACTCCTGGATTTTCAGGCGCTGATTTGGCAAACCTAGTGAATGAGTCCGCTTTATTTGCAGCGCGTGCTGCGAAGAGCTTAGTCACAATGGAAGAGTTTGAGAAAGCTAAAGATAAAATCATGATGGGTGCTGAGCGTAAGACCATGGTGATGTCAGAGAAAGAGAAAGAAAGTACTGCATATCATGAAGCGGGGCATGCCATCGTTGGTTGTTTGTCAGAAGAACACGATCCTGTTCATAAAGTGACGATCATTCCTCGCGGCAGAGCATTAGGTGTGACTTTCTTCTTGCCAGAAGCTGATCGAATTAGTGAAAGTCGTCGTAAAATCATGGGTGATATTGCTACCGCTTATGGTGGTCGAATTGCCGAAGAGATGCTTTATGGCAAAGACGGCGTGAGTACTGGTGCTTCTCAAGATATTAAAATGGCGACGTACTTTGCTCGTGCGATGGTGGTGAATTATGGTTTGTCAGATGCCTTGGGGCCGCTTGATTATGATTCTCGTGACTCTGATGGCATTGGATCGCGCCACGTCTCTGATGAAACGTCACGTTTAATCGATAAAGAAATTAAGCGTATCACTGAAGAGTGTTATGCCCGAGCTGAAAAGATTCTAGAAGATAATCGTGACATCTTAGAATCAATGAAAGTAGCGTTGATGGAGTATGAAACGATTGATTCGGATCAGGTGTCTGATTTGATGAAGCGACAGAAGGTGCGTTTGCCAGCTTCTTGGGATGATAAGAATGGCGGCTCACCAGCGGCTACTGCAGAGGAAACCGACCTAGGCGAAGGTGGCGAGCAAAAAGATAATGAAGCGGGTGATGCTGCTGACGTATAATGAGTTAATGACTTATTGTTGTATCTAAAAGAGCGGGCTTAGGCCCGTTTTTTTATGAGTGAATATAAAAACTATGACGAAAAAATTACTACCTTGTGGTCAAAAAAATGGTCGCGTGCAGCTACTTGATTTGAATCACTGCAATATAATGGGGATTCTCAATGTAACCCCAGACTCATTTTCTGATGGCGGCTCCTTTAATAATCTAGATAAAGCCTTGTTTCATGCTGAAAAGATGATCAAGCAAGGGGCGACGCTGATTGATGTTGGTGGAGAATCTACCCGTCCTGGTGCTGCTCCGGTCTCGCCGCAAGAAGAGCTTGATAGAGTAATACCTGTGATTGAGGCGATTCATAAAAACCTCAATACTATTGTTTCGGTCGATACCAGTACCTCACAAGTGATTACTCACTCCGCTGCGGCGGGTGTGGGTTTGATTAATGATGTGCGTGCTCTGCAGCGAGAGGGGGCCTTAGCCGCTGCCGCAGCAACTGATTTACCTATTTGTTTGATGCATATGCAGGGTCAGCCAGATACCATGCAGCAGGCGCCGAGTTATGATGATGTGGTAACTGATATTCATGAATTCTTAGCAGAGCGAGTGAGTGCTTGTGCGGGTGTTGGCATAGATAAGGAGCGTTTAATTCTGGATCCTGGTTTTGGCTTCGGTAAGGCTTTAGGTCATAATTACCGATTATTAAACCAGCTAGAGAGTTTTCATCAGTTGGGCTTGCCACTTTTAGTTGGGATTTCTCGTAAAACAATGCTCGGTAAAGTGCTAAATAATAGACCTGCGGATCAGAGACTGAGTGCGAGTCTAGCCGCAGCGGTTATTGCTGCGATGAAAGGTGCGGCAATTTTACGGGTTCATGATGTCGCTGAAACTCATGACGCTTTGCGGGTAGTGAATGCAACGCTGGCTTAAGAAAAAGTTTAAAAATATAGTTCGAGAAATAGTTTAGATACATTCCAAGGAAAGAATAATGAGCAGAAAATATTTTGGCACCGACGGTATTCGCGGTGAAGTAGGGATATATCCAATTACTCCTGAATTTGTTATGAAATTGGGTTGGGCTGCGGGTAAAGTATTTGCTAAACAGGGAAAGAGTAAGATTCTAATAGGTAAAGATACTCGTATATCTGGCTATATGTTTGAGTCGGCGCTAGAAGCAGGTTTATCTGCTGCGGGAGTTGATAGCGGTATGTTAGGTCCTATGCCGACGCCGGGTATCGCTTATTTAACCCGTACTTTTCATGCGGATGCTGGGATCGTTATCAGCGCCTCTCATAATGCCTTTCAAGACAACGGTATTAAATTCTTCGCCGCTGATGGTACCAAGCTCGATGACGCTGTTGAGCTGGAAATCGAGAAATATCTTGATGAGCCAATGACCACAGTATCTTCAGATCAGCTTGGTAAAGCATTTCGAATTGACGATGCTGCTGGACGTTATATTGAATTTTGTAAAAGTACCGTGCGCCGCTTAAAACTAAAAGGAAAGCGCATTGTTTTAGACTGTGCTCACGGTGCAACTTATCAAATTGCCCCGGCGGTATTTGAGGAGTTAGGCGCTGAAGTGATTGCTATTGGTGTTGAGCCGAATGGCCTGAATATCAATAAAAATGTGGGTTCAACGTCTCCTTTGGCGCTGCAGCAAAAAGTCATCGAGACCCGCGCGGATTTAGGTATCGGTTTTGATGGTGATGGCGATCGCGTTGTTATGGTTGATGAAAAAGGTGAGGTTGTCGATGGTGACGAATTGCTCTACATCATGGCTATACATGCTCGTAGTCGTAAGCGTCTAGGGGGTGGTGTGGTAGGTACCTTGATGAGTAATTTAGGCCTAGAGCTGGCGTTAAAGAAAGAGAAGATCGACTTTGTGCGCGCCAATGTCGGTGACCGTTATGTGATGCAGCAGTTAAAAGAACATAATTGGCGCTTTGGTGGGGAGTCTTCTGGCCATTTGTTATGCTTGGATTCAACGTCTACCGGTGATGGTGTCGTCTCTGCGCTACAGGTGATGATGGCTGTGCAGGATTCAGGTAAGAGCTTATTTGAACTTAAGTCCGGCATGACAAAGTGTCCGCAAACCATGATCAATGTTCGTCGCAATAAAGATATTGATGTGGCTAAGGATGAAACCATACAAGCAGCTGCCGCTGCGGTTGAGGTTGAACTAGAGGGACGTGGTCGCGTTCTACTGCGCGCATCGGGTACTGAGCCAGTTGTGCGGGTGATGGTTGAAGGCGAAGATGGCGTTTTAGTTGCTCAGAAAGCGCAGCAATTAGCAAAGATTGTTGAGGGAATTATATCTTAATTTCAATTTTAGCCATCTACCACTTGAGTCAGATGGCTAACTTCGCTACTATCTCGCCCTGTTTTATATCGTGAGGTGATTATGCGTCGTCTATTGGTGGCTGGTAACTGGAAGATGAATGCCAGTAAGGTCATGTTGAATGAATTGTTAGCTGGCATTACTGCAAATGCTCCGCAGCAAACTGACGTCGTTGTATTTCCACCGGCTCCTTATTTAATGGCAGCCGCCGATAAATTACAGGGCAGTTCAGTTAAATTTGGCGGTCAGAACCTAAACGCCAACGAAAGTGGCGCTTATACCGGTGAAGTATCTGCTAGTATGCTAGTCGATTGTGGCTGTGAAGCGGTATTGGTTGGGCACTCAGAGCGTCGTACGCTTAATAGTGAAACTGATGCGGACGTATTAGCTAAAACGAAAGTAGCACTGACTGCGGGTTTGATACCTTATGTATGCGTGGGTGAAACGCTAGTACAGCGTGAAGCGAATAAGACCGAAGCGGTTATTGAGCAGCAAATTAATGCGGTGTTGAATGGATTGAGTATTCAGCAGTTAGCAAAATGTGTATTTGCCTATGAGCCTGTTTGGGCGATTGGTACGGGGAAGACAGCTTCTCCAGAGCAAGCGCAGCAAGTACATGCATTTATTCGTGGCTTAATAGCGGCGAAAGATGAAAAATTAGCACTGAACAGTCATATTCTTTATGGTGGCAGTGTGAAAGCGAGTAATGCGAAAGAATTGTTCGCGCAGCAAGATATTGATGGTGGCTTAGTGGGCGGTGCTTCACTAATAGCTGAAGAATTTTTAGGAATCTGTAATCCGGCGTAATGCTGGTGCGAATAATAGGTAGAGAATAATGGAAAAGATTACCCTAGTAGTACATATTTTATTAGCCTTTAGTGTTATTGGCCTAGTAATGATCCAGCAAGGAAAGGGAGCCGACGCCGGCGCTTCTTTTGGTGGTGGTGGTTCGCAAACAGTTTTTGGTGGTCAGGGTTCGGGTAATTTCCTAAGCCGTTTGACAGCTATTGGTGCTGCGGTTTTTTTCGCAACTAGTATGATATTGGCTGTTGTCGCGAGTGACAAGGCTCGAGGCATTAATGATTTGGGTATCCCAGCACAAGAAACTATAGAGCTTCTTGAGCAAGATGCTCCGTTTGTGGAAGCGTATGCTCCTACTACGGATGCTCCCGATGTCGATGTCTCTATTGATGATGTACCAGTGCTAGAAGTACCTGCACAATAAGCATCGAGCAGTAGAAGTTTCGCGGATGTGGTGAAACGGTAGACACGCCACCTTGAGGGGGTGGTGGGCTTAGGCCCGTGGGAGTTCGAATCTCCCCATCCGCACCAATTCGCTTTTTTAGTCTATCAGGCATATAATTGCCGCAGATTAGAAAAGCAAAGCAAAGAGCCCCTCGTTAGGGGCTTTTTGTTAGGCGTTGTTTTATTAAACGCGCCGATCAGAGAAAGCTAATGACCGCGTTGTGCGATTTGGTTTTCTTGTCTGCAAGGCGGTACGCGGACTGGGCACATGTTGCCCAGTTTTTGTTTCTGACGTTTGAAAATCGCAGATATTTTATAAAATGTACAAATTTAAAGGTTACTAAGCTTGGCTAGTAAAGAAGAACTATTACACGAAATGATTGCTCCGGCTATCGAAGCTATGGACTTGACCCTCTGGGGGCTCGAGTATTCAGCTCAAGGCAAGCACTCTGTTTTACGCATCTACATCGATCATGAGAACGGTGTAAGCGTTGATAACTGCGCAGCTGTCAGTCGACAGGTGAGCGCTATCATGGATGTAGAAGATCCTATTAGCCAGGAATATACCCTGGAAGTGTCATCACCGGGTATGGACCGCCCGTTGTTTACTCTAGAACAGTTTAGAAAATACATTAATGAGTGGGCTGATATCCGTTTACGTATGCCATTTGATGGTCGTCGTAAATTTAAGGGTGTCATCATCAATATTGAAGATCAGGATGTAGTCGTGCGGGTTGACCAGCATGAATACTTACTGCCCATTGATATGATTGAAAAAGCACACGTTATTCCCCAATTCAAGGACTAGACAGAGAGCGAGGCTAGAAATGAGTAAAGAAATACTTCTGGTCGCGGAAGCGGTTTCAAACGAAAAAGGCGTTGATAAAGAAATTATTTTCGATGCGATTGAAGCCGCATTAGCAGCGGCGACCACAAAACGTTATGAAGACGAAGACGCAACTATTACTGTAAGCATTGATCGCCGTACGGGCGAATATGTAACTTTCCGAAGCTGGTTAGTTGTAAGCAATGATGTAGTACCAGGCTTAGGCGATGAGCTAACACTTGAAGAAGCGTTAGAAATCGACGAAAACTTAAAGCCAGGTGACACGTATGAAACGGAGGTCGACAATGTTGCCTTCGATCGTATTGGTGCTCAAGCTGCTAAGCAAATCATTGTACAGAAAGTACGTGAAGCTGAACGCGCGATGGTTGTTGAGCAATACCAAGATCGTGTTGGCGAGTTAGTTAGCGGCAGCGTTAAGAAAGTAACTCGTGATAACGTGATTGTTGATTTGGGTAATAACGCTGAAGGCTTGTTGCCAAAAGATCAATTGATCGGTCGTGAGATCGTTCGTATGGGGGATCGTGTACGTGCTGTTTTAGATTGTATTCGCCCAGAAAATCGTGGACCTCAATTAATGCTGAGCCGAATTGTGCCAGAGATGATGATTGAGTTGTTCCGCATTGAAGTGCCTGAAATCTCCGAAGAAGTGATTGAGATTAAGGGTGCTGCTCGTGACCCTGGTTCTCGTGCCAAGATTGCTGTGAAAACTAACGATGGCCGCATGGATCCTGTTGGAGCTTGTGTAGGTATGCGTGGTTCTCGTGTGCAAGCTGTGACGAATGAGTTAGGTGGTAACGAGCGTATTGATATCGTGCTTTGGGATGACAATCCTGCGCAACTCGTTATCAATGCCATGGCTCCTGCCGAAGTTAGCTCTATCATCGTAGATGAAGATTCTCACTCGATGGATGTTGCCGTAGCCGAAGACAATTTAGCGCAAGCGATTGGTCGTGGTGGACAGAATGTACGTTTGGCGTCTGAGCTTACCGGCTGGGAAATCAACGTGATGACTGAAGCCGCAGCCGCTGAAAAGCAAAATGAAGAAGCGGGTAGCATCATTGATGACTTTACCCATCAGCTGGATATCGATGAAGACTTCGCAGAAGTATTAGTTGAAGAAGGGTTCACCACGCTAGAAGAAGTTGCTTACGTACCAATTGCTGAAATCATTGCCATTGATGGCCTTGATGAAGAGATTGCGACTGAACTTCAAAATCGTGCGAAAGATGTGTTATTAACACAAGCGATTGCTTCTGAAGAAAAACTGGAAGAAGCAGAGCCTGCTGAAGACTTGTTAACAATGGAAGGCATGGATAAACACCTTGCTCTTGTATTGGCAAGCCAAGGCATTTGCACGATGGAAGATCTAGCAGAACAAGCCATCGACGATATTATTGATATCGAAGGCATGACAGAAGAAAAAGCGTCAGAGATTATTATGACTGCTCGTCAGCCTTGGTTTGAAGACGCTGAGTAATAGATTCACTCGGCATAGGAGAGATGCATGACCGATACAACAGTACAAGAGTTCGCCGATGTAGTAGGTACCGATTCCGATCGTCTACTGACTCAAATGAAAGAAGCGGGCTTACCTCAGACTAATGCAGACGATGCTGTTAGTGCTGACCAAAAAGAGGCCTTATTAGGTCACTTAAAGAAAAATCACGGGGAAGTTGCAGAAACTGAACCGAAAAAGATTAGCCTTAAGCGCAAGACAACAAGTACTTTGAAAACGGGTCAGGGCGGCAAGAAAGATGTTGCTGTTGAAGTTCGTAAAAAGCGTACGTTTGTTAAGTCTGATGCCGACGTAGCCGTTGTTGAAGAAGCAGTTACTGCGGTTAAAGCTGATAAAGTTGCCGTAGTGGATGCGAAAATCGCTACTGAAAAAGCAACGGTTGAAGCGAAAGCCGCAGCAGCAGCACTTGATGCTGCCGCAGTAGCTCAAGCAGCCGCGAAGGCGAAAGCCGTTGCTGAAGCGAAAAAGATTAAGCCAGCCGCTAAGCATAAGATTTCTCAGAAATCTCAGTCTGAAGCAAAGGCTCGTGGTAGCGTGAGCTCTACAGCGCGCGTTGCAGCGAAGGCAAAAGTAGCTGCTAAGCCAAAAGCTGAAGCGAAGCCGAAAGCAACCGCTAGTGCGAAGCCGAAAGCAAGTGTTAAGCCTAAGTTGAGTGCTAAGCCTTTAGCGCGTGATACGCGTCATAAGAAACCAACGGCTACTGCTGCTGCGAAGATAGTTCCTCCTACTAAGGAAGAGTTGGCGAAGAAGCAAGCAACTGAAGCAGCGAATAAGAAACGCACTCCAGCAGGCGCTCCTCGCTCAGGTGCTCCTCGCTCAGGTGCTCCAGGTGGTGCTCCTCGTGCTCCAGGTGGTGCTCCACGTTCAGGTGCTCCTCGTCAGTTCCGTACTGAAGATGGTTCAGCCAATCAACGTGGTCGTCGTAAGAAGCTTAAGGGTAAAGCGGCACGTACTGCACAAGCACAAGCAGATAACGAGCACTCGTTTACTAAGCCAACAGCTCCTGTTATTCACCAAGTTGAATTGCCAGAAGCAATTACAGCAGGTGATCTTGCCGCGAAAATGGCAATTAAAGCCGGTGATGTGATTAAAGCGTTGATGGGTATGGGCGTAATGGCCACCATTAACCAAACTTTAGATCAGGATACAGCAACGTTAGTTGTTGAAGAACTTGGCCATAAAGTAACTAAGTTGATTTCAGATAATGCGCTTGAAGAAGACGTATTTGAATCAGTAATTTATGAAGCCGATGAAGAGCCTCGTGCGCCAGTAGTGACAGTAATGGGTCACGTTGACCATGGTAAAACTTCGCTATTGGATCGAATTCGTTCAAGTCGTGTAGCGTCTGGCGAAGCCGGTGGTATTACACAGCATATTGGTGCTTATCATGTAGAAACGGGTCATGGCATGATCTCTTTCTTAGATACACCAGGACACGCGGCGTTTACTTCAATGCGTGCTCGTGGTGCTCAGTGTACTGACGTTGTTATTCTTGTAGTTGCAGCTGATGATGGCGTAATGCCACAGACGAAAGAAGCCGTACAGCATGCGAAAGCGGCGGGCGTTCCTATTGTTGTTGCGATTAACAAGATGGATAAAGAAGGCGCTGATGTAGATCGTGTTAAAAACGAACTAGCTGCCTGTGATGTGATTCCTGAAGACTGGGGCGGTGACGTTCCTTTCATACCAGTATCTGCACATACCGGTGACGGCGTTTCGGAATTATTGGATGCCGTATTATTACAAGCTGAATTGCTTGAGCTGAAAGCGGTTATTGATGGTCCTGCTCAGGGCGTTGTTGTTGAATCTCGTCTTGATAAAGGCCGTGGTCCAGTGGCTACCTTATTAGTTCAGAATGGCACCTTGAAGAAAGGCGATATCGTTCTTGCTGGCAATTTTTATGGCCGAGCTCGTGCTTTATTGGATGAGAATGGTAAGCCAACTCCATCGGCTGGCCCTTCTATTCCTGTTGAAATCTTGGGTATTAATGGTACTCCTGATGCAGGTGCCGCTTTCATCGTTGTTGAAAACGAGAAGAAAGCGCGTGAAGTAGCAGAGCATCGTGAAGCTACACGCAAAGAGCAGATTCAGCAGCGTCAACAGAAAGCGAAACTGGATGCCTTGTTTAATAACATGGGTGGCAGTGAGCAGTCTAACTTGAATATCGTTCTTAAGACCGATGTTCGTGGTTCTCTGGAGGCATTAACTGCTTCTCTTGAAGCGCTCGGAACTGATGAAGTAAAAGTTAATATCGTATCTTCAGGTGTGGGTGGTATTAGTGAAACTGACGCGACTTTGGCCTTGGCCTCTGAAGCGGTTGTGTTCGGCTTTAACGTTCGTGCAGATGCATCAGCGAAAAGAGTTATCGAGAATAATGGTTTAGATTTACGCTATTACAGTATTATCTATGATCTTATTGATGATATTAGAGCAGCTATGTCTGGTCTGTTGGCTCCTGAATTGCGTGAAGAGATCTTGGGTGTTGCTGAAGTACGTGAAGTATTTAAGTCGCCTAAGTTTGGTCTAATCGCTGGTTCTATGGTTATTGATGGTGTTATTCATCGCAATAAGAGAATCCGTGTTCTTCGTGATAGCACTGTTATCTATGAAGGTGAATTAGAATCTCTACGTCGCTTTAAAGATGATGTGCCAGAAGTTCGCCAAGGTATGGAATGTGGTATCGGTGTGAAGAACTATCAAGATGTTCGCGCTGGTGACCAGATTGAAGTGTATATTGTGAATGAAATCGCACGTACACTCTAATTAGCTGTCTATTCAGTTAGTAGGTTAGCTAAAACGAAAAACGCCGCTTTATGCGGCGTTTTTTCGCTAAGCTGGTTATATAGTTAGTTGTATAGTTACTTATATGTGCTAATTATTATTTGGTTGTATAAAAGATATTTAGGGGCGAGATAATGCCAAAAGATTTTAGCCGTACCACGCGCTTAGGCGAGCAAATTCGTCGAGATTTAGCGCAATTAATTCAATTTGATATGAAAGACCCACGCTTAGGTATGGTGACTTTAAATGCTGTTAAGGTTGCTAAAGACCTTGGTTATGCTGATGTCTATTTCACCGTTATGGGTGCAAAAGGTGATAGCGATCAAGCTGATGAAACAGAAATTCAAAAGCAAGCAAGCAAAGTTTTAAATGATGCAGCTGGTTTTTTACGCGGTGAGCTATCTCGCCAAATGACCACTCGTATCACGCCGCAGTTGCGTTTTCATTATGACGAGTCGTTATTGCGTGGCCATCACATGACTAACTTGATCAATAAAGTGGTTGCTGAAGATGTTGCTCGTGCAGGAAAATCTTCTGAAGATAGTGAATCATAAAAGCTAAAACAGAAGCAAAGATTAGAAGCAAAGAGTAGACATAGAAGTATGGCGCGTATAAAAAAAGGCCGTGATATTAGCGGCATTATAGTGCTCAATAAACCATTGGGCCTTTCTTCAAATCAAGTTCTGCAAAAGATAAAATGGCTTTTAGGTGCCAAAAAAGCCGGACATACCGGTGCATTAGATCCTATGGCATCAGGTGTTTTACCTCTGTGCTTTGGTGATGCAACTAAGTTCTCACAAATTCTATTAGATTCCACTAAAGGCTATATCACGACGGCTAAGTTGGGTGAGATACGCACCACGGGTGATCAGGATGGAGAGGTAGTTTCGACTAAGCCTATTCCGAAATTTGATGAGCATTCGATTGAAAAAATTCTGCAAAACTTCCGTGGTTTAATTACTCAAGTCCCGCCGATGTATTCCGCACTCAAGCATGAGGGTAGGCCTCTGTATGAGCTTGCGCGCAAAGGTATTGAATTAGATCTAAAGACATTAAAGCAGCGTCAGGTGACCATCCATTCTTTAACATTGTTAGCGATACGCCCTGATGTTGGTGAAATTGATTTGGAAGTTGTCTGCTCTAAAGGGACTTATATTCGTAGTTTGGTTGAGGATATTGGCAATGAGGTAGGTTGTGGCGCTTATGTCAGTATGCTGCATCGTAATCAAGCAGGTCCTTTTACAGAAGCTCAATTCATTGATTATCAAACACTATTGGATTTAGAAGAGTCTCATCCAGTGGTATCTGAGCGTCATGCTGTCATGGATGAAATGTTAATGCATTCCGCAGAAGCGATTCCTGACTGGGTCAAAGTTGAGCTAACCTTGGCGGAAGGGCACAAAATTTTACATGGGCAGAGAGTGAAAACTAGCTTCCCGCTCACGCCTCAAGTACAATTATGGGTTAATACTCCTGATGGAGTTGTCTTTGTTGGCGTTGGTGACATTACTGACAACGGCACATTGATACCGAAGCGTGTTTTTCAGGTTACTTTGCCGGAGTAAAGGCTTAGCTCTATCTGTAGAAAATTAGCTTCAAACGAATTCTGGCTAGTTTGAGGTTCTGGTTCTTTTGGAATTAAGAAGTTCAAACAGCATCCTACTGTTAATATGCACGGTGGAGATGTTTGGTCGATTTAACCGCATATTATGGAGATACTATCATGGCATTAACTGTCGAAAATAAAGCTGCAATCGTTGCTGAATATCAACAAGCCGAAGGCGATACTGGTTCACCAGAAGTTCAGGTTGCTTTGTTGACTCACAACATCGTTGGTTTACAGGATCACTTTAAAGTGAACCATAAAGATCACCACTCCCGTCGTGGTTTGATTCGCATGGTAAACCAGCGTCGTAAATTGTTGGATTATCTGAAGGGTAAAGACGCAACTCGTTACACTTCTTTGATCAAGCGTTTAGGTCTACGTCGTTAAGATATAGTCCTCGATAGAAGCCCTTTTTAGGGCTTCTATTTTTTTATCTCGAACAAATTATTTACTTAACTATTTAATACACACTGTACTGTCAGTTCTTAGCTACTTCTAACCATTTGCCTTTCAGCTCAAGAGAACGCGAAAAGGGTTAATGCTTAGAAGTGCTAACAGCGCAGGCATTTAAGGATTCGAATAATGAGCAATATTCCTACAGCGATTACCAAAACGTTCCAGTTTGGTGAAGATACTGTAACTCTAGAAACTGGTCGTATTGCACGTCAGGCTTCTGGTGCTGTTTTAGTTACTATTGGTAAGACTCAAGTATTGACCACGGTTGTTGGTGCTAAATCTACTAAGCCAGGACAGGACTTTTTCCCATTGTCTGTTCACTACATTGAAAAAACATATGCTGCAGGCCGTATCCCTGGTGGTTATCTGAAGCGTGAAGGTCGTCCTTCTGAAAAAGAAACTCTGACTTCTCGTCTTATTGACCGTCCAATTCGTCCATTATTCCCTAAGGGTTACATGAGCGAAGTTCAGGTTGTTTGTACTGTAATTTCTGCAGACAAAAACGTTGATCCAGATATCGCAGCAATGATCGGTACTTCTGCTGCTATCTCTATTTCTGGTATTCCTTTCGCTGGTCCAATCGGCGCAGCTCGCGTTGCTTACATCGAAGAGAAGGGTTATGTATTAAACCCAAGCTATGAAGTTTTAGAAACTTCATTATTGGATATGGTTGTTGCTGGTACTAAGGACGCTGTATTGATGGTTGAGTCTGAAGCAGACGAGCTTTCTGAAGATGAAATGTTGGGTGCGGTATTGTTTGCTCACCAAGAATTCCAGTGTGTTGTTGATGCGGTTGCTGATTTTGCGGCAACGGTTAATACCCCTGCTTGGGAATGGACTGCTCCTGAAGTTGATACTGCTTTGTTGGATGCGGTTACGGCTCAAGCCGGTGCTGCTATTGGTGATGCATATCTTACGACTGATAAGATGGAGCGTTATGGAAAAATCGATGCCGCTAAGAAAGCAGCGGTTGAAGCTTTATGTGGTGATGAAGAAGGCAAGCCATCGGCAGACGATATTGCTGGCATGATTGCTAAGATCCAAAAAAGTGTTGTTCGTCAGCGTTCTGTTGCGGGTGAGCCTCGCATCGATGGTCGTGATAATGATACTGTTCGAGCGATTACGGTTGAAACGGGTGTTCTAGGTAACGTTCACGGTTCTGCTTTGTTCACTCGTGGTGAAACTCAGGCTATCGTTACTGCAACGCTAGGTTCTGGTCGTGATGCTCAGATGGTTGATACTTTATTCGGCCGTACTGAAGATCCGTTTATGTTCCAGTACAACTTCCCTCCATATTCTGTAGGTGAAGCTGGTCGTATGGGCGGTGTTGGTCGTCGTGAGATTGGTCACGGTCGTCTAGCGCGTCGTGGTATTCAGGCGATGATGCCTAAGCACGAAGATTTCCCTTATTCAATTCGTGTAGTTTCTGAAATTACAGAATCTAACGGTTCTTCTTCTATGGCTTCTGTTTGTGGTGCTTCTATGGCATTGATGGCAGCAGGCGTACCGATGAAGGCTCCAGTTGCGGGTATCGCCATGGGTCTTATCAAAGAAGACAACGGTTATGCTATTTTGACCGATATCTTAGGTGATGAAGATCACTTAGGCGACATGGACTTTAAAGTAGCGGGTACTGACCAAGGTATTACTGCTTTGCAGATGGATATCAAGATTCAAGGTATCACTGAAGAGATCATGGATATCGCATTGCAGAAAGCTAATACTGCTCGCATGACGATTCTTGCTGCTATGAACGAGTGCATTAAGGTTCCTGCTGCAGAAATGGCTGATAATGCTCCTACTATGAGCACGATCAAAATTGATCCAGACAAGATTCGTGACGTTATCGGTAAAGGTGGCGCGACTATCCGTTCAATTACTGAGCAGACTGGCGCAGACATTGATATCGATGACAGCGGTAGCATCAAGATCTTCGCAGCGGGTAAAGAAGCATCTGATGCTGCCAAAGCAATGATCGAAGCCATCACTGCTGAAGCTGAAGTTGGCAAAATCTACCGTGGTAAAGTTATGAAACTAGCCGACTTCGGTGCTTTCGTTAACATCATCCCCGGTAAAGACGGTTTGGTTCACATCTCTCAGATCTCTGAAGAGCGTGTAGAGAACGTTGCTGATTACTTGAAAGAAGGCCAAGAAGTTAACGTTAACGTATTAGACGTTGATCCTAAGGGCCGTATCAAATTGACCATGAAGGGTGTTTCGCAAGAAGCTTAATCTCTGATTGATTGTTTGATCTAAAAAAGGCGCTAACTGATTTCAGTTAGCGCCTTTTTTGTTTGTGTTGGTTTATTTTGAACGCTGCTTGTTGGTTGGTTCTCGAATTCTTGTTTACTTACCGTGATTAGCTTGCGTTCACGATGGAGATTGAATTTTTTACGGAGCGCCGTGAACCCATCCATGGGCTCGCTAAAAGATCCCTCTTTTAGACGTCCTGCAAAATTAATCTCCATCGCTCTCCGCAAATCACTCTGCCTTTTGAAACCTATCAATCTGGACTTCAAGCGACACGCGGCTTGTGGGTAAGTGATAAGCCGTCTTTATATAGAATAATAAATTAGTTTTGAGTGTGCACACCTGTTCGTGGTGATGTATTAGGTAGTTCGTTTCAGTGGGCTTCCTGCAGCAGGAGCTGTGGAGAGTCTACAGGGAGAGCGAAGCGGCGTATTCACGACGTCCCCTGAAAGGAACTACCTAATGCAGTGCGGGCAATGATGTTGAATTACGGCGTTTTACAGCTAAGCAAAAAGGTATGTGTCTATATGTATAACTTTCTGCTTCTTCTAATTCTTTCTAGAAGTCTCCTTGTATCTACGTAAACTACAACTATTCTCTAGTTCCCAGCCTGGTTCTGTATGGTTTTTAAGCTGTTTTAAGTGATTGTGGATTAATTTCATTCATTTGTAATACTTTTACAGGAATCGGTTGACGGGGCTGTGGATAAGCGTATTATTCGCCGCCTGC
>JAESQF010000096.1 GCA_016765295.1 Oleispira sp.
AATTCGATCAGATTAAACATCGCTTAGTCGGCGAACGTACTCGCCGTACCTTCCGCTTAGGTGACAAGGTATCGATCCAAGTGATGAGTGTATCTCTTGATGATCGCAAGATTGATTTTGCCCTAGCGGCGGCTCCGGGTGAAGTAGCTCCAATCACCACCGCTGAGTTTCGTCAGAATAAAAAGTCTGGTGGGAAGAAAGAACATAAACGTCCAGTATCACGTCGCCCTGCTAGTTCTGACAATGAAGCTGGCGGAGACAAGAGTGGCGAACCAAAGAAACGCCGCGGACCACGTCGTAATGGTCGTAAGAAAACCACTAACACGGGCAGCAAGAATATCGGCGGCGCTAACAAGTCTGAGATAAGTAACTCTGCTGATCAGCAAGCCAGTACCACTGGCGGTAGCAACTCTAGCTCTAACAAGCCGGCGAAAAAGAAAAAACGCCCAATGTCTAAGCGCCAGAAGTTAAATGGTGCCGCCGCTAAATCGAAGAACCAAAGTGCTGACGCATCTTCTAAGTCCAAGAATCGTAAGCCGAAGAAACCTGGTTCAGCGAAGAAGAAAGCTAAAAAATCAAATGCCAAAGCGCATATCGCTTAGGGCTGTAATTAAGCATGCCCTTTGCTTATAGGAAATAGAATGAAACTTGAGATCGTTTACGGCATTCATGCCGTAATGACACTATTACAACGCAGCCCAGACCAAGTGACTGAGCTGTGGGTACTTAAAAGCCGTGACGATAAGCGTATGCAAGACATTGTCGAGCTGGCCGAAGCACAAGAAATTCCGATCATGGAAACCAACAAAGGCCTTTTAAGTCAAAAAGCCGATGGTAACCATCAGGGCGTTATTGCCATGCGTTATCCTCAGCGTGGTTATAGCGAAAAGAATTTAGATGAAGAATTGGATAAGATTGAAGGTGTTCCGTTAATTCTTGTTTTAGACGGCGTTACTGATCCACATAACCTAGGTGCTTGCTTACGTACAGCAGATGCCGCCGGTGTTCACATGGTAATTGCGCCGAAAGATAACTCTGCTCCTTTAAATTCCGTTGCTAGCAAAATTGCTTGTGGTGCTGCCGAAGCGGTTCCTTATATTCAGGTGACTAATCTTTCGCGTACGTTAAAGGATTTACAGCAACGCGGAATCTGGATTACCGGTACTGCGGGTGAAGCAACGCAGTCGGTTTATCAAGCTGATCTGAAAGGCCCGACAGCATTAGTCATGGGCGCAGAAGGTAAAGGCATGCGTCGCTTAACCCGCGAGAATTGTGATTATTTAATTAATATTCCAATGGCTGGCGAAGTTAGTTCTTTAAACGTATCGGTGGCAACCGGTGTGTGTTTATTTGAAATCATACGTCAGCGTGCAAGCTAACAACGTTTCAATATACGCGGCACTCAGATTTAAGAGCAAGGAAATACAATGGATTGGTGGCAAGATTTAGTTCAGCAGAATTACGATTGGTTATGGGAAGCAGGATTGGCACTTCTCATAACATTAGCGGTGGCATTAGCTTGGCGCTCATTTCGCAAGCGCTTAGCGCCTGTTATCACCAAAAGTAAAAATCGCTGGGACGACATTGCTCTCCATGCCTTTGGTATTCCCGTCAATTGGCTAATTATTATTATCGGCGGCTCTTGGTTTGCAGATATAACCGCACGCCATTACAGCTCAGAAATAATCAATAGTATTCCTATTGCTCGCCAACTTGCTGCTTTAGTAGTTATTGCTTGGGGTGTTTGGCGCTTAATTTCGAGTATTGAAACCAAGCAACTGGATAAGGGGAATGACCCGACTACCGTTCAATTGGTAGGCAAGGTTACCAAACTAACGCTAACCATTTTGATCGTCTTACCTATTTTTCAAATTTTTGGTATTTCAATATCCGGCATGCTGGCCTTTGGTGGCATGGGTGGCTTGATTGTTGGTATGGCGGCTAAAGATTTATTAGCTAATTTTTTCGGTTCAATCATGATCTATCTTGATCGTCCGTTTAAAGTCGGTGACTGGATTCGCTCTCCTGATCGTAACATTGAAGGCACTGTTGAAAAAATTGGTTTTCGTTTAACCGTGATTCGTACCTTTGATAAGCGCCCACTTTATGTGCCCAATTCGGTTTTCACAAATATCGCTGTTGAAAACCCATCGCGCATGAAAAATCGCCGCATCAAAGAAACCATTGGCGTGCGCTATCAGGATGCAAAAAAACTACCGTTAATTCTAGATGATGTTCGCACTATGTTAGAGCAGCATGACGATATTGATGCCAAGCAAACATTAATCGTTAACCTTAATAGCTTTGCCGCATCGAGTTTAGATTTCTTTATTTATACTTTTACCAAAACGACAGACTGGGTTCAGTATCATCATATTAAACAAGATGTGATGTTAAAAGTTTTAGATATTATTCATAAGCATGAAGCGGATTGTGCTTTTCCTACGCAGACATTGCATATTGATTCTATGCCCGAAGGATTGAGTCGGTAAGATTAGTGCACTAGTCGCTTAAAGAGAATCATCAAATTCTACTGATAAAAAAACCGTAATCCGATATTCGCATTACGGTTTTTTTACTTTTGTATTCTGAACTAAAGTTTTGCCTCTTGATTTTTATTCCGTAGGCTCTGCCACAACAGGTTCACTTAGCGCTAAGAAATCTGCTAAAGGTAAAACCTCTGGGGTTTCCGCACCTCTCTGCACACTCACAAACCCATCATTTCTAAACTCTACAGTAACAGTCATTGTATCAACATCCGTATTTTGATGTTCCAAGGTTAGAGTTCCTGATGGCTCGCCTTTCAAAGAAATATCCATATCAGACCAAGTCACCTCAGTATTTCTATTAGTACCGCCACCCATTGCAGCATTTGCCATGGTTTTTGCAGAGAAATTATAGGTATAAGTAACAACTTGCTTATCATCGTCACCACAGGTCTCTACAGGTATTGATTTAAGGTCCATATCTGTGAATTTGGTATAAAGGTAGAAGTTATTTATACCATCTCCCTCTTGCGTCCCTACCTCAGAGCTACGCATTCCCTGCTGTTCAACTCGCTGATACTTCGTACCATTACAATCGAGGTCAGTCGTTGAGAAATCAACATACGATTCATATTCATGATCAAAGAAGAAGGTTGAAATATCGCTTTGGAAAAGGTAATCGGTAAAATCCTTTAAAATTGGATCATCATCTTCATCTAAAATAGGAAGACCATCCTGATCAAAAGTAGGAGCTGAATCAACGGCTGAAATAATTGTACTGGTTTTGTTTTTAGTGAGATCAGTGAAGTCGGTTCTCGCAGTGGAATTAAAGAAACCATCAAAATATTGCCCAGCAACGGTACCGTCTTGACAAGCAATACCTTGGCTCTTTTGTGTATTTTCTTTTATTAGCCAATCACTTTCACACGGAGTTGGGTCTCCTCCCTCAATCTCATAGCATATGTCACCCAACTGCTCAGCAACCATGCGACCACTAATATTACAGTCACGATCAGCATCAACCCGCAGCAGGTTTACTAACGCATCAAAGGCCGCTAGTTGATTGGTAAATACCAATCTCAGCATACTACTTTTCGTAATCACACGATAAGCATGAGAAGCATTCGTCACGTAGTTTTCAGCTGTCCATTCAACCTCTGTAATTTCTTTATTGATTTCAATCGGTGCAATAACAGGGGCAGGGCCAGAAACAGTTGAAGAGCTGTTACCTGAGCAAGCGGCTAATAGACCAACCAAACTAATGGCTGCACTCAGTTTTAAGGGTTTTAATAAAGCATTCAATTGCATGGTGAGTTCTCAATGGTTATTTTTTATTTGCCATCAGTGTAATTGAGTCGCCTCTAATGGCAAAGTTCAAACGCTGCTATTTACCGAATGCTCACACATATGGCTTATTTGATTGAAATTTATTCAACAGCCTGATAAAATCCGGCCTCATTTTTCTGTCTGAGACAGCTAAATCTGGCCTAGGTCAGTATTTATCGGTCATCAAGCAGAATCTCCTTGCCTTACCGCATCTTTATTTGAAGATATTGGAAGGCTAAACAAACCATAAGGAGCCTAAGCATGCGTCATTATGAAGTAGTGTTTTTGGTACACCCTGATCAAAGCGAACAAGTTTCAGCTATGATAGAACGTTATACTACGTCTATCGAAGAGTCTGAAGGCACAGTACACCGTATGGAAGATTGGGGCCGTCGTCACTTGGCATACCCAATCAACAACATCCATAAAGCTCATTACGTGTTGATGAACATCGAATGTTCTCAAGCCGTTCTTGACGAGCTAACGACTTCTTTCCGTTATAACGATGCTGTTCTTCGTAACATGGTTATTCGTCGTGACGAAGCTGTTACTGAAGCATCGGCAGTTAAAGCGGCTGAAAGCCGTGATGACCGTCGTCGTGATGACCGTCGCCCTGAAGCACCTGCTGCTCCAGTCGCTGACGCACCAGTAACTGAAGAAGCCGCTGCTCCTGCAGCTGCTGAAGAAGAATAGGAGTTTCACCATGGCACGTTTTTTCCGTCGTCGTAAGTTCTGCCGTTTCACTGCTGAAAATGTTGTAGAGATCGATTATAAAGATCTTGATACATTGAAAGGCTATGTTACTGAAACTGGCAAAATTGTACCAAGCCGTATTACAGGTACTAATGCAAAGTATCAGCGTCAATTGTCTACTGCAATTAAACGCGCTCGTTACATTGCTTTATTGCCATACACTGACGCTCATAAATAAGCGACGGTATTGTAATAATGTTTAAAGCCCTAGCTAAATGGAGCATGGATAGACCGCTGAACGCAATCATTGCGATTGTTGCGACGCTTTTTATTCCCCTATTATTTTGGCTAGGCGCTGCTCTAATGGCGCTTTCTATATTGCGTCACGGAGCAAAAGAAGCCGCCAATGTGGTTTTGTGGGGTAGCTTACCGGTTTTTGCTTGGTTAGCTATGGGGGATTCAACGCCTCTAATCACAGCCCTTGGCGCTTCGACTTTAGCGATTATCTTACGTTCTAGTGTTGATCTTAGATTAACGTTAATGAGCGCAAGTGGAATCGGTGTGTTGATTTATTTTGCCCTGCCTTTGTTAATGCCTGAGGTATTAGCGGAAGTTCAGAAGCAAAGTGAAGTCATGTTAGAAGAAGCTTTAAAGGATAACCTTGAGCTTTGGCATAGCATTCAACCTAAAGTTGGCCCCCTAATGGTTGGGGCATTGGCTGCAGTGCAAACTATGGTCATGGTTTTGTGTCTTTTATTAGCGCGCTGGTGGCAAGCTGCTTTCTATAACCCCGGTGGTTATAGTGAAGAATTCCATCCTTTAAGATTGCCTGTCGGTTATACCGCAAGCGTGGTCTTATTATTGGTTTTTGGCTCTAGTCTTCCTCCGCTCATTAGTGGCACTTTACCTATATTAATCATTCCTCTGGTCATTGCAGGTGTTGCACTTGTACACGGCATTGTCGGGATGAAGAACTTAGGTGGACAATGGCTGTTTGCGTTTTATATAAGCGTATTTTTATTCGGCCCCTACCTATTTACATTACTAATTTTTCTCGCGCTTATCGATAGCATTATCGACATTCGGGGCAGACTAAAAGACACAGTTGATTGAGCCCAAAAGGCTTCAACTCTGTAGTGCTAAGGATATTATCATGAAAGTTATTTTATTAGAAAAAGTTGCAAAGTTAGGCGGTCTTGGTGACAGCGTAAACGTTAAGCCTGGTTTCGCACGCAACTTCCTTTTGCCACAAGGCAAGGCAGTTCCTGCAACTAAAATAAACATCGAACAGTTTGAAACTCGTCGTGCCGAGCTTGAGAAAGCCGCTACTGCGAAGCTTACTGCTGCTCAAACTCGTAAGACTAAGATCGAAGAAATCGAACTTACTGTTGCTGTTAAATCTGGCGACGAAGGTAAGTTGTTCGGTTCATTGGGCAACCGTGACATCGCTGAGCTTGCTACTGAAGCTGGCGTTGAGTTGGCTAAAGCTGAAGTTCGCTTGCCGACTGGTCCGATCCGTAACGTTGGTGAGTTCGACATCACTATCCAGTTACACGCAGAAGTTTCTGCTACATTGAAGCTATTGGTTGTTGCTGAAGACTAATCTCTTCACTAGCACTAAGTTTCAGATTAAGGCACTATTAGCACACGCTATTAGTGCCTTTTTTTTGGTGCTCGATTATGCAATTAAGCAAGATTGCTCTGCCCATAATCCCTCTCTAATTGATTAACGACCCATTGATAATGACTGACCAAGCTGCTGACCAACAAAATTTATCTTTACGTACACCGCCGCATTCAATAGACGCCGAGCAATCTGTTCTGGGTGGTTTATTATTGGATAATCGCGCTTGGGAATCAGTTTCAGAAGTATTAGAAGACACAGATTTTTATAGCCACAAGCACCGCAATATTTACCGTGCGATTAAGTCGTTAGTCGATCAAGAACAGCCGATTGATGTTGTTACCGTTGCCGAAGAATTAGAAGAGCTAGGTACGCTAAGCGATGTGGGGGGTATCGCGTATTTAGGTGAACTCGCCGATATGACGCCTTCGACCGCCAACAGTGGTGCTTATGGCGTCATCGTTAAAGAACGCTCGCAGCAACGTCGTTTAATCGAAGCCGCAGCCGATATATCACTTTCTGCCTATGAGCCAGAAGGTAAAAATTCCCTTGATATTCTTTCTGATGCTGAGCAAAAAATTGCTCAGATCGCCGAAGGTAATCGCAAAGAAGGTGGCCCTGTTATTGTTGGCCCCTTGCTAAAAAGCACACTAGATCAGTTAGACGAATTATTTAATAAACCTGAAGGTTTGAGTGGTATAACGTCGGGTTTTACCGAAATTGATAACCGTACCTCTGGCTTCCAAAAAGCCGATATGATCGTAGTGGCAGGTCGTCCTTCGATGGGTAAAACCACCTACGCGATGAACTTGGTAGAAAATGCTTTAATCGCCACCAAGCGCCCTTGCATTGTATTTAGTATGGAGATGCCGTCTGAATCGATCGTTATGCGTATGTTATCTTCCATCGGCAAAATTGATCAGACTCGAATTCGAAGTGGTAAGTTAATTGAAGACGATTGGCCTAAGCTTTCGTCTGCGGTAAACATTCTAAAAGATTTACCTTTGTACATTGATGATACCCCAGCATTAACGCCACAAGATTTGCGCGCACGCTGTCGCAAAGTGTATCGTGAGAACGATAACGACCTTGCCCTTGTGATGGTCGACTATATGCAGCTAATGCAGGTTACAGGAGCTTCTGAGGGGCGTTCGCAAGAGATTTCTGAGATCTCTCGTAGCATGAAGGCTATTGCCAAAGAATTTAGCTGCCCTATCATTGCCTTGTCTCAGTTAAACCGTGCTTTGGAGCAACGCCCCAATAAGCGCCCGGTAATGTCGGATCTACGTGAATCAGGCGCGATCGAGCAGGATGCCGATATTATCGCCTTTATTTATCGTGATGAAGTGTATAACGAAGATACCCCCGATAAAGGCATCGCCGAGATCATTACCGGCAAACACCGTAACGGCCCCATCGGCACCGACCGCTTAGCGTTCGTTGGTAAATATTCTCGCTTCGAGAATTTAGCAGCGGGCTATGAAGGCAATTGGGATGATGATGAATAATCGGCAGGAAAGCCGATTATCACGAACTTTAGTTCGCCCGTAGGGCTGAATACACGGATGTATGAAGTGAGTAGCTGTTTCTTTATTTAAGAAACGCCGTGGCGCTTAAGCTTCCAACGATTCGCTCACAGATCGCTATTGGGCATCTCGTTCTGCGGCACGCTGTGAATACGTCGCTTCGCTCTCCCTGTAAGCTCGGCCACAGCATCCATGCTGCGGGACGGCCTTTAACAAGACACCCAATACCGATCCGCGAATCCAAGATATTAATCCAGATACCCTTCATCAACTATCAAGGGCATGACGACTTATCCGTAGCGCATTAGCCGTTATTATTTTGAAGATATATTGCTATAGAATCTGATAAAGCATTCGT
Organism: Oleispira sp.; assembly: GCA_016765295.1. Lineage (GTDB taxonomy): Bacteria > Pseudomonadota > Gammaproteobacteria > Pseudomonadales > Oceanobacteraceae > Oleispira. The sequence goes on from JAESQF010000096.1 coordinate 8,014, forward strand.
GGTGATGTATTAGGTGGTTCGTTTTGGGGGCTTCCCGCAGCAGGGGCTGTGGAGAGCCCCCATGGTGAATACCTGCAACGGCTGGGGTTCACGGCGTCCCTCAAAAGGAACTACCTGATGCTGCGCATGTAAAACCTTAGCGTTACGGCACTTAACAAATAGCTAAAGTCCAGAATCCTTAAGAAGCTGCTTCATTTTCTTCTGTAAATCTTTGCGCTCAATAGGCTTTTCAATATGGTCAGGCAGCGCTTTCGGCAACTTAATTGTAATATCTTCACCCGCAGCAACTCTCTCGATCAGCATCGCATAATTACGTTCAAATACAGGAAAGGCTTTCGCTTCAATACTATTAGCTAAGAAGAACCAATCACTAGAACGGCCGGCGTAATAAACAGCAGGATGAGTCCATTTATATTCTTTCTTTGGAGAAGGTGCACGACAGGCTTCGATATAAGCGGAATGAGCATCGGGCATGCCCAATAATTTGTGAGCCGATGAGTTACAGGCTTCAACCACATCATGAACATTGGGTAAAAACTTTTGTTGTTTAACCACTTGCTCAGCGGCGAACATAATCGTTTCCGCAGGGTAGTCCAACAGTAAGCGGGCCCACAATTGCTTTGCCATAATCACCGTATCGTGATCAGGAAAGGCTTTTAGAAATTGATTATGATAATTAAAACGGAACAGTTCAAAAATCTGATTAATCGCAGATTTCTGATCAATATCTAATGGCCGTTGAGCGCGATGTGCTTTCTCGCTACCAGTCTGTGTCGGTGAGACGCTGTCTGCTTGCTGCAGCTGTTGCGTAACCTGGTTCAGAATTGGATTGAGTACCGCTTTGCGATCCCGCATTTGCCTTTCCACCTATTTGAGAGCCTTGGTTTAACTGCCTAGCCCACTGCTGCTTAACATACTGTAAGAATTTACTATTCCAACTGGTTTGCAACTGATTGGAATCACGCCAATACAATACAAACTCACCAATTAGTCCCTGTGCATATTGCAGATCAATATGCGCCATAGCCAGAATATCATAACAGTCATTATCTGGCTGCCAATCATCACCAATGCGTGTGGGTACTGAAGAATGCTCTAGTGATGATGAGTAACGCGCCCATTGCTGGCGTGCATGCTGAATAAATTTGGTATTCCAGGTTTTATGCGCATCACCGCGTTCTTGCCAATACAACACAAACTCAGGAATCGAATCTTGAATGAATTGTGGATCAATACCCGCACGTTGCAAAATTTGCTGCGCATCTAAACTCGGTTGCCACTGTTGAGCAATCGGCCCTGCTTCTTCACGACGCGCCTGAAAACGCTCTTGGCGATCAGGAGTTTGGGTATGACTGGTACTAAAAGACGCTTTCGCCGCTATTTTTTGCTGCTTTTTATGAGCATCGGTTTGGGTATAGACCCAATGCTTTTTGATATAGCGGAAGAACTGGGTATTCCAGTCATTACGGTTATTGCCATTTTCTCGCGCTTGCAGAATAAATTCATCCAACTTAGACAAACTATAGCTATCGGGAATTCCGTGCTGCTGTAGTCGATTCAAACCATCACGGGTCGGCTGCCACTGCTGCTGCATCGGTTGCTTTGAGGCTGCAGACTGCTGCATCATTTGATTAGACATCATCTGTCTAGTCGTTGATTGAGAAGCCGCTGACTTAGCCGCTATTGGTTGCCCCTGCTCGGTATTGGCTTGCGGTGCAGGCTGCTGCAGTGTTTGCCCTTCAGCCTGAGTTGATTGCTGCGCAAGAACTTGATTAGGAAAGCAAAAAATCAACTGCGGCGCATCAGGAAATAGCGGCGAGATAAGCTGCACTAAACCCTTTTCATGCAAATGTCGTAAGACCAAGCGTATCTTCTGATCATCCCAGAATGGAAAGACTTGGCGCACTTGTTCATTATTGATGTGCCACTGGATACCGCCCAAAGCCTGAGCAATATCATTCAGCCAAGTAAGGGCTATCGCCTCTTCCAAGCCAATGGTTGCGGCAAGTGCTGGGGAGAAAACCAAGGTTTTATCAGCAATCAATGGGTGCATGAATGTTATAACTCTATCAATTTGAGACGATCTTTTAAGCTTGGCGCTAGTTTACGACTGCGCAGCCTGACATAATAAACCCTACCCTAAATTTAGTCCCCTGATTTAAGCGAAATATATGGCCCGCTCGACTCAAGCAGTCATTAAGCTGCAGCATTTAAAAGATAATTACCAGCTGGCAAAAATACATAGCCAGCAAGCCTACGCGGTGGTTAAAGCAGATGCCTATGGTCACGGACTCATTCCAACGGCTCAAGCACTGGTGGACGCCGATGGTTTAGCCGTCGCCTGTATGGATGAAGCACTGCAGTTACGCCACCACGGTATTCGTAACCCTATCTTAGTATTAGAAGGCGGTTATGACGAAGAAGAATGGTTGGCCGCAATTGAGTATGACATTGAAATGGTTTTACACCACCAAAGCCAGCTTGCCATTTTAATTGCTGAATCGCATTTTAAGAAACTCAAACTGTGGTTGAAAGTTGACTCCGGCATGAACCGCTTAGGTTTTCGTCTCAACGAGTGCCATGAAATTTTTGAGCAATGCCATCATGCGGGTTTGAACATAAAGGTCTTGATGAGTCATTTCGCCTGCGCCGATGACTTATGCAGCGAGAAAACATTAAACCAATATCAGTTAATTGAAGACATCTATCAACAGCAACAAGAATTCTGGCCCAAGCTAATTTTATCAACCAGTAACAGCGCCGCGATTATGGCTTGGCCTGAAGTTAGAGATCACATCAGCCGCCCTGGCATTATGCTTTACGGCAGCTCACCCCTTATTAAAACCAGCAAGCACTGCGATAAGTTAAAGCCCGTTATGATACTAACCGCAAAGATCATTGCCAGCCATACGGTTACCGCGGGTGAAAGTATTGGTTATGGTGATAGCTGGGTTGCGGATAAAACAACTCGAGTCGGCATCGTTGCAATTGGCTATGGCGATGGCTATCCACGCAGCGCACCGACAGGCACTCCCGTTTGGTGCCAAGGTAATCGCTTACACACCTTAGGCCGAGTCTCGATGGATATGCTGTGTATCGACATTAGTGGGAAAACCGACATCGATGTGGGCAGTGAAGTAGAGCTTTGGGGGGAGAATATTAATGCTAATGAAGTTGCTAAGCTATGCAATACCATCAGCTATGAACTGTTTTGCCAGCTGACCCCGCGCGTGAAGCGAGTTTATAAATAACAGACATAAAAAAAGCGCTAATCAATAGCGCTTTCTTTTGCCGACCTAGTTTGAACTTCAGCTCAAATCTACTTCAGTTCGAGTTTACTTTAGCTCAAGAGTACTCAAAGTATCTTCGCGAATTGTCTTTAGTAACTCAGCATCTTCGATCAATGACTCACCATAAGATGGAATCATTGCCTTCAAGCGCTCTTTCCAGCCATCACTCTCAAGTTTATCGCTAAAGCAGCGCTCGATCACATCAATCATGGTCTGTGTCGCAGTAGACGCACCCGGAGAGGCACCTAATAACGCAGCTAAAGTACCATCAGCCGCAGCAACAATTTCAGTACCAAATTCTAGCTTGCCCTTACCCTTTTCATCTTTTTTGATGATCTGTACACGCTGGCCGGCATTGGCTAAGGTCCAATCTTCATCTTTAGCCGCTGGGAAGTATTCACGTAATGAATTCATACGAGACTTATCTGATTGGAATACTTCACTAATCAGGTATTTAGTCAGCGCCATGTTATTCATGCCTACCGAAATCATAGGCTTTAAGTTATTGGCTTTAATAGAAGCTGGAAGATCCATATTGGAGCCTTGCTTCAAGAACTTAGTAGTGAAGCCTGCAAATGGACCAAACAATAACGCGCGCTCGCCATTAATAACTCGAGTATCTAAGTGTGGCACCGACATAGGGGGCGCACCAATAGCCGCTTTACCATACACTTTAGCGTGATGCTGATTTGCTACTTCAGGCTTAGTACAGACCAACCACTGGCCACTTACTGGGAAGCCGCCATAACCTTCACATTCTGGAATATCAGATTTCTGCAGAAGAGGTAAAGCACCACCACCGGCACCTAAGAAAACAAACTTGGAGCGCACACGAGTCACTTCACCCGTTTTATTATCTTCTAATAATACCGACCAGCCACCTGTACTGCTGCGCTTCATGTCTTCTACGGAATGACCCAATAGCAGCTCAAAGTTATCTTGCTTCTCAAGATGAGAAACCATATTCCGCGCAAGGGAGCCAAAATCGACATCTGAACCGTGCTGAACATTGGTTGCTGCGACAGGGTCTTTACCCTTACGCTCAGCCATCACTAATGGCATCCACTCAGCTAACTTAGCAGGATCTTCGCTGAATTCCATGCCCTTAAATAAATGATGGGCACTCATTAATTCATGACGTTGGCGTAAAAACTCAACGTTCTTCTTACCCCAAACAAAGCTCCTGTGCGGGGTACGATTTATAAATTCTTTAGGACTTGGCAAAGCACCTGTTTTTACTAGGTGCGTCCAAAACTGCAAAGTCACTTCAAAAGAGGCATTGATTTCTAAGGCTTTAGAGATGTTAACCTTGCCTTCGCCTTCTTCTGGGGTGTAGTTCAATTCACAATAGGCGGCGTGACCAGTACCCGCGTTATTCCAGCCATCAGTACTCTCGTGAGCGACTTGATCAAGCCGTTCAACCATACAAATTTTTAGAGACGGATCTAGCTTGTTTAACATCATTGCTAGTGTTGTGCTCATCGCACCAGCACCTACTAATAAGGCATCTACTGTCTTCACTGTCATTACCAATTCGCCTATCGCTATTGCTTAACATTCACCCATTTTTCGCGGCACATATTACACCAATTCACGAATACTACCTATAGGATAACTTCGGTAATTGATTCGTCAAGTTTGGTCATTGACCTTGTATTTAATAAATAAATATATTGCTAGAAATGAAAAAACCCGCACGAGGCGGGCTTTTGCAACGATTGAGCAACCGTTATTTATGCTGTTCGCGGCTCAATTCAACCACCGCTTCGATGAATGCACCGGCACGATCTGGGTCGACAAACTGGTGAATTCCATGGCCAAGGTTAAATACATGACCTGTTCCTGGACCGTAGCTATTTAAGATACGCTGCACTTCTTTACGAATTGTTGCAGGAGAAGAATACAAAACAGAAGGATCCATATTACCCTGCAGTGCAACTCGGTCACCCACACGACTGCGGGCATTACCCATATCGGTCGTCCAATCGATACCTAGCGCATCACAACCGGTATCAGCCATAAGCTCTAACCACTGACCGCCACCTTTAGTGAACAAGATAACAGGCACCTTACGACCTTCATTTTCACGGGTTAAACCGGCGACGATTTTTTTCATATACTTCAATGAAAACTCGCGATAACACACATCGCTTAAGCTGCCACCCCAAGTATCAAAAATCTGCACCGCTTGCGCACCGGCGGCGATTTGAGCATTCAAATACTCGGTCACAGAATCCGCTAATACATCCAATAACTGATGCATCACTTCTGGCGTATCGTACATCATGGCTTTTACATGACGGAAGTCCTTCGAAGAACCACCTTCAACCATGTAGGTTGCCAAGGTCCAAGGACTGCCAGAGAAGCCAATAAGAGGAACACGGCCATTCAATTCACGACGAATAGTACTCACCGCATCGGTCACATAAGGAAGATCTTTTGCGGTATTGGTCACTTTTAATGCCGCAACATCTTTCTCAGTACGCACGACCTTTTTGAAACGCGGGCCTTCACCCGTTTCAAAATATAAACCAAGACCCATCGCATCTGGAATGGTCAAAATATCAGAGAACAAAATCGCCGCATCCAAAGGATAACGCTCAAGAGGCTGCATCGTTACTTCACAAGCGAACTCAGGGTTCTTACACAAGCTCATGAAATCACCGGCCGTCGAACGGCTAGCGCGATACTCTGGTAGGTAACGCCCTGCTTGGCGCATCATCCATACAGGCGTCTGGTCTACTGGTTCGCGCAATAATGCACGTAGAAAGCGATCGTTTTTTAGTTCTGACATGGAAAATTTCGACTTCAGATTTAAGATAGGAAATATAATAACAAAAAACCCAGCGCTAGGCTGGGTTTAGATCAAGAGTACAAGATTAATTTACAATAAGACTGCCATTGATCCTTTTATTTTTTGTCGGTTGAAAATCAACATCAGGGACTAGCACTGTTGCAGCAGGAGTACCTGTTTTTGTTAACGTAATAGGGAACATAAAGCCTCTATTTAATGGATGGATCAGCTCAGCTGAAAAAATTCCATTAGTATTAGTAACCTCAAAGGCAGTAGTAGAAAAATTGTAATTGGCACCATCATCTATTTGAAAACCAAACTTTGTAGTTACAGGAGGGGTATTGCCATTCTTGTCTGTCATAACAGCATATACTGTTGCAGGAGCTGTGACAGTAGTCACCGCCGTAAATGTATTAACTGATCGAGTGTAATATGTCATGTTAAACTCAGAAAAACCTGCGCTTTGCACAATCCTCAATGAATCCCTAACATACATTAAATTAGCACAGTGTCCGTCAATTTTAGCGGCTTCTGAACACAATACACCTTGGTATTTGGTTGGTGCAGCAGAATAAATAAAATCAGGTGCCAATTCAAAAAACTCTTCTGTTTTAGCTCCATTCTCATATACGCCATTATAATTATCATCACGAAAAACTTCTGGATGAGTTATAAATGCCTCACCAATATCAAAAACACCATTACTATTTTTATCAGTGAAGCCTCCCTCGCCTAATGTATATGCAGTGATAGTAGTAAAACCATTAATATTTGTTTGCAATGTATAGCTGGTTGATGAGCTATTAATAGCAGGCAGTGACTCATCGTTCTTCGTAGAACCTAGCCCAGATGGATACTCACCCGGTCGCGTCGCGCTACTCACCCATTGAACAGTACAGCCTCCAGCATCATCTGTCGTGCAAGTCGCAGGAATATTGCCACTTTCTGCTGTAAAATGAATAGTTGTTCCCACAGGAACTGGGTTATGAAAGCGGTCTGATGCACGTACAGTTATGCCCACAGATGCACCCGAAATATCCCATGCAAAAGGGTTAAAACTATCGCTAGTTATTTCAAAATTACTCTGCTCAGCAATACCCGTTGATACTGAAATAGGCGTTGATGCAGTTTTAATCACTGTACCAGAATTTGTCGTAGTCGATGCAACAACCGATAATAAACCGTGCGTAGTGCCAGCGTTTACTGTAGTTGTCACAACACCTTCCGCATCCGTTATGCCACTAACCGAAGAAAGGCTCGCACCAGCAGATGTTGACGACAAAGCAAAAGTGACCTCTTTACTTTCAAGAGGGTTTCCAAAATTATCTTTTACAGCAAATGTTACAACAGAGGTTGCCTGCAATGCACCATTACCAATACCTGCAAAACCTAGGCGAGCAACTTCATTACCTACAAAGCCTACTGATCCAACTTCAGCATTTTCAACCGTTACGTCCCCTGTTCCCAATGCGAGTGCAGTACTCGTATCCGCTACTGCAGGTGAGCCTGCTGCATTATATAAGGTTGCTGTAATTGCATCCGCTCCTGCGCAACCTATAGCTTTATAAGAGGTACTAACCTCTCCCGTTGTTGTTATCACCGTTTTAGGGGTAAAACTCGCTTTGGCCGGAGTTTTGCCTTCGCAGTTTGAGCTAAATACAACTGCATAAGACTTTGACGATATCAAAGCGTTGTTTTTAGTAATATCAACCACTGAAGCGGTAATATTGGTGAGCCCTCCTGCTGAAAGCGCAGTAACCTGAATCGATAATAAATTACCTTCAAATGTCCCAGCACTACCGCGGCCGATGTTCGGCGTACCAACAGTTACGGCGCCTACAATTTCATCTGCAGTCGCACCCGTCGAGTCACTTGGACTGCCACCGCCACCGCATGCTATAAGTGAAAATGCTATAAGTGATATTGATGCTATTTTTATTGGATTCATTTTTCCTGCTCCGTCACGCGGTATATCCATGTACTGTATCATAAAGATAGAGCATAACATTGGAAGTGGTTAGCAGACCAGAAACAAAAAACGCGGCTTAAGCCGCGTTTTGTTACCACCTGTCTAAAACAGTCTTTATAAAAGCTGCTCTATAGGCAAAGAAATTAAACTTTCAGGTAATCCATAATCCCATCCGCGGCTTCACGACCTTCCCAGATTGCGGTAACAACCAAGTCAGAGCCACGAACCATATCACCACCGGCGAATACTTTTTCGTTGGTGGTTTGAAATTTGAACTTTTGCTGTTCCGGTGCAACCACACCTTTCCAGCTATTGATGTCGATACCGAAGTCAGAGAACCAAGGGGCTGGACTAGGCTGGAAGCCAAAAGCAACCAATACGGCGTCTGCAGGTATAATCTCCTCAGAACCTTCAATCACCTGCGGGCGACGACGTCCATTCTCGTCTGGCTCACCCAGCTTAGTAGAAACAACCTTAATCCCTTCAACCTTGCCATCACCTACAATAGCAACCGGCTGACGATTGAATAAGAAGTTAACACCTTCTTCTTTCGCGTTCTGAACTTCACGCACAGAACCCGGCATATTGGCTTCATCACGACGATAAACACACGATACTGATTCAGCCGCTTGGCGAATAGAGGTACGGTTACAATCCATCGCGGTATCACCACCACCCAGAACGACAACTTTTTTGCCTTTCATGGAGATGTAATCCGCTGCGTCTTTTTCAAAGCCCATGTTGCGATTGACGCTGGAAATCAAGAAATCCAATGCGTCATGAACACCCGGCAAATCTTCACCTGGGAAGCCACCCTTCATGTAAGTGTAAGTCCCCATACCTAGAAAAACGGCATCGTACTCATCTAGCAGAGTCTGGAATTCGATGTCTTTACCGATTTCAGTATTCAAGCGGAACTCTACGCCCATTTCTTCGAATACTTTGCGGCGATTAATCATCACTTCTTTTTCCAGCTTAAATTCTGGAATACCGAAGGTTAATAGGCCACCGATTTCTGGGTGACGATCAAAAACAACGGGCTTAATACCGTTACGAACCAATACATCAGCACAGCCAATTCCCGCAGGACCTGCACCAATAATGGCAACCTTTTTATCTGTCCACTTAACGTTAGACATATCAGGTTTCCAGCCCATGGCGAATGCGGTATCGGTGATGTATTTTTCAACATTACCAATGGTCACAGCGCCAAAGCCGTCGTTCAATGTACAAGCACCTTCACACAGACGATCTTGTGGGCAAACACGACCACAGACTTCTGGTAAAGAGTTGGTCTGATGGCTCAGCTCAACGGCTTCTAATATGTTGCCTTCTGTCGCTAGCTTCAACCAGTTAGGAATGAAGTTATGCACTGGGCATTTCCATTCACAATACGGGTTACCACACTCCAAACAACGGTGTGATTGATCGGCAACCTCTTCCTGCTGGAATGGCTTATAAATCTCAACGAACTGCTCCGTACGGGCAGTCATTTCTTTCTTTACAGGGTCCTTGCGGCCTACCTGTACGAACTGAAAATTATTATTCAGACGTTCAGTCATTTCGAACCTCTCTCACTCGTCCGTGAGCCCTATTACCTATATAGCAAATGGGCTCAGCATTTATCAAAGCGCTTACTCTGGACGAGTGCGCATGTTATCTAGTAACTGCTGTAAATCCGCAGCTTTTGGCTTAACTAACCAGAACTTACCAATGAAATCGTCGAAATCCTCTAAGATTTCTTGACCCCAAGCACTGCCAGTTTCCGCAACGTATTCCGTGATCACACCACGTAAATGGTTACGGTAGCCTTCTGTTAGTTCATTGCCGATACGGTTAATATCCACAAGTTCATGGTTATACTGATCAACAAAGCTATTATCTAGGTCAAGTACATAAGCGAAACCGCCCGTCATACCCGCACCGAAGTTATAGCCCGTCTTTCCTAATACGCAAACCATACCGCCTGTCATGTATTCACAACAGTGATCGCCTACGCCTTCAACTACCGCATGAGTACCTGAGTTACGAACAGCAAAACGTTCGCCAGCACGACCTGCGGCAAGCAATTTACCGCCCGTTGCGCCGTATAAACAAGTATTACCAATGATTGAAGTATCTTGCGATTTAAACTCAGAACACTTAGGTGGGTAAACAACCAGCTTACCGCCAGCCATGCCTTTACCAACGTAATCGTTAGCATCACCCTCAAGGCGCATTTCTAAACCGCCTGCATTCCAAACACCCCAAGACTGACCAGCCGTACCCGTCAAGTTTAACTTGATCGGCGCAGATGCCATACCTTGGTTGCCGTGACGTTTAGCGATTTCGCCGGAAAGACGAGCACCGATAGAGCGATCACAGTTGGTCACGTTAAAGCTGAATTCGCCGCCTTTTTTGGCTTCGATTACAGCAATAGTCGCTTCTACCATTTTTTCTGCTAACAGCCCTTGGTCGAACGGCACATTGCGCTCAACTTTAACCGTATGAGGTTTATCAGCAGGAATATGATCATTGGCTAATAGCGGCGTTAAATCTAAGCCTCGCTGCTTAGAGGTTGACCCTTCGATCATTTCTAGTAGATCAGTACGACCCACAAGCTCTTCCATCGTACGAACACCCATTTGGGCCATCCAGCTACGAATTTCTTCAGCAACAAAGTGGAAATAGTTTTGCACCATTTGTGCTGTGCCGATGTAATGCTTATCACGCAAGTTTTCGTTCTGCGTGGCAACACCAGTCGCGCAGTTGTTTAAGTGGCAAATTCGTAAGAATTTACAACCTACTGCAACCATTGGCAAAGTACCAAAACCGAAGGATTCTGCACCCAGAATAGCGCCTTTAACAACGTCTAAACCCGATTTCAAACCACCATCAGTCTGTACACGAACCTTGCCTCGCAAGTCGTTGGCACGCAATGCCTGATGAGCTTCTGCCAAACCAAGTTCCCATGGAGAACCTGCATATTTGATCGATGTTAATGGTGAAGCAGCTGTACCACCATCGTAACCAGAGATAGTAATCAAGTCAGCGTAAGCTTTCGCGACACCCGCTGCAATCGTACCTACACCCGGCTCCGATACTAGCTTCACAGAAACTAATGCGGTTGGATTAACTTGCTTCAAATCGAAAATCAGCTGAGCTAAATCTTCAATGGAATATATATCGTGATGCGGTGGTGGTGAAATCAAAGTCACACCAGGAACCGAATAACGTAAGGTAGCGATTAGATCATTAACCTTACCGCCTGGCAGCTGACCACCTTCACCCGGCTTCGCGCCTTGAGCTACTTTGATCTGCAATACGTCAGCGCTGGTTAAATAGTGCGGTGTGACACCAAAACGTCCAGATGCAATTTGCTTGATCTTGGAGTTTTTGTTGGTGCCATAACGCTTAGGATCTTCACCACCTTCACCTGAGTTGGAACGTCCACCCAAGCCATTCATCGCTTCCGCTAGTGCTTCATGTGCTTCAGGCGACAACGCACCCAAAGACATCGCGGCAGTATCGAAACGTTTGAACAGCTCAGTAGCAGGTTCAACTTCAGAAATATCAATCGCTTTAACATCTTTACGCAATGCTAATAAGTCACGAATGGTTGCTACAGGACGGTTATTAACCAAGGCAGAGAAACGATCGTAAGCTTTTTGATCATTCTGCTGTACTGCTTGCTGAATGTTCATGATCACTTCTGGATTGTACGCGTGGTATTCACCACCGTGTACATACTTCAATAAACCACCTTGTTCTAGTGGCTTACGGGCAATCCAAGCATTCTGCTCAACCCACTCCAAGTCTTCTTGGAAATCGGCAAAGGTAGCACCTTCAATACGGCTACTTACGCCGACAAAACAAAGATCAATAATTTCTGTGCTCAAGCCAATCGCTTCAAATAACTGCGAGCCACGGTAAGAAGCAACGGTAGAGATGCCCATTTTAGACAAGATTTTCATCAAGCCTTTACGGATACCTTTGCGGTAATTATGTTGCGACTTAAGAGGATCACCGAGCAACTCTTTGCTGCGATGCATATCTTCTAAAATTTCAAACGTCAACCATGGGTAAACCGCAGTAGCGCCGAAACCGAGTAATACGGCAAAGTGATGAGCATCACGAGCAGAACCGGTTTCAACCACAATATTGGCATCACAACGCAAGCCTTTGGCTACAAGGTGGTGATGAACAGCACCCGTTGCCATAGACGCAGGAATGATCAACTCACCTTGAGTAACTTCACGGTCACTTAAAATCAAAATCACTGAGCCAGCACGAACTTGCTTTTCAGCTTCCGCAACTAGTGCTTCAATCGCCGCTTTAAGGCCAATATCTGCCTGGTAAGCCAGCTTAAGCGTAACGTCTTTAAAAGCGCTATTGCCAGTATTTTTTAAACCATGAAACTTAAGATGTGATAAAACAGGAGATGTCAGAATGATACGCTCAGCGTGATCAGGCTTCTCTTCGAAAACGTTTTTTTCCCCACCGATGCAAGTTTCTAGCGACATCACAATAGCTTCACGCAATGGATCAATCGGCGGATTAGTTACCTGTGCAAACTTCTGGCGAAAATAATCTGATACATGACGAACTCGCTGAGACAGCACGGCCATAGGAGTATCATCACCCATAGACCCCGTAGCTTCTTGACCCGCTTCCGCCATTGGGCGTAATACTTGGTCACGCTCCTCAAAACTCACCAACTGTAGCTTTTGGTGCGCTTTTAATTCGTCAGCAGTAATTGGCTGTTCTTTTTTAAACGACTGTAGCTGCAAGCGTGATTCAATACGAATTGAATGCTCTTTCAACCATTGCTTATAAGGCTGGCGCTGCTTCAATAAATCATCAATCGCCTCGGCGTCCAGGATGGTGCCAGTCTGGGTATCAATCGCTAGGATTTCACCCGGGCCTACACGACCTTTAGAAACCACATCTTCAGGCTTATAACTATGAACACCTATTTCAGAAGCAACGGTAATAAAATCGTCTTTGGTGATTACCCAGCGTGAAGGACGTAAGCCGTTACGATCGAGACCACATACTGCATATCGACCGTCAGTCATTACTAGACCAGCCGGACCATCCCAAGGCTCCATGTGCATGGAGTTGTATTCATAGAACGCACGTAAATCGGCATCCATAGTTTCAACATTCTGCCATGCAGGGGGAATCATCATGCGAACCGCACGGAATAAGCCCATACCCCCAGTAACCAATAGCTCTAACATGTTATCCATTGAGGATGAGTCAGAACCCGTAGTATTTACAATAGGCTGTATCGAATCTAAGTTTGGCAGTAATTCACTTTCAAACTTGCTGCCACGTGCATTCGCCCAGTTACGGTTACCACTAATGGTATTGATTTCACCATTATGCGCCAACATACGGAACGGCTGAGCCAAAGGCCAGCGCGGCTGTGTATTCGTCGAAAAACGTTGATGAAAAACACAAATAGACGTTTCCAGGCGCTCATCAGCTAGATCTAGGAAAAAAGCAGGAAGGTCAACAGGCATGGTTAAGCCTTTATATGACAATACTTTTTCCGACAGACTCGCAATATAAAAATCTGGGAATTGGATTAGTGCTTTTTCAGTAAAGCGACGGCCATAAAACAGTTTTACCCCAAAGGCTTCACTGTCTAAGGTTTCATTAGCGGTAATAAATACCTGCTCGAAACGTGGCAAACAATCAATCGCCATAGGACCAAGGCAGTCATTATTAGTCGGCACTGTGCGCCAGCCTAATACGTTCAAGCCTTGTTCTGACATAGCCGTTTCTAACGCAGCTTTTTGCTGCGCATAGATCGCATCGTCAAGATCCATAAACAACATGCCGATAGCATATTGCTCTGGCAAAGTAATGCCTTGCTCTTGCGCGACTGCACGCAAGAAGGAGTCTGGCTTTTGAATTAACATCCCACAACCGTCACCGGTCTTACCATCTGCAGCAATACCACCTCGGTGGGTCATGCAGGTTAGGGAGTCAATCGCCGTCTCTAATAACTTATGGCTAGTTTGTCCCTTTAAATGGGCAATCAAACCAAAACCACAGTTATCTTTAAAGTCACCTGGAGTATATAGACCAGTTCTCATAGAACAGCTCTCATCAACAAAAAATTCAATAAATTCAAGGGCTTACAAGCGCCCGTCGCCCACAACATGAGCTGCGTACAGTCAAAAGGGAGCTTATTCTACACGGATGAGGCGCGGGTCACAAATCTAGATGATAAAACTGGTTGTTTTCCAACCAGCCATGATGAGGAATTACTCGAGAGTGTAGTGATTCTGTATTATTTATCGCGCATTCAATAGCTCTTGAATAGGCTCAATTGAGCGCACCCAAGGCTGCTGCTTACGTAATTTGGCGGGCAACTTGTCTACCGATTTTTTAGCGAGCGCTTTCGACTCAAAAGGCCCAGAAACCACAACAAACCATGATCTCCCCTTATGCTCAGTACGATATCTTAATAGCGGCCCTGCTTTGCTTTTGTTTTCCTGGATAAAAACTTTGGCGCTCTTTTCTGAGTACGAACCAAACAACTGGGCAACAAAACTTGAGGAAGCTGCCGATATTAATGTTTGTTCAGCAGCACTGAATTTAGCTACAGCTTTTACAACCTCAACTTTCGACTCATTAAAACTTCTCTTAGCCTTAATTGGTTTAGAGGTAGCTTGCTGAATTTCAATGGGATCTTGCTGCTTTGTCACTGGACTAGGAACTGTTTTATGACCCCCGAAAGAATCAGTTCCTTGTATTTGTGCTACTTTCACAGTAACGGGTTCGATAAAATTAAAATCTATCTCTTCTTCAACAATATCATCAACGGGCTTAGCAACATTCGCTTTCGCCCCCCCTTCGACTTCAATCAGTACAGGCGCAGTCAATACTAGCGCTTCAATTTTCTGCGATGCTGGCTGAGTGTTTTTATATAAAAAGGATACGACTAATATCGAGGCAACTAATACTATTGCCGCGATATGGGTAATAGGAAATTTTGTTTTTTCTTTAACGCTACTTTCAGCACCACCCTCTGCTAATCGCTGAGCAATATACATCAGCTTCCCTGGGCTACCATCGGATTGCTGCAGCATGTATTCGACCTGCTCACCACTCCACTCCTGCTGTGGAAATTGTTGCAGCAAGATAATTTCAGACTCATCTTCCGTTATAAAATCAACCTGCATAATATGTAGCGGGGCGTGAGGCTCAGGTAGCTCGAGCAAAACCTCTTCTAAAATAGGGGTTGCTAAAAACATTACATGCAATGCATTCGGCTGTATTAACGCCAATTGATTGAGGTGCATTAATGTTTGGTTACTGAGCTGGTCAGCTTGATCAATTACTAATAAGAAAGATCCCTGCTGTTCCTCGACCAACTTTTCATAGAACTGAATTATCTGCTGCTCTAAAACAGCAACATCCTCTAAGGCAGCAAGATCTATGTGTTGAGCGATTTGGTGCAATATATCCAGATAAGATAATGTAAAGTCCGCATCAATTAATAAACTCTGATCAGGATCTTCTCTACTTGCAATCAGGGCCTGGGAAATAAAAGTCTTGCCCGAGCCTTTCTCACCGCTAAATAAAATCAACAACTCACTGTATAGCGACAAATGCTGAAGCAGTTCTAGTTGCTTGTATTGCGAAGCAGATAATGAAGGTGGGGAGAAGGGCGTCATTGAAATGGGACGTTCCTCAATATCCACGCTAGCTTCATCATCAAGCGCACTCATTGTTTCAGTGTCCATCAGCGCCCTCTCCTTAAATTAAAATATTTATAAACCCAAGCGCTCACCGGCAGCCAAAGTTTGATGCAATGTATCTGTTGAAAAATCTGATGTGACCACAGCTTCGCCAATAGAACTTAATAATACCAAACGAAGCTTGCCATCCAGAACCTTCTTATCAATTTGCATTAAATCGATAAAATTCTGATTCGTCATTTCACTGGGTGGAATGCAAGGTAACTGTGCTCGCTTCAATAAGCTCTGTAAGCCGTGAACTTCTGTTTGCGTAATATTACCTAATCGCCAAGACATATCAGCTGCCATCACCATACCGGCAGCAACAGCCTCACCATGGAGCCATACTCCATAGCCTTGATTGGTCTCAATAGCGTGGCCAAAAGTATGGCCGAAATTTAAGATGGCTCGAATACCACCTTCTCTTTCATCTTCCGCAACTACCGCTGCTTTGTCTAAGCAACTTAACTCAACAGCCATTGCTAAAACAGCCGAATCATAGCTAGCCAGGGCTTCCATGTTTTTTTCTAGCCACTGGTAGAATTCATAATTACAAATCAACCCATATTTGACGACTTCAGCTATACCTGCGGATAACTCACGCTGCGGTAAAGTATTCAAAACAGATATATCAGCAATAACACACTTAGGCTGATAAAAAGCCCCAATCATGTTCTTACCCATTCGGTGATTGACTGCCGTCTTACCACCAACAGATGAATCTACCTGCGATAATAAAGTTGTTGGTACCTGAATAAAATCAACACCACGCTGATAACATGACGCGGCAAAACCTGTCATGTCCCCAATGACTCCACCACCTAATGCTATCAAGGTTGTCGTGCGATTATGGCGCTTCTCTAGCAAAGCATCAAAAATCAAATTCAAAGTATCAAGATTTTTATATTCTTCGCCGTCAGGCAAAATAACTTCATCAACAGCGTAATCTGTTAATGCTGACTTAACCTGCTCTAGGTATAACGGCGCAACCGTTGTATTTGTTACGATCATTACCTGCTTGCCTTTAATATAGGGGGCAAACAATTCTGTTTGATCAATTAACGACTGACCAATAAAAATAGGATAGCTACGATCGGCAAGATCAACTGTAAGTGTCTTCATCACTGGCATCAATAATATTACTTTCGACAAGTCGCTTCATAATTTCGTTCACGACATTTTTAGGATTTCGCTGATCAGTTTGAATCACTATATCAGCAACCTCTTGATAAAGAGGATCTCGAATAGCAAACAGATCGCTTAATACTTGCTTAGGGCTTTCTGTTTGCAATAACGGGCGGTTTTTATCTCGACTGGTACGGGCAAGTTGCTGCTCAACAGATGTACGCAGATAAACAACCGTTCCACGACTGGCTAAATGCGTTCTGTTTTCAGCTCGCATCACGACACCACCACCGGTAGCTAACAGTATTCCAGACCTTTGAGTAAGATCATCAATAGCGCTTTCTTCGCGTACACGAAAACCATTTTCACCTTCTTTATCAAAGATCCAAGGGATGTTAGTACCGCAGCGTAATTCGATTTCGCGATCAGAATCTATAAATTCTAATTCTAACTCGCTAGATAAAAGACGACCGATGGTGCTTTTTCCAGCCCCCATCGGTCCGATTAAATATAAATTTAACGTTTGTGACATGTAATATTAACGCGTACTCAATGTATCTTTAACAAGACGAGGAGTAACAAAGATTAAAAGTTCAGCTTTACTTTCTGTGTGCTCCGTACGGCGGAATAATACACCTAAGTATGGAATATCACCTAAGAATGGTGTCTTTGTTACCGCATTTGTTTCCTCTGAGCGGAAAATACCACCTAAAACAATGGTTTCACCGTTTTCAACCAAAACCTGAGTTTCCAAAGCATTGGTATCAATCGTTGGCCCTGCCGCAGTTATTTCACCGATAGAATCTTGATTTATTTTAAGGTCCATAATAATACGGTCATCAGGAGTAATCTGCGGCGTTACTTCCAGCCTCAGAACTGCTGATTTAAATGAGATAGAAGTTGCACCGCTTGAACTCGCTTCCTGATACGGAATCTCAGTACCTGACTGAATACTTGCCGTCTGACCGTCTGCAGTTATAACACGAGGCTGAGAAACAATTTCTGCATTACCATCAGTTTCTACTGCTGATAACTCAAGATCAAGTAAATAATCAAAGGTTTGAATCCCTACAGCTAATGAAGTTGCACCAACGTCACTGACACCTAAATCAACCACATAAGCATCAGGGAAAGAAATTGAACCTGGATCATCACCGTTAGCACGATCTGCTAATATCTGGTTTGCTTCAGTAAGCGTCCCCTGACTACCACCAATCGTATTATTAGAGTTGCTATTCGCCTTTGCATGAGCCCCCCCCCAACGTATACCTAGTTTTTTACCAACACTGGTATTCGCAATCACGATACGGGCTTCAATGAGAACCTGACGCACGGGCACATCAAGCAAAGCTATCATTTCACGAATTTTATCAAGGTTTTCACCGGTATCCTTCATCAACAGAGTATTTGTGCGTTCATCGACAACCGCGCTGCCACGAGCAGACATAAGGCCACCTTCTGAGTTCAATAATGAAGCAATATCCGTCGCCTTGGCATAACGTAACTGAGCATATTCTGATAATAAAGGCGCCAACTCCGCGACTTGCTTAACCGCTTCCAATTCGATTTTCTCACGAGCTGCAATCTCTTCTGCTGGGGCAACCAATAAGACATTACCCATTTGACGCTTGGCTAAACCCTTTGTCTTCAATACTAGATCCAACGCTTGATCCCAAGGAACATTCTGTAAGCGTAAAGTAATACCACCATCCACAGTGTCTGATGCGACTAAGTTTTGCCCGGTAAAATCAGCAATCAACTGCAATACAGCTCGCACATCTATGTTTTGGAAATTAAGTGATAGCTTTTCGCCGGTATAGGGAAATTCAGACTTGGCTAACTTTTCTTTTTCGGCTTTCGTTATTGGCTTAACATTTATCGACAGTACTCCGTCTGCTTGATAAGCCAGGTAATCATACTGCCCCTCAGGCTCGATATAAATAACGGTATCGGTACCTTCCATGTTGGCATCAATAAACTTTACCGGAGTAGCAAAATCTACTACATCTAGACGGCGACGCATATTTTCAGGCAATACCGTATTTTTCAAGGTGACGATGATTTTTTTACCCTGCTGCTCAATATCAACATTGGCTCTTGGATTGCTTAATAAAATTTGAACCTGACCGTCTTTCTGCTCTCCTCGACGAAAGTCTATATTCATAACTCTACTATTTCCGCTATTACTGTCACCTTGCTTGGTAGCAATACGTGCTTGGCTCTGCTGAGAGGCACCTACTGCTTTCCCCATTGAGACTAACAACCTATCTTCGGAACTTTCGATAGTATAAGGGACGAGTTGGGCAAGACTGACGATAACGCGCGCCCTACCCTTGGCATTTACTACTGTCGCCGTACGAGCATTACCAAAGCCAATCTTATGATATTTGCTTTTCAGCTTGCTATTAACACCCGGTAAATCTAATGAAATACGGGCCGGTTTCTCAATGGTATACCCACCTGCCGTTGGCGGTGGCCCATCAAAAATCAACTCCATCTGGGTAACATCCCCAGGCAAAGCCGTAAATTTTATATCTATCAAATCAGAAGCATGACTCGGCATACTTATGATTGTTGCTAGAATCACAGCAACAAATACCTGTGCTGCTTTACTAATACGGTGACTCATCATTTATTCCCCTTCCACACCAGCCAATACAAGTGAACGTGGACGTTCAATCCAACCACCTACACCATTTGGAACAATTTCAATTATATCGATACGTTGCTGAGATATACTAACAACCCTGCCATGATTCTGACCGATAAAATAACCTTCTTTTACTTTATGAATACCACTACTAGGCGCAGAAATTAAAGCCCATAAATGATTACTTTCACGTTTGATAGTACCTACCATAGAAAGTGATCCAAACGAGTACTGCTCAAGCTGTTCTTTTGAGCGATTAAGATCTGGCTTCACATTAGAGGTCGGCGCAATTGCTTTTGCAACCTGATCTAAATTTACCGGTAAATCAAACGGTGAACGTAAACCTGTGGCGCTATAACTAAACGCCTCATAAGGCTCAAACACCGGCAAGGGTTCAATCACACCTCTAGGTTGATTCATAATTTCATCAACAAACTGTTTTAAATCCGTCGTTCCTGAAGGAACTCCACATGCCGCTAATAACGAGATCAGCATTAACAGTATAAGTTTTTTCATGTTAATCCCCCTCATTATAACGATAAGTTTTAGCCAATATTTTTAATGATAAAGAATCACTATCCTTACCTGTAGTACTGATAGAGAAGTCATGCAGGGTAACTATTCGTGGCAAAGAAGCGACTGACGAAACATAGGCTCCCAATTCATGATAGTCGCCCTCCACCTCAATTTGAATAGGAAGTTCATTATAGAACTCCGTGCTAACCTGCTTCTGTGGTGAGATTACCTTAAGGTCCAAACCATTATTTAACGCGGCCAGTGAAATATCATCAATCAAACCAGGTACTTCTGTATCTCGAGGCAACTGTTTAAGAATGGATTTGAAACTTTGTTCCATTTCTACCATCTGCGCTCTGTACTCATCAAGATTAGCAACCTGAAATGCTTTATTCTCAAAGTCTTCCTTCAGTTTCAGTTCTTGTTTAGACTCACGACTTAACTTTACCTGCATAGGCTCAAGCATCATAAAATAGCCACCCACTAAAATAGAGAGTGCTATTATTGTACAAAGTATGCTTTTACCTGCTGCTGGCCAAGAGCCCATATTCTCCCAGTCGATATCATTAACATCAAATTCATTAATTTTATCTAGATAAGGCTGCAGGTCGAACTTATTACTTTTCGCCATTATTCGTCCTCCTTATTCTTGTTTTTAGGATCGACCTGAACCATTGTCACTTCGAAAGTATTATAGCCATCCTTGCCTGCTTTCACGCTGATTAAATTCGGCGAATCAAACCAGTCAGAATCATCAAAATTACGCATCAAAGCAGCAACCCGGTTATTGGATTTCGCTCGCCCTTTAACCATAACCTGAGCACCTTTAATCTCTAAACTGGTGAAATATAAATCATCTGGAATAGAGCGAGCAATCTCATCGAACAAGCGAACAATAATAGGTCGATTGCCTTGCAAATCTTGAATCAACTTCATTCGTTCTAATAATTGATCACGTTTATCACGCAACGCTTGTATTTCAGTTATCTGTTCACTCAATACCGCCATTTCTTTTTGGATAAAGACATTACGATATTTTTGAGCTTTATATTGACTTTCAACTTGCCCAGTTACAAACCAAACAAGTGCCGCCGCTGCTATTGCAACAGCAACTATGATACCGAGAAACTCTTGTTGACGCTCTTTGCGAAGCTCTTCGCGCCACGGTAATAAATTAATTTTAGCCATTAATCAAAACTCCTCATCGCCAAACCACAAGCAATCATCAAAGAGGGTGCATCATTATTTAATAGCGAAGCATTTACTTTTTGCGACAGAGTCATATTAACAAACGGGTTAGCAACAATCGCAGAGATACCCAGTTTTTCCTGAGTCAGTTGATCGAGGCCAATAATAGAAGAAGTACCGCCAGCCAAAACAATATAATCTACATCATTATATTGACTAGAAGAATAGAAAAACTGTAAAGATCGACTCACCTGCTGTACAACTGAGTCGCGAAAAGGATCCAAAACTTCCGATTCATAATCATCAGGTAAACCACCATCAAGCTTAGCTCTAAGCGCCTCTTCTTCAGAGAGCCCGTAACGGCGCATAATCTCTTCAGTTAATTGCTTGCCTCCAAACAACTGCTCACGGGTATAGATTGTTTTACCATGATGCAAAACACTAAGCGTGGTCATAGTCGCGCCAATATCAATAACGGCAACAGTTTCAACATCACCACCTTCGTCATTTAGCTGCGACTGCACCAGCTCATAACAACGCTCGGTGCAAAAGGCTTCGATATCTACAATGCCCGCTTCCAAGCCACCAATTTCAAGTGCATCTTTACGCAACTCTACGTTTTCTAGGCGACAAGCTGCGAGCAGTACATCTACATTACCCGCTATTTCAGACGGACCTTGTATTTGCCAGTCTAATGCAACTTCTTCAAGAGGATAGGGAATATACTGATCTGCTTCAATACGAATTTGATAGTCCATTTCATCATCAGAAAGGGAATCATTCATTTCAATATTTTTGGTAATTACCGCAGATCCTGCAACAGCAATAGCAGCACGCTTGGTACTGGCTCGCGTTTTCCCTAACGCTTTCTTAATAACTAAGCCAACCGCTTCTTCATCACCAATACTTTGCTCAACTACAGCATTCGCCGGCAATGGTTCAGAGGCATAGCTTTCCACTTGGTAGCGGCCATTACTTTGGCTCAATTCCAAGATCTTTACTGACGTTGAACTGATATCAACTCCCAGCAAGGTTTTATTTTTTTTCTTTAAAAGGCCTGCTAACACGGTGTATCCCCATCAAATTCACAGACTTGCGGAGCAAAGCTATTTCATCACATGAATGTTGAACTCATTATAAGCACAATCCTATTAAAAGAACAAAAAAGCCTTATAATAAGTCAGCCCGTTATAAGCGGCCTAACAATCAGCAGCATACATGTATTCGTTATGATGAATAGCAGTTCTCTCTCCAAAGTATTATTCTGGCTCATAGTGTCCATTTTTTCCGGAACTAGTTTGCTAATTTCAGCTGTCTATCTGTACTTAACACCACAGCTGCCAAATATACAGTCACTTAAAAACATTGAACTTCAAATCCCCCTCAGAATTTATACTGAGAACGGACAGTTAATTAGCGAATTTGGCGAACAAAGAAGACGTCCCCTAGAATACAATGAAATCCCAGCACAATTTGTTAATGCTTTAATTGCAGCAGAAGATGACAGTTTTTTCCAGCATAACGGCGTAGATATTAAAGGTCTTACTCGCGCAGCGATACAATTAATCAAAACGGGTAAAAAGAAATCTGGTGGTTCTACCATAACCATGCAGGTAGCAAAAAACTATTATCTATCCAGTGAAAAGACTTTCAGTCGTAAATTCACTGAAATATTATTGGCTTTAAAAATCGAACAAGAGCTATCGAAAGAAGAAATTCTTGAGCTTTATTTGAACAAAATCTATTTAGGTAAACGCGCGTATGGCATTGAGGCAGCTGCTCATGTTTATTACGGAGTTTCTGTTTCCGAGCTTAAACTCGCCCAGCTAGCCATGCTTGCAGGCCTACCTCAAGCTCCCTCCGCAGCTAACCCCATAAACAATCCAAAGCGCGCCAAAGATCGTCGGAACTATGTTTTAGCCCGTATGCACACGTTAGATTTCATTGACCAGCAAGAATTTAATGATGCCGCAAGAGCCCCCATTACTGCACGTTATCATGGTTTAGAGGCAGAAGTAGATGCCCCTTATGTTGCCGAAATGGTGCGCCAACAATTATTAGAGCAATACGGTGATGGAATTTACCGTTTAGGCTATCGAGTTTATACAACCCTAGATGGCAAAGCCCAAAATAAAGCCAATCAAGCACTACAAACCGGACTATTAAAATACAATCGAGACCACGGCTGGCGCCAAGATAAAACTATTGAAATAGTTAAACCCGTAAAGTTACAAATTTTTGATAATGAAATCACCTTAACGTGGGAATCCGAACTGGCCGAGGACAAAGATATAGACTGGCCGGCTACTATTAAAAAATGGCAGCCTATATTAAATAAAAAAGGATCATACGGCCTCATTCATGCAGCCATTGTGGCTGAAGTTTTTGATAACGGCGCCTTAATAATTAGTGGTCAAAAAAAGTGGCACTGGCTGCCTTTTGCCGGTATTAAGTGGGCCAAACCCTACATCGATGTCAATCGTATTGGTCGCGAACCTAAAAATGCCCATACTGTTTTGCAGCAAGGACAAGTTATTTGGTTTAACTATCATGATGAATTTGGAATTCAGCTTGCCCAAATCCCAAAAGTGGAGGGGGCATTAATATCAATAGACCCACAACAAGGCAGCATTCGTGCTCTTGTCGGTGGTTTCTCTTATGGCCTCAATAAATATAATCGAGTAACCCAAGCAGACCGCCAGCCCGGCTCTGCCTTTAAGCCCTTTATTTACAGCGCAGCCCTAGCAAACGGATTCACCCCCGCTAGCATAATCAATGATGCACCCGTAGTATTTAAAGACAAAGGGTTAGAAAATACCTGGCGCCCCCAAAATCACAATGGTAAGTTTTACGGCCCTACTCGCTTACGCGAAGCTTTATACAAGTCTCAAAATCTCGTTTCTATTCGTATTCTGAAACAAGTAGGACCACGCCGAGCTGTTAACTACATCGCTCCTTTTGGTTTCCCGCGCAAAAAACTAAACAAAGACCTCTCTTTGGCCTTAGGCGCATCTGCGGTAACGCCATTAGAGTTAGCCACCGGCTATACCGTACTGGCTAATGGTGGCTTTAAAATTCAACCACACTTTATACACAGAATAGAGCTTAGGAATGACGAAGAGCCACTTTTTGTCGCACAACCCGTACTAGCCTGCATAGAGTGCAGCGCTGCAGCAGAACTCAATGATGCGACCACTAGCCATACTGAACCGCTAAACATAAGCGATACAGAATTATTAAAGGCTATTGGCTCCACTGACAGCAACGAAAATCCGCAACTAGAGCAAGCTCCCATTCTCGCACCAAGAATAATGGATGAACGCACTCATTACATAATGAACAATATGCTGCAAGATGTGATTACACGCGGTACGGGTAAACGAGCTTTAGCATTACAGAGAAGTGACCTAGCAGGAAAAACGGGTACCACCAACGACCAAAAAGACGCTTGGTTCTCTGGCTATAACCGTGATTTAGTAACCAGTGTCTGGATCGGCTTCGACCAACCAAAGACCCTAGGACGCTGGGCTTTTGGTAGTAATACTGCACTCCCAGTCTGGGTTGACTACATGGGGACCATGCTAGCCAACAAAGAACAAAGACCCTTCTCACAACCCGCAGGTATATTAAGCGTGCGAATTGATCCTGAAACTGGCCTACAGGCTTATCCAGGGCAAAGAGATGCAATTTTCGAACTGTTTAAGCAAGAAGATGTGCCTGCTGCTGCAGATGTGAATGACAACTCACCAGGCAGCTTTGAAGAGGGCAGCGACGAAGATTCACCAGGGTTACTATTCTAACCACACTATTAGCCCCTAGGGCGAATTACAGGGATGCTAAAACTGCAGCTCATAGCAAATTGCAGACATAAAAAAACCGGCCTAAGCCGGTTTTTTTATGTCTATCCAAAACTCACCAACGATTAACTCTCTAATATTAGATGTCGTCAACAGAGCTTAATGGGTAGTTAGCTGGGTAAGGCAGTTGAGCAACACCCGTATCAACCGCTGCCTTAGCAACTGCTGCTGACACGATACCTAACAGACGAGCATCTGTTGGCTTAGGAATAATGTATTCACGACCTAGCTCTAAAGAAGTCAGTTCGTAGGCATCCAAAACGTCCTGTGGAACAGGCTCTTTAGCCAAAGCAGCAATTGCGTAAGCCGCAGCCAACTTCATCTCTTCGTTAATCGCAGTAGCTCGAACGTCTAAAGCACCACGGAAGATGAATGGGAAGCCAAGAACATTATTCACCTGGTTAGGATAGTCAGAACGGCCAGTCGACATAATCAAGTCATCACGAACTTCGTGCGCTAACGCCGGAGCAATTTCTGGATCAGGATTAGAACATGCGAAAACGATTGGGTTTGGCGCCATCTTTTTCAACAATTCAGGAGCCAACAAATTAGGACCCGATAGACCTAGGAAGATATCAACACCTTCCATTGCATCAGCCAAAGTACGCTTATCAGTTTCAACAGCGAACATGGCTTTATACTGGTTAAGATCGTCACGACCAGAGTGAATCACACCTTTACGGTCACACATGAAGATGTTCTGAGGATTCATACCGGCAAGAATCAATAACTTAGAGCAAGATATTGCAGCAGCGCCGGCACCTAATACCGCCATGGTAGCTTCTTCGATTTTCTTGCCTTGAATTTCAAGAGCGTTAATCATGCCCGCTACGGTTACGATAGCAGTACCGTGCTGGTCGTCGTGAAAAACAGGGATGCTGCACTGTTCGATAAGAACACGTTCGATTTCAAAACACTCAGGTGCTTTGATATCTTCTAGGTTAATACCACCAAAGGTATTAGCAATGCGACGCACAGTATCGATGAAAGCTTGTGGGCTTTCAGATTCAACTTCGATATCGATAGAATCAACACCGGCAAAACGTTTGAATAATAGTGATTTACCTTCCATCACTGGCTTAGAAGCCAATGGGCCAAGATTACCAAGACCTAAAATTGCAGTACCGTCAGTAATAACAGCCACTAGGTTACCCTTAGCCGTATAGCGGTATGCATCTTCTGGGTTAGCAGCGATGGCTTTAACCGGCTCAGCAACACCTGGGCTGTAGGCTAGGGCTAGATCGCGAGCTGTTTCAGCAGGTGTCGTCAGCTCAACGCTGATTTTGCCTGGCTTTGGAAACTCATGATAATCGAGGGCAGCTTGCTTCATATCTTCAGACATTTTGCTCTTCCAATTGCGTAATAATTAGGTGGAGAGAATAGCGTAAGCCAAACCCAAATTTGGCTCACATAAAAAGTAGGACATTAAATACCAAAATTTAGCCGAAAAATCCAGCAAAGCAGACAAATTCAGCGAAAATTGAGTGGTTTTTTGATGTTAGCCCACTTCAATCCCTAAACCGGAAAAATTGGCTCTAGGTGCTTATTAATAAAGCGACGATTTGGATCCAAGCGCTGACGCAATTTTTTGAACGCTTGCCATTGAGGATAAAGCGCCGCAAATTCTGGCTCAGTTTTAGTATGCAGCTTCCCCCAATGAGGACGGCCTTGGTAGCGATCAAAAATAGCTTCCATTTCAGCGAAATAAGGCATGTAGGGTTTATCATGAAAGTTATGCACAGAAATCGCAGCACCCGCGCGCTGATAAAACTGGCTCAACCAAATATCATCTTCACCCACGTAACGAAATTCAATGGGGAAAATGACATCGATATTTTTTTCTTTGATGGTATTGAGCACTTCGCGAAAACAGGCCAAGCCATCTGCCGCTGGCACCGTATACTCCATCTCGTTAAAACGCAGATCTCGCACGTTACCAAATATTTTATTCCACGGGCCATAGCGCTCCTCTACCCCCACCGTACGCGGTGCAATGCTCATTACCGCACCACGCAAAAAGGGCAAGGTATCAATCACGTCGGCCAAAGTTCGAAAAGTCTCATAGGCATCACCACTAACAGCTTTCCCCTGCATGGCATCAGATTCTTGTTTTGTTACCTCATCAAACTCAATCAGTAATATATGATTAGCATGAGGCAAGCCATACGCTTCAAAGTGGCTCTTCGCTAAACGCAGCTCCTCCATCTTGGCAAAGGCCTCATCGATAGGCAGCATCTCAGAGCGTTCTTTTAAATAATAGGCATCACGCATCTGCATAGTGATATCAGTAATAATACCTAAAGAGCCAATATTGCAACGCGCGGCATCAAAAATATCCTTATTCTCAAGCGCACTGCAATTATAGGTTTCACCATTAGCGGCTACCAAAGTGAGGCCGGTAACATAACTGGAGAGTGAACCGAATTTTTGTCCAGTGCCATGAGTCGACGTCGCAATAGCCCCCGCCAGCGCTTGGGTATTAATATCAGGCATATTAATCATACCCAATTGGTTTTCCCAAAGATCATCCCCTAGCGCCGCTAAACGAGTTCCGGCACCAATAGTGACCTCTTTCGTTGCTTGGTTGATATGACTTATACCGCGGAAGCGCGCCATCGATAACAAGGTTTCATCAGTAGGCACTAAGGAACTGAAGCTATGACCTGCACCCACAGCTCGTATCTTACCCTCGGTTTCTTGCAGCAGCTTAACTAGGCCTTCTATATTACGAGGGCGAGCACGCTCAGCAGGATAACTCACCTGATTACCCGACCAGTTAGACCATGGCAAAACCCCGTCAATCGATAGCGGACTAGATACTGTTTCTGGAACCTTACTACAACCTGCCACTGTACTAGTAACCAAGCTGGCCCCAGCAACTTTCAAGGCATGGCGACGACTGAGTTTAAAATCGTTAATCTTCATAGTTAAGGCTTCTCCGTAGACATATAATCAATCAAGTCGACGAAATCTTGCTTTGTGCAATCGCTGCACATACCTAAAGGCGGCATACCATTAATACCACGCACTATATTGGCTAACAGCACATCATTGCCCTTAGCTAAGCGTTCAGACCAAACTGACACATCAAATGACTTTGGTGCATCGCCTATACCGCTACCATGACAAATCGTGCAACTGCTTTCATACAATTCAACCGTAAACGGATCGACTGCCCAGCTAGTGTAGGAACTGCATAGCAAAAGAGCTGAGCATAGAAATTTGGAGGGCATTGGGAACTCACAAGAATGTAATTTTTATTATTGTACGAATGTACCAAAAAAGTAGAAGAAATCAAGTTATCACGTAATTTCTTCTACTTATCAAACTGCAGAGTTAAAGATTTATACTAATTATTAATGCCGAGCATGCTCCGGCCAAGTCCACTGAACAGAAAGGCCAGCGTCCTCGATATTGCTTGCTTTGACCTCACCATGATGCATATTAAGAATACGTTTCACCATCGCTAAGCCAATACCATAACCACCAGAACCATGGCTTCGAGAGTGATCTGCTTGAGTAAAAGGTGCAAATATTTCTTCTAACTGCTCCTCTGCTACCCCCGGCCCCTGATCTGCAATGGCGAACGTTAGTTCACCCGCAGTATTCTCTAAGGTAATCGTTAAAATACCTCCCTCTGGGCTAAAGCGAATAGCATTGCGTAACACATTATCGAAAGCGCGCTGCATTAACACAGCATCAATATTACAAAAAATTTCTTCTTCTTTTAATTGCCAAGCCACTGAAATCTGCTTATGAGCTAATTCTAACTCTGCATCCTGCAGCCAAATTTTAAACAACTTCACCAAATCAAGCTTCTGGGTTGTTAGCTCCCCTTCCTGCTGTAGTTTAGCCAGATCAAGAATTTGAGTAATCAGATCTGCTACCTGATTGGCTGCGCGCTCAATGCGATCATGCTCTGCTTGCAGCGTATTTTCGCTGTCCTTTTTACGCGCAATACCTAAAGCGATTTGCAGACGGGTAAGCGGAGAGCGCAATTCATGAGAAACATCGCGTAATAATTGTCGATGGCTCTGCAATAATCGCTGTAGTGAATCGGCCATATCAATAAATCCAACCGAAAGATCCCCTAGCTCATCACGTCGATTAAGGTTTGAACGTAATTCGGGTAAATCAAACTCACCTTCGCTTAATTGCTTAGTCGCCTGCTGCAAACGACGAATAGGATTGGTCAAATGCCACGCTAAAATAGCGCATAAAAATGACACCATTAATACTACGAGAAATGGAATCAGCCAGCGCTCCCCGTTATCAATTGAATGGCGCCAATGAAAACGAGTCACCGCGATATAAACTAGATCCCCATGCATGAGAGGGCCCATCATTATGTAGCCATCTTCCTGCCCCCATAACGATTGCTTTTCTGCAATCGCATGTTCATAGAACTCAGCGATGTCGTGGGGCACATCATTTAACTCAGCCACTTTAAACACAACGCTATTCCAGCCAGGCTTCAACTTGCGCCACAGATTGCGCTTTTTAACTTTTAGTGGCGGCATATTTTTTGCGATCCGCTGCAACAAATGCTGTTCACGCATCTGCAAAGGGCGATGATAATCATCCTGCAGCCACTGAAAAGAAAGCGTGGCAACAGTCATGCAGAGGACAACAACAATCCAAAACCACAAGAAAATTTTAATGAATAATGAATTATGCCAGCGCATTTTTTAAACCTAAATCAGTCTTGAACGAGAATATAACCTTGGCCACGTACAGTTTTTATATACGCCTTGCCATCCTGTCTTTCACCCAGTTTCTTACGCAAGTTGCTCACGTGCATATCAATACTGCGATCAAAAGCACTTAAGCGACGACCTAAAGCACTTTGCGACAGCACTTCTTTATCCACTATTTCACCAGCACTTTCTAATAAAGTTAAAAGAACGCCAAACTCTGCCCCTGTTAGCTCAACTTCTTCATCATTGAGTTTCACCGAGCGCGTTGCTTTATGCAGTTTCAAACCATCAACCTGCAACCAAGTATTAGCAACTTTAGGTTGCCCAGCTTCAATACGGCGAAACAGCGCCTTAATACGAGCCACCAGCTCATGATGATGATAAGGCTTAGGGATATAATCATCCGCCCCGTGCTCCAAACCTAAAACACGATCAACACTCTCACCACGAGCCGTTAACATAATGACTGGCAACATAGATTCTTTGCGCAAAGACTTCAAAACATCAAAGCCATTCATTTTTGGCAACATAACATCTAACAATACAAGATCATACTGACCCGTAAGCGCCGCCGCTAAACCCGACTCACCATCATGACACACACTTAAGTTATAGCCTTCCATTGCAAGGTATTCTTGCAATAATTCACCTAGTTCAAAGTCATCATCAATTAATAATATTTGATACATTTTATTTTCCTTTCACTGCAGCATCTACCTGCAAGAATACAAAGATAAGGTTTCTACTCTTCCCTATCTGATAAATTTCATTTACTGCTAAGATATTAATGCCCTAACAGTACCGCCAACCAACGATTGTTCTGGCTACTTTCTAAACCGATTTTCACCATCATGGTCAATGGTATCGATAACAACATGCCAACAGGGCCAAAAACCCAACCCCAAAAAACCAATGAAACAAAAACCACGAAAGTGGATAAGTCTAATGATCGACCTAAATACCTCGGCTCTATTATGCTGCCAAAAATTGTATTAATGATCAGATAGATAAAAGCGATGACTAAAGATGTCATCGGCCCTAATTGAATCATAGCAATCAACATAGGCGGAACCGCTGCAATAATAGAGCCTATATTAGGAATATAATTCAACATAAAGGCGATTAAGGCCCATAAGATAGCATAATCAACCCCTAACAGAGTTAGCGCGATACCCGCACACACGCCCGTGCCAATACTGACCAAGGTTTTAATTAGCAGGTAGCGCTGCACTGAATCGCTGAAATTTTGAAAATGATCCAGTGCCAACGTTTGCTTACCTAAAGCACGTCTTACTTTATCAGGCAGCCCAGATGCTTCTAACAAGATAAAAATAACTGAAAACATAATAAGAAAGGTATTGGTTAATACGCCACCCAAACCGCTGAATACCGAAGCGACCATCTTCATTGCCGCACCAGGATCTATATAATCAGTTAATAAAGTATTATCAACCTCTAACCCCATACCCTGTAGCCATACAACGGCAGCTTGCACCTGTTGTTGCAATTTTTGCTCATAAGAGGGTAAGTCTTGATAAAATGCAGATAGACTACTGCCGATAACCGTACTAAAAGTTGCCACTAGCAGCGTCAGCATGGTCACGACTAATAAAACAGACAGTGTAGAGGGTACTTTTTTAGTCCTTAGCCAAACCATTAAGGGGGTGCATAAAACGGCGATAAATATAGCTAAAAGAAAAGGTACTATCAATTGAGTAGAGGCCTTCATGCCTGCCACGATTATGACAAATGCGGCCCCCGAAACCAAAACGCTGTTTGCCGCTAACGGCTTATTAAGATCCACATCCATTCCCTTTTCATTATTCTAGTAATTATTAAAACCACGACTTTAGTATTATTTACTAACTTATCACTAGAGCCCTGCTCGCTAACCAATCAATAACTTCTAATCTTTTACAAGCCTGACTATTAAGAAGCATAATCCATGGACTGTATAATCATCAGTGAAGATGACAAGTGGGCCCAGCAGTTAGAAGCCAAGTTATCACAAGCTAATATCCAAGTTGCACGCCATAGTAGCAAGAGTTATCCAACGACAGAAGACACTCTCTATCTTGTTGATGCCAACGGCCGCCAACCCGATATCGCTGATTGCGGTAAGCGTATTCTATTATTCACAGATCAACCTATTGAATCCAATGTACTGCAGTTACCTAGAACTCATGCACCGCGATGGTTATTGAATCACCTCGGCATCGGCTGCCAAGGTCTGCCACTGACTTGGGGCGCTTCCGCAACCGAAGGCCAACTGATTGTAAACGAGCAGGGCATTATATTAAGCGCTAACGAAGTCATAGCCGTTTGTTTATCAGGCCCCGCTGAATATTGGCAAAATAAAACCATTGATCAAATTTTCCCCGACCTTACCGACAAAGCTCATTATTCCATTCGTCGCCAATTAAACAAACTTTGCCAGCAAGGTCAGCCTTGCAGTGGCCAGTTACTCGCGGCAAAAAACCGCCTAGGTCGCAGCCGCCATTTAGAAGTCTGCGCCAGCAAACTCGTCGGCGGCCGATTTTTATTAAATTGTCGTGACGTTACTCAGCGTACCAGCAGTCATAAAGCAATGCGTCACAAAGCCCGCTTCGATGCCTTAACTGGACTCGCTAATCGCCAATTATTAATGGACCGATTACGTATGGCGCTGGCGCGCGGGAAACGCTTCCAGCGCCAACTTGCGGTTATGTATATCGACCTAGATCATTTCAAACCGATCAACGATACTTGGGGGCATGCCGCAGGGGATGCCATTTTACGCGAAGCTAGCCTACGTATGAAAGACGCTGTGCGCGAAATTGATACCGTCGCTCGCTTAGGAGGCGATGAATTTATTATCGTCATTGAAGACTTAAAAGATCATCGAGATGCGGGAGTCATTGCCAAGCATGTACTAAATGCCTTAGCCAAGGTGTTCTGCTGGCAGCAACATGAGTTCTATATTGGCTGTAGCATCGGCATCTCCATTTCTAGCGATGATAAAGAAGATGCCAATAGTCTGATTGAAAAAGCAGATTTAGCCTTGTATCGGGCCAAAAACAAAGGCCGTCAACGTTTCGAATTTTGCACCCCTGAGCTAACGGCCCAGGCTCGCTACAAGCTGGTATTACAAGATGGCCTGCAGCAGGCGTTACAAGAAAATCAACTACAGCTCTATTTTCAACCGATAGCCAATACCGGAAATAATCGAATTGAGGGGGCAGAAGTATTGCTGCGCTGGTTACATCCTAAAGTGGGCATGGTGCCACCGAAAGATTTCATCCCCCTGTTAGAGCAAACAGGGCTAATCATTCCTGTGGGAGAGTGGCTGATAGAAAAAGCCTGCCAACAATGGGTGCATTGGAAGGCAACTGGCCTGCTCGACGAACAAGCCAGAATGAGTATCAATATATCCAATTGTCAATTCGCCTCCA
The DNA here is from genome assembly GCA_016765295.1 of Oleispira sp. Classification (GTDB taxonomy): domain Bacteria; phylum Pseudomonadota; class Gammaproteobacteria; order Pseudomonadales; family Oceanobacteraceae; genus Oleispira. The sequence continues at coordinate 41,267 of JAESQF010000096.1, forward strand.
AGCAACTCATTAGCTGCATTCAGCGCATCACCTCAAAGCTCGACATGCCAGCCAATACTTTAGCCCTCGAAATAAATGAAGAATTATTATTAAGCGATCCAAATCGCTTACAAACTATCTTCGAACAGCTCAATTATTCTGGGGTTGATATTATTATTGATGATTTTGGACTAGGTAATACCTCCATCCACTCACTTTCACAGTTCAACCTCACCGCGATCAAATTAGAAAAACCTCTAATAGAGTCTCTGACTAATAGTAATGGTAAAAATTCTTTAAGCGCTTTCTCAGATTTAGCTCACAGTCTAAATATTGCCATGATTGCAGAAGGAATAGATGATTCAAATCAGCTTGAAACCCTTGCTAAATCTGGAATCGATAGTTATCAGGGGTACTCACTCTGCGCCCCAATGGACGCAATAAATTTTGAACAATTCATCAGAAAACAAAATGAAATTGAAAATAAATTAACAATAATTGCCTAAAGTACTAGACACGATGAGTGAGTCTCTATACTATGCGCAGCCTAAGCGGAAGTGGTGGAATTGGTAGACACGCTAGATTTAGGTTCTAGTGCCGTAAGGTGTGAGAGTTCAAGTCTCTCCTTCCGTACCAAAATAAAGAATGAGAACATGCTAGCAGGACTATTTGCTCTTTTAGTTTTTCTTATTCTCGGAGAGGCAATCCAATCTTGGATTGCCATCCCCGTCCCTGGCTCGATCATCGGCATGGCTCTATTGCTGATTGTAATAATTTCTAGAAACAAATCCCCAAAAAATATTGAAATTGCAGCCAATAAACTTGCGCCGCTATTACCCCTATTTATTATTCCTATTAGTGCCGGTTTAATCACTCAAGCCGATATTATTCAACAGCATGGCTTTAAGCTACTCGCTATTTTAACCATCAGCTTAATTCCTGGCGCCTTAGTAACTGCCCTAATACTTAAAATGGGTAATCGACTTGCAAATAAGTCGAGTAATAAATAATGCTAGCCAATATTTTACAGCAACCAACAACCTGGCTCACCATTACTCTCGGCGCCTACCTGCTCGGCTTAAAACTCTATCAAGGCCTTAACCAAGCATCCTGGCTTCCTCCTGTTTTATCCGGCTTCCTAATCGTCACATCATTATTATGGGTAACCGATACCCCTTATGCAGTCTATGAGCAAGGCGGCCAATTATTAAGCTTCTTCTTAGGCCCCGTAGTGGTCGGCCTAGCAGTGCCGTTGTTTTATCATGCTCATAAAATGAAAAAACAATTCATCACTATTTTAGTCGCCATTACTGTGGGTAGCCTAACCACAGTCGGTATCGCTATTGCATTAACTCATTACTGGATCGGTATCGATATCATCACTACTACCATGGCGAGTAAATCTGTCACTACCCCAGTAGCCGTAGCCATTGCCGAACAAACCGGAGGGATCTCAGCCTTAGCAGCAGCATTTGTGATGACGACAGGTATTATCGGAGCGGCGATCATCCCCCAATTATTAAAAATATTCCGCCTTGATAGCCCACAAGCAACCGGTATTTCTCTCGGTGTTTGCGCCCATGCAGTAGGCACCAGTCGAGCGATTGAGCTAGGTCAAGAATATGCGGCCTATTCCGCGATGGCAATGACCGTAACCGCGGGTTTACATGCGCTATTATTACCCTGGTTGCTTTAAACTCCGGCCTTGGCGTTATATAGATGACGCTTCTGGCAATTAACACTATACTTTCCAATGCAACATCGTCCGAACTCAAGGATTTAGATAATGGGCAAGCGCTCCCACATTGTAATCATATTAGCCCTTTGTGCATTGCTCACTGTTATCTCTTTTTCATGGTACATAGGTTTGCAGCAAGCCTACAATCAGCAAAAAGAAGCTCTACAAACTTTCGTAGAGGTTATCCAGCTACCCAAGAATCAACTAAATCATCAGCAACAAGTTGAGCTGGCCCAACAAAACAACATCCAGTTTTTTCAAGTATCTCGCGAACAGGGTGAGCTCATTAGCATCACCCCGAATACCAGTAGCCTCAATAAAAGCTTAATCCTGCAAGCCCTTAAACAAGGTGATGGTTTCACGTCAAAAAACCATGCCGACATTATTTTTTACAAACATAAAATTGATGAAACAAGAACCCACCTAGCCTCGACATCCTTGACAGAAGTACGTACTCAATACATCCAAAATACGCAATACAAAGTACTGATGCCAACCCTGGCTATCATTGCCTTTTTTATCGCGCTGCTCATTTCGCAACAACGTAAAAAAACCCAACGAAAACACTTCGATCAAGATCATAATAAAATTCGCACAGGGGTTTATCTAAAACTTGATAGTAACTTTGATGTTATTGAATATAACGATGCATTTGAAGAAATGTTTCCTCATGCTTTAGGGAAACGTTTCAGTCAGATCGTAAAAGCGAATGAACAAGAAAAAATTGAACAGTACCTTAGCCAGGTTATCAGCAGCAAAACCTTAATCGACTTCGAATGCACCTTTATTCAGCAAGGTTCTGATGATCGTTCTGATATAGACGAAAGTCGCTGGGCCATTAAAGCAAAACCTTTAGTACAAGACGACAGCATTTTTATCATTATATTTGCCGATGATATTAGTAAGCGCTATCACATGGAACTTGAATTGCGTCATGAACGCAATCGCATGCGTACCTACCTGAATACTATGCATACTTTACTGGTAATTAGTGATCGTCAAGGACGAATCATTGAAGCCAATCAACAATTTATCAAGCTAATAGGCAGTGATGAACAACAGATACTCGGTAAACCGATTAATAATTTTTGCCCTAAACGCTGCCACCATCAAATTTACAGCTACTTACGCAACATAAGCCCAAAAACCGATACTACTGTCTCTGCTGAATTTCCATTAATCGCAAAAACAGGCAAAGAATATACTATTGACTGGCGTATCACCTCGGTTCCTGGCAGCAACAGTAGTACCGATGATAGCGAAGAAATTTTATTAACCGGTTTAGATATCACAGAATCGGTAGCCAATAACCAAGCACTAAAATCCGCCAACATACAAATTCGCGAAGCATTACACAGCGCCGAAAGTGCCAACCAAAGTAAAAGTGTTTTCTTAGCTAATATGAGCCATGAAATCCGTACTCCTATGAATGGTATTCTAGGTGCGACCGAGCTCATGCTAGACAAATCAGTTGACGAAGAACAGAAACAATACATAGACATTATTCACTCTTCGTCACACGCACTGTTAGATATCATTAACGATATTCTTGATTTATCGAAAATCGAATCCGGTAACTTTGAACTTGAGCAAATTAATTTTGATCTGCATCAGCTGTGTAACGATGTATACCAGCTTTTCTCAGGTGCAGCCAAGCAAAAAGGCATACAAGTATTGTATTTTTATGGTGCAGATCTACCGCAATTCTGGATAGGTGATCCTAATCGGATTAGACAGATATTAAACAACTTATTTAGTAATGCGCTTAAATTCACCCACCAAGGGCGCATTGATATTCGCGTGCAGGGCGAGCACAGAGACAACCACCAATTTGATTTAAAAATACAAATCAAAGACAGCGGCATTGGCATTGCGGAAAAGAAAATCGAACAAATCTTCTCTGCCTTCCAGCAAGCAGATACCAGCACCAGTCGCAAATACGGCGGTACCGGATTAGGCCTTACCATTAGCCAGCACCTAGCAAATGCTATGCAAGGAAAAATTGAGGTAGAAAGTGAACAAGGTATCGGCAGTACGTTTAGCCTAATTATTTCGATGAAACCTGGCATTGCCGAAACAGTCATTAAACGCAGCGGCCAAGAAAGAGATTATAAAGCTACGGTACTATTGGCTGAAGACAATGTGGTTAACGCTAAAATCGCCAGTAAAATCTTAGAGAAACTAGGGATCGAAGCGGTCGTAGTAGAAAATGGCGAGCTGGCTTTAAATCAAACCATGAATCGTAGCTTCGACCTTATCTTAATGGATATCAATATGCCGGTGATGGATGGCATTACTGCTGCCGAAAAAATTCGCGAATTGAGCTTTCCAAAAAACCAAGTGCCTATTCTTGCGCTTACTGCGAATGCCATGATGGAAGATAAAGAACGCTGCCTTAAAGCCGGCATGAACGGCTTTATCAGCAAGCCGATCAAGCTCAGCCGACTGGTAGAAGAGCTCGATAAAGTATTAACGACTAATGAATAGAGACCAGCTCACTGCATTAATCAGCGCTGCAAATAATCCCTAGCAAAATACAATGCACCAATAGCACGACCTTCCGTGCAATCGTCTCGCATTACCAACTCGTGTAAATTCGCAATCGGCCACCTCACTAATTCTAGCGGCTCAGGTTCATCCCCTTCTAATACAGATGGGTACAAATCTTGGGCTAATAAAACATCAATGCCGCCTTTAATATAACTTGGGGACAAACTCATATGCTTTAAAAAGGTGAGCTTGCGCGCAGCAAAACCAATCTCTTCTTGTAGTTCGCGGTTTGCCGCCTCGAACATAGTCTCACCCAAATCAATCGCGCCCTTGGGCAGGGTTAGGGTATATTCTTCAATACCACCACCAAACTCACGAATCAAAGCAACGTGCTCATCATCCAGCATCGCCACCATCATTACCGCACCCGAACCACCTGGGACTAAACGCTCATAGCTTCTTTCTACGCCATTACTAAAACGAAAATCCACCGCCTCTACGGTAAATAGACGACTTTGAGATACAATTGACTGGTGTAAGATTTTTGGTTTTTCAGACATAATAAACAAATCCCTATTTTTCATCTATTTCGAACTATCAACAATAGAATTCAGTATACCTGACTCAAATATGACAGATACCCAGCAGAAAAATTTACCACCAAAAGCTTTTACTGAGCAACAGTGGAATAACATCCATACCGTATTATTAGATATGGATGGCACCCTACTTGACCTGCATTTCGATAATTATTTTTGGCTGCAATTTATGCCGATAAAATATGCAGAGCTGTTCGGTGTCGATAATGAAGAAGCGCAGCAAATATTAAAGCAAGCGTCAGCAGAAACTCAAGGCACGTTAAATTGGTATTGCCTCGACTACTGGAGTGAGCGTCTAAGTATGCCCGTTGCAGAATTGAAGCATGACATCGTTGAAAAAATCCAGTATCGCCCGCATGTTAAAGACTTCCTGCAAATGCTGAAGCAGCAAGGAAAAAGAGCTGTCATCGTCACCAATGCGCACCGCGATAGTGTGAACCTGAAAATGGCCCAAACGGGGTTAGATAAACTAGTCGACCGCATCATCAGCTCTCATGACTATCAGGAGCCAAAAGAAAGCCAAGCATTCTGGCAGCACCTACAACAAGACGAGCCGTTTAATCTCGAAAATACCTTGCTGATTGATGATAGCCAAGCAGTATTAAACTCCGCAAAAAAGTGGGGTTTCAAACACCTTTTGACCATCTTTCACCCAGACAGTCAAAAAGTACCGAATACCGATAGTGAACATCCAGGCATACATCATTTTGATGAACTCTTGTATGAAGAGCGGATAAAGAAAGACTAAATAGCAAGATAGGCCCGATTAATTAGGATACCGCTAAATAATGAGCAAGCAGCAAACCAGCGATAACAAGAAAATACGCCTTGATAAATGGCTTTGGGCTGCGCGCTTTTATAAAACTCGCGCTATAGCCAAAGCGGCCGTAGAAGGTGGAAAGGTGCATTATGAAGGTCAGCGCTGCAAGGTTAGTAAAACCGTTGATCTCAATGCCAAGCTCACTATTCGCCAAGGTGTTGATGAAAAAACCATCATTATCAAAGACATTTCCGGTCAACGCCGTGGGGCTCCTGAAGCCCAAGCGTTATACGAAGAAACAGCCGATAGTATCAAGGCTCGCATGGACGCAACCGAACTTCGTCGGGTGATGCAACATGCCACGGCCGCCCCTGACCATCGCCCCAACAAAAAAGAGCGTCGTCAGATCCACCAGTTTAAGCACCAAAGTGAAATATGAGTAACATATGAGTAACCTAGATAGCATGCAACGCTTTACCTTCGATAAAACCGATGTTCGGGGACAGCTTGTTGGCTTACATAAAAGTCTCAGCGCCGTATTATCCAAGCACGATTATCCAGCAGTGCTAAAAGTTGAACTCGGCAAGCTCATGGCCGCCAGTGCATTAATGAGTGCAACGCTAAAGTACGAAGGTCGCTTATGCCTGCAAGTGCGCCTGCCTGGTGATGTCAGTTTGATTCAAGCCGAAACCACCAATACCGGTGAGATACGGGCTATTGCGCGCTATGATGAAGACAAAACAATTGACACAGTAGAACTGATCGGTGGTCAGCTCGTCATTACTCTAGAACCTGCTGTCGGTAAATCTTACCAAGGCATAGTGCCGTTAGAAAGCAATCAACTAAACGAAGCCTTTGAATACTACTTTAAGCAATCAGAGCAGTTAGGATCACGCTTTTGGTTAGAGTGCGATGGCACTATTGCTAGCGGCTTTATGCTGCAACAATTACCTGCTGTGGAAGGTTATGATGTAGATGCTTGGGATAGACTGAGTCATCTCGCCAGCACCTTGAAAGACGAAGAGTTATTAACACTAAACAATGAGACCATCCTACACCGCCTTTACCATGACGAAGAAGTGCGCCTGTATGATGAAGAAGATCTTCGCTTTGCCTGTACCTGCTCAAAAGAACGCATCGGTAATGCCATTGCACAAATGGGCCTTGAAGAGCTGATGGAGGTAATTGTCGAGCAAGGGAAAGTATCTGTCGATTGCCAGTTTTGCTTGCAGCATTATTCGTTTAATAAGGAACAAGTTGGCGATTTATTTCCTGAAAAAAAACTACAATAATTAATTCAACAACGGGTAAAATTAGTAAATAAGTGCCAGATAATGGCATTTTTAGCACGAATACCGGCTTTTCTTTCTATGGATTTGCCGGTATTGAAAAAAAACTACAAGATTCCTTCCAAACCCGTCATCAAACGCCAACTATCACTCTCACTTATACCCAGCATTTACGGAGCCTCGGTTTTGTTAAGCCAAAAAATCTGGCATAATCCGCTACCTCAAATTATGGGTTCGTCCGATTATCATCTGGACGGTAAATACGATTCATTTGTGTATGGCCAAAAGCGATACAGACATAACGAGACCCCTCGGGCACTATTATGACCACATTTTATACTGATTTATCTGCTCCATTATTAGTTGAAAAAGCACTTGAGCGTGGCGAAGGCCGCCTACAAGACAACGGCGCGTTCGTTGTAACTACAGGTGTTCGTACTGGCCGTTCGCCAATGGATCGTTTCATTGTTGAAGAACCTAGCACTAAAGAAGCCATCGACTGGGGCGGTGTTAACCGTCCATTCGACGCTACAAAATTCGATGCCCTTTGGGATCGTGTTGAAGAATATTTCGCTAAAACTGGCGGTTTCATCTCTAACCTACACGTAGGTTCTGACCCTGCTCATTACTTGCCAGTTAAATGCCAAACTGAAACAGCGTGGCAAAACCTGTTCGGTCGTAACCTATTTATCCGCCCTGAAACATTCAACCAAGCTGACAAAGAAGAATGGACTATTCTGAACTGCGCTAACTTTGAATGTGTTCCTGAGCGTGACGGTACTAACTCTGATGGTGTTGTCATCATCAACTTCGCACAACGTAAAGTATTACTTGCTGGCATGCGTTACGCCGGTGAAATGAAGAAAGCGATGTTCTCTGTACAGAACTTCCTACTTCCTGAAAAAGACGTATTACCCATGCATTGCTCGGCAAACGTTGGCGAAGATGGCGATACTTGCTTGTTCTTCGGTTTGTCTGGTACCGGTAAAACTACCTTGTCTGCAGACCCTGAGCGTTACCTTATTGGTGATGACGAACATGGCTGGGGCAAAGGAACTGTATTCAATATCGAAGGTGGTTGCTACGCAAAAACTATCGATCTTTCGCAAAAGAATGAGCCAATCATTTGGGATGCGATCCGTTTCGGCGCTATCGTTGAAAACGTAATGATGGACGATGAACATCGTGTCGCTGATTACGCCGATACTAGCCTGACCGAAAATGGCCGTTGCGCATATCCTCTAGAGCACGTGGAAAAGCGCGTTCTAGAAAACAAAGGTGGCGAGCCAAAAGCCGTTATCTTCCTAACGTGCGATATGACCGGTGTTCTTCCTCCAGTTTCTGTTCTTACTAAAGAACAAGCGGCTTACCACTTCCTAAGTGGTTACACGGCGCTAGTAGGTTCTACTGAAATGGGCGGTACTCCTGGTCTTAAGTCAACGTTCTCGACTTGTTTCGGTGCTCCATTCTTCCCACGTCCAGCTGGCGAATACGCTGAGTTGTTGATGAAGCGTGTGACTGAATTTGATTCTCAAGTTTACCTTGTAAACACAGGTTGGACTGGCGGCGCTAACGGTAAAGGCGGTGAGCGTTTCTCTATCCCGACGACTCGTGCAGTGATCAGTGCCATTCAGAGCGGCGCTTTGCGTGATGCTGAAACTGAAACTCTACCTTTGTTTGGCTTAGAAGTTCCTAAGAGCCTAAACGGTGTTGACTCTAAGCTACTTAACCCAACAAAAGCTTGGGCTAACGAAGCTGATTGGACCGCAGCGGCTGAAGTATTGGCTAAGCAGTTCACAACTAACTTCGTTAAGTTCGATGTATCTGACGCTATCTTAGCGGCGGGTCCTACTGCTAAGTAAGCGTTTAGTTAAAGTAGATAACTTGCTTTATCTACTCAAGAAAGCCGCGTACAACTCAATTTAAAACTGGGTTATTCGCGGCTTTTTTTCTGAAATTTAGTTTTCCTCACTAAAATCATGCACTTTTCTGCAAGTTCACCTTCTCTGTAAGAAAAGGAATTTCCAGCATAGATCTTATGCGCAATTCTTCTCGCACCACCTTCGGCGCGACATAATCTGAACACGCTAATGCCATCACAATTTTCATGCCTAACTGCGCTGTTTTAAAAGGCTTAATTAAATAGTCTGTTGCTACCAAATCAATCGAAGACTCAACTCGTGGCACATCCTTTTTTGCCATTAACAGAACAAAAGGAATCTCTGTCATAGCCACACTACCGCGCACCGTATGCAAAAGATCTAAACCAGACAACTCATCTAACTGCCAGTCAGCAATAATCAAATCAATCGGCTGAACCCTCAGCATATCGACTGCTTGCAAGCCATCACCCACTTCAAATACGTAATCAAAACCCTTAGTGCGCAAAAAGGCCGCATGTAATGCCCGCAAAGACGGAGTATTGGTTACCATAAGAATTCTCTTACGCTTCAAACCATTAGGAATGTCTTCAGGACTAAAAGTTAAACTCATTTAAATACCTACAAAGCGTCAGTGATCGAGCTAATTTTATTAATTACCTCACCTTCACTTAACGTTAGTACAGCAATCTAATGTATCGAGGCGATTAGATGACAATTAGCGCCAATTTCAGCCATTTTCATGAGAGTTAGATCACAGTTTAGACAGTCAAATCTAAAAGCCTTTATTACTAGACCGATAAGCGCTAATAAATTCATTTTTTATCCTCGAATATCCACCTTAGGGTCAGTATACTCAGGCTCAATATTTATCGTTTTCTCAATACATTATCAAACATGTTGATCACTTTTAGTGACCTAACAGAGACATCGACACAGAGAGTAGTTATGGATTCCATTTTCACCCGTATCGCCGCAGAACTGAACATTCGTCCGCAGCAAGTACAAGCCTCCGTTGCCTTATTAGATGAAGGTTCAACCGTGCCTTTTATTTCTCGCTACCGTAAAGAAGTCACGGGTGCCCTTGATGATACCCAACTGCGTAATCTAGAAGAACGCTTACGCTACCTGCGTGAAATGGAAGATCGTCGTAGCACTATTATAAAAAGCATCGACGAACAAGGTAAGTTAAGCGACGAGCTTAAGCGCGACATTCTGAATGCCGATACCAAAACGCGCTTAGAAGATCTGTATTTACCGTATAAACAGAAGCGCCGTACCAAAGGTGCCATCGCCATCGAAGCGGGCCTTGAACCCTTAGCTAATACGTTGCGAGAAGATCCAAGCCAAACACCTGAAACACTGGCCACCAGCTTCACTGATGCCGAAACAGGTAAAGAGCACGGTATTGCCGATACCAAAGCGGCCCTTGATGGCGCTAAATACATTCTAATGGAACGCTTCGCCGAAGACGCAAACCTGATCAACAAGGTGCGTACTTTCTTAAGACAAGAAGGCACTTTATCGGTTCGCCTAGTACCAGGAAAAGAACAAGAAGGCGCTAAATTCAGCGACTACTTTGAGCACGACGAAGCGCTTAAAGGTGTTCCAAGTCACCGCGCACTGGCGATTCTACGAGGCCGTAACGAAGGTGTATTGAGTTTCAGTATCGTCACTGGCGATCCAACTGACAAGCTAACCCCTTCACCTTGCGAAGCCATGATTGCCGATCACTTTAATATCAAAAACGAAAGTCGCCCTGCCGATCGCTGGTTGCACGAAGTAGTCCGCTGGACTTGGCGTATTAAGCTATTAACTCACCTAGAAACTGAGCTAATGACCAATGTACGTGAAGCCGCTGAAGAGGAAGCGATTAAAGTATTCGGTCAGAACTTAAAAGATCTTATTTTAGCTGCCCCTGCTGGAGCTAAAGCCACCATAGGTTTAGATCCAGGTTTACGTACTGGGGTAAAAGTCGCGGTGGTTGATGCCACCGGTAAAGTGATCGATCACGACACCATTTACCCAACTCCGCCACAAAAAAGGTTAGCCGATTCAGCAAAAATCATCACGGCGCTAATCTTAAAGCACAACGTAGAATTGATTTCGATTGGTAACGGCACCGGTAGTCGCGAAACCGATAAATTCGTTGGCGACATGATTAAAGCAAATCCTGCGTTGAAGAAAGTTCAGAAGATCATGGTCAATGAAGCTGGCGCTTCTATTTACTCAGCGTCTGAATTGGCAGCGAAAGAATTCCCCAATCTAGACGTAACCATTCGTGGTGCTGTTTCTATTGCCCGTCGTCTACAAGATCCATTAGCCGAGCTAGTGAAAATCGAACCAAAATCAATTGGTGTTGGCCAGTATCAGCACGATGTAAACCAAACACAGCTAGCCCGCGCATTGAATGCGACGGTAGAAGATTGTGTAAACTCGGTCGGTGTCGATCTCAATATGGCCTCCGTGCCACTGCTTACTCGCGTATCCGGTTTGAATACCACCATCGCTAATAACATTGTTACTTACCGCGATGAAAATGGTGCTTTTAAATCCCGTAAAGAATTAAAAAACGTCCCTCGTTTAGGCGCAAAAACCTTCGAGCAAGCCGCTGGTTTCTTACGCATTCATAATGCCGAAAACCCACTAGACTCAAGTTCTGTTCATCCTGAAGCGTATGGCGTAGTAAAAGAAATCGCGAAACAATCAGGTCGTGACATTAAGAGCTTAATTGGTGATGGCTCTTTCTTAAAATCGGTCAACGCTGCTCAATATGCGACGGAATCTGTCGGTGAAATTACCGTTAAAGATATTCTGACCGAATTAGTAAAACCTGGCCGCGACCCACGTCCAGAATTCAAATTTGCGACCTTCTTAGATGGCGTAGAAGAAATCAAAGATCTACGGTTAAACATGGTATTAGAAGGCGTGATTACCAACGTGACCAACTTCGGCGCTTTTGTTGATGTCGGTGTTCACCAAGATGGTCTGCTGCATATCTCTGCGATGTCGGATACTTTTATTAAAGACCCACGCGAAGTGGTAAAAGCCGGTGACATTGTCAAAGTGAAAGTGATGGAAGTTGATGCGCAGCGTAAGCGCATCGCACTTTCCATGCGTATGTCAGATGATGCTAACGAGTTGGCGAACGAAAAGGCGCCGGGCGAACGTAATAATCGCCGCGGCAATGGTCGTGGTACGCAAACGACCAAAACCAGTTTTGGTCCTGGCAGCTCAAATAGTGGTAGTAATAAAGGCAATAACCCAAGCCAAGCACAAGGCGCGATGGCAAATGCTCTTGCCGCAGCCTTTAATAAGAAAAAGTAAGACGCTAGTAAGAGTGAAGTAAGAGCAAAAAATGATCGAATAAGCACTGAGCCATGGATTATCTTATCTATGGCACAGTGATTACCACTCACCGCACTTACCTCTCTCGAATCATTGCCCTATAATGCAAACAACTTTACGGCTCGCACATTGAGGCACCTCTTGGCTAATCCAACTTATAGCAATCTGTTATCGTCATTACGCGAACAGAACCAATTATCGCTACTGAATCGCATCCAGCGAGGTATTGAAAAAGAAGGGTTACGCTGTGAGCCTAATGGTCGCTTAAGCCAAGCACCACACCCCCAAGCACTGGGGTCTGCTTTAACACACCCAAGTATTACCACCGATTACTCTGAATCACTGCTTGAATTTATTACCCCCGTTTTTGATAACGCCAAAGATACGCTGCAGTTTTTGCACAACTTGCATCAGTACACTTATCAAAACATTGGTGAAGAATTAATTTGGCCAGCGTCTATGCCATGCATTATCAATGGTGAAGAAAGCATTCCTATTGCGCAATTTGGCTACTCAAATTTAGGCCAACTCAAACATGCATATCGTCATGGTTTATGGCATCGCTATGGCCGCACGATGCAAGCGATTGCGGGCATTCATTACAACTTCTCCATGCCTGATGAACTTTGGCCATTGCTATTCAAAGAAGAGAAAAAAGAAACGGCCAACGACCAACAACTGCAAGACTTTATCTCCAATAAGTACTTCGGTTTAATTCGAAATTTCCGCCGCAACTCTTGGATCTTAAGCTATTTATTTGGGGCTTCACCGGCGGTTTGTTCATCTTTCTTAGATGGCCAAGAACACCAACTAGATACCTTTAAAAAACATACTCGCTATCTGCCTTACGCAACCTCATTACGCATGAGCGATCTGGGCTATCAAAATAATGCCCAAGCCGAACTTATCGTTTGCTATAACAGCGTCGAAAACTATGTTGCAACTCTCTCAGAAGCCGTAACAAAACCTGTTGCTGCCTATGAAAAGATTGGTTTACAAGACGAAAATGGTCAGTTCAAACAACTGAACACCTGCCTTTTGCAGATCGAAAATGAATACTACAGCGACATTCGCCCGAAGCGCATTGGCAACGGTGATGAAAAGCCACTACAAGCATTAGCCAATCATGGGGTTGAATATATTGAAGTGCGCTGCACCGATATTAATCCTTTCCTAAGCTTAGGCATGGATGAAACTCACATTCATTTCTTAGATTTATTTTTAACCCATTGTCTATTTTCCGACAGTCCACAGATCACCAATGATGGCTATCGTGAAATCAAAGCCAATCAAAATTCTGCGGTGATGCAGGGGCGTGATCCTGAATTGAAGCTGAGCAAAGAGGGTGAATCGATAGGTTTACGTCAATGGGGTAATGAACTGCTAGCAGACCTCGCCTCTTTAGCTTTATCAATGGATGAAGCCGCGGGTAACCGCCAATACAGTGATGCATTAGCGCAGCAACAAGCGAAACTAGAAGATGCTTCGCTCACTCCGTCTGCGCAATATTTAGCAAAAATGAAAGAAGAAGATTTAGAGTTTGCCCAGCTGACCCTTAAATTAGCAGAACAAAGAGCCGCAGATTTTAAGCAGCCACTCGATGAGCAGCTAAATAACGAAATGCAACTGCAAGCTCAGCAAAGCTTAATGCAGCAAGCGGAAATTGAAGCCGGTGATCAAATTGACTTCCCTAGCTTCCTCAAGCAATACCTCGCACGTTAAATGCTTTGTTCATTAAATTCCTGCTCGTTAAAGAGCATTCGCGACTGACATAAAAAAGGGTTATCAATCGATAACCCTTTTTTAGTTTAACAATACGGATACCTTCACCTTCTACTACGGGCTAGTTCTGTACCACAAAGTTTTCAAAATACAGATCATCAATCAAAGGCTTCCCTTCTAGCTCAGTCATCAACGCTCTAACTTCATCCAATGCAACTTTACGTAAAGTTTCTCGCCCTGCACTCGAATTCACGATATCACTGTCTTGAGCGGTTAATAGAAATACTAAGTTATTGCGAATGTAAGGACGGTGATTAGTCACAGCTCCCGCCGCCGCCGCACCATTAACTTTCAATGCAATTTCGGTACGTAAATATTTCATTCGCCCAGTATTGCCATAATTAACCACAAAAGCTGGGGTTAAATGGATATACTTAGTTTCGCTCGCCTCAGCGGCTTGGGTGACATTAGCAAAAGAAAATACGATTAATCCTGCCAACGGCAGAAGAAATTTGAACATATTGCTTACTCCTAGCTCTTAATAGCCATCATTCGATATCTAAAGAATAGAACAGTATCAATAATCAGAACGAAGAAAGGACACAGAATGCGTATTAACCTCAAAATGCTTTGCTTAAGCGGCTTTTTTACCTGCATTGCGTTATTAGCCAGCGCTTATTATTTTCAATTCGCGCTCGAACTAGAACCCTGCCCTCTCTGTATTATGCAACGCGTAGCAACCCTAATGGTGGCAGTCGGTTGTCTAGCGGGATTCTTTTTGATTAAAAAACCTATTGGGCTGCTTATCGCTTCCAGTTGGACCTTATTATCATCCTTCTTTGGAATCTATCTAGCACACCACCACAACTGGCTACAGAACCTACCCGCAGACCAAGTGCCTTCTTGCGGGCCCAGCCTTGAGTACATGTTAGACGCCTTCCCTATAATGGAAGTCATAACGGTCCTATTGCGAGGTAATGGCAATTGTGCCGAAGTCTCTTGGAGCTTTGCCGGCATCTCTATGCCAGGTTGGTTACTGGTCTTCTTTATTGGCTTCGCCATCGCCTCTGCTTATGGCATTTTCGTTGCTTGGAAAGCACGTAAATAATATTTTGTCATAGCGGCTCAGAACATTGCCTGAGCTGCTATAGAGCACTAGCACGCTTACAGCCCTATCAAGCACAGATATGTCAGTTTGCAAGCAAAAAAATTTCAAAAACTTACTTGCAACTAAGTGTCTAGCCTGACTATATTAGGGGTAAATCAGATCAAGAAGAAAAAGGAATTGGGGCATGCTAGAAGGTTGCAAAACAGCACAAGAACGTTGGGGCGGAGTACATAAACTTATTGACGGTTGGTTGAACGAACGCCAAGACGTTATCGTACTTTATTGTGGAATTAATACGTTAAAGCCTTTCACTCCAAAAGAGACGCCGGTATCCATTAAAATTCAGGCATTCTGCCAGATATTAATGGATTATTGCTCAGCAGGACATTTTGAAATTTACCAACAGCTTATAGAAGAAGCGAAACTGTATGACGATGGCGGCACCGAGCTGGCAAATCGCGCGTACCCGGTACTAGAAGAAATGACGCAACAATGCGTCGACTTCAATGACAAATACGATTCTGCAGAACATTGTCTAGAAAAGATTACCGACCTTAGCAAAGATCTTTCAGAGCTAGGTGAAATGCTTAGCGAGCGCTTCGAACTAGAAGATCAACTGATCGAAAAATTGCATAACGTTCATGGCGAACTTGTTGCTAGCTAATAAAGCGAAGCGCTAGATTTGAACTAAACTGACTTCATACTCGACCGTTTTTCAGGGATGACTATGAAGTCAGCACCACTAATACTCTCTTCACTATTTTGCAGCAGCTTATTACTTGCCGCCTGCGATACGGCTAAAAAACCTCAACGCTTCGACGAACTCACTAGCCAAGGTGCTTATTCTCTTTGCCTAAATCATGATGCAGGTTATGCATTTGCCGGTTCCATACATCATGGTGGTAGTCTTTGGCGCTTACAACCATTCGACCGCCTGTATAATTGGAACCATAAAGCTGGAGAAAATAGCAGCATCATAAGTTGTGATTTTTCCCCCGAAGGTGATTTTGTTGCGACCACCGATAATCGCAGCATTGCCTTATGGAACCGTAAAACAGGTGAAGCCATCTGGTTATGGGATGCTCCCGGTAATATCCACGACATTAGCTTAAGTCCTTACGGGAAATACGCGTTACTCGCCATGTCCGACTATACCGCTACTTTATTCGATATTAAAAATGGCGGTATAAAACAGAAGTTACGTCATAAAGGCGTGGTATATGACGTGAGTATGGACAACCAAGGAAAATTTGCAGCAAGCGCGAGCGATGATTCAAACGCACGAATCTGGGATCTCAATAGCGCCAAACAATTGCACTTACTCAAACATAATAACCAGGTCCGCACTGCAGAAATATCTCCTGATGGACGTTTTGTTTTTACTTCTGCCTTAGGTGACCCTGGTCGTTTATGGGATAGCAAAACAGGAGAAGTAATCAGTGCATTTCCAATTAATAGTGGTTTTTATAGCAGTGCACGCTTTAGTAAAGACAGTTCACGATTATTGACGGGGTCTAGTGCTGGAAAAATCCAATTATGGCAAACTCAAACAGCCAAGCTTGAACAAACTTGGCAAGCAATACCAAAAAATAAATGGGTAAGCAATAACGTTCTTATTGAAGATGTTGCTTTTGCCAAGCAAGGTTATGTTGCTAGCGGCTCAAATGGACGCATTTTTTATCTAGAATGAGCCGCGAATCACTAAGTTTTATAACCTCTTAGTTTTATAATCACTTAGTGACCCTGAATTGCTCTCTCGATTTTCTTATTTCTATCATCCATTACTTGTTGCATATTATTCGCATCTTCCAACATTTTAGCGACCTTCTCAAAAGGTACCGTCATTGGCAGAGGTATTGAAGAAGTTTCTTCTTTAGCTTTATCCTTATTTTTTTCAGGCTCTTTCTCTTCTTCTTTCTCTATCCGTAAACCTTGAATCAAGTTGGTATTGGTATTAACTGTGACCGTCTCGATATTATGACCAGGCTGGGGTTGATCAGAATAGTGCCAAGTGCCATCCTCTCCACGCCATTTATAAAATGTCTGACTGCTATTCGTGCTCGACTGTCCACTATTAGCTCCCTTAGAGTCAGACGAAAAATAATCTAATGGCGATTCCATAAAAGGTGTGCCGTCGGGCTTCTTCATTAGCATTGGGCCGGCAAACGCAATAGCGATTAAAACCAACATAATAAAAATAGGGCGTTTCATCCGTGATTCCTTCATCTGTATATAAACTCAAAGCATTATAGCCTATGCTTAATATAAATAAGAAATATGGACCGATTAATACTGTTATGGACGATAGCATTGTAAGCCAAAAACAGGGGGTGAAGACGCATCAGCCTAACGTTCGAGTTGTTAGCCAAATGCAACCTATTCGAGTGCTTGTGGCGAATGCAAAAGGCGGCTGTGGTAAAACGACCATGGCTACCAATATCGCCAGTTATTTCGCCACCCAAGGAGAAGGAACTGCCATCGTCGATTATGATCCGCAAGGATCAAGCATAGACTGGTTAGCCGCACGAGATCCTCATCTAGCAAAAATTACCGGCATCGCCGCTTTTAAAAACCAAAATTCAAATTCAACCCGTAGTTATAGCTTACGAGTGCCCTCGAATACATCTCGAGTCGTTTTCGATACCCCAGCGGGATTAAATGGCCACATATTATCCGACATGATCCAAACTTCTGACTTTATTGTGATTCCTGTTATTCCATCAGCCATTGATATTCGTGCAGCAACCGGATTTATTCGCGAGGTATTATTGAGTCGAGCATTTCGCAGCAATAAAAAACCTATCGCCGTCATTGCCAACCGCGTGAAGAAAAATACGCTAATTTACCAGAAGCTTCAACGCTTCCTTAATAGCCTTAATATTCCTTTCATCGCCTCCTTTAGGGACACACAAAATTACGTTAGAGCATCCGAACACGGATTAGGTTTGGCAGATTTTAGTCAACGTGACCCAAAAGATAAACTCGAGTGGCAACCCATGTTGGAGTGGATTGAGCTACAAATTCGTTCAAAACAGAAAAAATAAAAAGTTTTTGGCCAAAAAACTAATTTAAATTCTATTTTTCGCCTAAAATAATGGATAGTAATTTGCTTCTAAGTATAATTGCGCAGTCTATTTAAGTCAGTCCTCGAGGAAAACCCCATGGCCGCTCGCAAAAGCACAACTAAAAAGCCTGCAGTAAAAAAAATCGCAGCTAAGAAAAACGTAGCTAAAAAAGCTCCAGCTAAAAAGGTTGCAGCTAAACAAGCTCCAACTCCTAAAGTTGTATTGAGCCCAGTTCAATTGTTGCAGAAAGATATTGCAGCTCTAGAAGTTAAACTAGAAAAAGCGCGCCAGAAAATGAGTTCTGATGCTGATAAAGCATTGGCTAAAGCTAAGTCTGCTCAAACTAAAGCGATTGCTGCTTTAGCGAAAGCGAACTCTGCTAAAAAGAAAGCGGCTGATAAAGCTAAAGCAAAGAAATCTGCTGCTACAGTTAAAGCTTTAGACGCTGCTAAAGCTAAAGTTGAAACAACTAAGCAAGCCGCTACTGCTGCTAAAGAAGTTTTCGCTGCCGCTAAACTAGCTGCAACGACTGCTAAAGCCGATGCTGATGCTGCTTCAACAATTGCTAAAGCAACTGCTGCTGTAGAAAAAGAACAGCAAAAATCTGCTGCTACTGCTGCCAAGAAGCAAGCTGTTGCTGATAAGAAAGCCGCTGCCGCTGCTGCTAAGAAAGCTGCCGCTGCTGCTAAGAAAGAAGCTGCTAAAGCTAAGAAAGCCGCTACTGCTGCTAAGCAAAAAGAAGCTGCTGCCGCTAAAAAAGCTGCTGCTAAAGCAAAGAAAGCCGCAACTTCTGCTAAGAAAAAAGAAGCCGTAGCTGCTAAGAAAGAAGCTGCTAAAGCTAAAAAAGCCGCTAAGAAGCCAGCTGCTAAGAAAACTGCTGCTAAGCCAGTAAAAAAAGAAGCTAAAAAAGTAGCTGCTAAGCCTGCTAAAAAAGTAGCCGCTAAAAAAGTCGCTAAGCCTGCTAAAACTGAAAAGAAAGCTGAAAAGAAAGTTGTTGCTAAGAAAGCGGCTAAACCTGCTAAAAAAGTAACGGCTAAGAAAGTAGTTGCTAAGAAAGCACCAGTAGCTAAACCTACTCCTGCTGCTAAGCCTGCTACAACTCAGTCTCTTGCAGGTGCGATCCACTCAGCTGCAGAAGCTAAGCCAGCAACAGCTGCTCCAGTAGCCGCTGAAGTTAAGCCAATGGCTCCTGCCTCTGGTAGCTTGTTCGCTCAGAACGAAAGCAAGTAATTCGTTAAGGTCTTCTTTTTAAAGAAAACCTAACGTAAAAAAGGCCTAATGAAAGACTCCATTAAGAGTTTCATCATTAGGCCTTTTTTCGTTTTAGCCTCACTAAAAACTCCTCACAAAAAGCTAGGGCCTCTCACCCTTCGCTAATCTGCGATTCACATCAACAATCACCGCGGCTAAATCTGCGACCGAATCAATGACATAATGCGCGCCAACATTAAATAAGCGCCGCTCAGCTTTCTGCCGATACTCTTGCTGCTCATCATTAGAAAGCGCTTGCCAGGCATTACGATCCAAGCCCACTTCATTACCCGAACAACTCACACCTACCGTCCACATACCTGCGCGTAAGCCCTCTTCAATACCAGGCAAGGTATCATCCACTTTAATACACGCATTCACATGGCCTACTTGCAACTCCATCGCAACTGTTAACGCCATATCAGGAAAAGGTCGACCACGAGTAACATCCGTCGCAAAAACCGTCGACGCAGGTGTATAACCCTGATCTTTCGCAGCCACTAATGCCAGCGCCATCATGCCAGGACCATAACCGGTATTACTACCAATCTTAATTCCCGCGGCAACCAGCTCATCAAACATCGCCTTCCAACCAGGAATTAACTGACCACGATCCGCGACAATAGGGGTTTGAATCGGCGCAAACAAAGCGTATAAACGCTTAATATCATCTTCATTAGATGCCTGCCCTTTTACCGCCAACCAAGCGTCGGCAATACGAGGGTTCGCCAGCATACGACGAATATGTTCACTCTTCTCTGTGCCCATTGGTTCACGCGCTTCAGCTTGGCTAACGTCGATACCTTCCTCTTTAAACAATTCCATAAAGGCATAAACCGGCGCCAAAGAACCAAAATCGATGGTCGTTCCTGCCCAATCCAAAATCAAAGCCTCAACCGGGCCTGCACAAAAAACATCTGTTTTAAGCATAAGTATTTCTCTCTTTCACAATACGAGTATGTTGAATTAATAGTTCATAAAAATCGTTTAAATCTACTTGGGAAAAACCGCTCTCTGCAATCTCAACTTGCTTGCCTCGCTCATCGTATTTACGCAGTAATAACGCATCTGCAAACCAAGGACTGGATTCAAATGCATGACAGGTACTGGCATCCATAATTCCGCCCTGCAATAAAAAGCTATGATAAGAAGCCGCTGATAAACTCTGCCGGTAGCTTTCTTGCGTAGAAACTTGATAACGCTTGGCTGCGACGTGTAAACGCACAGGCTTGACGATTTCATCGGAAAAATGCTGAGCTAAAAAATGTGCACCGATTTTTTCGTGATAACCATTGCGATCCCCCTCTTCCGGATGCGCGCCAGTTTCGGTATACGTCAATAAATGGCCAATATCATGTAATAGCGCCGCCACCACAATATGACTCGGCGCGTTATCTTGTTGAGCAAACCAAGCACACTGCAAAGCATGCTCAAGCTGGCTCACCTCTTCTCCTAGAGACAAATGACCACATTGATGAAAAGGCGCCAAGACTGCATCCACTGACTTACGCGCTAACGTTCTCAAGCGCATCTTCTTGCTCCCAAAATCTATGCTTAGCTAAAGCAACCAATAAGCGCTGCATATCCTCTGGATACACCTCACCAATATGACCAATACGAAAGCACGGCGTCGCCGTCACCTTGCCGGGATAAATAACAAAACCTTCTTCTTTCAAACAGTCATACAGCTTTTTAAAATCAAACAGCTCAGAATCTGGGTATACAAAAGTCGAGATAAACGGAGATTGCTTGTCAGCATCAACCACACACTGAAAACCTTGCGCCTTCATGCCACGAATTAAGGTTTGATGATTGGCAACATAACGTTTAGCCCGCGCCTCAATTCCCCCTTCAAGATTTAATTCAGCTAACGCTTGCTGAAAGGCTCGAACCACATGGGTTGGTGACGTAAAGCGCCACTTCCCTTGGTTATCCTCCATGGTTTTCCACTGCGAAAATAAATCCAAACTCAAAGAACGCGCCCGACCTTCACACAATAAAAGCTCACTGCGCTTAGCAATCACAAAACCCATGCCCGGCACCCCTTGAATGCATTTATTCGCGCTGCTAATCAGAAAGTCGATGCCTAGATCCGCGACCTTAATATCAATGCCACCAAAAGAACTCATCGCATCGACCAGCAAAACTTTTCCCGCCGCTTTAACGATCGCAGCATAGCGTTCAAGCGGATTCAAAATCCCCGAAGTCGTTTCACAATGCACCATCGCAACGTGGGTAATATCCGCATCTTTTGCCAAGGTCTCCGCTAACACATCCGCCGCAATCCACTCGTGTTCCGCAACCTCTAAACTCACCACCGCAATCTTCAAATATTCAGCGATCTCAGCAATGCGTTTACCGTAAGCGCCGTTGATTAATACCAAGAGTTTGCCATCCCTAGGAATCGCACTACCAATCGCACTCTCAACCGCAAACGTGCCACTGCCTTGCATCAATACCGTGCTGTAAGCAGTTTCACCATCGTTAGAAGTGATACTTGAACTCGCCAATGCCATATCAACCAACTGTTGGCGAATCGGCTGCACCACGCCCAAGTTGTAATCATCATCCCAAGTACACCAATCACGTAGCATGGTTTGCTTTACGCTGGCACTGGTCGACAAAGGACCTGGGGTTAATAACAAATACGGATTTTTCACAGCAACGTCCCTTCAAATAACTCGCATAAAATACAGCGGTCAAAACCATTTGGTCTAGACCAGATGCACAAACTATAAAGACGCGATTAAGCTGAGGCAACGAAATTAAAATGAAGGTTTTGTGACAAAGAGGTTCAAGGGAGTTAGGGGATAAGTGCCCGCCTTATCGAGGAGAGGTCAGGCACAAAGAAAGCAAAATTGAGAGTGAAATTGAGAGTGAAATTGAGAGTGAAATTGAGAGTGAAATTATTTGCTTGGAATGCTCAATTCAATGGCGCTATGAACCCAATATTCCTTATCGAATTCAAACGCTTTACGATCACCTTCGTAACGAATACGAGTGACCTCAAGGCAAGGCGCACCATTAATAAGCGACAAACTTTCAGCCACCTGATCATACACAGCCGATACCCGAATACGGTTATCTTCATGACAAATCTGCACCGCATACTCCTCTTCCATCAAGACCGTTAACGATCCTTCAAGACGCGCCTTATTCAACTTTGGAAAACGCTGCTCGGGCAGATAAATCGTTTCAAACAAGACCGGCCGACCATTTAAAGACCGCAACCGCACCAGCTCAATGACCTTCTCTTTCGCGACTAAGCCTAATGCTTCACGAGTCTCTGCTGGGCCTTTTATACAACGCTGACTAATCAACTGAGTCGCAGGGGTTTTATTCTGTTGCGCGGCCAATAAATAGAAGTTAACCCGCGAAGAAGGGTCATAAACCAAACGCGAAGGCGCAACAAACCAACCGCGTCGGTTAGAACGATAAATCAGACCTTCCGCTTCTAACTTAGTCAACGCATCGCGTACGGTAATACGCGTACTGGAAAATTGCTCGACCAGCTCACGCTCAGAAGGTAAACGCCCCGCCGTAAAGTGCCCACCATTTCCGGCATTATATTCCGCGATCAAATTTGCCAAATAATCACGAATCTCAATATTTGCCGACAGCATTCAACTTACCTTCTAATCTTTTGTTTAAGGGAGCATTTAAAGATGCGGATTCCTCTTCATGCTGCCATTGTAAATGCCACTTCCACTGGAAGTACAGCCAAGAAGACGTCACCAAACCGCCCCCCATAAACGCCGTGGCATAAATAACCTCGATAAAAAAGTTCAGCCAACTTATATCAGGGGCATAAAAGTGCTTCACCAATAACAAACCGACACTGCCGGTATAACCAGCACTGTCAGCCAAATAAATCAAAAAGCCAGCATTCGCACTCACACCCACATAAGGGCCAGCCACGGCGACAAAACGGTCGAACAGAAAACAGTTAAACGGAATATAGGCCAGATACAAACCCGTGCCGAGCGCCACCATCCAAACCTTGCTATCAAGTGAGCCCTGCTGAAACATCTGAGTACTCAAAATCATAATCACACAACCGATGACAATCGCCACATGATTCGCTGTGAACGCCTTAAAGTTATCTCGAATAAGCATTAGCAAAGCCAAAGCGACTAAAACCATGCCCGCAATACGAATACCCGCATAAGTGAAAATCGCTGGCTCATTTCCAAAGCCTAATGCCATCCAGATTTCAGAAGAAAAGTTATCCCTAAAATCGCGCAACCCAGTGAACATCATAAAAGCAACAATCAGCACTAATAAACCAAACCAATATTGGCTGAACAACTTCCAACGATCACTGCCCGTCATCGGCTCACGCTTATTCCTTAAAGCCTCATCTTCAGCATTGGGTTCCGGTAACATACTGAGCGCATACACAGAAATGAACAGCAACGGCATAAAGATCAAACCCGTTAATACCGGCATCCAAAACTCATCGACGTCCCAGTACACAATCAACCCCTTCCCCACACTGCGCACCATGCCCGATGCCACAATAAAGGTAGCGCTTAACCCCGCCCCGAGTAGCTCGCTGGTTTTACGCCCTTCTAAATAACTAAAAACTAAACCCCAAATCATACCCAGCGGCAAACCATTCAAAAACATAGCGAAAGGCTTTAAAGGGGCCGGCAATACCGCGAATAACAATAAAGCCGCTTCAGCGCACAAAACCAAAGCAATAATTACCAACGCTCGGCGCTTGTGCATCATGCCCGAAACCACACGAATACCGATGTACTTAGAAAACATATACCCCAGTACCTGACTCAAAATCAGCAAGACCTTAAAATCTAAACCCAAATAACCCTGCTGTTCATACAAACCCACCGAGAATGGCTTGCGAAACGCATACATTGAAAAATAGGTGAGAAACGCTGCACTAATAGCAAACACAATAAACCACCCTTGTGGCGCTTTGCTTAGCCAGGCTTGGATAGAGTGCTGAATACGATTATGAGATAACGACATGAAAATCCCCTCCTATATCTCTAGTAGCTGGACTAGACCAAAAGGTAGATTAAACGCATTTCATATGACAAAAGTATGACAAGAAAGTACAAGTTGAAATCATGGTTGTTTATACAGATGATTTTCGTGAAACAGCCCCATCCGTGCGCGTTTGCACGAAAACCTCCATTTAACTTGCGCGTTTATACTGGAGTTACTTTTGAAAATGTAGCAAAATCAATGAATTATAAAATTAGACGCTGGAATAACGAGACCCTCGTTATTTAGATAAACACGCATGCGCGTATTTCTGTAATGGAAAGATGGAACTGGTAAATGGATTTTAAGAATTACCGAATAAAATCAAATCGTTACCACGAATCCGTGACTTCTTTTATAGAAAAGTCACTTCCGTGCAAACGCGCATGCCTATGATTAAAATGTTAGGCTCTAGAATAATTATGAGGTATCGTTATTAACGACATAAGAATATGTTTCATCGGAGATTCATTTGTAAATGGAACCGGTGATGAACACGCACTAGGATGGTCTGGAAGACTATGTGTGTCAGCAAATAGAGAATTGGAAAATTCAATAACTTACTATAATTTGGGCATTAGAAGAAATACTAGCCTAGATATATTAAATAGAATTGAATTTGAAATTCCGAGTAGGTTACCTACTACGATAGATTCACGAGTAGTCGTATCATTTGGTGTAAACGATACTGCGATGGAGAATGGAACTACCCGTATATCGGAATCTGACTCAATAGAAAATTTTATTAAAATTGTTAACTTTATACAACCTAATTATGAATTAATAATAATTGGACCACCTGCAGTTAATAACGAAGAGCATAATATTCGAATTCATTCGCTAAATGCAGAGATTAAAAGTAAAGCTAAAGATCTTAATGTACCTTACATAGAATTATTCTCAGAATTAATTGATGACAAAAATTATAAAAAAGAGATATTTGAAAATGATGGGGCGCACCCACGAAAAAATGGGTATGAGAACTTAAGTAAAATCATCGAAAAACCTGAAGATTGGTGGTTTTAATATCATTTGTACCAGGAATAGCCTAACAAGGCCATGCAATCCGACTCCGCTCATTGCTGGTTTTTGGGCTATCCGCTTCGCGAATTTTAGCCCAAAACCCATCAATGAGCTCCACGGTTGATGGCAGGCGTTATTTCTCATAGTGAGTATCGGATGAATCTAGATAGTCTTCTACAGCTAAAAAAAGGCTCTAACCTTGAGAAAATTGAGAGAGTGGCGTGTGAACGCGGAATTACTGGAGTTGATCCTCATTTCAATATATCTGTAAAGAACGGTGAGTCTTCAACGAATTTCAATGTTTTTGAAAAAGACGCTGATCTTACTACTTTTGTTCAAGAATGGGCTGTTGAAGCCGGTTTAGATATCTTGGTAAGAGAAGTAGAGATTTCGGAAACAGTATTTTCAGAGTTTAATAATGAGAAGCTGCCTGAAGATGAAACTGTTATTTGGCGATATATGGATTTAAGTAAATTCCTATCAATGATCACCACTGGCTCACTTTGGTTTGCGAGATTAGATAAAAACTGGGAAGTAGACCCATTGGAAGGTAAGGTTCCAAAACTACAATGGGAATTAATTGAGAGTCGAATACAAAATACAAATTTTGCCCCCAAATATACCGGTAATGGGAAAGTACAATCTGGAGGGGAAATGGAAGCTGGAATGTCTCTAGTTTCGGAAGAAACAGTGAGGAAAGAGCATCTAGAAATTCAAAAAAATCAATATGAGCTTACCACTTATAATTCGTATGTTACATGCTGGAATTTAAGCAAGCATGAGTCTTACCATATGTGGAAACTATACTGTGGTCATCACAATGGAATTGCGATTAAGTCTACAGTTGGTCGACTCTCTGATTCTTTTGGTAAAAATAAAAACTTTTCGGTCTTAGGAGGAGTAGTTGAATATTTAGATCATGAAAAAGGAGTTCCAAAAAATAAGGATAATTTACTGTCCCACGTGTTCTGTAAAAGCCTACCATACTCCTTTGAAAGTGAACTTAGACTATGTATTCACGATCACGGCTTTACTAATGACGTAATAGGAGATTTAGTCCCTTATTCAATAGATGTTGAAGAAGTCCAATCGATGCTGAGTAATTACCAGTCTGGATTTAATGTCGGCGTGGACTTAGAGTCTCTTATAGAAGAAATTGTCATCTCTCCATATGCTGACCCATGGTTTCGTGACATGGTTAAATCATTGATAAGCAGAAACTCTACTTTTCATGATAAAACGGAATCTATTAATTTAAAGTTAGTATCAGAATCGAGCATGAAGGTGAATTCTTGATTTGCAATAACAAACACCTGCACCGGACAAATTTCCGCTGTCACCTTTTGTGCAAAAATACGCACAAAAACCGTCAACAAAAATTTGCTCGTTGAAGCGGGCGTTAAAAGGAATTACAAATGAAATCTAGTCATTACCTAGCTATTGCTGTTCGCATATTTGCTTTAATGTTGTTCATAAATGGATTAAGACAGATGTTTCCAGTTTTAGAGCTATTTCTATTGGGAACAGTTAATGGAATGGAAGTTTCTCCTTTTTTTGTAATAGTG
>JAESQF010000097.1 GCA_016765295.1 Oleispira sp.
TAATAGTTCGTTGCAGGGTAAACTCCACCCGGAGCAAGATCAAATAGGCTCTCATATGGCGTGGCCCACGTTGAGAGCGGGTAGATCGCTTGAGCCTGCGAGCAATTTCAGGCCTAGATGAATGATTGTCCACGACAAAACCCGGCTTACTGGCGTCTCCAGCTATTCTAAAAAGCCCCTCATATTTATATGAGGGGCTTTTTTTTGCCTGTAATAAAAGAAATCCCCTTATTTAAGAATAAAAGAAGATATAAATAAGGTGGGTTTGAAGCCATTAGACACTTAATGTACACTTAAATAACTCTTTAGCTTTGGACGAATTTGTCTAGTCGGGTGTTTAGCCAGACTCTAATTTATTGAACGGTTTTGTATTGCGAGACATCGCGATCTAAGCTCGTTCCTCACTTAGATCGCGATGCCTCGCGATCTTGAGTAAAGAGTAAGGCTCAAGAGTTATCTCTTGAGCCTTTTTTTGATCGATTGAATGGACTGAAAAATGAGCTTTCTTGAAGAATTAGCCAGCGTGCTACAGAAAAGTGAAGCTGAGGTTGAAGGGTTTTTAGAGGGAGCTCCAAAAAAATACAGAACCTATAAAATACCTAAAAGAACATCAGGATTTCGTACGATCGCTCAGCCCTCCAAAGAATTGAAAGAATATCAACGGGCATTTCTAAAAATTCAATCATTGCCGATACATAATGCAGCCAAAGCATACCGCAAAAATTTAAGCATTAAAGATAATGCGACTGTGCATAAAAGCAGTCGATATTTTCTTTCAATGGACCTTGAAAACTTCTTTAATTCCATTTCCAGTGACTTATTTTGGCGGGTGTATTCTAGGCATTTCGATAGTTTTTCAGGTCAAGATAAGAGGGTAATGGAAAGCTTATTGTTTTGGAGTCCGGGGAAGTCAAATAAACAGGGCTTGGTTTTAAGTGTAGGGGCTCCTAGTTCTCCATTATTATCTAACTTTTTCATGTATACCTTTGATCTAATAATGTCTAACTATTGTGATGAGACGAATATACTTTATACAAGATATGCAGATGATTTTACTTTCTCTACTAACGATAAAAATATTCTGTTCTCTGTGCCTGAGGTAGTGAAGGGGTTTCTTGAAAAGTGCTTTGGCAGGGGAATAAATGTAAATAAAAGAAAAACAGTTTTTTCATCGAAAGCTCATAATCGTCATGTGACTGGAATTACCATAAATAACAACGGTGACTTGTCTTTAGGGCGAGAACGAAAACGATATATAAAACATCTTATTTTTCAATACTCAATTAATAAATTAGAAGAAGGTATGTTGCAGCATCTACAAGGGTTGCTAGCATTTTCAAATCATATTGAACCTATGTTTATATTCACATTGAATGAAAAATATACTAAAGAATTAATGCTTCGAATCTCTGAGGAAAGACATGTCTAATCCTATAAATTCCAATCTTCATTTAATTAGAAATGCTAATAAAGGAAATTTAGACTCTATTTTTCAGCTGTATGAAAATTATAGTTCTAGTGAGAATGAAGAAGATAGGGCTGTAGCTGGTGGGTATTTAGAGTGCCTTAAAACAGAGTTAGCTAAAGGAACGTTAATAATTGATTCTATGGAGCTTCGTAGTTTTAGGCGGTTCGAGGACCTTAAAATAAATTTCGAAACTGATTTGACTGTTATAGTCGGCGATAATGGAGCAGGAAAAACTAGCATACTGGAATCGATTTCTAAAATACTGTCATGGTTTAATAATGATTTGTTAAAAGAAAATAGTACTGGAAAACCTATTAAAGATGTAGATGTTAATGTCAATGAAAAAGATTATTCAGAGATTTCTGCCACTTTAAAAATTGATGCGAAAAGGAAGTTTTCAGTTGGTTTAGCGAGACCAGTTGCTGGGAGGCCGAAAACAACTGATAGTTACTTAAAAGAAATTAGATTATTAGCAAATATACATCGAGTAGTGAGCTACCACACTGATTTGGATTTACCTTTAATGGCTTATTACCCAGTAGATAGAGGAAGTGAAAAAGTAGTCAGCAAAAATGATAATGAAAAAACATCAAGTGACAGG
The DNA here is from genome assembly GCA_016765295.1 of Oleispira sp. GTDB lineage: Bacteria > Pseudomonadota > Gammaproteobacteria > Pseudomonadales > Oceanobacteraceae > Oleispira. The sequence continues at coordinate 2,070 of JAESQF010000097.1, forward strand.
GCTTCTACTCGTTTTGATGCGGTAAAAAAGGCTTTAGATGGTACAGGAATCTTTACTGGGTTTATTAAATGGTTTATTGAGCTGTCTAATCTATCTGAAGGTGCTATAAGTAGTGAAAAGCAGAGTCTAGAAGATGAAGTAAGTGTTCTAGAGAAGTTGATTTTAGATGTTTATCAAGAAAAATCTCCATCTGAAGATGATATTTACGTTATTAAGTTGGGTGAGAAAAAAGAAGAGTTACTAGGTTTAAGTGATGATTCATTTGTTGATTTTTATAAGCGTCAGCTTGGCATTATTACTAAAGCGATAGAAACGTTAATACCAGATATTTCCAATATTCATATTGATCGCAGTTCAGGAAAAGCAGAACTTATATTAGAGAGTCTCGGCAGTCGAGTGAATATTGAACAAGTGTCTAAGGGCCAGCAAACAATGATTGCCCTTGTGGCAGATCTTACAACTAAGCTTGTGATGCTAAATCCTGACGCTAAGGAACCTTTAAATGGCAAAGGTATTGTTATTATTGATGAAATAGATCTGCATCTGCATCCTTCATGGCAGCAGCGAGTTGTATTGGATCTTCAGCGCACATTTCCAAATATACAGTTTATTATTTCGACTCATAGCCCTCAGGTTTTATCGACAGTTGATGCTAGGTGTATAAGAAAAATTGCAACGAATGAGAAGGGAGCAATAATTGTTAGTACTCCAAAATTCCAAACAAAAGGTGTTGCCAGCTCTAATATATTAGCAAAAATAATGGGGACTAATTCTATTCCTGAAAATGTAGAAGAAGCTAGATGGGTAAGAAGTTTTTATGAATATCTAGCCATTGGAAATAGAGAAGAAGCTAATGATGTTTTAGAAAAACTAATTAAGCATTTCGGTAAGAGTCATCCTGTAATTGATGAGTGTAATGGGCAAATTAGAATATTTGAAATGAAAGCTAGGCTGGGCGGAGTATAGGGTGCTCTTATGAAAAAATTAATAAGAAACACCCTAGGGCCAGATTTTTTATCTAATTGTTCACATGAATTACATGATTGGCGAAGATTAAGGAGCAGGAATAGAAAGAAATCATTGTGGCTTCATTTGAAACTAATGCAAAATGGTTTTTGTTGCTATTGTGAGTCCGTAGCAGTTCAAGGTAATGGGCATGTAGAGCACTTTTTTTATAAGGGTAAGAAAAATGGGGTTGCGCCATATAAAGATAAAACTTTTGAATGGAGTAATTTGTTTGGTTGTTGCGGTACTCCGGGACACTCTCATTGCGGTCACTTTAAAGATAAGGAAGGAAGGGAAGGTCCAGGAGATTATAACCCTTATGACTTAATAAAGCCTGATGAGGATGATCCGAGTGAATACTTTCACTTTATAAGATCTGGGCATATCAGAGTTAATAGTGATTTATCTATTGATGATGAAAGGCGAGCAAAAGAGACTATCAGGGTTTTGAATCTTGGAGTGGGTTCATTAAATAGTGCCCGCGAAGTGCAGATTGGTATTGTTAAGCGTGAAGTGGAAGCGCTGCTTGATTTAACTGAAAATTTATCTGATATTAAAAATGAACTAGCTAGGATTAAATCAGAAACTAAAAATAGTGTATTTCAGACAGCTGTTATTTCGGCACTAGATTTATAATATTTTAAATATACTGTTAGTTCATTGTTATAGGTGTTTTGTGATTGTTAGAGATAAAATTAGTAGTGATTTCAATCTGTATTGAGCACTTGCTTTCAGGATCGTACACTTATGAATAAGTCCCTCATATTTATAAGGGGATTTTTTCCTGTAATAAACAGTTAATTCCTTTTCTTACTTTCGAGTTCTCGCTGTTCAAGTTCGACAGGGGATAGGCCTTCTTTTTTACCCTTTAGATAGCGCAAATACGCAGGGACATGAGTCTTACCCAAGTACTTATCTAAATAAGGTAGGAAGCCCGCATAGTTACCCTTGAATTTGGCATGATGAAAATCATGATAAACCGGGCCCTGATACCCAGGAAAAAAATGTGCGGGGTTCCAAGGAATATCATAACCAATATGACCATCCGCTCCTTCAACCTGACGCAGAATAACCCAGATCCAAATCACATAAATATGCGCACCAATAAGCATAGGGCCAACTAAGGTAAGCGTGGCGGTTAGAGCATACTCAAGCCAGTGCATATAATTACCGTTAATACCGCAGGTATTACGAATACGATGATGCACGCTGTGAATGTTTTTGAGTAACCACTTATTTTCGTGCATATAGCGATGCATCCAATAATATAAAAAATCATCCAGCAATATGAAGAAAAGCAGCTGGGCAATTATAATGTACCAAACTGGAAGTTCTCCATTATGCACGCCAGTCAGTTTCATCAGCGGCCAGCTAACAATTAATAGACCTACCAAGATGGCATTGTTGATAACGATGCGCGCAAGGGAAGGCCAAAAGAACTTTTTAAATTCAAAAGGCTTTTGCTGGATTTTATATTTTCGCAACGTTACCGGGTCTAACCAAGCAACCACAGTCCAAGGAATGGCGACGGTTAAAAAAGCCGCCATGCTGATGGCCAGTGTTGCCATGGGAAATTGCCAAAACCATGGGTCGTTATAGAAGTCTTGCCAGTACCAGAATAAATCCATATTTCACCTGTTATTATTATTTTGTGAAAATATTTTAAAAAACTATTAGCTAAACTTTTAGTTCGCCAAAATGTAAATCACCATAGGTTACCGTTGGTTTGTAGCCAGGGAATCCCCAGTAACCGGTCAGCTCAGAAGAGTTCGCCATGTTCGGGAACTCGGTATAGTCAGGGTGATTACCGGCAATAGTTTTTTCGACAATCATAGAGATGTATTGATCTAAGCCAGCCTCTAGCGTATTACCATTCATAATCACTTCCATCCCCGTTTGCTTGGCGTATTTTTTTAGGCCGGGGATGCGAGAATGTTCAGGGGCGTAGCAATCAGGACCGACACCATTTTCACTGGTCACTTTTAAACCTTCGGGAGTGTGGGCAACAAAAGAGTGATTACCTTGGGTATGGCCAGGGGTGCGAATAAGCGCTAAACCATCACCAATCATCACATCCCCTTCTAACTGAATAATGCGATCTTCAGGTACGCCATCTAAACCATTCGGGCAGTACCAATCAAATTGCGGTGGCATTAAATTTTTCGCGGAGATCCACTCATCTTTCATTACTAGCAGCTTGGCATTGGGTAATAAACCAGGCTGCTGATCGTCGCCTAACCACTGGCGAATATCTTGGGTATGTAGATGGTCGTAGCTGATGTAATCGATATCTTCAGGCTTCAGGTTGAGTTGCTTCAGACAACCTTCAACACTGTTGATTTGAGGTGCGATGAATTTCTTCAATAAACCTTTGGCAGGGCCTGCTTTATCGGTGATTTTACGAAAAAAGGGTGTTTCTGCATTAGCTTCGGTATCGGATGGAGAAAGCAGAATCGTTTTTAATCCTTCTTCGGTTTCAACTTGCACGATAAATAGGCGGTTTAGAATATGAATAAACGGCATGGGAATGACATTGCAGTTCAAGAAAGCATATTTACTCGGGTAAGGAACACGGATCAATTCCATGCTGCGATAAAATTTAACTTGGGGTTTAGCTAGCATGTCGTCACGGAATATCACTGCGGCTTTGCGCATTTCATCTAAGCGATAGTGCGCTGTATGGCAGGTTCGGGCTTGGTTGAAATGGGTGATGGGTTTGATGATGCTGCCTTCTACAGAATTGCTCATAGGAATCCTATTTATTGTTATTTGCCAAAAAGAATAGCCTGCTTTAATCTGATCTTATTTCTAATTCACGACATTTATTTATTAAAAGGCGACACTGGAGGGGCGTTGAAGACGAAAGCAGATTTAAGTACTTTAGAGCATTACGTTATTGGCTCTTATATTCAGCCAGTATTAGACGCTTATTTATACCAAGGCGGCCGTTTATCGGTTTTAGCGGACTCAATGAGTGTGGCTGATTCATGGTTCTTTCATCCCCCAAAAAAGATTGCCATTGAGCAGTATTTTCAATTATTACTCGCAGCAAGTGATCTAGTGAATGATCCTTATTTGGGGATTAAGATCGGGCAGTATGCGGGGTTAGCCAGCTTTGATGTTTTGGGACAAGCGTTGGAGAATACGCAAAGAAGTGCTTCGACTCTTGCTCAGGCATTACAGCAGGTAATGGTTCTAGAGCGCTTGGTTCATCGTTTAGGGGACTCGCGTATTGAGGTAGAAGGCAATAATGTGCGGCTGATTTGGCGGGCCCGTTTTCAACAACATAAGGCGGCTAGGTTAGTCAGTGAGAGTGTCTTATCAGGAATAATTCAGCTCGCGCAAAAGCTTACCGGACGTTTAATTCCTGTATTGGATGTTTCGTTTGTACATCGCCAATCTGTGGAGCATAGCGCTCAGTATTATCAGCAAGCCTTTAGGGCGCAGTGTCGATTTGATCAAGGTTATAACAGCCTATTGTTCGCGGCGGATGTACTAGCATGGCCACTGACGAAGCCAGTGGATGCAGCTATTACCGTGATTGAAGGAAATAATATCCTACAGCAGGTGATCGAGCAGCTTGAACAGAGCTTAATGAGTACGCCAAAACTCTCGCAAATTGCGGCTATTTTAGGTTTAAGTGAGCGCAGTTTACAGCGTAAATTAAAAGCTGAAGGTCGTAGTTTTCAACAATTATTAGGGCAGGTTCGATTACAGCAGGCTTGTGATTATTTGCAGTATTCTAATTTGAGTATTCTACATATTAGCCAACTATTAGGCTTTAAAGAGCAGAGTTCGTTTAATTATTTTTTTCTTCAGCAGGTAGGCGTTTCTCCTTTGCGCTATAAAGCTGGCAAGAAAAGCTAGCCAGGAAAGAAAAGAATACTGTTGTCTTACCCATATGGGTTATTCACCTTTCCGGCCAGCTCTGAGAACCTAGTATCGATTTAACAACAATAATAAATATTAGTTGAGGCTACTAGGATGAAAAACACTAAAATGAAAAATATTAGCATGAAAGGGATAAACCTTGCCTTTTTCCTACTCAGTACTTTATTTACCATAAGTCATAGTGCGAGCGCTTCTGAGTATGAAGGCTGTATTGTGAATGACTTTGAACCCACAGCTCAGTTAGAAAGACGTTTGGCCAGTGGAGCTTATGGCGACTGGAACGAGACGTTTGATGAGTCGATGATTACTGTTTATGACCATAAACAGCAGCCGATGGAATATTATTCTATTAGTAAAAAGCCCAATCACAGTGATCCTCGTGAGCTGGTGGTTTTTCTACACGGATTTCCTGAGTTTGCTTGGGGATGGGAAGAACAGTTGGAATACTTCGGCGATGAGTATCATGTAGTAGCACTGGATTTAAAAGGACATCATTATTCAGCTAAGCCAAAATCTATTGCAGAGTATGATTATGTGAAACTTGCGCGTGAATTAAAAGAAGTGGTGAAGTGTTTAGGTTATGACTCCCTAATATTAGTAGGTCATGATTTTGGTGGTGTGCTCGCATATACCTTTAGTATGCTGTATCCCGATATGTTGCATAGTATGGTGATCTTAAACGCTCCACATCCTTATATCTTTGGTCGCGAATATAATAACCCTGAAGGGGACCAAAGAGAGAAGTCAAAATATATGGAATATGCCCAAGGTGATGGCTTTCTGGATCAAGCTCGATTTTTTAAAGTGATGTTCTCTGATGACGCACTATTTGGCTCTGATTTTTATAGTGGTAAGCGCAAGCTGCGTTTAATGGGAGAGGGCTGGTCTAGCTTGTCTGCTTGGAATCGTATGAAGTCTTATTATCGCTCGATGGCATTTCCTCCGAGTGCTGATGAATTTAAAGCTGAGCCAAGTGCAATGCAAAAGTCGATGATGACCGTTTATGCACCAACCTTGGTATTATGGGGAGAAAATGATCCTTATATGTCGAATAAATTACTCGAGGGCCTAGAGGAACTTGTTCCTGAACTAGAAATAAAAAGATTTCCAGAGCATACTCATTGGATTACTCATGAGTTACCAGATCTTAATAATTATCTAGAAGAGTTTTTTAACCGCGATATAAGCGACTAGCTGTTAAACCGATTAATAATTAAATAGAGAGTGAAAACTCTAAAGAATGGAGAGAATATGTTAGGTGTTTTATTATCAAGTTTAAACATAGAGAACGATAAGGCGCCTAATATAAATACCTGTAACGCAGCTAAGCTCGTTATGCCAATGTATTTTTATCATCGATTATTACTCATTGCGGTATTTGGCATCGTATGTCTTCTTAGTCTTTTTGCGCATTTATTATTAGATATTGATTGCAGTGTTTACCTACTCGTTTTAATGGCCGTCTATTTACTCTTTTTTATTTCAACCCCTTTGTTTTTCAAATGGATATATCCCCTAATTCTTCAGAATAAATCAAAGATCAATCTTGCCCATGGCTTATTGGTTTTATTGGTTCTCTGTTTGTACACTAGTGGGGTATTGATATATGTAGAGGGGGTTGGTTTGGGCGCAGACCCTTATACCAGTTATGTATTATTGATATTGATTGCTGTTCCTGCGGGTGCAGCGCCTTTAATACTGACTATTCCTTTAATTATTATTAGCAATAGCATTTTAATAAATTCAAACATAGAAACATTTGGTGGCTACTTTTCAGTATTTTTGGTTGGCAGCCAGTTGGTCGTTTTATCTCTTTTTCGCTCACTGTTGAGTGAGTTTGAAAGCCGTTCATTGTTAGAAGTAAGTCTGGCAGAGCTATCCGCGACTCAGGGTATTTTACGCGACATAGTTGAGCAGGAAACGAAAATTGAGGTTGCCCGAAACTTACACGATGAAATAGGACATTTAGTAACCCTTGTTATCGTTAACCTGAATCGTCTGATTAAAATGGAAAAAGAAGGGGCTTCTTCTCCTTTGTTACGTGAAACTCAGCAGTTAACAAAACAATTAATGAGTGAAATTCGTCAGGTTGTTTTACAGCTACGCAGTGATGACAGTGTTGATTTACGTGAAGCTATTACTATCTTCTCTAAAGGAATAATGAAACCTGTGATATCGGTTGAATTCCAAGGTTTTGATGGTCTGTGTCCAGCGCGTATTGGTGAGGTTATATTTAGAACGTGCCAAGAAAGTGTGACCAATGTGATGCGCCATTCCTCTGCAGAGTCTATTAATATAGTGATTCAAAAGTTAGATGATCATTATCAAGTAGAGATAAAAGATAATGGCTGCTTATGCAGTAACTGGGATTTTGGTAATGGCTTAAAAGGTTTGCAGGAAAGGGCGGAGCAGTTACTAGGTAGCTTCTCTGCTTATTCTGACAGCTATGGCTTTAATATTTCATTAAGACTTCCTTAATAATGGAGATGAACTCAATAGGTACTCGCTAAATATATTATGAAAAAACGTTTATTATTGGTTGAAGATCAAACCCTCGTTCGAAAAAGCTTAGTTGCGCTAATTAATACTTCAGAAAAATATCATGTGTCGGACTCGGTTGAATCTGTTGCTAGTGCTATAGCACTATTGAAGCAGGATGCTGACTTTGATTTGATTTTGTGTGATTACAGTTTGAAGGGCGAAACTGCTCTAGATTTTCTACAGGAGAAGAAAGGCATCAGCTCAGTACCGGTTATTTTATTAACTTCATTCTTTAATGCACGCTATCTACAAGACTGTATTAACTTTGGTGCTAAAGGCTTTTTATTTAAAGAGTGTGATGCAGATGAGTTAGAAGAAGCCTTTGGTGTCGTATTATCGGGATCAACCTTTTTCAAAATAGTTGAATCGAATCAGGAGTTGCAAAAAAGTGTACTAACGGGTGGTGGGGGAATCGGTTTAAACTCAGATTTGACCCCGAAAGAGCATGAGATTTTACGCTGGATGGCAACGGGTATGAGTAATAAAGAAATCGCTAAAGTACTGATGAAAAGTGATCAGACAGTAAAAGCTCAGGCCCGAGAGTTAATGCGTAAACTTGAGGTCGGCAGCCGGACCGAAGCGGTTATTAAAGCGACTCAGTTAAATATTATTTAGAGTATGTCGATTGTATAAATTAAATTATAATCTGTTACTTGCAAAGAACTACCTGATTACGGCCATTTTCTTTAGCGTGATAAAGCAATTTGTCGGCAATCAAAAACATTTCTTCAAGGTCTTTATTTGAATTTTCGTCCAGTGCCACACCAATTGAAACGGTAGCACTGACAGAGTATCCATTGGATTCAATCTTTAGATTCTCTATTGAGCAGCGAATGCGTTCAGAAATACTGAATGCAGATGTTCGAATAGTATTGGGTAGTAATATTGCAAATTCTTCGCCGCCAATGCGTCCTAATAGATCATAGTCTCGTAACTCTACCTTGATCATCTCGGCAATACCTATCAGCACCGCATCTCCACATGCATGACCATAGTTATCATTAATGGCTTTAAATGAATCAAGGTCGAGCATTAGTAATGCATAGCCGGATTTTTCTCGTTGACAGCGTTTTTGTTCAGTCCGTGCCTTTTCCATAAAGTGCCTGCGATTAAAGGCATTAGTGAGAGAATCGGTAGTCGCTAACAAAAATAGTTCTTTAGACATATTCGATAAGCGAGTTTCAGTATCCTTTTTATCGGTGATATCGGTTGTAATCATCACAATACAATTGTCCTGGACTAGCTGTTCAGACACTTGAAACCAGCGGCCATCTTGTAAATCGATTTCAAATCTGCGGTAATTTTGACTGCGCCTTTTATTTTTTGCGTATTCTAACCAAGTGTCTAAATCATCCGTATTGATAATTAGACCGGTATTTGTGTGATGGCAGTGAGAAACCATTTGATTAAACGTTTTGCCATACAAAAGATTGCCGTCAGTTAGACCGTAAATCTCAGCAGCCGAGTTGTTACTGAAAATAATCTGGTCATTTCCATCAAATACCATGATTCCATTCATCGCATCGATTACAAATTCAGAAAATATTGCTTTTAATTGATTGGAGTAATGTTCAGGCATAATTCTGTATCTAGTGGTGATACTTGTTCGATATAGGGATACTCAGCGCTGCAATTATATTTGTAGCGGTAATTTATAGTAAGTTTAGGCAGTAATGTGGGCAAAGGCCAAGCTTGGGTATTATTCCTGGAGGGAAAGCCCAGCCGATATGCTGTGAACTCGTATCTTTAGTATGGGAATGGCTCATGGTCGTCAGGGTCTTTCTTTTATTTGTCGGTTGCACTGACTGCATATACTATTCGTAAAACTAATAGATCCTTAGTATTACAAATCATTTCATTCATGACTTGGCTCTGGTTAGCATGGCTTCAAGGTTGTAGATTAAAGATTAAGTGATAACGAGGAGTTTGACGATGGATTTTGAGTTAAGCGCAAAAGCTAAAGATTACGTTAAAAGAACGAAAGCTTTTATAAAAGAACATATTGAGCCAATGGAAGCCGATTTTTGGGCTGAAATTTATGCTAAGCATAACCATGGCGATTGGACGACGTGGGAAGTGCCACCGATTGTAGATGAGCTAAAAGCCAAAGCGAAAGCGGAAGGCCTATGGAATATGTTTCTACCGGATGAAGAGCTGGGTGCGGGCTTAAGTATTGTGGAGTATGCCTCGGTCGCAGAAGAAACGGGCCGCAGTATTTTGGCCCCTAGTATCTTTAACTGTAATGCCCCTGATACCGGCAATATGGAACTTTTATGGCGCTATGGTTCTGAAGAGCAAAAAGCTCAGTGGTTAACTCCTTTGCTCGCCGGTGATATTCGTTCGGTTTTCTGTATGACAGAGCCAGATGTAGCCTCCTCTGATGCAACCAATATGGCTGCAACAGCGGTTATCGAAGGTGACGAAGTCGTTTTAAATGGCACTAAGTGGTGGTCGAGCGGTATTGGTGACCCAAGCTGCAAGGTGGGCATCTTTATGGCGAGTACCCCAGATGAGAGTAAAGACCGTCATCACCAACATTCCATGGTATTAGTGCCACTTGATACGCCTGGAGTTGAAATCCTTCGTATGCTACCGGTGTTTGGTGCTTATGATGCACCCCATGGTCATGGTGAAGTTCAATTTACCGATGTGCGTTTACCCGTTTCAAGCTTTATCAGTGGCCCTGGCATGGGTTTTGAAATTGCTCAAGGTCGTTTAGGACCTGGCCGTATTCATCATTGCATGCGTTGCTTAGGCGCAGCTGAAAAATCATTAGAGTTAATGGTTGATCGCGGTATGGCGCGTACAGCCTTTCATAAGCCAATTATGAAACTGGGGGGGAATGCCGAGCGTTTGGCTGAGGCTCGAATTGCCATTGATCAGGCGCGCTTATTAACCTTATTCGCTGCTTGGAAAATGGATAAAGTCGGCGCGCTAGGTGCGATGACTGAGATCTCCGCAATTAAGGTAGTGGCGCCGAATGTATTGCAGAAAGTCGTCGATGATGCGATCCAGATTCATGGTGGTGCGGGTGTAAGTCAAGATACACCATTAACGGCTTTCTTCATGCAAGCACGCTCTTTGCGTTTAGCGGATGGCCCTGATGAAGTCCATAAGGGCGTTATCGCGCGTATCGAGTTGGCTAAGCGTGGCCATTATAGTAAAAAGAGAACGTAAAATGCTGGTTGGCTAGGTATTAGAAATACGTTCCTAGGCCTACAAAGTATTGCTGCACTAGCCCTGATTCGATGATGGGGCTGTCATTCACTGTGTCACTAAATTGATAGTGGCGCAGTCCTGCATAAGCCCCCCAGTTCTTGTTTGGGTTACTTTCTTGCCAGCTAAAATCATAGGTCGCGATTAATTCGATTTCGACAGACCAGCCCGCATCCGCTTGGTAGGCTTGGGCTCCAGAAATACCTAACTCATTAGAATCCACACCATAATAATAGTCGTTCAGCTCTTGGCTTTGTGCCTGCGCCGCAACGGTTGTGAGCAGACGAATGCTATTGAAGTTGGCTAGCGGTTTGAAATTATCGCGGCGGTAGAAACTAAGCTCTGCTTCTTGGGCTTTATGAGTAGAGGAGATATCTTGTAATAACGCTAAGCGCCCAACCCAGCCACTATCGAATCTGCGGCCAAATTGAATGCCAGCTTCTAAAGCCGTCTTACGCTCATCTAGGTTGTAACGCTGTAATACATCACTGCTATCTATGTTCTCTTGAGATAGGCTGCTATGCCCACGTACATTACCAATCATCGAGCTGAAGTAGGTGCCGTCACGGTAATAATTATAACCAAAACGGTTGGCTTCAATGAAAATAGGACCGTAGCCGCCGAAGATTAAAAGTGAAGGTGAAAATTGGTTATCCACAGACTTGAATTGACTTTTTTTGCTAACCGCTGCCACAGACCATAAACCATAGGCGGGTTCGATTACCGCTTCAAATACAGTGGAGTCTTCTGCGCGAGTGGCAGCACTCAATAAAAGCAGGGGCAGGATCGTGGTTAGTTTCGTATATTGGTTCATTAGATTCTCAAAAAATCAATTCCTTGTGATTTATATTAGTACACCGATGTTGTATTTGGTTCATTGTAAGTAGTCACTTACTTGGCAACGATTATTTTTAACAAGTGATCATCTTATGGCATCATACTCAGCCTTGAGTGTGAGTATTCACTCAACCTTTTATCGATAAGTTGGTTAGTGGTCACTATCTATAACAAAATTGTCTAAACAAATTGTTACAGTTAGGTTGGTGAGTACTAACTTAACAGATTACTTTAACTTGTGTGCCCAGAGCCACGGGTGGTAAGAGTTTTCCACAACTAAATTCGTACAGTTTTTCCTATCTTGTTAGAAATAGGCGCTAAGTCCTTGTGAATTAACGCAAATTTCACATATCCACAGCGCATATCACCTTGCAAAACTGTCCCAGCGTTTCTATAGTGTGTAGTAGTGGAATAAAGTGGGTAAAAGTGGGTTTTTGTAGTGAGTCTTGTATTGGAAGCTTACTAACAGGCCTGCTCAACAAATTTGGGGCGGAAGACCAGTGTTTCGTGGACTCAGTGCGGTTAATTTAGATGCAAAAGGAAGGCTAGCGATCCCGATGAAATATCGGCAATTGCTGGTGGATCTTTGTGCTGGGCGTCTAGTAGCTACGATTGATACCGAAGAGCGCTGCTTATTGATCTATCCCGTGGACGAATGGGAAGTGATTCAAGCCAAAATTGAAGCGTTGCCTAGCTTTAACCCCAGTGCCCGAAGAATTCAGCGATTGTTAATTGGTCATGCCACTGATATTGAGTTGGATGCTAATGGACGAATCTTATTGTCTCAGCCGTTGCGCGAATACGCGCAGTTAGAAAAAGAAACGGTATTGCTGGGGCAAGGTAAAAAATTAGAACTGTGGAGTAAGGATCTGTGGAATCGCCGACGTGATGAATACATCGCTGAGGTAAATGCCCCAGAAGTACTTCCAGACGAACTATTAAATCTTTCTTTATGAAGAAGTCTTATGGCAAAACGTAGCAGAACAAAGTTGAGTAAGACTGAACGTCAGCAAGCTGAGCAGCAGCAAGCCGATCAAAAGAAAGATCAGATTGAGCTAGGTGTGGGTGAGCAGCAAGATCACTTTACGGTTCTTTTGCACGAAACCGTAGCAGGTTGCGTGGTTGATCCTGATGGCATTTATGTTGATGGCACTTTTGGTCGTGGCGGCCATAGTGAGCTGCTATTAAGCAAACTATCTGAGCACGGTCGTTTATACGGTATTGATAAAGATCCACTAGCCATTGAAACCGGTAAGGCATTAGAGCTTAAAGATTCACGTTTTCAAATTATTAATGCCAGCTTTGCAGAGTTGCAAGAGCAGTTGCAAGAGCGCGGTATCGAGAAAATTGATGGTCTGTTATTAGACCTGGGAGTTTCTTCCCCTCAGCTAGATGATGCCGAGCGTGGTTTTAGTTTTATGCGTGACGGCCCATTGGATATGCGTATGGATCCTACGTCTGGTATCAGCGCAGAAGAGTGGATTGCTAAAGTTAGCGTAGAAGAATTGGCCCGTGTCATGAAAGAATATGGCGAAGAGCGATTCGCATGGCGCATGGCGAATGCAGTGATTCGTGAACGTGAAATTCAGCATATTAATCGTACGGTGCAGTTGGCTGAAATTTTGAAAGAAGCGAACCCTGCTTGGGAAAAACATAAGCACCCAGCAACGCGTGCTTTTCAGGGTATTCGTATTCATCTTAATAACGAATTAAGTGACCTAGAGAAGATTCTTGATCAGTCGGTTGATGTATTAAAAGTCGGTGGTCGTTTGGCGGTAATCAGTTTCCACTCGTTAGAAGATCGTATGGTAAAACGTTTTATTCGTCGTCAAGAACAAGGTCGTCCAATTCCGCGAGGATTGCCGATTCTTGATACTGACTTGGGTAAAACGATGAAAAAGATGAGTAAAGCTATTAAGCCGAAAGCCAATGAAGTTGCAGGCAATAGACGAGCACGCAGTGCGGTATTACGTATTGCAGAGCGCATTGAAGGTGAGCGAGATTAATAATCAATGAGTCTCTCAGCCAAACAGAATTTAATGATTTTGGCCTTGTGGTTTGTGGCGATTGTTAGTTCGGCTTTGCAGGTCTCTGCAACTCATTGGCATAGACAATTGGTTGCTGATTGGCAGGTCTCTGAACATCGGCACTTAGTCTTGGAACAAGATTATGGTCGCTTATTATTAGAACAAAGTGCGTTGACAGCTCATGGTCGAGTTGAACGCATTGCAAAAGATACGTTGCAGATGATTGAAGCGAAAAATATTCAAGTGATTCGTAGCAGTCGTCAGTTGTAATAATCTTATTGCAAAACAAAATAATTATTAAACAATGGATTTAAAGGGAAAATAAACCGATGAAAAGCACACGCTAACGTGGCTAATCCCCGTACTAAAAAAGCAGCAGCATCTGCTAAAACATCGACGACTGCTTATAGCATTCCGGTATGGCGCTTTGCGCTAGTATTATGTGTGTTTGTGTCTTTGATAGCGCTTGTTGCTGGCCGTATGGGGTATTTGCATTTAGTTCAGCAATCCTTTCTTGCGGCTCAGGGTGAGCGACGAATGGTTCGCGAAGAATCTATTGCCGCTGTGCGCGGGGATATTAAAGACCGCAATGGGGAAGCATTAGCGGTAAGTTCACCGGTGATGAGTTTATGGCTGAATCCTAAGTTATTTGATGCGAGTAATGCCAAGCAATTGGCGAGCTCTTTAGGCATTTCTAGTAAAAGATTGATACGCCGCCTGAAGCGAAATAAAAATCAAGGTTTTATGTATGTTAAGCGTCACTTACCCCCTGAGTTGGCGCAAAAGATTTTAGCAAATAAGTTTTCTGGTTTGTTTGCAGAAACAGAATATCGTCGTTTTTATCCCGCGTCGTCTGTCACTGCTCATGTTGTTGGCATGACTAATATTGATGGTAAGGGGCAAGAAGGCTTAGAGTTGGCTTATGATGATTGGTTACAAGGCTCCCCCGGGCAGCAGCGAGTTGTAAAAGATTTATTAGGTAATGTGATTAAGCAATTAAACGTATCAGCGATTGCTAAGCCCGGTAACGATTTAAAGCTCACCCTCGATTTACGTTTACAGTATCTGGCCTATCGAGAGCTAAAAGCGGCAGTGCAGGCGCATAAAGCAAATTGGGGCAGTGCGGTTTTATTGGATGCCCGAAATGGTGATATTTTAGCACTGGTTAATCGACCTTCTTATAATCCAAATAATCGTGCCAAGCTCACTCCTAAATCAATGCGCAATAGAGCGCTAACCGATATGATTGAGCCGGGCTCAACGATGAAAGCTTTTACAGTTGCAGCTTCACTGAAGGATGGGAAATATACCCCTGACTCAGTGATTAATACTTCTCCGGGCTATCTGCGCATTAAGAGAAAAACAATTCGAGATCATACCAATTATGGTGCGATTAATTTGACCAAAATCATTACCAAGTCGAGTAATGTCGGTGTCGCTAAGCTCGCGCATGAAATGGGTGCAGAAAAACTCTGGACCATGTTGCACTCCGCCAAGTTAGGTCAAGCGACCGCGCTGGGTTTTCCTGGGGAAGCGGTTGGTAAATTACCTTATCCACAGAGCTTGGATAAACTGGGGTTAACGACGCTTTCGTTTGGTTATGGTTTAGCGGTAACGCCGTTGCAATTAGCGCAGGCTTATACCGCCTTTGCTAATAAAGGGTGTGTGCAAGAAGCGCGTTTGATTCTGACCAATGCGCAAGTTCCTTGTGATCAAATTATGCCAGCCTCAGTCGCGAAAAATATGACTGAAATGTTAGAGACGGTGACGCAAAAAGGCGGCACAGGTACGCGGGCAAAAGTTGAAGGTTATCGTGTTGGTGGAAAAACGGGAACCTCGCACAAGGTGGGTAAAGGAGGTTATCAAGATTCAGAATATACCGCGATCTTTGCCGGTATTGCGCCGATATCCGATCCTAGATTTGTTTTAGTGGTGGTAATCGATCAGCCTCAAGGGCAAGAGTATTATGGTGGTGAAGTTGCTGCTCCAGTATTTGGCCGCATCATGGAAGAGGCGCTACGGACTTTACAAATTGCACCCGATCAAAGTCAGGACTTTCATGTTGCGGAGGTGTCGCAATGATCAATATTGTGCAGCTTATGCAGAAATTTTTACCTGAATCAGTTCTAGCTCAGTTAGATTCAAGCTTAAACATAGCGGGTTTAGTTACTGATAATCGTGATGTAAGGCCTGGTGATTGTTTTATTGCGCTGGCAGGAATTACCCAGCACGGGAAGCAGTTTATCGATGATGCAATTAGTCGTGGTGCCTGTGCAGTTCTTGTCGAAGTCGATGGCAGCTCTGATAGTAAAGTTGTTGAGATAAGAGACGATGGTCAAGGAAATAGTATTCCTATCATTGCTATTGCTGATCTTAAAGCGCAGCTGAATGCTCTATTAATTAATTTTTATCAGATTTCTAGTTCTGCTTTTGATATGCGCTTATTAGGGGTTACAGGCACGAACGGTAAAAGTAGCATTACGCGTTTTGTTGCGCAGATGAGTGCTGCTTTAAATCAGCCCGCGGGTTTGATGGGAACCTTGGGTTTTGGTATTTGGCCTAATATCGTTGACAGTAAAAATACCACGCCAGAACTTGCAGTCTTATTGCGTCAATTTGCTTCAATGCAAAAGTGTGGTGCCGAAATCGTCGCGATGGAAGTATCCAGCCATGGCATTGAGCAACAGCGAATTGAAGGTTTAACATTTGATTCTGCTGTATTTTCAAATTTAACCCAAGATCACCTAGATTATCACGGTGATATGGAAAGTTATTTCGGCATCAAGCGACAGCTGTTTTTAGCTGAAAATCTACAGTATGCAATTATTAATATCGATGATGAGTATGGTCTGCGTTTATTAGCGGACGACGAAATTTCGGCACAAAAAGTTAGTTATGGTTTTAGTGAACAGGCTGATGTTCGAGTTGTAACTTGGAAAATGCATGCAACCTCTATTGATGCTGATATTTCTACCCCGTGGGGAGATGCTAGTTTTAGCATCAATATGGTCGGCGACTTTAATCTGGCGAATGTGCTGGCAGCAATAGCCTTATTGGCGGTAGAAAAGAAATTTAATTTCCAGCAAGTTATTTCTGCGGTTCAAACCATCACTCCTGCGCCAGGTCGTATGCAGTCTTATAGTAAGCAGGGCGCTGTTTCAGTCGTGGTCGATTTTGCTCATACTCCTGATGCGTTGAAAAATGTATTAGCGACGTTATCGAAACAGGTAGATGGTCGTCTAGCCGTAGTCTTCGGTTGTGGTGGAGATAGAGATTCGGCTAAGCGCCCTTTGATGGCGGCAGTCGCTCAGCAGTTAGCTGATATCGTATGCTTTACCGCAGACAACCCAAGGCACGAAAATTTAGACGAAATTATTCTAGCGATGCAGTCGGGCTTATTAGCTGCTAATAAAACGCCTGTGGAAATTGAAAAAAATAGAGAAAAAGCAATTCTGCAAGCGATGAATACATTGACTGAAAAAGATATACTGCTGATTGCAGGTAAGGGTCATGAAATATATCAAGATATCGCTGGGGTAAAGATTCCTTATAGTGACGAAGGTGTTTTATTGGCTCATGGTTATCAAGATAGCTCGGCTCTTAAGCAAAAAGCATTAAATAATAAGGAGGCCTTATGATGATGGCTTCTTTTACTTTAGCTGAGTTAGCTGAAGGGATTTCAGCGCGTTCAGATTTTCTCACCAAGGCCGATTTAGCGTTGTCTGCAGTCAAAATTAATACCGATACTCGGGCTATCAAAACAGGTGATGTATTTTTAGCGTTACGTGGGGATAACTTTGACGGTCATGACTATTTGGCTCAAGCAGAAGCCAGTGGTGCTATTGCCGCGATTGTTGATGAGACGTACGTCACTGATCTAAAAAACAAATTGAACCTTTCTTCGGCTCAGCCTTCTTATGAGCCTTTGTCGTTATTAGATTCGCCTTTACCTTTAATCGTTGTGGCAGATACCTTGTTGGCATTAGGTCAGGCAGGCCTGTGGAATCGAAAGAAATTTACCGGCCCAATGCTTGCTATTACCGGCAGTGCCGGAAAAACTTCTGTAAAATCGATGGCTGCTCACATGATGAAACTGGTGGGCGAGTGTTGGTCAACCCCAGGTAATTTCAATAATCATATTGGTGTGCCATTAACATTGCTGGGCCTAGATGCTCGTTATAAAAGCGCGGTTATTGAGTTGGGCGCTAGTGGACAAGGTGAAATTGCTTATAGCGCTCAATTTGCGAAACCCGATGTCGCTATTATTACCAATGTTAGTGGTGCTCATCTTGAGGGTTTCGGCAGTATCGAAATCATTATGCAAACTAAAGGCGAGATTATTGATTCCTTATCTGCTGATGGCTGCGTTGTACTCAATGCAGATGATGTCTTTTATGCCGATTGGGTTTTGCGTGCTGGTGAGCGAAAAGTTCTAAGTTTTGCTATTGAAAATCATGCTGATGTGATGGCCAAAAATATCATTTGTGATGAGGAGGGTTGTCGTTTCGATCTTGTTTATCAGCAGCATCGCTATCCTTGCTCGATCCCGCTATTAGGGCAGCATAATGTATTAAATGCCTTGTCGGCAATCGCCGCCGGTATATCACTAAAGCTTAATTTGGTCGCCATTATTGATCAGTTGAAAACTATGCCGCCAGTTGCCGGACGTTTGCAGTGGCTTGATGGTAAAGATGGCATACGCATAATAAATGATAGCTATAACGCCAGTCCTGCTTCGGTGAAAGCAGCGATTGATGTATTGGCTCTTTGGAAAGAAAAAGCCTGGTTGATATTAGGTGATATGGCGGAATTAGGAGAAGATTCCGCGGCGATTCATGCAGAGATGGGTGAGTATGCACAGCAATCAGGAATTGCGAATTTTGTGGCGACAGGCTCTTTTTGTCGGCACGCAGTGGAAGCATTCAATCAAAATGAACACATAAGAAATGCACGCTGGTTTGAACAGCAAAGCGAATTGCTGGATTACATTCATGAAAATAAACAGCCTGACCAGGTTTTTCTGGTTAAAGGTTCACGCAGCTCAGGTATGGACCAGATTGTTTCAGCGCTATCGCTTGATAGTGTTGCACAAAATGGTGAAGGGAAAGTTTAGTTATGTTGTTATTGTTAGCCGATTATTTATCTCAGTTTCATACAGGTTTTGCTGTTGTGCAATATCTGTCTTTACGTGCAATTTTTGCCGTTATCACTGCGTTGTCAGTGGCATTGTTTTTAGGTCCTAAGGTCATTCGGAAATTACGCGAATACCAGATTGGCCAAACCATTCGTGAAGATGGTCCTAAGTCACACTTGAGTAAGGCGGGCACGCCAACGATGGGTGGGGCTTTAATCTTATTATCGATAACGGTTAGTACCTTATTGTGGGGCAACCTAGAAAATAAATACGTTTGGTTAACCTTGTTAGTTACTTTGGCATTTGGGGTTGTCGGTTGGGTTGATGATTACCGTAAAGTGGTACAGAAAAACTCTCGGGGTTTGCCGGCTCGCTGGAAGTACTTTTGGCAATCTGTCTTGGCGATTGTTGCTGCGGTATATATGTTTGTCACCGCTCCTAGTGCAGCAGAAACGTCATTGATCATTCCATTTTTTAAAGATGTGATTATTGAACTGGGTATTTTTTATATAGTACTGAGTTATTTTGTAATTGTTGGTGCGAGTAATGCGGTGAATTTAACCGATGGTCTAGATGGTCTCGCTATTTTACCTACCGTAATGGTTGGTGCAGCGCTGGGTTTATGCGCCTATTTAGCCGGTAATGTTAATTACTCAGAATATCTTTCTATTCCTTATATTGTCGGTGCCGGTGAATTGGTTATTTTTAGTGGGGCCTTGGTTGGCGCTGGCGTGGGTTTCTTATGGTTCAATACTTATCCTGCACAGGTATTTATGGGTGATGTGGGTTCATTGGCCTTGGGTGCTGCGCTAGGCATGATGGCATTAATTACTCGCCAAGAAATCGTATTCTTTATTATGGGGGGTATTTTTGTTGCCGAGACAGTTTCGGTTATTTTGCAAGTAGGGTCATTTAAATTAACCGGAAAACGTATTTTCCGTATGGCACCTTTGCATCACCATTATGAATTGAAAGGCTGGCCAGAACCTCGGGTGATTGTCCGTTTTTGGATTGTTACTCTGATACTGGTATTGGCTGGACTTGCGACATTAAAGATTCGCTAATCGCTGAGTTGAACGTTAGTCGCTGAATTGAAAGATAAAAGAGATTTAATATTATTATGACAAGCCTGATTACTTCAGATCATAAACGCTTAATTATAGGCATGGGCCAGACTGGGCTTTCGTGCGCGCGTTTTTTGAAGGTGAAAGGCTTGCCATTTGATTTGTGTGATACTCGTGAAGTATTCCAAAATCAAGAAAAGATAGCGCAGGAATTCTCTGATAGTCATATTTTTAATGGCGAACTTGATGCTCAGTTATTGGCACAATATCAAGAGTTGATCGTTAGTCCTGGCATTGCGATTGCTGAACCAGCGATTGCCTCTGCGATAAAGCAAGGCAGTCGTGTGCGCGGTGATGTGGATATTTTTGCCGAGTATGTGACTAAGCCTGTTATTGGTATTACCGGCTCTAATGGTAAAAGTACGGTTACAACTCTTGTCGGTGAAATATTAGCGGCAGCAGGGCATAAGCCAGCGATCTGTGGGAATATCGGTATTCCGGTA
>JAESQF010000032.1 GCA_016765295.1 Oleispira sp.
CATATTAATAATTTGAGAAAAAAATTAAAATCTAAAGGTGCAAAGTATATTAGAACAGCCTACGGAAGTGGTTATCAATTCATTGAAGACTAATGTCGCAAGAAGTTAAAAAAGTCCGACTTATTAGAAAAACGTCCCGAACTTTTCTCGGGATAAGTTTCATCTTAATGCTATTAAGCACCATAGCCCTATATTTTTATGTCAAAATTTTATTGCGAAATGAAGTGGAGGAGGAACTATTCTCTAACACGGCAAGAGTGGAAAATGCTATTCTTAAAAATGGCTCAGCCTTATCATTACCACCAGCAATCGAGTCAGAAAATGTGGCATTTATTGGGAATACCGTCTTAAAAGACACTTTAATTTTTGATCCATCCCAAAATGAAATGGAAGAGTTTAGAGAGCTTACATCTTTCAAGAAAATAAATGGAAAAAATTATAAGATTACGGTCAGGAATTTAATTGTAGAATTTGATGATATTCTAATTGGTATTGTACTCTCTTATGTCACAATAATATTATTGGTCTTTATCTTCCTATTTTACTTTAATAAAGCACAGAACAAAAGTTTATGGTATCCTTTTTTTAAAAACCTAGAAGCCATGAAAAAGTTCTCACTTTCTTCAGAGACCCCAATCTCATTGGTTGAGAGTGAAATCTTAGAATTTAGTGAATTGAACAAGGAAGTTACCTTACTGACAAATAAAGTCCGTTCCGATTATAAAAATCTAAAACAGTATACCGAAGATGTTTCTCATGAAATACAAACCCCTTTGGCTATTATTCAGGCCAAGATTGAGAACATCATCAATGGCGATAACCTCAATGATATTCAATACGAACACTTAACGTCCATTCAAAAAGATATTCAACGCCTAACACAGCTTAACAAAAGATTGGCCTTATTGACCAAAATAGAAAACCAACAATTTGCTAACCCCGAAATACTTAATCTAAACGAGGTGGCAAAAAAACGTATTAACAACTTTAGTGAAATTTATTCTTCCAAAATAGAGTTGGTAGAACAAGGCAAAATAAAGATCCAAATGGATGCTTACCTCGCTGATGTATTGATTGATAATTTAATTTCCAATGCCTTAAAACATTCAGTAAATCGTGAGTCGATAAAAAGTGAAATTGGCGACAATATGCTTACAGTAAGCAATGATGGTTCTCAGAAGCTACAAAATCCCGAAAAGTTGTTCTCCCGTTTTTATCGTGAAGCCGACCATAAAATATCTACAGGTCTGGGATTGGCCATCATACAGAAAATATGCGATTTATACGGTTTCAAGCCGTCCTATGACTTTGAAAATGGCAAACATATTTTTTCTATTCGTTTTAAATAAAAAAACAGTTTTTAAAATAACTAAAATGGACTGTCCATCTGAGGAAAACTTAATCCTAATAAAATTGGCAGGACTATTTTATAATTCAAGCTGAACTTTAAGTTCTCTTTAGGTTTGCACCCTACTTTTGAATTCTAATTAAAAATGCCATTTATGCTGTTCAAAATAGTCCTGCCACTATTCTTATTCTGTAGTTCCTTACCTCTATTCGCCCAAGAAAAAATAACTATTACAGGCCAGTTGTTCGATGCCGAAACCCAAGATACATTACCCTTTGCAAACGTGGCCGTTTATGATTTGGAGACTGATGCGCTTATAACAGGGGCGATTACGGATGACAATGGGCGATTTGAAATTCTTGAAACCTCCTTAGGAAAATACAAACTATATTTTTCATTTATTGGATATGCAACCGCTGAACAAACATTAATGGCAGGCGGATTGAACACTATTTTTGATTTAGGGAAAATAGAACTTCAACCTTCTGCGGAAGCATTGATGGAAGTCGAGGTTACCGGAAAGCAAGCCACCACAAATTCCGATTTGAACAAAAAATCGTTCCGTCTTGAAGATAATATAGCGCAATCTGGCGGTTCTGTACTCGATGCCATGAAAACTCTACCAGGTGTTACTTTCAATCAAGATGGAAAGGTAGTATTAAGGGGAAGCGATAAGGTGGTCGTACTTATCGATGGTAAACAAAGTAGTTTAACAGGCTTTGGAAACCAAAAAGGTTTGGGGAACATTCCTGCTTCGAACATTGAGAAAATTGAGATAATCAACAATCCTTCCGCAAAGTACGATGCCAATGGTTTTGCAGGAATCGTCAATATTATTTACAAAAAAGAAAAGCAAACGGGACTGAACGGTGATGTTGGACTATCTTTTGGATTAGGTGCTTTAGGAAAACGTAAAGCGGATACACCGACCGATTTGGGTAGTTTCTCAGTTAATCCAAAATTGATTCCAAGTATAAACCTAAACTATAAAAAAGATAAAGTTAATTACTTTCTGCAGTCAGAGTTTATTATGCAAGAAGCCTTACCCAACAACGAATTTACAACAAGAAATTATGACGATGGGCGCAACCTAATTTCTCAAGTCCCCGAAAACCGCAAACAGTTTCGTTCCATAATCAATGCAGGAATCGACTATGATTTGGACGAAAACATTAGCTTTACTTTTTCAGGACTCTACGACCGTGAAAAACATATCGATACCGCACAGGTAGCCTTTATTGATTTGAACACCAACTCCCGAAACCGATTTTATAATTGGCGAGAGGAAGAAGTGACACGCTATATCAATGTAGCGGTAAACTATCGACATAAATTTGAGCAAACAGGGCATATGTTGAGTGCAAATGCTCAATATACACAAGGGCTTGAAGACGAGACCTATTCGCTAAACGATAGCTCGGCGGTACGGGTGGGGCGTGATAAGACAAACATTCTAGCGATTGAGAATACCACAAGCCTTTCAATAGATTATGTACGGCCGTTAAAATCAGGTCGGATTGAATTGGGCGCAAAGCTGCGCATTCGAACGTTGCCCGTTAATTATACGATAACGCCGGGGAATCAATCAATTATTTATCCTGATTTGGGCACGTTTTCCGATTGGGGTGAAAACCTTTATGCAGGTTATATTAACTATCTGCTAGAAAAAGAAAAATATGATGTTGAGGCTGGTCTTCGTGCCGAGCAAACCAAAGTGTTCTATGATGTTGACCCCGTAAATGCGTACTACCCCACCAACGACAAATATGATTATTTTGAGCTTTTCCCTAGCGTTCGCCTTACCTATAAGCTGAACGATAATAATAAGTTATCGGCATTCTACCATCGTAGGATAGATCGCCCTGGTGAACCTGAGCTTCGTGTTTTCCCAAAGTATGATGACCCTGAACTTTTGAAAGTCGGAAATCCATATCTACGGCCTCAATTTACTGATGCGTTTGAACTGGCACACAAATATTCATGGTCTTCTGGTTCACTATTCTCGGCTATTTATCACAGAATGATTCAAGACCAATATATGCGGGTTTTCAGTATTGATGACTCTAATCCGAATTATGATATTGTGAACAAAATTTATCAAAATACAGGAAGTGCCACCAATACGGGTGTAGAACTCTTGATAAGTCAGGATGTTACAAACGACTGGAAAGTTTCCGGTACTTTGAATTGGTACACAAATGCCATTGATGCATATCAAGGGAACTTACTATTCCCTTTTGAACGTTCGTTCGATATTCAAAAATCTAAAGCCAATGCTTGGGATGTCAAAATCAATACCGAAATCACTCTTCCAAAGGATTTTACGGTTCAGTTGACGGGTGTATACTATTCCGACCGAAACATTCCTCAAGGGAAAGAACTTGCCCGTTCCTCAATAGATTTAGGTATCAAAAAAAGGCTATGGAACAAAAAGGTAGATTTGACTTTATCGGCCAGTGATATTTTTAATCGGTTTGGTATTCGCCAACGGGTAACAAGTGATGGGTTTACCGCGCTATATGAAAACTATTTTGAAACCCAAATTATACGAGCAGGACTTAGATATCGATTTTGACACTATTAGCTAAATTTGGTCGTCAAATTTAATTTTATCAGGGGTTTTATTTACATGTTGTCCAAAATTATATTTAAACCCTAAGTAGATAATCTGAGACTGGCGTTTATAGGTCGTCTTTTGCTCTAATGTTCTAGTATTTATCTCCCTCTCTCTTCTTAAGGTATTAAATACATCAGAAATTGTAAGTGTTGCCGAAATTTTTCTATCAAAAAAACCTTGTCTAATACCACAGCTAAATACAAATGAAGGTTTTCTAGATCCTTGTGTAGTTATTCTTGAAGATCGGTAATTTGTATTTATTTGAAAGTTTGTATCTGTTGCTAAATGTATTTGCGTAAGTAATTTGGTATTCCAAGAAAAGGCGGATCTGGATTCGGATAAACCCAAATTAGAAGCATCAATGACATTGTAATAACCATTGAAATTTAAGTTTACATCTACAGAGTTTCCAAATGAAGAAGATAAAACCATTTCTACACCTAGCGCTTCTTGCTTGGATAAGTTTACATAATTCTGCAATAAAATACTGTCGTTTATTATAGAGTTCACCCTGCTAAACCCGTTAAATTTATAACGATAATATAGGCTTGGAATAAAAGAATAATTATCCTTTTTTAACTCATAGCCCAATTCTACGGAATGTATTTGCTCTGGCTTTAATTTAGGGTTTCCCGTTTCAATAGTTCTAGAATCTTTATAATCTGGAAAAGGGTTATGTTCATCGCTATCTGCTCTATTTACCCTATGGCTGTAGTTTATTTGAATTTGCTGACTCTCATTTAACACATAAGAGAGATGTAATGTCGGGTATATTTTAAAGCAATTATTATCAACAATACTGTCTAATGTGGTTAAATTGGATGAAACAAGGGCCTGTTCTGTTCTTAAACCTGCTAAGTAGTGTAATTTACCAATTGAGTTGCCGTAAGTGCCATATAAAGCATGTATTTGTTGTGTGAAAATAAAGAGATTTGCTTTATCAGTATTTGCTTCCCAGTTATTCTCTGCTAAAATTTTAGCTTCGGTATAAAAATCAATATTATCTTTAAATAATTCATAAGAATACCCAGCTTCTATTTCTCCTTCTTTAATCGGGGTGCTGTATTCCATATCAAAATCAAAATTAGGACCATATTTTTTTACAGCGTTATGGGTATACAAGCTTTGATTTTCTGGAAAAATAAAATCATCTAAAAAGAGGAAATCTTCTTTTTCATCATAATTAGAATAATTAACATTTAA
>JAESQF010000139.1 GCA_016765295.1 Oleispira sp.
CTGCTGCGAAAGCAAAGGTTTCAGCAAGGGTCGGATGGGCATGCACCGTCAGACTGATATCTTCAGCAGTTGCGCCCATTTCATCCCCAAGCAATCATCAACTGAGCAGAAATATAAATAGTCACAATGATCGCCGTGGAGTAATCAAATACTCCGATAAAGCGATTCACACCGATTAAAGCATCAGCGATTAAAAATGCCAGGCCACCTAGATTGATCCAAATATTATTTCTCACCAGCAAAGCACTGAAGGCCATGGCTAATAACACCCCGCAATAAATAACCACGGGAATAAATAATGGCCCCGCTGTAAATGAAAACTGATATAAGAGATACGCAGTTAATAACAGCAACGGCGGCATCAACCAGCGGCGATTTGTCGTTATATCACGCATGGGCAAGAACAAATAAAGATAAGCAATTTGAGTTATCAAAAATGAGCCTAGCGCCTGTTTAAGATAGAGGCTGCGATCGAAGTCTAAAAAGATATCCCCGCTAGCAGAGGCCAGCATCGCAATAATAAAAGCAGTCGTTTGTTTATTGCTTAACGTACTGCCTTTTGGCAAGAGTGCGATTAACGCCAAGAGTAAAACCGGCGTTGCTTTCAACAAATAACTCAATTCATATGGTTTTAAGGCGATAGACGCAACATAGGCATAACCACAGACTAAGGCGAGGAAAAATAGACTTAGATTCTTCGTGCCTTTCATTTAGCGCTGCCTTCGGCATTAACAGCTTGTTCTTTCTCAAACTCTACAATCGCTTGCCAAAATAATGTGCCTAATAAAAAATCAAAAATTGGCAAGGTAATATTAAAATTAGCCTCAGCCATTTTATCGCGTTTATGATGAAGCACATGCAAGTGACGCAAGGCGGCCCAACCGGGAATAACTAAAAAGATTTTTTCAGCCCCGTGGCCACGAGGAATATGATAGCTAAAGTGCATTACCTCATAAAACAAATAACCACTAATACCCGCCGCTGCATAGATATAAGCCGCATTCATACTGAAGATTTCACTCAACAAGTAGCCCGTCGGTAAAATCAAACCCAATAGAAAAGCAAAAATCAGATACAGAGGAAACAAAACAACGCGCCAATCACGTACCGCTTCATAATCCATAGAGTGCTCTAAAAAGAAACTATGATGATCTCCGGTATGGCGACTGTAAAAAAGTTTTCCGTATTTAGTTTTTCTATGACCTAACCAACGATGGGCATAATATTCAGAAAAATTCACCACTAGTATGGTCAGAGGAAAAACCAACCACTCCATCCATGATGTAGATTGCAGCTGAGCCAAGGCATAAATAATAATTCCTAGCCCAACAGCCAATACACTCAACATATGAGTCCAACCGCTGTAGCTAGTTGCGATACCTTCGCGATACTGATCACGAAACCTCGTCATTGCTGCTAATGTCATCATTGCCATAAGGGGCCTCATCGCTGTTTTTTATAAGCATTAGCATATCAGCCCTTGATTTTAAGGCTAATCAATAATACAAAAGAGTATTATCACCCAAGCGAATAATACTATTATTACAATGAGCCAATCCTATCTAACCTAAAGCTAACTTAAGCCTAACTATGCAACTCAATCTACGATCTCTAGACCTCAACCTACTTCCTATTTTCGATGCCCTAATGCGAGAGCAGCACCTATCGCGTGCAGCAGAACACCTTGCCATGAGCCAGCCTGCGGTAAGCAATGCCTTAAAGCGTCTACGACAGACCTTCAGTGACGACTTATTTGTACGCACTGCCCAAGGGCTTAAGCCTACTGCTCGGGCCCAAGAACTACAGCAAGCAATTCAACCCGCGCTGCGTTTAATTCAAACAGGCTGTATGGAAACTAACTTTGATCCGAGCAGTAGCGAACAAACTCTGCAAATTTCATTAAATAGCGCCACCGAATACCTGATCGCCCCATTAATCCAAAAATGGTTACAAGCAGAGGCTCCACGCATGAAATTGCAGCTGCAGCCAGATTACCTTGACGATATTCCCGCACAACTCAAAGAAGGACGATTAGATTTTGCGTTAGATTATGTCGGCTTTGGTGATAACCAGTTTCAATCACTGAAACTGAGCGAGGAAGATTTAGTCGTGATTTGCCGGGCAAAACATCCCCAACTCAACGGTCAGATTACTCTAGAACAATTTGAGACACTGCCACAAGTCAGCTTAGTACCGCGATCTAGTCTTGCCCATAAGCAAAGCCACTTGCGTGGGACTCCGATAGAACAACTGATGGGAAAAGACTTACCATCGCGCAACCTCACGATGCACGTATCCAGCTTTGTGAGCATTCCTAGCATCATTACCCAGTCTGATTTAATCGCCATCATACCCAAGCGAATTGCGCAGCAATTCAATCAAAGCCAGCAGCTCATTCACAGCCAACAACCTGATAAAAATTCAGCTTTGCAATGTTTAGCACTACCTTTTAATTATCCCCAAGTTTGTATTCAATTGTCATGGCATAAAAGTCGAGAGCACGATATCGCCCACAAATGGGTAAGAGAACGTATGGCTAAGCTCATTCATTTACTAGCCGAATAGCAGGCATAAAAAAACCGCTATCAGCAATCGCTGCAGCGGTTAAATGTCTCGAAAGACCTATGCATAATCTAGCTAGGGCCAGTACTTAGACTGCTTAATTAAGTACCGGAACTACAGAGTGCACTGTGCCGAAAAGAAGAGTTTGATAATAGGGCCTCGCAGGCCAATACAATCATTGCCAACTAAGCTCGAACCTTATTTAGCTGTCTATTGATCACAATCAACATTAATGCTGGCAGATTCATCACTAAGCCATACATTAAAGGGACTAAAGCCAAGCTGGGGCTATCTAATAATACCGCGGCGATGAACATACCCGTGCCGGCATTTTGAAAACCTACCTCAATGACTAAGGTTTTTTTAATTTTATACTGCAACCCGGTAAAGCCCGCGATGGCATAAGCTACAAGCATTGAGAAAGTACATAAACTCAAACATAGCAACGCAATACCTATGCCCATATCCTGCAGCTTGGTCCATTGCACCACGATTAAAGCTAGAATTAAGCAGACGAAAATCAAGCCAGTTACCTTCCCTACTAACGGCTCCCACTTGATGATAGCGTTCGTCCAGTAATGGCGAAGAGTCATACCCAATACCACAGGAAAAACAGTCACCAATAAAAGCGGCATCACCGTTTTGGCAAAGGGTAGGTACAAAGCAATGACTTCCCCCCCCATACCCAACCAAGAAAATTGATATGCCAAGCTAATAGGAATAACAAAAGGAACCAAAAGACTGACGATAGCCGTCATTGAAATAGATAATGCTACATCCCCTCCCGCTAAATACGAAATCACATTCGACGTCGCACCTCCTGGGCAAGCCGCTAGAATCAATAAACCCAAAAACAGTAATTGAGACAGCTCCAAAGATAACGGTATAAATGTTTTAATGATAAGGATTAAAGACCAAGCAATTAAAGGCAGCAGTAGTAACTGCATAACAATGCCCAGCAAAGCAGCCTTGGGATATCGGATAATACGACGAAAATCATTTAACGTCAGTGATAACCCCATAGCAAGCATCATCAACGCTAATACAATAGGTAAAACCAATTGCGTTAAAATCTGTATGGTAGTCATTCGCTATCCTATAAACTCAGCGGCAAACGGCTTGAATCAACGACTTTACGCATCACAAAACTTGAATGCACGCCACTCACGCCTTCAATACGAGTCAACTTACCCAATAAAAATTGCTGATAGCCCTCCATATCTTTCACGATAACTTTCAATAAATAATCCGCAGAAGAACCGGTAATCAAATAGCATTCAAGAACTTCTGGGAAATTTGCTACCAGGGTTTCAAAGTTCTCAAATCGCTCCGGTGTATGTCTATCCATGCTTATTGAAATCATGGCCATCATATCAAGGCCTAATGCTTTCTGATCGAGCACCGCAACGGTCTTCTGGATAATCCCTGACTCTTGTAAAGCCTTAACCCTACGTGAACAAGGTGAAGGAGATAATCCCACTTTATCCGCTAGGTCTAAGTTTGAAATCGCACCATCTTTTTGTAGCTCATCAAGAATGCGTCTATCAGTTCGATCTAAGGTGATTTTTAGCTTTGAATTGCTCATATTATGACTATTCATAGTTATTTCACCCTATTATGCATGTATATAAGTGATTATATACAATGAAATAAACTTTTATATTTTTATCAACGACTTTAATCACCCTAGTTATTAGCGCGATAGTGCTAGACTAATATCAGTATTCTATAAGCCGCAGTTAACCATAGGAGAGCGAATGAATATACGCAGCTTTCTCTGTGGCATATTGCTGCTATTACCAACTATTGCACCTGCAGAAGAATTAACCGTTATCTTATATACCAACGGTTACCCACCTTACTCTTTTCCTAAAGAGAGCCCTTATAAGGGAATTTACTTAGATATATTAGAAGAAGTTGCCAATATTACCGGAGATAAATTTGTTGCAAAGTATTATCCAGCAAAAAGAAAACTAAAAGCATTTGAGTCCGGCTTAATGCATATAGAGCCAGGAGTTAATCCCGCTTGGCGTAAGAGCTGGAAAGATATTTCTGTCTATAGCATTCCTTTTGGAGTTTTTACCGATGTAATTTTCTTTAAAAAAGGAAATCAATTTAGCCCGGTAGGTCCTAACGATTTAAAAGGAAAAAAGATACTTACAGTAAGAGGCTACCGCTACCCCATTTATGAAAGTAACTTTCAAAATAACAGCATAATAAGATATGACATTAATAATGAATTTCAAATGATGAATTTTTTATTTTCCAAAAATAGGGATGCCGATGCGGGGTTCATTAACAAAGATATATTACGTTATTACATGAACGAGTCTAAAATGAAATTTCATATTGGGGACCCGATAGGAGAAGTCCCCGTTACTTTTAGGTTTCACATCAATAAAAAGCATGTAATAAAAAGATTCAATAGCGCTTTAACAAGCCTGATAAACAATGGAACCATAGAATCCATAATCAAGAAGTATCAATAATTCAGCCTGCTGAATTACTCAATCCTGCTTACTTTCCATATCCTTATGGTTTCTCGCGTATAAATTGGCAAATGGTTGAGCCGATAGGCCGTGGGCAAAAATACTCATTAATACGGTGACTGTCACCACGGCATAGATAGTTTCAAAGCCCTCTATCGACCCCATTTCATGAGCAACAATGAGAACGTATAAAATCGAAGCAATACCTCGAGGGCCAAACCAAGCAATAAAAGCGATGGTTGCGAAATCCAATTTAGAACCAATTAGGCTGATCATTACCGGTAACATTCGTAATACCGTTAAACTTAAGAACGCATAGATAACAACATTTAGAGTTATAAAATCAACCGTTACGGGGACAAAAGCCAAACCGAATAAGAAGAAACTAATAAGCACAAATAACTCCCCTTCACTCTCAGCAAAGTTTTCAATATGTTCACGCGTTTTCTCACAGGTATTACCGGCATAAAGCCCAGCAAAAAATGCCGCAATAAAGCCATTACCCTCGAATGACTCGGCAAGATAAAAAGACAAAATTGCTAACGCAATGGGGATTAAATTACGGTAATTAGATTCCATCCAGTTATGTTTTACTGCAAGCATGATTAACTTGGTGCCGAAGAAACCGATTGCCCCGCCAACTAGAGCGCCAAAAACTACTTGTTCAAAAACATAAACAACCCATGAATTATCCTCGGCCTGTGTTAAACCACTCGATATCATCGCGACAACTGTCAATATGATAGGAAATACAATACCGTCATTTAAGCCACTTTCAACGTTAATACTCGAACGAATTTTTTTCGGAACTTTAGGATCTGATACTACAGCTTTACCCAAAGCGGCATCGGTGGGTGTTAATAACAAGGCTAACAGAATCAAATAGGTTGTCGGTTCATTGGGGAAGATAAGCTGAGCAACAAGAGTTCCTAAAATAACCGTCAACGGTAAACCAATAAACAACAATCGTGCTGGAATTTGCCAATATTTCTTTAATAACTTAAGGTCTAATAATGCTGCATCGGAAAACAAGACTAAAACAAGTGCGACTTCAACGACGATAGTAACAAATTCAGCATCGACTCCCACCTTAGTAAAATTGAATACTAAAGGCGATAGCAATAATCCAAAACCGGTAAACATCATTGGCCCTGAAATATTCAAACGGGAAAGTGCCTTAGAAATATAGCCGTACAGCAATACCACTAAAGCAATGACCAATATAGCTCTATGATCGTCCATGACAGTCCTTAATAATTTTTATAAGTATATTAAGGTCTTATTATAGAGCAAAACGAATCCATTAAGCAGCCCACTTTGTGGGCTAAATAATGAGAAGTAATAATTAATGTTTATTTCACCAAGCGCGAGACTAAGTTTAATGATAGCGCTCCAGTATCAATCACTAGTTGGACACCCGCAGCACCAAGTCCAAAAATAGTTATTTCCACATCGATATCTACTGGATCAATATTGGTTAGCTGTACTTCCATACGGCCATCAGCCAAAAAGGTCACAGGTCCGGTCAAGTTCATCGTCAATGGCAAACTATGTAAGTTTGTACTTCCAAATCCAAGAGGTTTTAATTCAGGAGCATCAAGATAAACTTCTAACGAAGTAGAGAAAGTCGCTTGTCCTTGATCATTTTCAGTAATATATCCTTTTGCTGGAATCATATTACCTTGACCATCGACACCATAGCGCACACGCATTATCTGAGGTCCTGTTGGCTCTTCTGCCCAAATACCAAGAATTTTGGCATACATTAAAGCAGAACTCGACATTAACGCTTGTGGATAAATCTTCACCTCAATACGCTGATTTCCTTCATCCCAAACGCCTATATCTGTGGGTAATAAACCGGAAATATAAATGTTCTTTTCATCTTCACAAGGCTCGTTGTCTGGTTCACAACCCATATTAGCTTCACTGACTAACCCTGACCTGCCAATGGCCTCTAGCTTGCCAACATTTTCTGAAATAGCTGTTTCCCCATCATCAAAATAAAAGTTTTTATTGCTATCCGTCGTCGGAATTTGAGCCAATGGATTAAACACATAGTTATTCTCCACTGCCACGCCAGAGAAAACAATTGAGAACGTATCTCCACCCTCTTTACGATTGACACTGGTTAATTTTAACGGGTCGGTATTTAGTGGTAGGTTGGCTTGGCTACACAATTCCGTATTATCACCACAAGTATCACTCTCGACTGAAACGAGGGTGTAACGATAAAGAACTCCGTTCTTCCACATTTCGTTCGGGGTAAAGCTCAGCCCCGTCGCCCGACGGGTTAAGAGACCCGGAACCGTTTTTACGCAGGCACCATCAGTATCAACTTCTTCAATACGCACCGTTCCACTCGAGCAATCCGTGCCTAATACCATCGAATCAATTTTCATCGGCTGATTAAAGGTGACTTCGATATTGCGGTTCGCGGGTAATTGAAACAGTGAAAATTGATCATCATCTCCTTTACCATTGTTGCACCGCCCTGAAATACCGTTGGCAACATCTTCCCCCGTTAATAAACAGTTATAGCCAGGATAAGCCGACTCAATTAGTGGCGCAGCAGTATCCGTCGTATTAATAAAAGGGGTCGTAAAGGTTAAATTTAGAGGTGTAATGGCATTACCTGAAATATCGGTAATCGCTTCACTCAGCATAAGTTGATATTGAGTATTATTATCTAAAATATCTTCTGGCTGAATGATTAGAACACTACCGTCTTGATATACAGAAATACCTTGATCACTGCCGTTGTTAGTTAAACTAATCGCATTATTTAAACTGCTATTCGCAAGAGGTTCACTAAACGTTAAAATTAGTGGTTCGCTTAAATCCATATAAGCGACATTATCGCCGGGCACCCAGCTTTGTAACTCAGGTGAAATGTCATCAACAGGAATTTTTGGCGGATTTTTTTGATCTACATACGCTTCTAAATGAAATGATACCGTAGCACTCGCATCCTCCAAACCCAATATTTTCGGCTCAACTTCACCAATAGCATCAATAACCATGACATCGTTTACAGTTTTAGCCCAACCAAACAATTCAAGATGTAAAATATCCTGGCTCATCGTGCCATTGGCTCTAGTATCTGTTGGCGTGCCTTCTGCGGTCATTGCGACATCTAATAACAAGTGAACTTGCAACGGCGCATTTTTATCATCAGTACTGGTATTTTTTATCAAATAACCGTGACCATCAGAGACCAAAGTCAAATTAATTGACCCGGTATTAAAACCCGCAGGAACATGCCCACCGATTTTCACCTCTATCGCACTGCCCTGCATTACAACACCTTTGCGTAAAACCAACGGTGAAGCATTTGGAAAGTTCGGAATAAAGCCAAGTTCAGCAAAAAGATCACCGGCAATATAAATGGTATCTTCTTCGCCGATTAAAATAGACTTTAATGGTATTGAATTAATGGCTTCACCAGAAAGTGGGGAGAGTATTTGACCGTCATTAGAATCCGTTATTTTTTGCACTAACGTTGTTCTTGGTAAAGAACTCAGAGGGCTATAGATCTTATTCTCATAATCCGTAGTTTCTAATGACAAACCCGAAGCACTTTTAATACCTTCTGTTAAATTCAAAATATAATTAGTGCCCGGTATCAAATCGGCCCTAGGATCAAAGGTTAAAGTGCGATCCTTAATGAAAAGGTCACCTGCAATAGAATTTTCGCTGCCTTCCACTTTTAAGCTAAAGCTTTCATTAACAACAATACTATCGCGATCAAGCTGATGACTAAACGTTAAACGAATACTACTAAAATCCATAAAAGGCAGCTCAGCCGCTGGATGTTCAGAAACTACGTTAAAGATAGGGCTACTGCCCTCTGCAGTAATCGGATCTCGATCTGACAAAATAGTGAACTGAACATTACGCACATCCTCTACGTCACCAATTGCCGTTGTAATGCCGCTATAGTCAACTCGATACTGCTGCCCAGCAGTA
>JAESQF010000140.1 GCA_016765295.1 Oleispira sp.
ACTCGGATCTCTCAAGTTCCTGATGCATCTCTATATACATGCCACGGCTTAATAACTCCGCCACAGGCGCAACACTCGATACGGGTGATAGGTTAAATCTTACCCGACAGGGACTTGCACCCTGCAAGATACATCAAGCTTTCTTGACGCTCTAACGCTTTTGTTGTGGGGCGCTGAAACGTAGCGAGGAACGAGCGAAGTTTAACCGTCCCAGCACCGCAGGTGCGAACACCAACTTTTTGTTAAGCATTTCTCTTCTTAAGTTTTCCAAAAGAACCATAAATAAATATTCCAACACCGAACATTAAGATATTTATTAGGAATATGTAGAAGGTTGTAGGTTCTTTTTCTAGGTAAATAGAGCCATATCTAGATGGCATGTAAATCACTTCATTGAATAAGGAAAATAACCCAAAGATTGTTATCCCTATTCCTCCAAAAATATTTTTAGTGTAATTAGGCTTAAACTTCTTAGTTTTTCTTAATTTATATTGCTCAACAAGCTCAGGCGATACTTTAGGCCTACCTCCTGTTTGGGGCACAACTATTTCAAGTAATTGTAATTTTTCTGATTCGCTAAATCGTAAATACTTTATAACAAATCTAGTATCATTAGGTCAAATCACTATAAGTTTGCCTTTTTCATTCAAGACTTCACTAGCACTATATAGATTAATATTACTTGTGATCATTGAGGCTTGATATATGGTGATATGACCTCGATCAATTTTCACTTTATACGAAGCTACAAGCGTAACATAGGCGATAATCAAGGATAGAATAAAGTAATTATCATTTAATGAAATATCCCCTGTAATTAGCCCAGTCAGTAAATTAAAAATCACCCAGCATAGACCGCCTTTAAGTAAGGTCTTAGCTATATGGTCTTTAGAGGTTTTAAATATTAATTGATGTTCCATATTTTCCATACTGCTTAACAGCGTGCTATACGAACGGATGCCGCATAACACCTTATATTTGGGAAAGGCGAACGAAGAGAAAACTTGTTTGAAATCATACGACTATCCCTGTTAATAATACGCGTAACACTATATATGCTGTTCGATTTTGTCAATTTGATATCAGTTTCATCGTTTGTTCGCTTAACAGAGGCCGCCAATATCTCAGCTACATCCCTATGATTTCTAACAGGTTAATCATCAGCCCAAAATACTGTTAGGCGAACGGCCTCTTCTCGATAGGCTTATCTTATAGTCAATGCGCCCTTCTATTTAATGAAGATTGGCACCACGAGAACTAATGATGCCCTCTCGGCTGATACAACTGATTATCGATATCAAAAATCAAACGCAGATTTAAGTCGCTTGATACCTGTGCTAATCGACTCTTGCTCATAATAAACGAAGCTCAGGCGGATATGATTTTGCATACCGCCGCTATTGGAAAAAAGAGCACCCGAATGAAACCCAACGCCCAAAGCACTCGCCCGTTCCAGTAAGGCCGTCATATCGACATCTTTAATGAGCTTTAGCCAGAAAAAGTAGCCACCATCAGGCTTGACCCAGCTGACATGATCAGACAAATGCTCTCTTAATGCCGCGTCCATCGTCGCTACTCGCTCGCGGTAGACAGTGTAAAGTTTCACCAGATGTTGCTGCGCCAGACCAGATACAAGAGCTTGATTCACAATCATAGACGTGAACTGATTAATACTGCCGCCACTGTTCACCAAGCCGGCCTTACTCAATTGTCGCACCAATTTATTGCTAGTCTGTATCCAACCCAGTCGCAGCCCTGGGGCCAGTATTTTCGAGAACGAACCGACAGACAAGACAGTATCACTATCCAGCATCGTGCCAAAGGCTGGCGGTGGTGTCCCATGATAGGACAGTAATTGATAGACCTCATCTGCCACAATCAAAAAACCATGCGCCTGACTTAAGGCAATCAATCGTTTGCGCCGCTCGGCACTCATACTACGTCCAGTTGGATTCTGGTAACTAGGAATCGTGTAAACCAAGGTCGGCTTAACCCTAGACAAGATAGCTTCAAGAGCATCAACATCCATACCATCTTGATCCATCGGCACAGAAATAATATTCAGCCCATGATCCTTGAATATTTGATAAGCCAAAAAATAACACGGTTCTTCCACAATAATATTGTCCCCGGGTCGCGACAACTGTGTGCAAATGAAATCAAGCGCTTGTGAAATTCCCCCCGAGAGAAAGAGCGAGTCAGGCTGAATTCGTTGACCATAATTCTCCTCTAGGAAAGCCGCCAATGATTCAGTAAAGCGCTCATCTCCCTCTCTCCTACCATAGGAAATATCTTGCGGCTCAGCACTTCGAAAAAATGCCTCGCTCGCCTGCTGTAATAAATCAAGTGGCAAAAGATTCGACGATGGACGACCGATGCCGAAGTTGATCATCTCTTCCGATCGATTTGTGTCATATTCAGAAACTTCTTTACTCATCGTAAATCCGATTATGGTGAAAAAATATCAGTATACATATTTTGGTGATAAATACAGCCAAGCTACGCCTAGAGCACGATCAGGTGTATCTCTCATCCTGCACGATATATTCTTCAAAGCCGCAGTAGAATCACTGCCCTCGTGAACTGTCCAGGCTTATTAAGCCACTATATCCAAGGAGAGACGCTATTTAAAAATGTATTTAGTCCCGCTGGCTTTTTTATTAACGGCTTGTGGTGGCAGCGATTCAACTGATGCAAGTGATGCAAGTGATGCAAGTGATGCAACTGATTTGTTAACCGACGCAGCCGGCGTGACAACGTATTCTGGCATCTTCACAGCTATTAAATAATTATGTAGACTCTCGTTATATAGAATCTTGCGGAGGTTATGCATCACTTTTTTGATTCTGTACTTATAAACACAGAAAACCAGCCAATGTTTAAGCAAACATTCCAATTTCAAATTTTTGATTAAAAATAAATAAGTGATCTCATGCAAAAGCCACTCAGACAAGCCAAAAGTATTGATAACGTTTTTAATAGTGCTTATTGGCACCTTGGTCAGAAAGATTTTTTGATCGCGGAAATTCGTAGCAAGCTGGAGCGTAAAACAGAAAATAACGAGTGGATAGAAAAGGTGCTTGCCCATCTAATTGAACATCAATATCTAAAAAGCGATTTTGAATTTTGCAAGCGTTATTGTGAATCCGCTTTTCATAATGAAATGGGTAAAATTGCCATCACCAAAAAACTAAAACAGCGCGGCGTATCAACCAGCGATATTGACCGAGCCATAGAGGAAATTGTTGAGCAACAGGCCATTGATTTTGATGACATGGCGGCTGCGCGATTACAGTCACGCT
This sequence comes from Oleispira sp., assembly GCA_016765295.1. Lineage (GTDB taxonomy): Bacteria > Pseudomonadota > Gammaproteobacteria > Pseudomonadales > Oceanobacteraceae > Oleispira. The sequence goes on from JAESQF010000140.1 coordinate 3,303, forward strand.
ACATTACTTTTGAAGGAATAGACAAAGAAAAAGTCTACAGTCAAATGATGACCCAAGGATTTTCTCGCGAACAAATCGATCAAGCTTTATTGGCGCATCCTGAGCAAGAATCCCTGCGCAGTAAAATGGTGATCAAAGCGGATAAAGCCGATCTTTCTGCTGAAATTATGAAACTGTATCGCAAAGGAAAAGGACAGTCATTCATCCTTAATGATTTAAAACAGCGTTTAATAGATGTCAGCGAATTTGAGCAAACTATTTATGAGCTAGAGCGAGCGGAAGATATTGATTTTTACCAAAGCTGCCTTGATCAATTCGCTAAAAAAAGCTTTGATCTATCAAGCTATAAAGACAAATCAAAAGCCTATGCCTACCTATCGCGAAAAGGCTTTAATAGCGATCAAATTAAAGAGGCATTATCGGTTGATAATAATTAGAGTGTTGGATTATTATCAACCGATAAATACCACGAGGCAGGCGAAGATGTGTTACCTAAAGCATCATAAGCCCAGGGCAAACGCATGAAAATCACACATCTAAACTGGTGACCAGTTAGCATCTTCATTAAACCTAATCCTGATTTATACTCTTGATTCATACGATACTTGATAATTGAAGATGTTTACGCTTTTGTTGTGGGGCGCTGAAAGCGACCCAGTGCCGTAGGCACGATCACGAATGCCTTGTTAAAATATTTCACTTGGTGGTTTTTAGGATAAAAGTAGCCATAGTCTTTGCTTTTAAAATAAGGAATATCGATACTGTTACTTCCAATAGCGAAATCACTAAATTTGCTTTATCTTCTACTCTCATTTCTAAGCTGGAATTACTTAGCGAACTAATATGTAAAAGGTAAAGCCAAAATATAGAATCAGATATCGCAAGATATAGTGTGTATAAGCCTAAACCGATTAATAAAACTACTAACCAATCTCCCTGACTTAATGGTACAACGTCGAGATCCATTTCTGGCTTTAATATTGAAGCCGAGATAGATAAAGGAAAGAGCCATAATACTATAGAGAATAAAATTGGTATTATTGATGTCACTATTACAAAAAAAGGAGAAACTTCCATTCCATTAACTGTTCCCAATAGAAATAGCTCTAAAACTGGAAACATCTGTCTTAATCCATATATGAACAACATTAAAGCAAATATGCGAACAGCAATAGCTAGGTAATGACTAGATCTCATTTGTAATTCCTTTTAACGATTTGCATAAAGGGCGTTCGTCTAGCACGTCCAGTGGAGGCCGTCTTTTTGGCCGTAGCGCATTTAAGCGTATTGTTATGGATTTTGATAAGTTCATATATTTGAAACAGCAGCAAGTATAATAAATGTACAAACTATCGCAGCCGAAGCCCCGCCCACAACTACCGACAACAGTTTATTTTTAGATTTAATTAATGACCCAGAAAATACTGAAATCATTGATATCCCTACAATAGGAATAAATAGATAGTTAAAAATATCGACGGCACCAATTGAAAGAACGATCCCCATTGAGACAAGTAGCCCTGAAAATCCAGCTACCAATTTATTATCTAACTTCAACAAAACCTCGATACGCCATAACGCTTTTAGCTAAAGGGCGTGCGTCTAGCACGTCCAGTGAAGGCCGTCTTTTTGGCCGTAACACATTTCATATATCTTTAACATTTTGGTAGATGCTTTTCAAGAATGTGAAGTAGCTCATCCATCTTATCAGTATCTTCATAAATATAGATCTCACCATAACTCCCTCCATCAATTACAATAGCTCTAATTCCAGTATTACTAAAAGGATTTAATTCATTAATGGCGTTCAATGGAATTTCAACTTTTTTCCATTTAGCATTTCTACCAAACACTTTCTCTTTAGTGATCGTGATTGAAGCCTGTTTAAATAAAACGGCTATTAATCCTGCGCATAAATAGCAAAATATCCATATTCCAAAAAACAACCATAGATAATCTTCTGGCGAAAAATTTTTAAATAGAGAATCGTAACTAAAGCCAGCCATAAGGAACTTCAGGAATAAACATAGAACTAGAGTCACAATGCTTGCAACTGACATAAACTTGCCCAGTGACCTCCATAGATCTTTCCATTTTACTTTATATAACATTAAATACCCTAAGTGGTGCATAACGTTTTTGTTGTGGGGCGCTGAAAGCGTCCAAGCCCCGAAGGGGCTGAACCACCAACTTTTTGTCAGGCATTTTTTCGCGCCTTTGCTCTTGTGTATTTATCGAATCCTTTTTTGCCTTTAACTTCTATTGTGTTCTTGTCTAGGATTCGATAATCAGAATCACCCACAATAGCACTATTAGGACGATAACTTCCTTTCTCAAAACATCCACCTGGACCACAAAAGGAAATAAAATATAAACCTTCTGGAGCTTTACCAATAGCAAGACCGTGATCATGCTTTAGATCTTTTTTCCAAAAGCCACCAAGTGGATGCTCCTTACTTGGTTTCCCCTGTTTCTCAATATACCAATTGGGGTCAGGAGGATTCTTAAATATCTCAATTATTCGTTTAATTGTTTTAAACATATAAGTGCCTAACGCCTAGCATTTGCGGCGGTTTGTAGCGAGGTACGAGCGGAAAACCGCTCCAAACCACGCAGTGCTTAATGCAACATGCTTTTGTTAAATACTTACTTATCAATATAACCTTCATTTTTGAAACAATAAGTAGCTGCATCTAATAATTCCTTAAACCACTTATCTGTCAGAGTTCGGCCTCTTTCTTGGTAGTAGGTAGCAAACCCACCACCTACTTTAATAAGATATATTCCATCATAAGTTTTTGGTTCAAAATGAAACCAATCTCCAGATTTAGAATTCGAGTTTAACTCAGTAAGAATGCCTTCATCTTGAAATAGCTCAAGAACCCGGGATTTATCTCCGCCTAGCTTTTCATCAATAATTATATCGAGGTGTTGCTTATTTATAGGATTACAGGATATCTCAACCGTTAAAGATTTATCACCACAATTAGTTGAGGAGCTTTTTGACTGAGAAAACCATGCATCTTTTATTCTTAATCCAGTGAGTGGCTCGTTCAAAGAGCATAATTCCTCAACTATCTGGATAATATTCTTGCAACCACATTTCTCAAAATGGCTTACCCAGGCTGGCGATACTATTTCTCTTAAGGTTAAATTACAACCAACACCACCAAAACCTTTACCCTCAGCCACAGCAATTGGCGCAACATCATTAGCGGTGTCTATCCACGTCCAATAAGGATGTAACTTTCCATTTGCCTTTTCTTCATAAAAGCCAATTTCAATGAGATGATCTTTCAAATATTTAACGCTTTAGCTAAAGGGCGTGCGTCTAGCACGTCCAGTGGAGGCCGTCTTTTTGGCCGTAACGCATTTCAGCGTATTGTTATGATGCTATTTATTAACTTTCTCAGCAACAAGCCCCATAAATCCAGCGCCTTTCGGTGGTTTTTTATCATTTGTGTTATACCAACGAGAGTCAGGCACCCAGCTTTTAGGTTCTCTTTTTTCTTTTTCTACCCATTCAGGCCTGTAATACAAACGAAGAACTATGCAAACTATTGCATTTACTAAACGAAATCGCGTAGTAATCTTAGCCTTATCTGTATCGTCGGGTAAAGGTGATTGAAGGCTAGTGCAAAGGCCTTTAATTTTCTCGCTTTCAAAAGATAAACCATGCTTAGCATGTGCAAATTCATTTCTAATTCTTCTAATTAGTCCAATTTCTTGGTACTCGAATTTATCAATTAATCCTAATGAATAGCACGCTTCAATTTTTGAAGAAAATGTACCTAAAGGGGCATTTGGTTCAGTTAATAACTTTTTAGTTGATTTACCGTCAACGAAGAAAAACTCCAATGTCTTGTGAAGTTTATCATCTATCAAAGCTGCACCAACTAGCGGTAACCCTCGGTCAGTTTCAGCTTGTAGTTCTTCAACGAAGCTAGCTAAATCTTCGGCATGTTCGAGAATCATCGAATCTTCCTTGCTTCATAACAGCGTGCTATACGAACAGATGCCGCATAACCCCTTATATCAGGGAAAGGCGAATGTGGTGAAATCTTCTTAGAAATCATACGACTATCCCTGTTAATGATACCGTCAACACTATATTTAACGTTCGCTTTTGTCAATTTGATATCTATTTCAGCGCCTGTTCGCTTAACAACGCCATTCTAATATCACCTAAATTATCGTTAAATTTCAGTAAGTTATAAGTACCCATAAAAAGTGATAGGCGAACGCCTTGACCCATGTGTTACTCACAGCTTTATGCTGTAAGCTGAATATAAACGATAAGAAGGAATAATCGACCAATGAACTCTTTAACGGTTTCTCAATTAGCCAAGCAGTTGAGCATCAGTGCTGATACTGTGCGCCATTATGTGCGTAGCGGTTTAATCAACCCTGAGCGTGATCCAAACAATGGTTATAAACGTTTTCATAGCGAGGACATTAAGCGCTTGCGTTTTATCTTGCAGGCTAAGTCGTTAGGATTTTCTTTAGCAGATATTAAAACCATTATCGATCAAGCGAGTTATGGGGAATCCCCCTGCCCTCAGGTTCGGGTTATCATGGAAGCTCGATTAAAAGAAACCGCAGCGAAAATTGCGGCTATGCAAGCAACCTATCAGCAAATGCAAGATGCGATGCTGCGCTGGCAAACACAACCTGATTGCACCCCAACCGGTGAACATATTTGTCACTTGATTGAAGGCTTCTCTAATCAGGTATGTGATTTTAAAGAAGAAGGATGCTGCGAAGTTTAAAACAGGTAAACCTGTTTACTCTGCATACAATACCGTTACTTCCAATTCGGTTAATGCTTTATGGAATACTTTAACGGTATCGAAGGCTTGCCCTTCGGTAACAGTACATACCTTTGCATCACCCTCTCCTACACAAACAACTGAACTATGGCCACCGACTCTAAACGGAGAACCGCCCCCATAACCGGAGCTGTTCATTGCCGCCATTATTGGGCCACCGCCTACAGGAAGGATGCCTTGGGTCGTTAATGCAAGCCCATCTAAGTAGCCGCGTAATTCATTATTTTCACGATCAATCACCATCACTACATGATGCCAAGCACCGTCAATTAATGCATCTTCCTGCTCCGCTATCGCCTCAGAGTCATGCATTAATCGGTCACGGTAACTGACTTGCATTGCTAACTTAGTGCCTTCGCTACGAATCTCCCAGCCACCGTATTGCATATTATTAGGGCCATTGGCAGACTTACCGATTAATAATTTATCACCGTCTATGGTCGAATATTTAAACCACATTGCCGCAGTAAAGCTGTTATGCCCAGGGTCTAATTTATGGGGTAATAGGCTATGGCCGATAGCGTCATTGGCTTTTACCGCCGATGCCATTAACTGAATTGATAATCCTTGGTTGCTCGCCCCTAACACCTGCACATCTGCAAGGGTTGCTGCGGGTGTAATCGAGGCCAAGCTAGGGGCGGTTAAATCATTGCCTTGCCCAGATAAGTCTTCAATCATTTCAACGGATTCTTCGTTCACCGTGCGAGTCACCAGACTGTCCATATCCCAGTGGGCAGTTAAGCCGTTTGTCAAAACTTGGATTTGCACTGGACCGCGAGTTTTATAGCCTTCCGTATCAACCGCTACGTAGCTAAATTGATCTACGCCAACGAATCCCGCTGGCGGCGTATAGGTTAAAATACCCTGGTTATTACTAACACTGCCGCCTTCTAATGTAGTTGCCTCAAAGCTATCGATGCTTAACACATCACCATTGGCATCGTAATCATTGGCTAATGGACTAACCGTACCGGCTTGATCTTGGTATACGGTTAAATAGTCTTTAAAGGTGGCCGGTAGCATAGGATTAGTTAAGGCTTCGGCGGGCTTAAACCTAGTCCCTTGCTGCAAGCGCCCAGTTGTTTTTCTCGCTTGCATATTACCCATGTGAGTTGATGGCTGTTGAATCTGATCATTATTATCGGTTTGCTCACCATGACCTAAACCAAAGTTATGACCCACTTCATGAGTGAAGCCCCAGTTCATTGTATAGTTCGCAACACAGCCCAACCAATAACCGCCACCCCAGCAATAACCGCCATTTATTGGGTCTTGAAATGTCATTCTAAAAGTCGTGCTATCGGTTGCAGAAGGTCTTGCCTGAGTCGCTGCTTCAATGCCGCCATTCTCTTCAATCACTGCATTGCCAACATCCCAACGTAAGCCGGTTTTTTGCGCCCAGACATAATCCAGTTCATTAATATGCCCTTCCATTTGCGCAATACCGTTAAGAATATTACCTCCCGCTTGCTTTTCAAACTGAGAGTTTCTGAAGGTGAAGGCAACACGTGATAAATTATTATGAAAATTGATACCCGACTGCGGTAGGTATAAACGGTTATCAACAATCGCCGGGGTTTCAAAATCAATTTTTAATTCTGTGGTTGTGCTTTCGCTATTTCCCAAAGCATCTGGGTTTATCTTAGCGCTAATATCTATATTGCGCCCCCACTGGCGACGATCACCGCCCCAACCTGAAAGGTAGATAGTGCCTGCAGAATCTACAACCCCGGTCACTGTTTGGTAAGGATCATTACTGATATAACCCCGATAGGTACGTACTTCAGGCATCGGTGAAATTGTCTGGAATTGTTGGAAACGGCGTACATCAAACGTTAATAACTGAAAGTTAGGTGATCTAACCGAATGTTTTTCTAGCTCCAGAAAAAGATCTTTATCATCAATATTGACGATTAGCGATAACGTTTGCGGCAATGCCTCGCCCACGACCTTGCTATCATCAATAATCGCTGTATCAACCTTTATTACTTGCGACCAGCTATTACCTGCAGGCCCAGTACTTTCAAAACGAATAAAATAACTGCTACCTGGATCTATATTAGGCAAGGTGATGATTTGATTACCTGCTAATAGCTCGCCTAATTCCATTGTATATTGCCAGCCTTGTGACGAATCACCGGCATCTACAAGACCATAATAAATTGTGACCGGAAAAACTGCGGCGCTCGCGGCGACAAGGTATTCAATCGTAATTTCATTACCTAAGGTATCAAAACTGGATTGGTAGGCGGTCTGCAACTCAACTTTCGCCGGAACAAAACTACTTGCAGGAATAATATAGCTGGCAGATAGCAGCTGCTTAGCAATACCCGGCCCTTGCCATGCAACCGATACATGGTCACCACCACTGCCTTCTTTATGCAGCACTTCAAAATAATAATACTGACCTGCCGCCAACGGGATATCGCGCTTAAGTAGATTATTATCCCCCCAAGCATCAATACTGGTATAGCCACTAACTCTGGCAACCGCTTCTGCTTTGTTCGTTGTCATATCCGCGCTGATACGCACTTCACTATGATCATCAGAAGCCACCCAGAATGTGTATAAGCCAGAGGTAGGCACTTTCAAATAACCGGATAAACGCTGACCGTAATTATCACCCATGGCATTTGGGGTTTTAACCTCGGCTAATATCTGCTGACTCGATAGCGTATTTTTAGTATTAATCAGGTCGATTGAATTACCACTAATACCGGCCCAAACTTGCTGATAAATACCTGTTTGGATAAAACGACTTGATTCGATCGCCTTTACGATGACCGCAACAGAACTCGATTTTCCGGCTAGGGATATACTCATCTGCAGATTAAATGTTTGGCTGCTATCGGTTAGAAATTGCTTGATTAAAGAAAGCTCACCACTGTTATTAACGGCAAAGTATCCTTCGGCATTGCCACTCTCAATAACCAAAACGGGAGTTGCTTCTGCTTGATACGTTAGCTTTGCAAATACATTATTGGCCGCGGTATTTGCAGCCACTGCATATTCGAAAGATGGATATTCAAAGATGGGCGTGCCCGCGACATGATCGCTGGTTGAGAAACTTAGCGCTGTAGATTTACCGCTGTTATTTCCGGCGATGTCGATAGCTTCAATTTCGAAAACAAATACCGTGCCCGCAGCCAGTTTATTTATCTGCAGTTCAGTTTGATAACCTTGATGGATTAGCTGTCCATCTTGAAAAATTCGGTATAAAACTTGGGTATTATTTTCGTCTGCCGACTCTGTCCAATTAAAGTGAATGTGGTTTGGCCCGGTTGAAATTAGCGATATTCCGCTGACCATTGATGGCGCGGTAAAATCATCTATTTGCACCGATAATTGCGTACTAAAGGCAGATTCATTACCTGCGATATCAACAGTTTTAACCATTAGATTATAAAGTTTTGAACTCACTAAATCGTTAAGTTCAATTGATTCATTGACCGTTGTCGCTATTTTCTTACCGTCTTCATAAATATCATAATGACTGATGCCACTATTATCGGTAGCGCCATTCCACTCGAGTAATATTTGGTCATGATCCATTTTTAACCACGTTAATTGGGTCACTGTGGATGGATTTTGTAGATCAAGAGGAATGCGTAAATAATCGTTACCGATAACGGCTCGGGTAATACCTGGGCCCTGCCAAGCTACGGCTAGATGATCACCACCGCCGCCTTCTGTCATGATCGCTTTTATATAATAAAGTTTTCCGCCACTTAAGCTTTGCACTGAGGATTTTTGCCCAGGGTAACGATCCCACTCCTGCGCACTGGTATGGCTTGTTAGTTGGGCAATTTGCACCAGCCCTTGTTCTGTTTCATTATTACTAAGGTACAGCTCTGCCTGATCATCTGCCGCTACCCAGAAATAATAGTCACCGCTTACGGGTGGAATAATATAGCCTTGCATGACCTGGCCATAGTTACTGCCAATATCAGAAGGCGATACAAATTCAGTTTCAATTGTTGTTTCAGTCGGACTATCCGGATACGCATCTAACTGCTTTAAGGTATTAATATCGCTGCCAATACTCGCATCTTTATAGACTTGGCGAGTTAACCCCTGATTATCACCGTTGGCAGTAATAGGAATGATGCCCAATTTGATCTGCGCGGTGGTGATACTGTAACCATCACTGACTTCTATATTCAGCAATATCACTTTGCCAGAGACACTCACTAAACTCTTTGCTACACGCAGAGTCCCTACGTTATCAATTTCAAATAAATCGTTGTTAATAACGTAGCTTAAGGGTTGAGCATCAATATCAGAAGCATTGACCTGAGCAACAAGCTCTCCCAGCATTACCGTATCGAATAATAAGACTTGATCGAGAGCTGCTACCGTAGGCGGGGTATTGACGATCGTTATCGCGTTTATCGCTATCGCACTGGACTCGCTGCCGTTTTCATTAAAGGCAATTACTTCATAACGATAACTTTGATTTGCTATAACGTCATTATCAGTAAAGGTATACAAGCCTTTCGCGACGGTCGCAATTTGTTCACCATTCCGGCGTATGAGGTAACCCGAGGCGTTATTAGCATCTGCCCAACGCAAAACGATCTGGCTTGCGCTGGTACTAAAAATAATGAGATCTGATACCGCTGGAACTTCAGCATTAGGGGCTGCGTTCTCTGGATTGGGATTTATGCTGCTGTTTTCCGAAACTTTTGCTGCATCACCACAGGCGGTAAGCATTAGAATAAACAAAAGCCCTACTAGATACTTCATTAATAAACCCTATTTCTTTATTGTTATCTGCTGCGCGGAAAGCGAGCCGTTAAAAAACGGGATAGTAACAACTTAAGAATTTATTGAAGTGATAGCATTCACACTATGTACTTAGGGATGATTAATTTTACATCATTTATCTTAATCCGTATGTTCGCAGAAGGCTCTTAAGATCGTTTTTATCTCACTCATTCCTGAGCTAACGACCAAACGGATATCATCCATCGTGATTAAATCTGAAGACTTCCCTGCTGCGGGATTAACCACCAAACAAAGACTGGCGTAAGGGATATTTAATTCACGGGCTAGAGCCGCTTCTGGCATCCCTGTCATACCTACTAGGTCACAGCCGTCTTTTTCTAAGCGATTAATTTCGGCAATACTTTCTAAACGCGGTCCTTGAGTCGCGCCATAAATACCAAAATCGCTGTAGTTATGTTCAAGGTTTTGCTTGGCAAGAATTTGAATGAGTTGCTGGCGTAATTCTTCATCATACGGATGACTAAAATCGATGTGATCCAGGTCTTTGAATACACCATCAAAATAGGTATTTTCACGGCCTTGAGTATAATCAATAATCTGATGCGGCACCGATATGTGACCGGCAATGGCATTGCTGTGAATACCACCAACGGCGTTTACCGCGATAATTTTCTCTGCGCCTAGTTGCTGCAACGCCAGTAAGTTTGCCCGGTAGTTTATCTTGTGCGGAGCCACTGCGTGGGGATGCCCGTGACGCGCCAAAAACAATAACTTGGTGCCGTTTAGCATACCTTCAATGATGTCAGAACTCGGCGCGCCTAAGTCAGTGGATATCTGATTATGACGTTGAATAACTTCTAACTCTTCAAATTCTGTTAAACCGGTACCACCGATTATTGCGATTGTTTGCAAGGGCTCATCTCTTAGTTGTTATTTAATTTTAAGAAAACAAATCAGCGCATATGGCTAAATGTTTTTCCCATGCAGGACTCTGATAAAGATCCGCTTCAATTGAAGATTTTGCGCGCATGCCTTGCAGGCTTATTAAGGGCCATTGTTTTTCTCGCACCGTATCAACAATTTCTTGTGCCGCTTCACGCTTATTACAAATTAGCAGTACATTACAACCTGCATCTTTTGCTTTTTGCGCGCGCACACTTGGGCTGCCTGATGCAGCAGCGCCTTCCATGGAAAGGTCATCGCTGTAAATAAGGCCTTGGAAACCCATATTTTCACGCAATATATCTTTCAGCCACACCTTTGAAAAACCTGCGGTAAATTCAGCGTCGATATCGGTATAGATAACATGCGCGGGCATAATCGCGGCTAACTGGTTATCAGCAATCAGTTGCTTAAAAGGAATAAGGTCGTTGTTTTCTAATAATTCAAAAGAGCGTGAATCGGTTGGCAGCTCTAGATGCGAATCTGCAGTGACATGACCATGACCCGGAAAATGCTTAGCGGTTGCTGACATGCCCGCCTCTGCCATACCTTTAATAAAGGCTTGGGAAAGTATTAAGACTTGCTGAGGCTCTGCAGCAAAAGCACGATTGCCGATAATACTAGAACGGCCAAAGTCTAAATCCAGTACCGGCGCAAAGCTGATATCAATACCATGATGAATTAATTCTGCAGCCATTAGCCACCCTAATGAAAATGCTTGCTTGCTGGCCTTGTCAGCATCAATTGCATAAGCATCACCGAGCTTGCGCATTGCTGGCAAAAGCAAGAATCCTTCACGAAAGCGCTGTACTCGGCCGCCCTCTTGATCAACTGCAATAATTAAGTCGCTGCGTAATTCTTTAATACTGCGACATAAATCTTTTAGCTGAGAAGGATCTTTATAATTACGCGCGAACAAAATGAGCCCGGCAATTTCCGGCTGCAATAAAAACTGCTCATCTTCTGGCGTTAGCTCTAAGCCAACCACATCGGCCATTACACAGATTGACATGGTATCCTCGCGAAAGTTGATTCTTGCAACCAGATTGAAGTGCCCGCAGGGGTTAAATCAAACAATTCAATCACGTCTGCATTGCGCATTCGAATGCAGCCATGAGACTCTGCTATTCCCATGGGTTCACTATCTGGCGTTCCGTGAATGTAGATATAGCGCTGCATACTATCAACATTGCCTAAACGATTTTGACCTACTTCACAGCCACTAAGCCAGAGGATTCTTGAAAGAATCCAATCGCGTTGCGGAAATTGCTGGGCTAATTCAGTGGAGTATATTTCACCGGTAAATCGACGGCCGACAAAGACGCTATTGGGGCTTGCGCCACCACCAATTTTTGCGCGGATAGAATGCCAACCCAGTGGTGTTTGATTAGAGCCCTTACTCTGCCCAAGACCAAGTTTGGCGGTAGAAATTGAATACTCTTTTACTTCGCCAGCAAGTAGCAATCGCAGACACTGATCTTGAATCGATATTTCGATGGTTGGCATAAAACCAGAATGACGCTTATCCGTTATCATTTTTACCTGCAGCCATTAAGCCTGAGGCCAAGAAAGGCATTAGCTGACCAATTACGTCTTTAACATCAGTTTGTGTATCGAGATCATGGTCGGCCATTGCCATTAAAGAGTCGACGCTCGACATAGTAAATACTGCGGCACCTAACATAAAGTGAATGCGCCAAAAACGTTCCATCGGAGTTAAATTCGGCGTTATACGATTAACTTCTTTCATATAACGCGTAAACACCTCTCCATACTCGGTGGTTAGAAATTTTCTTAAATGCCCTTGCCCCTGACTATAAGCTAGACCCAGCAAGCGCATAAATACGCCAAATTTTTCTGGGTTTTCTAAACCTGATTTAGACAAGGTAATTACCAACAGTTTCAATAACTGCTCTGGGGTATTTTGCTGCTGCTCGATGACATCTAACTGATCGGCGAATTGCACACTAAAAGGCGTAAGGTAGCGAGCAAAAACCGCTTGAATAAGTGATTTCTTAGATCCGAAGTGGTAATTCACCGCCGCAAGGTTAACTCCGGCTTTGGTAGTGATATTACGCATTGATGTCTCGGAAAATCCTTTTTCAGAAAATAATGCTTCCGCTGCATCTAATATACGCTGAGCGGTATCTTTCTGTGACATATCATTCCAAATTCTAACTAAGTAAAATTCAAACATACGTTTTAAACGCTATCAGTGCAAGCAATTGTAAAGCTGATTGAGCAGATAGTTTTTATAGATTATTAGCAGTAACCACTTTACAGCGACAGAAACACTGTATATATTTACACCCACTGTATAAATAAACACTATTTAAAACACTTAACACACGCTCCACAAATACGGGAATCCGTTATGATTAAGCTTACCGCTAGACAGCAAGAGGTTCTTGATTTAATTAAAAGAGCCATTGTGACATCAGGCTTTCCCCCTACTCGTGCAGAAATTGCCGAGCAACTTGGTTTTCGCTCCCCTAACGCAGCAGAAGAACATTTAAAAGCTCTAGCTCGAAAAGGTGCCATTGAAATGATACCGGGCGCTTCACGAGGCATTCGTGTGGTTGAGGAACAGAAATTAGGCTTACCCATTATCGGCCGCGTTGCTGCTGGGGAGCCTATTTTGGCTCAAGAGCACATAGAAGATCACTGTGAAATTCCGGCTACTTGGTTTAAACCTGAAGCCGATTATTTACTAGAAGTTCATGGTGAAAGTATGATCAATATTGGCATTATGGATGGTGATTTAATCGCTGTACATAAAACTGAAACCGCCCGCAACGGACAAATCATTGTGGCTCGGGTTGAAGATGACGTGACGATTAAGCGTTACCAAAAAAATCGCAACAAGGTGACTCTTCACCCAGAAAATGACGATTTTGAGCCGATTGAAGTAAATCTGAAAGAAACCAATTTTTCCATTGAAGGTCTCTATGTTGGTGTCATCCGCCGACATTAAGAAGAAAACCAACCGTTAAGAAAAAGATTTCATTAATACAAGGAGTTCAGTATGCGTCAATTACAACTTGGAATTCAGAATCCTGGATTAGCTTTGAGCAGCGGTTTGACTACGAACAAACAACCGCAGTCTGGTATTAGTGAAATCATTTTAGCAACAGACAGTGCCTTGCAGCCTGTTTATTTATTACCCATCTTGGCTCAAATGTCTTTAGATAAACGCTGGTTGATGTGTATTGGCGAAGAGCCTAGCATTAATCGCAGCTGGGTTTTGGCACTCGGCATAGATGCCGCCCAAGTACTCCATATCAAGACAGAACAGCACTGCTTTTTACAGGTATGCTGTAAAGCATTAGCCGCCGGAACAGGTCATATTATTATAGAATGGCCGGGTAAAATTACTGACTCAGAACTTGCGCAACTGGACGAGGCTGCTGAACAAGGCAATAGCTATGGACTGCTTATTCGCCGCCGCTAATGAGCTATTTCTAATGAATAATGCCAGGGATTTCAGGCTGCGTTACAATACTTTCTTGCTCCAGATCCAAGCCCGAAAGCTCACTGACTTTATTGACTCCGGCTTCAATCATCGCATGAGCAACTTCAATATGATTATTCTTTAAATTTTCTTTTGCTTCTGCTGAAAACTGAATTCTAACAATCATATCGTCTGACGTATCATCTGCTTTACGTAGGCCAATATCACCATTTGATAATTCTACAATTTCGAAAAAATCAGCCATCTCTATTCCCACTTAACTCACAATACGATTTTGGAATTCTACCACTTTTAGCCGATAGAAAGCCCGCTCAAAACTAACTTTCTTGGCGATTATTACGCTGTAATTCGATAATAGCGGTTAAAGCCTGATACCAATCGCGCAATGGTAGAGTATGACTCGTTGTATCCTGCAAACTAATCATCTGCGGATTTATCTGCGGTTTCGCGCTTGCAAGGATGTCTTTCTCACTGCACTGCTGAAAAGCGAACTGTAATTTGCTCAACCAGCTAAAATTATCTGACTCTAGCTGCTTTAATTCAGTCATTTCACCCGTTGCTACCGATACCTTTTCAAGCAACTGCGACAACGAGAAAAACTCTTCACGGTACTGAGCAATTTCTGCTAGTTCGTGTAAGTACGACTGATAAGCCAAAACTAATTGAAATAATACAGACTCTTGCAAAGCACTGAGCATGGCAGCTGCGCTCTCTTGCTCAGCGCTTTCAAAAGCTTCAAGCAATAGCCTTGCTTGATAGAGCTTTTGATTGCTGTGACTTAGCCACTGGGCCATTAAAAATCTACCTTTAGACCAAAGTGAATACCCTGCTCAAGCTTGTTATTTTTCTTTGTTTGTTCAATTTCTACCTGGCTTAAACGATAACCCATATAGACACGAGCCGTCGGCAGTAAGGCATATTGAACGCGAATATCACTATCAATTAAGTTTTGCGTATCACCAAAAGAAACTACACTCGGAGCGTAATAGCCATATCCTGCAAGGCTCAAACCCTTAGTTTTAGGAATGTTGTAGCGAAAAAAACCACCCAAGCCCAATGCAGTACCATCATAATCACCGGAGACATAACCAAAGAACTTACCCCCGATACCCAAATATAATGGGCTATTCGGTTCACGCATATTAACTACGTGTAGACCCAGCGCCGCCAGATCACCATTCTTTTCATGATGCTGGATGCTGGCGCTAACATGCAGCCCAGAGCCGACTTTAGCGGCGTCATATTCAAAACGTGCAGCGTCACTTGCCAAACTGATATCCAAAGAACCGCCTGCAACCGCACTCATACTCGAGGCCAAAAATAGACCAGAACATACTAACTTTAAGATTTTCATATTTTTCTCTACGATTTTTTTAGCATGATAGCAGATGCTTTGTTATTTCTTAAAAAAATGGCAAAAAAAAGCAGTGCTTTGAGCACTGCTTTCCATATTCGCACTAAAGTTAAGCGCTAAACTTCTTTATTTCATCAAATCAAGAAGTAGCTTATTTAATTTAGCCACGTATTCAGCAGGCTTTTGTAGCGGACTACCTTGAGCCAACTGAGCTTGACCATAAATAACATGAGCCAAATCGCTAAAGCGACTCTCGTCTTGCTCTTTATCCATTGTTTCGATCAATGGGTGATTTGGATTTACTTCAAGTGTTGATTCAGCTGCAGGAATTTCCTGACCGGCTGCGGCAAGCATTTGACGTAGATTATCATTCATATCGTTTTGACCAACTACCAAGCACGCTGGCGAGTCCGTTAAACGAGCAGTGATGCGAACCTTGCTTACTTCGCCTTCAAGAGCAGCCGCGATGCGCTCAACCAGACTCTTATTGTCTTCTGCCAAGGTTTCCGCTGCGGCTTTTTCTTCTTCACCGGTTAGCTCATCAAGGTCTAGTTCGCCCTTGGTGATATCTTGGAAAGACTTATCATCAAAGTTAGCCAGGTGACTAATCATCCACTCATCAACGCGCTGAGTTAATAATAAGACTTCGATATTGTTTTTCTTAAAGAACTCAAGATGAGGGCTGTTAAATACAGCGTCAAAATGCTCACCGGTAATATAATAGATCTTTTTCTGATCTTCTTTCATGCGTGAAACATAATCAGTTAAAGAAACTGATTCATTCGCAGCGTCACCTTGGGTGCTGGCAAAGCGGAAAAGTTTGGCAATTTTTTCTTTATTAGCAAAATCTTCTGCTGGGCCTTCTTTTAATACTTCACCAAACTGCTTCCAGAATTTCGCGTATTTTTCTTCATCTTTCTTCGCCATCTTAGTCAGCATGTCTAATACACGCTTCGTTAGAGCTGAACGAATAGAATCAACATTTTTATCTTGCTGAAGAATTTCACGAGATACGTTCAAAGAAAGGTCGTTGGAGTCCAAAATACCTTTAACAAAACGTAGATACAGAGGTAAGAACTGTTCTGCTTCGTCCATGATATAAACACGCTGGGTATACAACTTCAAACCACGAGCGGCGTCACGATTCCAAAGATCCATCGGTGCTTGCGAAGGAATAAACAATAAGCTGGTATAATCCAACTTTCCTTCTACTTTGTTATGCGACCATGATAGTGGCTCTTGCCAATCATGAGATACATGCTTATAAAATTCTTTATAATCTTCATCAGAGATATCAGTCTTCGGCTTAGTCCATAATGCTTGTGCATCATTAACCGCTTCTGGAATCTGCTTTTTGTCGCCATCAGCATCTTCACTAGAGACTTCCTGAGGCAAGAAAATTGGGATCGCAATATGATCTGAGTATTTCTTAATCAAGTTGCGTAGGCGCATGCTATCTGCGAATTCACTTTCGTCATCTTTAAGATGCAAAATGACGCGAGTACCACGCTCTGCTTTCTCAATATCTTCAAGGCTAAACTCACCTTCGCCCTGAGACTGCCAACGTACTGCTTCATCCGCAGCTAAGCCAGCACGACGTGTTTCAACGACGACATCTTTGGCAACGATGAAAGAAGCGTAGAAACCAACACCGAATTGGCCGATTAACTGTGAATCTTTCTTGTCATCACCGCTTAGCTTGCCTAAAAACTCAGAAGTACCTGATTTTGCAATGGTGCCCAAGTGATTAACAACATCATCGCGGCTCATGCCAATGCCGTTATCTTCAATCGTTATGGTATTTTTTTCTTTATCAAAATCAATATGAACGGCTAGTTCGCCATTGCCTTCATACAAATCATTATTAGAGATGGCTTCGAAACGTAACTTATCGCAAGCATCCGATGCGTTTGAGACTAGCTCGCGTAAGAAAATTTCTTTATTGGAATACAGGGAGTTGATCATTAAATGAAGTAATTGTTTTACTTCAGTTTTAAAGCCCATTGTTTCTTTTTGCGTTGCAGTCATTTTATTTCCTTAGTTCTGGATATTCACTCTTGAACAATCATTCTTAGAGAACCATTCTTAGAGAATCATTCTCAGCTAATCATTGGTAAATAGTCAAAAGTGTCTTAAATAGTTAGCGACTAATCTAGCCTTGTATCAGAAATGAGGACAGACGGTTGAATTTCAAGGACGCTGCTACGAAAAGAGGGTGAAAAGAGTGCGGAAAGAGTGCAAAAAGAGGTGAGAAGGAAGAGTTAACGTTAAAAGTTCTACTAGTGGCTTTAATTAGATTAAAACCACGCAGTTGATCTCTGGCTACTTTTTAGCCAATAGAAAGTGAGCACGCGCCGTTGCAATAGGGTTTGCACGGTCGTTTTGCCAAGCTGTGATGGCAACGTTCGCGACTCGACTGCCCTGTCGCCAAACTTGGCATTCAGCAAAAGTATCTTGGTCGCGCCCTGCTCGTAAATAATCTAAAGAGAAATCAACGATCTTAGGCATTAATGGCGTATCCATGAACATCAGCAGATTAATGGCACCCGCTAGCTCCATAAAGCCACCAATCACACCGCCATGAATGGCCGGTAGAATAGGGTTACCAATATTATCGATGTTTCGAGGTAATTTGAAAATCACGTTATCGCCAAAACGTTGGAATTCAAAGCCGATATAACCCGCGTAAGGGATGCTATCAACAAGAGGCTGAAAATCACCGCTGCTTTGGGCCTGATGGATAGTATCTTGAAAGCTCATTAAGACTCTCCTCCGGTATTCATACTGGCCTTTCCATTTACCTTTACTAGGGGCTCTATTCCCATGTAAATACTGGCATCGCCCGATTCAATGACGTTCCTGAAATCAGGCGGTGTCATTTCCGCACCAATACGCATAAAGGTGGCATTACACTTAGCAACTAAGGTGTTATCAGCTTCTTGCTTTACCTGACATTCAGTGAATATCACGTTATTCGTAATACGTGTTACCGAAGCATAAGCGACTAGATCTAAACCTGGCTCTGATGCTTTCATATAATCTACTCGCAGATCCAGTGTCGGACATAACTCCATGCCTTCGACCGCAACAAAACAAGCCGTGCCACATGCTGTATCCATTAAGGTCGTTAATGCACCACCATGGATAATGCCCATCATGGGGTTGCCGATAATGTCTTTACTGTACGGCAAACGCATTTGTAAACGGGTTTCATCAGCCTGAAGAACTTTTAATCCTAATAACTGGCAATGACGTAGAACGGATACAAAACGTTCTGCCTTTTGCTGAGCGGTTATATTCATAGAAATTCACATCACTCTTTATAATTCGTGCTAATTAATGCTTATGTTAATACTTATTCTTGCTGCGAGGTTATACCTTATTCTAGTTTAGGATAAAACCAGAACCTTTGTTTAATGATAGGATATGTACGATGCTTATCCGAATCGGTAAATTATAGGTACAAAAAAGGACGCTAGAAGCGTCCTTTTTGTTGAAGATCAAAAAATTATTATGGTTTGTCTTTACGACCAGCCAGTAATCTTCTGCAGGGCTTTACCAATATCCGCAAGACTGCGAACTGTTTCTACCCCTGCATCTTCAAGGGCCGCAAATTTCTCGTCTGCTGTTCCTTTACCACCGGCGATAATGGCTCCAGCATGCCCCATGCGCTTACCTGCAGGAGCGGTCACCCCTGCAATGTAAGAAACAACAGGCTTAGTAACATGCTCTTTAATGAAAGCAGCGGCTTCTTCTTCCGCACTGCCACCAATCTCACCAATCATCACGATGGCTTCCGTTTTAGGATCATCTTGAAACAAACGTAAAATATCGATGAAGCTAGAACCGGGAATCGGATCGCCACCAATACCGACACACGTCGACTGGCCAAAACCATAATCAGTGGTCTGTTTTACGGCTTCATAGGTCAATGTACCTGAGCGCGATACAACACCGACCTTGCCCGGCAAGTGAATATGACCTGGCATAATACCAATTTTACATTCACCAGGAGTAATAACACCTGGACAGTTTGGTCCGATTAGGCGTACGCCCAACTCATCACACTTAACTTTTGCTTCAAGCATGTCGAGAGTAGGAATACCTTCAGTAATACAAACAATTAACTGAATCCCACTATTAGCCGCTTCCAAGATTGAATCTTTGCAAAATGGAGCGGGTACATAAATCACTGACGCTTCAGCACCGGTTTCTTTAACCGCTTCCGCCACCGTATTAAATACCGGTAAACCTAAATGCGTTTGACCACCTTTGCCTGGTGTAACACCACCCACCATTTTAGTGCCGTATTCAATCGCTTGTTCGGAGTGAAAAGTACCCTGCGCCCCAGTAAAACCTTGGCAAATAACTTTAGTATTCTTATCGATTAAAATGCTCATTATTTTGCCCCCTTATTGGCAGCTGCTTTTACTGACTGTTCCGCAGCATCGGTTAAACTTGTCGCGGCAATGATATTTAAACCGCTATCGGCCAATACTTTTATACCCAGCTCTGCATTATTGCCTTCTAGACGTACGATGACAGGAATTTTCACTCCCACCTCTTCAATTGCACCAATGACACCTTCGGCAATTAAGTCGCAACGTACAATGCCACCAAAAATATTAATCAAAACTGCGTCAACTTTCTCATCCGATAGAATGATTTTAAAGGCTTCAATTACACGTTCTTTGGTCGCGCCGCCACCAACGTCTAGGAAGTTAGCAGGCTTGCCACCGTGCAGCTGAACGATATCCATGGTACCCATGGCCAAGCCTGCACCATTAACCATACAACCGATATTGCCATCTAAGGCGACGTAGTTTAATTCCCACTTCGCCGCATGCGCTTCACGCTCATCTTCTTGCGATGGGTCGTGCATTTCTTGTAAATCTTTATGACGATAAACGGCGTTGCTATCGATACTTATCTTGGCATCCAAACAATGTAAATCACCTTCGCTGGTGATTACTAAGGGATTAATTTCTAATAAGGCTAAATCTTTATCGACAAATAATTTTGCTAAGCCTAAAAATATTTTTACAAACTGATTGATCTGCTTACCTTCAAGACCTAGCTTGAACGCAAGATCACGGGCTTGATAGGGTTGTGCACCAACCAAAGGATCAATTTCTGCTTTTAGAATTTTTTCTGGAGTTTCGTGAGCGACGGTTTCAATTTCAACACCGCCTTCGGTAGATGCCATGAAAACAACTCGACGACTAGCACGGTCGACAACGGCTCCTAAATAAAGCTCTCGAGCGATATCCGTACACGTTTCAACCAGAATTCGACTAACCGGCTGACCGGCGGCATCTGTTTGATAGGTAACTAGGTTTTTACCTAACCAATGCTGGGCAAATTCTTTTATTTCTTCTTTTGAAGTAACGAGCTTAACACCACCGGCCTTACCTCGTCCTCCTGCATGAACCTGGGCTTTTACTACCCATTTATCACCTTCTATTTGATCCGCGGCAGCGACTGCTTCTTCTACCGTCTGCGCGGCAATACCTTTTGATACAGGCAAGCCATATTGAGCGAATAGTTGCTTACCCTGGTACTCGTGTAGGTTCATTCAATTTATCCCGTCAGATTGCTAAGGTTGATCATTCAACTAGCCAAGAATAAAGTCAATCATGTGAAAGTATGATGACCTTAAATGTGCGCCTTTGCACTTTCTACTACTGCGCTGATTCCGAACTAGCTGCCAAGTTTTCTTATAACCTTTCGTGATAATAGACTGTCGTTCTTAGAATTCCAAATGCCTTAGACAAAAAAAGCCGTAAAACAAAGCTTAATTAACTAACTGATGACTCAGGTCAGAAAATAAAACTCTATTTTACAGCTTTTTAGAATGTGGCACGCCTATTAGGCCCACCCCATTTACAACCTTAAAATACTAAAAATATTAAGGTTTACTTTTTCTTTTTCGGCTTGCGATTTGCTTTATGAATGGCTGCATTATTAACCGCTAATGCCGCTTCATGCACCGCTTCAGAGATTGTCGGATGGGCAAAGACCATCATACCAATATCTTCTGCACTCGAACCAAACTCCATCGCAATCACAATTTGCTGACATAAATCACCGGCATTTGGGCCGATAATATGTGCGCCTAAAATGCGATCAGTTTCTGCATCGGCAATGATTTTCACAAAGCCTTCAGTATCAGTAGATGCCATTGCACGGCCGTTAGCCGCAAATGGGAACATACCAACATTGTAAGTTTCGCCATCCGCTTTCAGCTGTTCTTCGGTTTGACCTACACTTGCAATTTCAGGACTAGTATAGATAACCGAAGGGACAACATCGTAGTTAAGCTGAGCTTTATGGCCAGCGATACGCTCGGCAACCATAACACCTTCTTCCGAAGCTTTATGCGCTAGCATAGGCCCACGCACAACATCACCAATCGCCCAAATTCCTGGAGCATCCGTCGCGCACTGTTCGTTAACAAAGACAAAACCACGTTCATCCATGTTTACGCCACTGTCACCCGCCAAAAGACCTTCAGTAAAAGGACGACGGCCAACCGCAACAATTAACTTATCAAAAGTGATCTTCTGTTCGCCATCAGAATCCTGATAAGTCACAGTCACTTCATCGCCATTCACTTCAGAACCCGTTACACGAGCACCAATGCGAATATCCAAACCTTGCTTAGTCAAAAGCTTCTTAGCTTCTTTAGCAACGCTTTGATCAACCATATGCAAGAAAGAATCTTGTGCTTCAAGCACCACAACTTCGGAACCTAAACGACTCCAAACACTGCCTAGCTCAAGACCGATAACACCCGCGCCGATAACACCTAAACGCTTAGGCACTTCGGTAAATTCTAAAGCACCGGTAGAATCAACAATAATAGTATCAGTAAGCGGTGTTGGTGGAATCTCAACTGGTACTGAACCGGTTGCGATAATCACATTTTTCGCTTCAATAATTTCGCTAATACCCGCGTGATTAGTGAATTCAACTTTACGACCGGCTAATAATTTACCCGTACCTTCAAAAGCTGTAACGCCATTGGCCTTAAATAAAGTAGCAACGCCCATGGTCAGATTTTTAACAATCTGATCCTTGCGTTGAACCATAGCCGGCACATCCATCTTCACTTCACCGGTAGAAATACCGTGCAGTGCAAACTTCTCATGAGCTTCTTCGTATTTGTGCGAACTATCCAACAAGGCTTTCGATGGGATACACCCTACGTTCAAACAGGTACCACCAAAGACGCCTTTGCCTTCTTTATTTACCCATTTGTCGATACAAGCCGTTGATAGACCTAGTTGTGCGCAACGAATAGCTGCTACATACCCACCAGGACCACCACCGATTACAACAACATCAAATTGCTTACTCACTGTATCTTCCTTATTAAATATCCAATAACAGACGTGCTGGATCTTCTAGCATATCTTTAATTGCTACCAAGAACAGAACCGCTTCTTTACCATCGATCATTCTGTGGTCATAAGAGAGCGCTAAATACATCATTGGCAAAATGACTACTTCACCATCAACCGCCATTGGGCGATCTTGGATCTTATGCATACCCAAGATGGCCGTCTGTGGTGGGTTTAAAATAGGCGTTGATAATAACGAACCAAAGGTTCCGCCATTTGAAATAGTAAAAGTACCACCTTGCATCTCGTCAATGCCCAACTTGCCATCACGAGCACGAGCACCGAAATCACCAATGGTGCTTTCTACTTCAGCTAAACCCATAGAGTCGGTATCGCGTAAAATAGGAACAACTAAGCCACGCGGAGTCGATACTGCAACACCGATATCTTGATAACCATGATAAATCATATCGCTGCCATCAATAGAGGCATTGACCGCAGGGAATTTCTTCAACGCTTCCGTTGCCGCCTTCACGAAAAACGACATAAAGCCAAGCTTAACGCCGTGAGCTTTAACGAAACGATCTTGATACTTTTTACGCAGCGCCATGATTGGCTTCATGTTCACTTCGTTATACGTCGTCAACATCGCTGCATTTTGCTGTGCACTTACCAAGCGTTTTGCAATCGTAGAGCGTAAACGTGTCATCGGCACACGCTTCTCAATACGATCACCCGCATCAAAACTAATAGCACCGGCATTCGCATTGGTAGCTGCTTTAGGCGCTGGCGCACTCGCAGGAGCGGTCACTGGCGCTGGAGCAGCTTTTGGTGCTTTCAGGTGATTAAGAATATCTTCTTTCGTCACCCGTCCGTCTTTACCCGTAGCAACAATATCACTTGCGCTAATGCCATTTTCTTCAGCTATTTTACGCGCTGCGGGGCTCATAATAATGTCTTCAACTGACTCTGCGGCTGCAACTTTTACTTCAGTTGCAGCAGCAGGTGCAGCAGCCACACCGCCTTCTTCAAATATGCCTAAAACTTCAGCGCTTAATACAATTTCGCCTTCGCCTTTAAGTATTTCTTTTAAAACACCGTCAGCAGAAGCAACAACTTCAAGCACAACTTTATCCGTTTCAATATCAACAATTAGCTCATCACGGCTAATAGCCTCACCAGGCTTTTTATACCAAGTTGCTACCGTGCCATCCGCTACAGATTCTGGAAATGTTGGCGTTTTTATTTCGATGGTCATTCTCTTTCCTTAAAATTCTGTTGCTCGCTTACCCTAAGGTAAGCGCTTCATTAATTAGTTTTTGTTGTTGCGCAATGTGCAATGACATATAACCCGCAGCCGGTGAAGCAGCTGCATCACGACCGGCATAATTTAAATCTAGACCTGGGTTTTGTATGTGCAATACACGACGCATGTGGTGTTGACTGCTATACCAAGCGCCCATATTCATAGGCTCTTCTTGGCACCAAACCATATCTTTAATATTGCTATACGGTGCTAATGCTTCCAGTAATTGCTCTTCTGGGAACGGATAAAGCTGCTCAAGGCGAACGATGATAACATTCTCTTGTTCGCGCTCACGACGTGCTGCTAGCAAGTCGTAATATACTTTACCTGAACACAAAACCACACGCTCAACCTTAGCTGGATCTAGTTCATCAACTTCAGGAATAACTGTCTGGAAGCTACCTTCCGCTAAATCTTCCAAGGTACTGATCGCTAATTTATGACGTAATAAACTCTTAGGCGTAAATACGATCAATGGCTTACGCAACGGGCGAATAACCTGGCGACGCAACATGTGGAACACTTGTGCCGGTGTCGTTGGCACACAAATTTGCATATTGTGTTCAGCACACAGCTGCAAATAACGTTCTAATCGAGCCGACGAATGCTCAGGACCTTGACCTTCATAGCCGTGTGGTAAAAGAACCGTTAAGCCACATAAGCGACTCCACTTATGCTCACCACTGGATATAAACTGATCGAATACAACTTGAGCACCGTTGGCGAAATCACCAAACTGAGCTTCCCAAACAACTAAAGCGCCTGGATTCGTTGTTGCGTAGCCGTATTCAAAACCTAATACCGCTTCTTCCGATAATAATGAATCATAAATATCGCAGCGCGGTTGATCTTCAGAGATATGCTGCAAAGAACAATACGTAGTGCTGTCTTTTTGATTATGTAAAACCGCATGACGATGAGAGAACGTACCACGACCCACATCCTGGCCAGTGAAACGAACCTGATGTCCTTTTGCTAACAAGGTGCCATACGCTAGTGTCTCTGCGAAACCCCAGTTAATGGCTAATGCACCCGCAGCCATCTTACGACGGTCATCTAGAATTTTACTGACCTGACGCTGAACAACAAAACCTTCAGGCACTTCTTGCATTTTCATTGCAAGTTCTTGCAGCTCTTTTAGATCATATTGAGTATCTGCATGAGCAGTCCACTCATGACCGACGTGTGGCGACCAATCGACAAACAGTTCTTCGTTTGGCTCTTTTACCAAACTTTTAACTACGTGCAAACCGCTGTCTAAAGCATCGCGATATTCATCTTCCATTTGCGAACAGATTTCTTCAGTCACAATACCGGCACTAGCCAAAGTTTCCGCATACAATTGACGCGTAGTCTTTTGCTCTTTGATTTTTTGATACATCAAAGGCTGTGTGCCTGACGGCTCATCCGCTTCGTTATGGCCACGGCGACGATAACAAACCAAATCAGTCACAACGTCTTTTTTGAATTCGTTACGATAATCAACCGCTAGCTGAGTAACAAACAATACCGCTTCAGGATCATCACCATTAACGTGTAAAATAGGTGCTTCAACAATCTTGGCAACGTCAGTACAATATTCTGTAGAACGTACATCTTCACGCTTGTTAGTCGTAAAACCAACTTGGTTATTGATGACAACGTGAATCGTACCACCGGTTTTATAAGCGCGGGTTTGTGATAGCTGGAAAGTTTCCATAACCACACCCTGACCTGCAAATGCTGCGTCACCGTGTAATAAAATAGGGATAACGGCATCACCACCAAAATCATCACGACGATCTTGGCGCGCACGCACAGAACCCTCGACCACTGGAGAAACAATTTCCAAGTGCGATGGGTTAAACGCTAATGCCAAGTGAACTTCGCCACCTGGCGTCATTACATTCGAGGAGAAGCCTTGGTGATATTTAACGTCACCACTATGATTGTAATGCGCCTTACCTTCAAATTCGTCAAACAAATCTGAGGTTTTCTTACCGAAGGTATTGATCAACATATTCAAACGACCACGGTGCGCCATACCAATCACAATTTCTTTGGCGCCATAAGTACCGCTGCGTTGAATCAATTCGTCCATCAAGGGAATTAAACTTTCCGCCCCCTCAAGACCAAAACGCTTAACACCAGGATAGCGAGAGCCTAAATATTTCTCTAGACCTTCTGCTGCGGTTAAACGTTCCAATAAATGCTTTTTAACTTCTTCGCCAAACTTCGGATGCGAACGCACACTTTCTAAACGCTGCTGGAACCAACGCTGTTCCGCCGTATTAACGATGTGCATGTATTCAGCACCCACCGTTGTACAGTAAGTCTGCTGCAGTGCATTTACAATTTGATTAAGTGTTGCTTCGTCTTGGCCAATAAATAATGAGCCAGTTTGGAATGTCGTATCCAAATCAGCTTGAGACAACTCATGGAAAGCCAAATCTAAGTCAGGTACTTGCTCACGTTCCATTAAACCTAATGGATCAAGCTGTGCATGCTGGTGACCACGACCACGAAAGGCATTAATCAACTGCAAGACTTTAACTTGTTTACGTTCGAATTCGCTGCTTACGCTCGATTGCGAAGTAGGTTTTGCCCGATTCTGATTTTTTGAAAGTAATAGAAACTGTTCACGAATCGGCTTGTGCGGAATATCCGTTGTCACATTTTCTGCAACTCGAGGGAGTTGATAAAAATATTGACGCCATTCTTCCGGAACTTCGTTTGGATCACGAAGATAGGTTTCAAAGAGATCTTCTATGTAAGCGACGTTCCCACCGGCGAGTTGGGAAGTACTCCATAGTTGCTCCATTGTCAGCTCGTGCATTTAGCTCCACCTTGTTTGAACATTTCAAAGGGACTACGTCACAAGACACCAATACCGGCTCACCGGAGCAGGCCGATCGGATAAGATCGTTGGCCTTAATGACGAAACGGATGTTACCCGTCCCCTCTTCTTAATATACAGCTTAGTAAAAGATATCGCCTTGTAAGCAATATCTTTGAAAGTTTTAAACAGGGGTGAATTGTATGTCCAACTCACCCCTGATGCAGACGATCAACTCAAATTTTAAAAAACGAAAACGTTTTTTAAACTCCGCGTTGCAACAACATTCCACGAATGTGTCCGATTGCTCGCGTAGGGTTTAAACCTTTCGGGCATACATTGACACAGTTCATGATGCCACGGCAACGGAAAACGGAAAATGGATCGTCCAAATTCGCCAATCGTTCCTCTGTAGAGGTATCTCGACTGTCCGCTAGGAAGCGATAAGCTTGCAATAAGCCCGCTGGCCCAACGAATTTCTCAGGATTCCACCAGAATGAAGGACATGCAGTTGAACAACAAGCACATAAAATACACTCGTATAAACCATCCAACTTGGCACGTTCTTCAGGCGACTGCAAACGTTCAATCGCTGGCGCTGGCGTATCGTTATTTAGATATGGCTTGATGTTTTCATACTGTTTGTAGAAAAGACCCATATCGATAACAAGATCACGAATCACTGGCATACCAGGTAGAGGACGCAAGATTAACTTGTCGTTCTTTCCCTTAGTTGCTTCAGAGACTGGCATAACACACGCCAAACCGTTTTTGCCATTGATGTTCATACCATCACTGCCACACACACCTTCACGGCATGAACGACGGTAAGAAACAGAAGAATCCTGTTCCTTAACCAAGGCCAGAACGTCCAAAACCATAAGATCTCGGCCCGTAGGCATGTCGATCTGATAATCCTGCATGTAAGGCGCTTCATCTTTTTCAGGATTGTAGCGATAAATACTAACTAACATGATTCATTCCCTAATTAATAAACACGGATTTTCGGTTCGAACGGAGGCACAGTCTTAGGTGAAAAGTTCACAGCCCGTTTACCAATAGTCTTAGTTTCTGGGAAATACAATGAGTGGCATAACCAATTCACATCGTCACGTTCGGTATAATCGTTACGGGCGTGAGCACCGCGAGATTCTTTACGCTCAATTGCAGCGATCGCTGTTGCGTAAGCCGTCTCAAACAAGTTATCCAGTTCCAACGCTTCAATACGAGCCGTATTATACGCACCACTTTTATCATCAAGATAAGTATTGCGTACACGTTTTTCGATTTCGTCTAATAGACCCAAACCTTTAACCATGCTATCGCCATCACGGAATACACCGAAATAAAGCTGCATTGTTTTTTGCAGGTCTGCACGAACGTCGGCAATACTCTCACCAGAAGTAGAGTTGTTCAAACGATTCAAACGCGTCATCGCACGTTCAATATCTTCTTCGCTAGCATCAATCGATTCAAAACCATCTTTAAAGTTTTGCTCAATTTGAATACCTACCGCACGACCGAATACCACCAAATCAAGCAGTGAGTTACCACCTAAGCGGTTAGCACCATGTACGGATACGCAAGCGATCTCGCCAGCAGCGTATAGACCTTCGATAATAACGTCTTTACCATCTATCTGAGTCAATGCCTGACCACCGATATTAGTCGGTACGCCACCCATCATGTAGTGGCAAGTAGGCACTACTGGAATAGGCTCTTTCACTGGATCTACGTGAGCAAAGGTACGAGAAAGCTCAAGAATACCAGGAAGCTTGGCATTCAACGTTTCTTCACCTAGGTGATCTAGCTTAAGGAAAACGTGATCGCCATCAGGACCACAACCACGACCTTCTAGAATCTCTAGAACCATCGAGCGTGCAACAACGTCACGACCGGCAAGATCTTTCGAGTTAGGAGCATAGCGCTCCATGAAACGTTCGCCGTCTTTATTGATTAAGTAACCACCTTCACCACGACAACCTTCAGTAACCAGTACACCAGCGCCGGCAATACCGGTTGGGTGGAACTGCCACATTTCGATATCTTGCAATGGTACGCCCGCACGAACTGCCATACCAACACCGTCACCAGTATTGATTAATGCATTCGTTGTCGACTGATAAATACGACCTGCGCCGCCAGTAGCCAATACCGTTGCTTTCGCTTTAATGTAAACAGTTTCGCCTGTTTCCATATCAATCGCGATAACACCGGCAATTTGACCTTTAGCATTTTTAACCAAATCAACTGCATACCATTCGTTTAGGAAGGTAGTGCCGCCTTTCAGGTTGCCTTGATACAAAGCGTGCAATAAAGCATGGCCTGTACGGTCGGCTGCAGCACATGTACGAGCTGCCTGAGTTGGATTGTCCGGACCTTTCGACTGACCGCCGAATGGACGCTGATAAATACGACCTTCTTCAGTACGAGAAAAAGGCAGGCCCATATGCTCAAGCTCGAAAACGGCTTGCGGGCCAACAGAACACATGTATTCGATAGCGTCTTGATCACCGATATAATCGGAACCTTTAACAGTATCGTACATGTGCCAGCGCCAATCATCATCAGGATCAGCAGACGCGATCGCACAAGTAATTCCGCCTTGGGCAGATACTGTGTGCGAACGCGTTGGGAATACTTTAGTAACACAAGCGGTTTTAATACCGGCTTCTGTTAGCTGTAGTGCAGCACGCATGCCTGCACCGCCGCCACCGATAACGATAGCGTCATAGGATAAAGTACGAATTTTATTAGTAGACATAACTTACGCCCCCCACAAAATATCAATGCCCCAAACTAGGTATACGAATACAAACGCCGCAGTCACTAGCAGGAAAAGGAAACGAAAACCCGTTGGTTTAATGTAGTCTGTAGCGATAGTCCACATACCAATCCAGCCGTGTGCACAAATCGAGATTAATGCTAACAAAGTAGCAATCTTCATCGCGGTGCAGGCAAACAATTGTTGCCAATCACTGTACTGGAGATCTGGATGAGCAATCACGAAGCCCAACAAGAACAAGGTGTAAACCGCTAATATAACTGCAGTTAAACGTTGAATGACCCAGTCGTATAAACCACTGCGTCCTAAATTAGTAATACTTGCTACCATACCCAAACTCCAGCCAGAGCGATCACGGTTGTACCACCTACCAAGGTAATAATGGCACCCACTTTTCCACCCTCTTTGCTTTCACCAATGCCTGCATCCATTACTAGGTGCTTAATTCCCGCTACTAGGTGATAACCTAAAGCAGATAAAATTAACCAAGTAATCAATTTAACCAGACCGTTATCGAACGTCGCTTTTAGCTCTGCGAAACTTTCAGCTGATTCAAGTGATGCGCTAAACGCAACCAACATGAAGGCAACAGCAAAAAATAATGCAAAACCAGAAATACGATGAAGGATGGAAGTCCAGCCAGGAAGTGGGAGCTCTATAGTAGTCAGATCCAGATTTTTAGGTCTATTGCTATTCACGGCTCATCTACACTCTATTTTATTGTTACTGTTTAAAAAATAAACAAATAACGTTGGCTTAAAATAATCAACAACAACTGCATAACGCTTACACAGATAAATGTCGCGACAAATTATAATCATCCGCACACTGTTTTACAAACTTAAGGCGCAACTAAAATAAAACTTCATTTTTAAAACGCGCTAATTACGACAATTAGTCTAGTATACTTTCTGAACAAGAAAAAAATATTTCCTGATTTAATGCGGGTTGCAGGCACTCTTAAAAGAGCTTCGCAACCCTAATTGACAACAAGTATGCGAGCAACAGAGCATTTGAACAATTGACAAACACAGCCAAGGCTCTATAGTTTCGCCAATTATTAAGGCAGTAAATTAAGCATACAAAGCTTTTTTAAACTCAAATAACGCAAATGTATTCAGTAGCAGGAGGCCTTCATGGCTGATATGAAAGCGATTTTAACCGTCGATGGTATTGATGAACCTTTAGAACTGCCCGTTTATAAAGGCACCCTAGGACAAAACGTTGTTGACGTACGCAGCTTAGCCAGTAAAAACCTTTTCACTTATGATCCAGGTTTTGTTTCAACTGCTGCATGCGAATCTAAAATTACGTTTATCGATGGCGCCAAGGGTATTCTTTTACACCGCGGCTACCCAATCGATCAGCTAGCCGAACACTCTGATTACTTGGAAACTTGTTTCTTACTTTTACACGGCGAACTTCCTACCGCTGAAGAAAAAGAAACTTTTGTAAGTACGATCAAGAATCATACGATGGTTCATGAGCAGTTAAATCATTTCTTTAACGGCTTCCGTCGTGATGCGCACCCAATGGCCATCATGTGTGGTGTTGTTGGTGCTTTATCAGCCTTCTATCACGATTCAATGGATATCAGTAATCCTGAGCATCGTTTGATTTCTGCGCACCGTTTAATCGCTAAGATTCCGACGCTTGCGGCGATGGTTTATAAGTACTCGATTGGCCAGCCTTTCATGTACCCACGCAACGATCTTTCTTATTCTGAAAATTTCTTACACATGATGTTCAATACACCCTGTGAAGAAAAGAAGGTCAGCCCAATTCTAGCGAAAGCAATGGATCGTATTTTCCTATTGCACGCAGACCACGAACAGAACGCTTCAACGTCTACAGTACGCATGGCAGGCTCTACTGGGGCTAACCCATTCGCATGTATCGCCTCGGGTATTGCTGCACTTTGGGGCCCCGCTCACGGCGGCGCCAACGAAGCCGTATTGAATATGCTAGAAGAAATCGGTGATGAATCAAACATCGATGCCTTCGTAGCTAAAGCGAAAGACAAAGAAGACCCTTTCCGTCTAATGGGTTTCGGCCACCGAGTTTATAAGAACTTCGATCCTCGCGCTAAAGTAATGAAAGCTACTTGCGATGAAGTTTTAGCTGAACTAGGCATGGAAAATGATCCTCTATTGAAGATCGCTTTGAAGCTTGAAAAAATCGCTACAGAAGATGAATACTTCATCAAACGTGGCCTATACCCGAACGTAGATTTCTACTCCGGTATTATTTTGAAAGCGATTGGTATTCCATCTGAAATGTTCACTGTGATTTTCGCTACTGGCCGCACCCCTGGCTGGATTGCGCACTGGAACGAAATGATCAGCAGCGATTACCGTATTGCTCGTCCACGCCAGCTTTACACGGGCTCACCAAAGCGTGACTACCCAACTAAATAATTATTTAGTACATTAAGCTGAAATTAAAAGCCGCAACCTGAGTTTGCGGCTTTTTTTTACCTATTTTTTATCAAATTGCTTACTGAACTCAGCAAGATAACGAAACTCATCTATGCTTTTTATATTGCTAATGGATGAGATATAACATGCTAGAACCAGAGCGCCACTCTCTCGGCAGTCAAGGATCACTACCGACAATGAATTTTAGCCAGGTTGGCGAAACCATCGCCATGCTGGCATTGACCGTGGCTCAAATAGAAACGAGCATGAAAGAGGGAGACAAATCGGTTAACCAACTAACCGACAGCTTTATCGATTTAGCGAGCCATAGCCAAGAAATTATTGAAGAAGCGAAAAAACTTGATGAGAATATTCCCCACGAAGCCCTCATTCGCAGCAATATGCTTCACGCAGCAGAAGGCTTAAGCGGAAAAATTCAACAAGCGGTTATCGCCTTTCAATTTTATGACAAATTAAGCCAAAGACTTGATCACGCTTCGCACAGCCTAGAGAAAATTGGCCACTTAATCGCCGATTCAGGTAATCGCTATGAAGAAAGTGCTTGGCGAAAAGTTCAAAAGGAAATAAAAAGTAGCTATACGATGGAGGCTGAACGCATTATGTTTGAACATATCATGCGCGGCCATAGCGTTGCCGAAGCCTTAGAAATTTATCACCACCAGTTTAATAAAAGTGAACAAGAAGCCTTTGATACTGATGATGATATCGAATTTTTTTAATCGCAACAGAAACCGTTAATGTTCAATAATAGAGATTTCCTGACCTACTTCTAATGATAACTCTTGCCTATCGACCTTATTATCTGAAGGTCTAAAAGTAAGATTCTGACCAAAATATATTTTTTTATTTCGACGACAATGCTTTAGTAATACCGGCAAAATACTCGGCTCTCGCTCTGCCGTTTTAGGGTTTAAAGCAGGAATAACACAACGCTGGCAAGCCTTCACAACCTTCATAGCGACCGTATTGGTCAATAGAGTCTGCCAGTTAAGCTCAGCAAAAGATTCTGTATTCGCGATCACGATATTGGGCCTGAAATTTTCAGCCGCGATTTTGGCTTCACAAGCATCGTCTAAAAATTGAATACTGGCTTGAGATACCACCAGCAACGGAAAGCCATCCGCATAACCTACATCCGTCTCGGCTTCAGCATATTGAGTATCGGCCAAACGCTGACATTCACCTTGATAAATCAATCGACATTGATAATCCAAAATAGAACTAAACCAGCTCGCTGCCTCATCACCACAATCCATACCTTGTACATCATCCTCCCAGATACTGACATCGACCACAGCGCCTTCAATAGGCAGCTGCAATGCTTGTATCTCGTCATCAGGTAATGATTTATGATCTTGCTTAGGACTAGCCCAGACTCGGTCATTATCAATATAAGTTGAAATCAAAGCCATCTTTGGAAGTTTACGCTGACTGAGGAATATCCCGGTGTGCGCATCGACTAGCATCCAGCGACGATCAAATAACGGCCCTCGATTATCAAATTGAAAATGAGAAACCGATATTCCGGCACAGGATTTTATCGGGTAAACGAATAATTGGCTGATTTTAGCAGACATGATGTCTCTCATAATGATGTGATACATTTGCACATCATTATACAAGAGCCTTTAGATCAAAGAAGTTTTTAGAACAAAAATTTATTCTTCATCCTCCACTTCTTCTTTTTCTGCAATTCCCAATTTTTTACGAATAATACGCTGCACTTCTTTGGTTAATTTTTCAGGTTGGAATTTAGATAAAAAGCCATCACAACCCACCTTTTCAACCATCGCCTTATTGAAATTACCTGATAATGAAGTATGCAATACAATGAACATGCTCTTTAATACAGGATCCTTACGGATTTCCGTGGTCAGCATGTAGCCATCCATTTCCGGCATTTCCGCATCCGTTATTAACATTAACACATCATTTTCGATGTCTTTTCCTTCTGCCTTCCACGCTTCTAAAACCTGATAAGCCTCCAAACCATTATGCGTTACGACGACATCAATCCCCAACTTTACCAGTACTCCACTCACCTGGTTCAAAGCAACTTGGGAATCATCCGCAATGAGTATTTGCTTACCTTTAATACGCTCGACTAATTCATTATCGATCCATTCGTCACTAATCTCCCCATCATAAGGGGTGATTTCTGCTAATACTTTCTCAACATCAATAATTTCAACGATGCTATCATCCATACGGCTAATGGCGGTTAAATAATGTCCGCGCCCAGCCCCGACGGGAGGAGGAAGAATTTCATTCCAGTTCATATTTACAATACGTTCAACCCCAGCCACTAAAAAAGCCTGCACCGTCATATTGTACTCGGTGATGATAATGGTCGAATCTTTATCAATTACCGTCGTGCCCATCTTGATAGCACGACGCAAATCAATGACCGGAATAGTCTGCCCCCGCAGGTGTGTAACCCCTACCACCAACTCATGCCGATCAGGAATTTCGGTCAAATGCGGTAAGGTCATTACCTCTTGAACCTTGAATACATTGATTGCAAAGCGCTGTCGCCCCCCCAAACTAAACAACAAAAGCTCTAATCTATTCTGTCCCACTAGCTGGGTACGGGAATCAACCGTGCTCAGAACGCCACTCATAGTCCACCCCACAATAGTTATATTCTATAAGTGTAGACAATTTAGTGAGCTACGCTCGAAATCCCTCCGTCTCTAAGCGTACTATTTTTTCGGATATCCGGTAATATCACGTATCGACTGATAGAGTGGTTTCATCCGCTGATACATCTTTTTATACACTTCTTTATAGAGGCGGTCGTACATCTGAACGGTCGCTGAATTCGGTTCAAATACATCCCCAAGCCGCGTCATTTTATCAACCGCAGCCTCATAGTTCGTATGTATTCCCAAGCCAACAAAACAATTAATGGCTGCGCCCAAACCAGACGCTTCAAACGTATGCGGCCGCTCCGCAGTCATACCGAA
>JAESQF010000141.1 GCA_016765295.1 Oleispira sp.
ATTTAGCCGTCGGAGATTGGGTAGTCGCGGAGACCGCCCACGAGCATTTGCGCATCTCACAGATTATTCCCCCGAAAAACCGCATAGAGCGCTTAGCAGGAAATAACCGCCAAGTCATTGCAGCTAACTTGGATTATTTGTGGATTATTACCAGTGCTAATGACGAGTTCAACCTTAAACGCCTACAGCGATACTTAGCCTTAGCGTATGAATTTGACATTGAACCCGTAGTCATCCTCACCAAAACAGATTTGTGTAGCGACAGTGAACTGGATGATTATATTGATCAAATACGCCAACTGAAAGTTCAGCTAATTCATGCGATTAGTATTGAAAAACCGGACTCATTAACCCCACTGCAGGATTATTTTCATGAAGGGAATACCATTGCTCTTCTGGGATCATCCGGGGTAGGTAAATCAACCTTAATTAATGCGCTAATAGGAACAGAGCAAGTAACCCAAGCAATCAGGGGCGATGATGATAAAGGTAAGCATACGACAACTCACCGTCAGCTATTTTTCATTCCCTCCGCTACAGGACAAGTCGCTATTATTGATACTCCTGGTATGCGCGAATTACAATTGCTTCATGCAGAGCAAGGGATTGAACAAACCTTTGCCGATATTGTTGAACTGGC
The DNA here is from genome assembly GCA_016765295.1 of Oleispira sp. Taxonomy (GTDB): domain Bacteria; phylum Pseudomonadota; class Gammaproteobacteria; order Pseudomonadales; family Oceanobacteraceae; genus Oleispira. The sequence goes on from JAESQF010000141.1 coordinate 641, forward strand.
TCAAGCATGCAAATTCAATGATTGTAGCCATGATAATGAGCCCGGTTGTGCTATTCAGGCAGCACTCTCTTCTGGGGACCTAACGCCGGCTCATTTAGGTAATTATTTAAAATTATTAAAAGAAGATGAGTATGCTAAACGCCGAGAGCTCGGCGCTTATGCTGAGAAACAGCATGAACGTGCTTTCTTTAAAATGATTCACAGTATGAATACAGAATCTTGGTAATTTTGAAGAGCACACTTTAATAGTATGCCTCCCAGTGCTTCGGCATTGAGGAGGTACCTGTTACAGTAATCCTCTCTCTTAACTCAACGTACCACTTTTAAAATATAAATTTATTTTATGACAGCATCACAAAAAAACCTGCAGCGCATTAATCAGGCAGTCATTTTTGTAGAGCAGCATTTATCTGACACAATCTCAGTGGCTTATATGGCTCAACAAATTAACATGTCTGAGTTCCACTTCCACCGCGTCTTTAAATCCGTCACCAACGAACCCTTTAACCAATACCTGCAGCGTAAACGTTTAGAGCAAGCCCTGTTTGAGCTACGAGCACCAAAACAAGAGAGTATTCAGAAAATTGCGTTTAACTGTGGCTTTTCTTCACAAGCTAATTTTGCCAAAGCATTTAGTAATTATTTTGGTTTTACAGCTTCATTTTATCGAAAAAAACTAAATCCTGAGCCTAAACACATAGAAAATAGCAAGAATGGAAAACTATCGAGCAAAATTGGAAAAAACATCCAGCCTCATCAGCTCTATCATGGCACCTTATCGAAACAAGATAACGACCTGATTAAGCAGCAGTGTTTATCCATTGGAATTATTGATGTCGATGAAGCGCATTATTGCTACCTAGCCAGTACTGATGGTTATAGCATTGAAGGTATTGGGCAAGCATGGGAGCAATTAAAAGTACTGCTTGCAAGCCTCAACATACCGCTATACCGCAAGAACCACAGCGTCGCCTTTTGCCGTGATAACCACTTCTTAACCCCTGAAGTTCAGTGTCGTTACGAAGCGGGTTATAAAATAGATGATCCCCAACGGCTCATTGAGCGTGGGATTGGCGTTCGTACGGTAGCGGCTGGGCAATATTTAAGCGCCATGTTTAAAGGTAAAATTAGTGAGCTACGCCACCCATTTTATTTATGGTTGTTTTCACAGCACATCCCCGAAAACAAAATAATACTGGCCAGCAAGACGGTCATTGAACGCTACCACGAGGTGGATATGAAAAATAATTTCATTCACCTTGAGGTTTTGATAAAAGTTTATTAATACGGATTCACATGCTTTCTAAACAAGATGAGTTTACATCAACCCAAGCCCCACCCATATTAACCGCCCCTGTTGCGCCGTTATTCATGCGCATGGCACTGCCCATTATTTTCGGGTTATTAATTAATGGTCTATTCAATTTTGTCGACGCCATTTTCATTAGCCGTGCAGTAGGTACTGATGCCATTGGCGGAGTTTCAGCAGCCTTTCCGATTCAGATGATCATGATAAGTCTAAGCGCTATGTTAGGCAGCGGTATGGCTTCTATTATTTCTCGTCGTTTAGGAGCAAAACAAGATGAAGATGCCAGCAGAATATTCAGCGCGTCTTTGGCATTAGCAGCAATTGTCGGGCTAATACTCTCTATTATCATCGTTTACTTTCGCAATGAAATCTTCCATTCCATGCAACTGCCAACGGATTTAATTCCTTATGCAGTCGATTACTTAACACCTATTGCTGCGATTGGCTTAATCAGCTTTTGTCACGGCACGATGAGCGATTGCCTACGGGCTCAAGGCCTAAATGGCAAAGTATTTAAATTGATGGCCAGTATGGCATTATTGAATATTGCTCTAGACGCCCTCTTTTTACTTGTTTTTGAATGGGGTGTTCCTGGCGCAGCGTGGGCAACAGCAATATCAATTACGATGGCTTTTTTCTATGCAATCTATTTATTAAGAACTGGCGATCACAGAGTAAAATTCACACTTAACCATTTCCGTTTTATTGCTAGCGTACATAAAGAAGCCATCGGCTTAGGCATTCCTGTTTTTCTTTCATACACCGGGTTTGCCATGATGCTGCTGATGGTTAACATTGCTTTAGTTAAAGTCGCGGGGGCAGATGCCCAATTGCTTATCAGTGCCCACGGCGTTTTAAATCGAGTTTTCATGCTGATATTTCTACCCGTGATAGGCATGATGATTGCCTTTCAAACCTTTGCTGGCTTTAATTACGGCGCTCAAAAAATGGAAAGAGTGATCGAGGTGCTTAAAGTTGCTTTAATAGCGACTGCTGGATACGCCGTCGTATGGTCTGCGGTTATGATTTTCTTGCCTGAGTATTTATTTCAATTATTTACTAATGATCAAAACTTAATTCAAGCCGCAGCAGATATTTCTAGCATTATATTCATCGGTTTTATTACGGTAGGCATCGCCATGATTTGCCCTGCGTTATTTCAAGCCATAGGTCTTGCAAAACCTGCTGCATTTTTAAACGCTCTGCATACATATTTGCTATTACTGCCTGCCTTGGGTCTCTATTCGATATCATTGGGCACACAATATGGGGCGGAGGGTATGTAAGCGATCGATAAACCTCATCTAACAAATACACTTCAACCTCAGCATACTCCCCTCCAAACTTAAAAAGAGGGTGAAAAATGAGCAAGTTTGAGAAGTGGCAGTTAATCATTAATGAATGTAAATCCAGCACGCTAACCCAAGCAGCATTTTGCCAGCGGGAAGGCATCAAACTGAGTACGCTTCATTATTGGATCCGCGTAGTAAAAAAATCAGCCGAGCCAGCATCCTTAATATCCAAGGAAAATACTCCTGATCGCTTCATTAAAATACCTACCGTCAGTACGTCATTTCCTGAAAAAGATCAGAAGGCCGACGTTTCTATCGGTTGCGTTAAAGTGACAATTCCCACCTGCCATGTTGCTGCGCTACACATTTCACTGCATCAAGCTGGGGTACTTCATGATCAGGCCTAGCAAATCCACACCGGCTTATTTATATTCAGGAATTGTTGATATGCGAAAGTCCATTGATGGGCTTGCAGGCATTGTTGAAAACGAGCTCGAACTCAATCCTTTAGAACCTGCCTTATTTGTATTTTGTAATCGAGGCCGAGATAAAATTAAAATCCTTTATTGGGAAAATAATGGCTTTGTACTTTGGTATAAACGCTTAGAAAAGCAAAAGTTTAAATGGTTAGATGATTTATCAACAAACCCATACACGATTTCAGGCAAAGAATTAAATCGACTTTTAGATGGCTTAAATATTTTCACAGGCAAGCCTCACGAGGCACTATTTTATGAAAATATGAGCTAGATTTGATATAATTCAGACATGAAAAAGACGAATACTCCCGCCACAACAGATGCTTTACCTGACGATATCGATGCTTTAAAGCAACGACTATTACTCGCAGAGGAAAGCATCATAGCAGCAAAAATAAAGCTGTTAGAGCGCGAGTCAGTTGTTACAAAACAACAGCGCCATATTCGTTATCTAGAAGAAATCGTAAAATTATTCAAAGCCAATAAGTTTGGTAAGAGTAGCGAAAAGTCCCCAGCACAAACAGAATTGTTTGATGAGGCAGAAATAGAAGGTTGTGACAGTGATCTTAACTGGACTGCTGAAGCGATTGAACCTGAAGAAACAGAATCTACCACACCATCCCAAATTACGGTGAAAGCTGGCCGTAAACCGATCCCTAAGTATTTCCCACGTATCATCGTCGAACATGACCTCACTGAGGAAGAAAAGCGTTGCTCATGCGGATGTGAGAAACAGCACATTGGTGATGAAGTGTCTGAACAGCTCGATATCGTCCCAGCTGTTATTCAAGTTTTGCAGCATCGCCGTAAAAAATACGCCTGCAAAAACTGCGAAGGTCAGCTTCAGACAGCGAGCTTACCACCGCAGCCGATTCCCAAAAGTAATGCTAGCCCTGGCTTGCTCGCCTACATCGCAACGGCAAAGTATCAAGATGCTTTACCTTTGTACCGAATCGAGAATATCTTATCGCGATTGAATATCCACCTGCCTCGAAATACCCAAGCCAACTGGATAATTAAAAGCAGTGAGCTATTGCAGCCACTTTATAATTTGCTGAATGATCGGCTTTTAGAAAGTGGCTATGTGCATATGGACGAAACACCCGTACAAGTATTGAAAGAGCCTGACAAAAAAGCAGAAAGTAAAAGCTATATGTGGGTACGAAAAACGGGGGATCCGAATAAAAAAGAATCGATTGTTTTATTTGATTACGCCAGCAGCCGAAAAGCGGATGTGGTGAAAACACTGCTGCCTGATTTTCAAGGTTATCTGCAAACAGATGACTATGCGGGATATAACCATCTCGATGATATTGAAGGTGTTCATCACATCGGCTGCTTTGCGCACGCACGAAGAAAGTTTGTTGAAGCACAAAAAGTAGCACCCAGTAAAAAAGGGGTGACAAGCAAAGCTGATATGGCCGTGAGCCTCATCAAAAAACTGTATGCGATAGAAAAGAAAATCAAAGATCTCAGCCCTGATAAACGATTAGCAATAAGACAAAGTGAAGCTATCCCTCAACTTGAAAAACTAAAAATCTGGTTGGATAAATCCTTAGTGACGACCTTGCCGAAAGGAAAAACAGGCATGGCGCTGAGTTATTTAGCCAAGAATTGGAAGAAGCTCACTGTGTATGTAGAAGATGAGCGTTTGAATATCGACAATAATTCTGTGGAAAATGCGATTCGCCCGTTCGCGGTAGGGAGGAAAAACTGGATGTTCAGCAACAGCCAGAAAGGTGCTAAAGCGAGCGCGATGCTTTACAGCATTATCGAGACAGCAAAATCAAATGATCTGAATCCTCACGCCTATTTACAGCTGTTGTTTACTAAGATGCCTCAGGTGAAAAGTATTGAGGAATACGAACAGCTTTTGCCATGGAATGCCAAAGAGTTACTCGCGAAAGAAGTCTAGAGTGTGGTTTGTTGACCGCTTAC
>JAESQF010000033.1 GCA_016765295.1 Oleispira sp.
AAAAGATAGTTTGACTAACGAAGTGTGAAAATAACATGGATTTTATCAATTTAATTATAACTTGCCTTATATAAACTCGTTCATTATACATATGTCCGTAACTATTGGAAACGAGATTCACAATCTTCCGATAAGGAATTCTGTATTTTTTAAAAAAACATTGAAAAATGGCCATTTTTAAGGACTAAATATTTATTCTTATCCTTTTTAAGGCTATTTCCATAAGTTTCCTATAAATTGTTTTATATCTTTACGATTCAATAACCATCTGGAAAAGGAGAAGTTTTAGTGGGTAGAAGAAAACAAATAGGAAAGACTATCTTGGCATTGGTGCTGCTTAGCGCATTGATGTTACCCGCCGTTATCCAGTTTTCGCATGCTGTTTTTCAAGAGCACGAACACATTGCCTGCAATGAGCAGACCATCCACATACATGCCGATATTGACGATTGCCAAATATGTCATTTTCAACTGGCATCTTTCAATTATGAGGTAAGAAAATATACAGAACTTTTAATAGCCCCTATTCCCGTAGAAGTTGAAAGTCAATATTCTTCTTTACTGTTTTATGTCTTCAGAACACCCAATACCCAATTAAGGGGTCCTCCACATTTTCTTAGTTAAATAGAGTCTACTCGATTTTATTGGTTTCAAATTTAGTTAAAGCTATGCACTTTTGTGCACCTCACTTTAGTTTCTAAAAATCTTTATACGGTTTTTTCAGCTAAAAAAGAGTATGCGAATAATTATCTAACCTTTTGTTGCCGTTCGAGTAATCACGTATTGCTGACTTTAGTCAGGTTTGAAAACCTATGGACTTAAAGTCATAGTGGTTTCGTTTAACCCCACCAGTGGGTTTAATTCCCCGAGGCTTGCCTCGAAATCAAAAGAAGTTTTCGGAAGTATACTTCGTACCCTTGGGTCGAGGTTGTTGATTTAATCTAAGAATTTTTATATGCGCATATATGCACTATTAGCACTGCTATTAAGTAGTAGTCTATCTATTTCGCAAAATTGCAACAATATTTTATCTGGCACGGTAGTCGACCAGCACGACGGCTCTGTATTACTAGGTGCCACGCTGATTGTGACCGGAACGGAACAAGTGGTACAGACCGATTGGAACGGAAAATTCAGCCTTGTAGAACTTTGTGACGATACCTATTCCATACAGGTTTCGCATCCCTATTGCCAGACCAGGATATATACCGTAAAGATGTCGGGAAATATGACAAAGACCTTCTGTTTGGAACACAATTTGGAAGTACTTAATGAAGTAATCGTTAAAGGGGATGCCTATCGGAAGAAGACCAGTACCCTTTTTGAAAACAAGATTTCAAAGGAGCAATTGGAGCGTTTCAGTAGCGGTTCCCTAGGGGATGCCCTCAATAGTCTTAGCGGTGTTTCTTCCCTGAACACGGGAAATACGATAGTGAAACCTTTAATCAATGGGTTACATGGTAGTCGTGTGGTTATCATCAATAACGGGGTGCGGATGGAAGACCAGGAATGGGGAGCCGAACATGCTCCCAATGTGGACATCAATGCAGCGGGAAATCTGGCTCTAATAAAAGGGGCGGGCGCCTTGCAGTATAGTGGTGATGCCGTCGGCGGAGTCGTCGTGGTCGAAGCATCGAAAGTGCCTGTCAAAGACAGTCTGTACGGGAAAACACTATTGACCGCAGCATCTAATGGCCGCGGTTCTTCATTGAATTCCCAGCTTACGAAAAGTTACCAAAACGGTTGGTATGGCACTATACAGGCCACCTTGAAACGCTTCGGTGATTTTGAGGCTCCGGACTATATTCTGAGCAACACTGGTATTTTTGAACGGAACGCTTCGCTGCGTATCGGTCTAAATCGCTTTGACTATGGCGTGGAAGCATATTATTCCCTTTTCAAAAATGAAATCGGGATATTACGGGCTTCCCATTTGGGCGGTGCGCAAGACCAAGTGCGTGCTATCAATAGCGACCGCCCTTTGATTATCAAGGAGTTTACCTATGATATTGCCGAGCCTAGACAGGATGTAACGCATCATTTGGCACGACTAAAGGCGTTTAAACGGTTTGAACGCATGGGGAAAATAAGCCTGCAATATGATTTTCAGAGGAACAACCGCTTGGAATTTGATATTCGTAGAGGGGAGGATAGGGATAAGGCCTCGTTGGATCTACAACTCGACACACACACCTTAATGCTCGATTTAGATTCCGATCTGTCCGAAACAGTAAAGTTGAAGACAGGCCTGATAGCAAGGTACCAGACCAATTTCGCCAACCCTAATACGGGGGTAAGACGTTTGATACCCGATTATGATAAGTACAATGTGGGTATGTATGCCATTGCGAACTATCATTGGAACGAGAGTTTGCTATTGGAAGCTGGCGGACGTTTCGACTACACCTATATGGATGTGTTCAAATTTTACCGGACTTCCTTTTGGGAATCGCGCAATTATGACGAACTGTTCCCAGAAATTGTGGTAGAGGAATTGAGCAATCAGATTTTGACCAATCCGCAATTGAATTTTTACAACGGATCGGCCACAGTGGGTGCAACATATTCCTTTGATGATGAATATAAACTATTTTTCAACTATTCGTTGGCTTCCCGAGCACCGAACCCTTCGGAACTTTTTAGCGAAGGTCTTCACCATTCGGCTTCCCGTATCGAGTTGGGTGATTTGAGTTTTGACAAGGAAATCGCCCATAAAGTGGCTTTGACGTTAGAGCGGGGAAATTCTACCTTTGGTTTTTCTATTAGTCCGTATATCAATATTATCAGCGATTTTATAGTCATTGAACCTACGGAAATCCGACAAACTATAAGGGGAAATTTTCAGGTTTGGGAATACCGTCAGACCAATGCCCAATTACTAGGAGTTGATGTGGATATGTCGTATGCCTTTACAAAAAAATTCCGTTTCGACCATCAATTTTCATTGGTCAAGGGCTACGACCGTACACGTGACGAGCCCTTGATAAATATGCCGCCTGTAAATACGAAAAACAGTCTTGTGTATCAAAACCCCGATATTAAGAATCTACGTTTGGCATTGCAGAGCGAATATGTATTCTATCAGAATGAATTTCCTGACAATAATTTTGAGGTTTTTATCCCAGAAACCGAAACGATGGAAACCGTGGATATAAGTACACCGCCCGCTGCATATCATTTGCTAAACTTAAGTTCAAGCATCGATTTT
>JAESQF010000098.1 GCA_016765295.1 Oleispira sp.
AAGGTGTGCAAGGCAAGCTAGGTGATGCTGGCGCCCAAGGTGTGCAAGGCAAGCTAGGCGATACTGGAGCTAAAGGTGAACAAGGCGTTCAGGGTAAGTTAGGTGATACAGGAGCTCAAGGTGTGCAAGGCAAGCTAGGTGATACTGGCGATCAAGGTGTTCAGGGCAAGCTTGGTGATACTGGTGCTAAAGGTGATCAAGGCGTCCAAGGTAAGTTAGGTGATACTGGAGCTCAAGGTGTTCAGGGCAAGTTGGGTGATACGGGTCCTCGGGGTATTCAAGGGCTAGCTGGGCAAGACGGTAGTGATGGTATTGACGGTGTTGGAACTCAGGGTGAGCCAGGCACAAACGCTGTAGATGGCGTAGGTACTAATCTAATGTGCTTTAGTACAGACCAAACAATCGGTACTAGTGGTAAGCACATGGGTCTTGGTACCCAAGCCGGGGATCACGATAGTGTTGGGGTTATTAGCCCGTTTGGTGCCGATGCAGAAGTGATTACTTTGGTTGTGAAGGCAGCTATTGGTAAGACCGCGAGATCAGGGGTTGCTAGGCTATTTCACGATGCTCCTGGAGGTGTTAAAGGAGGAGAGATGCTGGGTGAGGACTGTGTTCTGGAACTCAACTCGTTTAAGTCAACTTGTCTGATTACTTTGGATGTAGGTACCGGCGGATTGGGGTTCTTGGATAGCCTCAGTGTATTTATTAAAGCTGACAGTGGTAGTTTCGAAGGCGGATCTGCTTGTGTTTTGATAGACCCAGACGGTGTTAATTCAGAGATCTAGAGTAGATTAAAATAAGTAGCCCGGCTTATGTCGGGCTTTTATTTGTTCGTACGTTTTAGGAATGCAGTAGGTTGATTATTCACTAAAAAAGGTGGGTGTAGATGAACGCTTTAGGTCTTATGAAATATTGGATTAATTTGGGGGTAATGATTCTAGCGTTATTTTCAAGTTCGATAAGTTATTCGTCATCAGTCTCTTTGGCTCTATCCCCCAATCTGCTTAATCAATCGCCTACCCAGGAATTAGCGATAAAAGGGCGGTGGAACCAAGGTCCTGTATTTGCGAGTGCAACTTCTGGAAGTTATCTTTATTTTGGTTCTGCAGGAACCGTTAGAATAGTTGAAGTTATTAAAGATTTAACCGGTAAGGCAGTTGAATGGAGGGAAATATCTTCAATCTCTACAGACGGCGTTGTTCGAGATATGCTTGTGGTTGGGCATTCGCTGTACATTGCGGATGGTTCCGGTTGGTTGCGCATTATCGATGTCAAAAATCCTCAAAAACCTAAACTCAGTGGAACGCTTCATCTTGGCGGCGAAATTAAAGCCATATATTACGAAAATAAAAAAATCTATATCGCTGCGGGCTGGAATGGTGTGCATATTATTGATGTGGTAGATGATGCTTCCCCCTCGTTGATACATAGCTATAAATCTACGGGTTATGCTCTGGATGTAGTGGTTAAAAGTTCCTATTTATTTATTGCAGCGGGACGGGAAGGGTTACAAATAGTTGATGCTAATGACCCTCATAATCCCAAAACATTAGGTGCTCATAAAATATCTGGAAGAGCAGCAGGTATTGATGCAGATGATACGCATGCTTATGTCGTTAATATGGACGATGCTTCGCCGAGCTTAACAATATTTGATGTCACCAATAAAGGGATACCTAAGTTAATAGCAGCTGAGCCATTACGTTATGGTGCAGAAAGAGTGCGCGTAGAAGGGCATTTTGTATATGTTGCTGGGGTTGCCAATGATGCAGGTCTGATTATTGTAGATGTAAGCAATCCCAGAAAGCCGAAGAAGGTAGGGTCATGGTTTGATACAACGTGTTCAGAATCAGTGAGCATAGATAATAATATTGCTTACCTAGCTCATGGTGATCAAGGGCTAGAAATTTTGGACCTAAGTGACCCAAGTACCCCGTTTGTTACTGAGCACTTTTCTGCTGCAGGTCACGTAAGGGCTGTTGGGGTTAAAGGTCAGATTGCTTTTCTTGCGAACGGCTATAAAGGGGTAAAAATTGTTGATATTTCAGATAGTAATAATGTTAAAACGCTATCAGAGCTGAAGACGTATAGAGCACTGGATATTGATGTTGTTGGTGATTACGCCCATGTTGCAGATGATTGGGCTGGCTATAAGTTGGTTGATATCTCTAACCCTAAAGCCCCTAAATTGATTTCTTCTTTTGGTACCCCTGGATATGCGGAAGGTTTGCATGCCACTGAGCGCTTTGTCTATATCGCAGCAGGTGAGGGTGGTTTACGAATATTGGATCTTTTGAATCCTGTTTCGCCGCAAGAAATTTCATCTGTAACATTTGATGGGTACGCTTATGGGGTTTTTGTGCAAGGTTCGTATGCATATTTGGCTGCGGGAAAAGGTGGGTTAGTTGTAATTGATGTTTCGAATCCAAGCGCCCCCAAAATCATGTCGACGTTTAAAACGAAGGATGAAAGGTTTGACGTCCGTGGTGTGGCCATAAAAGATAATCATGCCTTATTGGCTGCGGGGTATTCGGGGTTTAGTATTGTCGACATATCGAATCGTCGTAAAGTAAAAGAAGTAGGACATTTTAAAACAAGCAGGAGAGCGAACCATGTTAGTGAAAGTGGACACCTGGCGTATGTATTAGATTCTAATGAGGTTAAAGTTATTGATATAAGTACATTTGATGCCCCTAAACTTTTAACAAGCCACCGCTTACCTGCTAACGCTGCTAAAATTCATGTGGTTGCCAACAAGGTCTTTGTCGCTGGGATGGAATCAGGCCTTATTATTTTTGAATTGTGATAATAGTGGTTGTGATTTTTAACAGTGTTATAACTAACAACATATATTTTAGACGAGTTGAATGATATGGATATCGAAACACTGTACCAGCAGAAGCTTACCCGTCCTGAAAAGGCGTGTTTGGTACTGCAAAATAAACAAAATCTAATTTTGGGTATGGGTGTTGCTATGCCTCCGAAGTTGATTGAGGCTGTAGCGGGAATGCTTGAGGGAGATGAGTTTTCTGCATTAAATCTTTATTACATGCACGGCAGTCAGACGCTAAGTGAATCATTATTAAAGCCTGAACTTGCTGATAAGGTATGTCCTAGGCCTTTGTTTATGAGTAGTTATGATCGGGCTGCTTTGAAGCGCTTACCTAATCGTTCATTGATGGAATTTGTCCCCGCAACGTTTCATCAAGTAGGACGTTTATTAACCGAACAAATTGAGCCCCATTGTTTTATGGTCACGGTATCACCGATGGATAAACACGGTTACTTTAGTCTCGGTACTAATGCCGATTATGGCGCCAGTGTTATTCGTAAAGCGCATCATATTGTCGTTGAAGTTAATGAAAATATGCCACGTACTTTTGGGGAGTGCTCAGTACATATTTCTGAGGTTGATACAGTTGTTGAACATCATACTCCGTTAGCTGAAATGCCTCCGCATCCTCCATCGACTACCGATATTAAAATTGCCCGTTTAATTGCCGATCGTATTAATGATGGTGATACTCTGCAAATGGGAGTTGGAGGTGTGCCGAGCGCGGTACTTGGTTTTCTAAAAGAACATAAAAACCTAGGTCTACACTCTGAGCTATTTTGCCCCGCCATGGTTGAGTTAATTCAATCAGGGGTAATTAATGGCAAGCATAAAAGCTGGATGCAGCATAAACATATATTCACCTTGGCGCTGGGTGATAAGGCGATGTATGACTTTATGGATGATAATCCGTCCATCGTGGGTTATCCGGCATCGTGGGTGAATAACCCCAGTATTATTCAAAAAAATAACAATATGGTCTCAGTAAATGCCGCGATTGAAGTGGATTTATCGGGGCAGATAAACGCCGAGCAACTAGCCGGGCAGCCATTTTCAGGAACGGGCGGTCAATTAGATTTTGTTCGTGGGGCTTATGCTTCAAAGGGTGGACGTTCATTTGTTGCGCTTAATTCTACCGCAAAAAAAGGCGCTATCAGTCGTATTGTTCCGCGCTTAGAAGGGGGTGCGGTAACGGATACACGAATGGATACTCAGTTTGTAGTAACGGAATACGGCTGCGTTGATTTAAAGGGGTTATCTCTACCTCAGCGAGCTAGAGCATTAATTGCTATTGCACATCCAGATTTTCGTCAGCAGTTAATTGACTCTGCTCATGAGCAAGGCTTACTCAATTAGCTGTATGTCGATATTTTGATAGGCTTTAAGGATGGAGCCGATTTCAGGGCTGTTTACACCTTGATGCATTTTTTGGTAATGCTTCAGGTTATTATTTAGATAGCTTTGTGCTTGTTTTAACTCTATTAAATTATGGCAGTGCCAGAGTTGATCCCCTGTGGTACTTACTGTTTTGGCTTGTGCATTACGATTCGTCGCTAACGGTTTTGAAACTAAAATTAACTCATAAAATTGTTTGTTTTCTTCTACTAATATCTCAGATTTAAGTTCAAGCTTTAACGTGATGAGTTGTTGTCTTAACTCATACAACTTACGGACAGGGCAGAGTAAGAAATCAATTTCTAATTGTGGGTATTTTTCGCAGAGTTCACTGATAAACTCACTTGTTTGAGTACCTCCAACCCCCGCAATAATTATTAGCTGTTTGCCTGAGTAGGATTCTAGCGGCAGATTTTTTATGTCAATGCAGTGAGTTTGCCATGCACTTCTATCACCATCGCTGACATTATTATCGAAATAAGAGCTTAACTTATTGTCTAACTCAAGCATCAGCTCAGGGACGATGTCGACAAAATGCACTTTTGCGCTAAGTTGTTGATTTAGCAGGCTCATACCCAGAAAGCCATGATCACAACAACAATCCCAAATATGGTCGTAGTCTGACGTAATCATGGATTCAATTTGTGTTAATCTTTTGCCTAGTTTCAAGGGATGAGCCTATTTTGAATGTGGTAGTCTGGTCGGTTGGTAGTGAAACATTATAATAGAAATCCTTAAGGGAGTAAGCATGGAACGTCGTCAGTTTGTTAAAGCGAGTGCAGTGGCTGGTTTGGGTTTGTTAGGTGGGGTATCTGTTTGGCTGAATATTGGCCCAGACAAAGAATCACTAACGATTGCTGTGGTTTTGCGCAAACTGGAAGCTTTAACCGATAAGCCTATATCCCATTCTGGGAACTGGGATCCCGCGAAGGTCTTTGTGCATTGCGCGCAGAGTATTGAATATTCGATGACAGGCTATCCAGAACATAAATCGGATGTGTTTAAAAATACCGTAGGCTCTCTGGCCTTTTCAGCTTTTGCCGTGAAGGGCGCGATGACGCATGGTTTAGATCAGCCGATACCCGGTGCCCCTGCAATTAATTCAGATCAGAATTTACCATTGGCGTTGGCGCAATTGAAACAGTCATTGGTTGATTTTAGCCAATATAAAGGTGAGCTTAAGCCACACTTCGCTTATGGCGAGTTAACTAAAGCTGAGTATGAAGCAGCTCATGTGATGCATGTTTATAATCACCTGCAAGAGTTTAGTGTTTAATTATTAATAATGGTGTGGGAACTTTTTTGTGACTTGGTATTCATAGGATTGCCTTAATCAACGAATCCCGCATACTTTATGCAACAACGTCTTCATATTTCCCCGCGCCACCATAGTGGTAAAAACCAAGCCCGTGCGGGCTGGGTATTATTGCTGGTGGTTGTTATTATTGCGGCATGCTTAGCCCAACGCTCAGGGTTTGTTCACTTCGGATGTTCGCAAGGGAAAATAGCCGCTGATCAGATAGTAACCACTGATAAGCTGCCAGAGAATAAGGATTGCCAAGCTTCAGAGCAACTTCTTCGACAGAACCAGTCTGCTACCGATTTTGATACTTCTCCATTCTTGATTAAAGTTATGGTTGCGTTGCTAATCTTGCATGCGCTGCTAGTCAATAAACCCTTTATAAGATATCTGCGAATATTTTGGCCTGAAACTAGGCTCAGATTACATCTACGTTTGTGTAAGTTTCAAGAATAACCACTGCTGATAAATAATCCTTTTACTTTTATTTAATCGTAATATTTATCGATCGGATTTTGCATGCCCATATTTTAATAATGACGGGATGTGTTCGATGTGTGGAAAATACCCAATGAAAAAATTATACCCAATGTCCGTATTCGTGTTGACTCTAATTCTGGCTGCCTGCAGTGATGCTAATAGTAAGAAAATCAAATCAAATAATCCGGTCCTGGTTGAACTCATCGAAGTAGAAAACCGGCAATACCAGTCTGAACTGCAGTTGGTCGGGCGTGTAGAGGCGTTAGAGGATGTTGATCTATATTCTCAAGCGCAAGGTTATTTAACCCTGCGTCACTTTAATGAAGGTGATGAGGTTCAAAAGGGGCAGTTATTATTTGAGATTGATGATCGAATATTTGTTGCAAACTTAAAGGCGGCGGCGGCAGAACTTGCCGAAGCGCAAGCCGAGCTTAGTGTACGTGAGCTAAATCAACAGCGAGGCATAGGTTTACTTCCTCAAGGCAGTATCAGCCAAGCCGAAATGGATACGCTAAATGCTTACCAGTTGAATGCAGTCGCAAAAGTCGAGCGCTTGACCGCTAAGTGGCAGCAGGCCGAGCTAGAATTATCTTTCACTCGTATTAAGGCCCCGTTCTCTGGGCGCATTAGTGATAGTAAGGTTGCTTTGGGTCAGTTGATTGATCCCTCCGTTACTGTGTTGGCAAATTTGGTCAGTATCGGTCCTGTAAATGTCGCTTTTAGGGTAAGCGAACTTGAGCGAGAGCGCTTGCAACTAAATAATGCTAGCTCAGAAATTCAGCAAACTAAGCCATTACATTCTTGGTTAGAGCTGCCTTCGGGAAAACGTTGCCCATCTCCTGGGGTCATTAGCTATCTTGATAATCGTATTGATGTGACGACGGGAACATTAAGAGTGAAATCGACCTTTGCTAATCTCAAAGGAAAATTATTACCGGGTCAATATGTGAATATTGTTCTTTCCCCGCCGAAAATCAGCTATCCCTCGGTTCCTTTGGCGGCAGTGCAAAAAGACAGACGTGGTGATTACCTAATGATTGTGGGTAGTGATTTGATTGTTCAGCGGCGAAATATTGTATTGGGTGGTGTCTTGAATAACTCAAATTGGGTTGTTATTAAGCAAGGTGTGGTAGCGGGAGACAAAGTAGTCCACAAAGGTTTACAGCATATTCGCTCAGGCAGTCAGGTGCGTTTATCTAATGCTATTAATGTGCACAAACAAGGAGAGGTTTAGTGGACTTTTCTAAAAATAGCGATCAGTCAGCTGCGGCAATCAGTCGATTTTTTCTAAATCGGCCTAAGTTTGCAATCGTAGTCTCGTTGATTTTTATTCTGGCTGGGTTAATTGCTATTCCTAACCTGCCGGTTTCTCAATTCCCTCAAATTACTCCACCGAGTATCGAAGTCTATGCTTTTTATCGGGGGGCTAATGCGGCGGTTGTGGAAGAGACCGTGGCCAATCCGATTGAGGACGCGATTAATGGCGTGGAAGGGATGGTCTATATGACATCTAAAAGTGCCAATGATGGCAGTTATCGGCTCTCCATTACGTTTGCCGTGGGCACTGATCCCGCAGAAGCTCAGGTTAACGTACAAAATCGTTTAACTCTGGCGACCCCTAAGTTGCCCAGTGATGTTCGGGAGCAGGGTTTGGAGGTGAATAAAAGATCTCCGGACTTTTTAATGATGGTGAGCTTTAGTTCGGATGACGGCAAGCTTGATCAAAATTATTTAGCCAGTTATGTAAATCAGCATATTGTTGATCGCTTATCGCGAATAGAGGGGGTATCGGCGGCAAGTCCTTTTGGTAAAAGCCATTACGCGATGCGACTTTGGTTAGACCCCGAGCGCTTGGCTAGTTTAGGAATGACGGTTGATGACGTACAAGCGGCACTGCG
This sequence comes from Oleispira sp., assembly GCA_016765295.1. Classification (GTDB taxonomy): domain Bacteria; phylum Pseudomonadota; class Gammaproteobacteria; order Pseudomonadales; family Oceanobacteraceae; genus Oleispira. The sequence continues at coordinate 7,907 of JAESQF010000098.1, forward strand.
TCAGCAGAATGTTCAGGTACCTTTAGGGAGCCTAGGCGCGCAGCCTTCTATAAAACCTTTGGCTGTTGAATACAGTCTTATCACGGATGGACGTTTGCGGACGGTCGAAGAATTTGAAAATGTAATATTGCGTGCTGGTAATGATGGCGCGACTGTTCGCTTGAGTGATGTCGCAAGAGTTGAACTGGGGCGTGAGCGTTACAATGCAACGACCGAGATAAAAGGAGTTCCGAGTGCGCCTTTGAATATCAGCTTGTTACCGGGTGCTAATGCGCTTGAAACTAGCAAGAAAGTACGTGCTGAGTTGGAAGCGTTAAACAAAAATTTGCCTGAGGGGATGAATTATCATATTAGTGTTGATGTGACGTTATTTATTACCGAGTCAATCCGCAGCATGGTGATGACTTTGTTGCAGGCTATTGTCTTGGTTGTATTGGTCACTTATTTATTTCTTGGCAACTGGCGGGCAACGTTGGTACCTCTAATTGCTATTCCTGTTTCTATTATCGGTAGTTTTGCCTTTCTACTAGCGTTTGGTTTTAGTATTAATACCGTCAGCTTATTTGCTTTGATATTAGCAATTGGTATCGTGGTTGATGATGCTATTTTGGTGATAGAAAACGTGGATAAAAACCTGCAAGAACATCCAGGTTGGAGTGCTAAGCAAGCGAGTTTAAATGCGATGAAAGAAGTCACCGGGCCGGTAATTTCTTCGACTTTAGTATTGCTGGCGGTATTTGCCCCGGTGGCTTTTTTACCCGGGGTTACGGGACTAATGTATCGTGAGTTTGCCATAACAATCAGTATTACCGTATTGATATCATCGCTGGTTGCACTGACGTTAAGCCCAGTTATATGTTCTTTATTATTGAAGCCGCAGAGTGAACAGGGCCCGCGCAGTCGGTGGTTTAATAACTTTAATAAATTCTTTAATCGCGTAACCCTTAGTTATGGTAAATCAGCTACTTTTCTAGCACGTCGTTTAGCTGTATTGCTCATACTCACCGCTTTAGCATTTTCGGCTTTTGTATTTTTTGGTAATAAACTTTCAACGGGCTTTGTGCCATTGGAAGATAAGGGAATAATTTTTGTCAGTATTGAATTGCCGGATACAGCTTCGCTTGAGCGTACTCAAACGGTGGCTAAGAAAGTAGAACGTTACCTGATGCAAGAGCTCGCGATTAGCAGTGTTGATATCACGAGTGGCTTTTCACGTTTGTCGGGCTCGGCTAAATCCAATAGTGCTTCAATATTTGTTAATTTCAAACACTGGCATGAGCGTTCGGATTTGCCAGGGGGGTGTATTGATCATTCGACCAAAGCAGTATCGCAACGATTGAATCAGTGGGCGAATGAGGAGTTACCAGAAGCGCGATTGATGACTTATTCGCCAGCCCCTGTTCCGGGCATCGGATCTGGTTCGGGTTTTGAATTTATTTTGCAAGATACTTTAGGGCGCTCTAAATCTGAATTGGCCAGCATGATGGAAAAAATTATCGATGCGGCTAATGAACGACCTGAATTACAGGGGGTGTTCTCTGGGTTTCGAGCCAATGTCCCTCATTATTTTGTCAATATCGATCGCCACAAAGCGCAGCAGTTAGGCATTGAATTGGACGATTTGTTCCTTACCCTGCAGGCTAACTTAGGCTCCTTATACATCAATGATTTCACCCTGTCGGGCAAGTCTTATAAAGTAACCTTGCAAGCAGATGCTGAATTTCGACAAGGGCCTGATGATTTAAAGCGTTATCATGTTCGTGCACGCAATGGCGAGATGATTCCACTAAGTACTTTGATTCGTTTTGATCAAGTTTTTGCTCCGGATATCAGCTGGCGTTATAACAAATACAGTGCCGCGGTTATACAAGGGAAGGCGGCGCCTGGTTATTCCTCTGGTGATGCGATGGATGTAATGGCTGAGCTTGCGGATGAGATTTTAACCGAAGGTTATCAGTTTGAATGGAGCGGTATTTCATATCAGCAACAGCAGGCGGGTAACTCAGCAATTTATGCGTTTGTATTCGCTTTAGTCTTTATCTACTTATTCTTAGTCGCTCAGTATGAGAGTTGGAGTATTCCACTGTCGATTTTGCTGGTGGTTCCTTTAGCTTTGTTAGGCGCCGTTCTCGCCATGACTGTTGCGGGATCTACGCTAAATCTTTACGCGCAAATAGGCTTGGTGCTGTTGATTGGTTTAGCAGCAAAGAATGCAATTTTGATTGTTGAATTCGCGCGTAACAAGAGAGAAGAGCAAGGGCTGAGTATTATCGATTCAGCAATCGGAGCAGGTATGCAGCGCTTTCGAGCCATTAATATGACTTCTTGGTCGTTTATATTAGGCGTATTGCCGCTTGTCTTTGCTCAGGGAGCCGGTGAAATAAGTTTACGATCACTGGGTATTCCTTTGGCAGGAGGCATTGTATTTGTGTTGTTGGCGGGGATGTTTTTCGTCCCAGGTTTTTATGTGCTAATGCAGGGTGGTCGTGAGAAAGTGAAGCAAGTAATAACCAACAAAACTAATGTTAGACGGAAACAATAGGCTTTGGCATCCAGCTGATCTAATACATCATTTGGGTGCCTATTCGCCACCATAGCCTAGAAAATAGAGTCGCTATGTTGGCGGATATCAGTGCTTTATTGATGGAATACCAAAAGCAGCTTGTTTCATCGCCTTAAATCGTTGAAAATCCCCCTATACCTTCCTATTTCTTGTAAAAGATCGAGTTTATTTTGCTGAGCTATCGTCACTCTTATCATGCGGGTAATTTCGCAGATGTGTTGAAGCACATTGTATTGGTTGAATGCCTAGAGCATTTCAATAAGAAAGATTCGCCGTTTGATTATATTGATACTCATGCGGGAGCTGGGCTGTACGATTTACGCTCTGCTAATGCCAATAAAACTGCAGAGTATAAAGAGGGGATCGGTAAGCTTAAGCGCATCGATTTCACAGAATTAAAGAACTATTTTGATGTAATTGATGAATTGAACAGTCAGCAGGGCATTGATCGTAAAAAGAAGAGCTTAGCCTTTTACCCAGGTTCCCCTGCGATTGCTCATCAATATATTACCCATCCTGACCGTCAGAAAGATAAAGCATGGCTGTTTGAGCTGCACTCCAGTGATTTCCGTATTTTGTCTGAATCAATGGCGACTGATTCCAAAGCTATGGCCCGCAAGATCCGTATTAAGCAAGAAGACGGTTTAAAAGGCTTGCTCGCTTTAGTGCCTCCGGTAAGTCGTCGTGCGCTGGTATTAATTGATCCTTCTTATGAAATGAAAAACGATTACAGCGATGTTGTCGATACGGTTATTAAGGCTCATAAGAAGTTTAACTCAGGCACTTATGCTGTCTGGTACCCGGTTGTTGACCGCAAGCGCATTGATTTTATGTTGCGTAAGCTGAAACAGTCGGGTATTAAAAATATTCAACAATTTGAGCTAGGTCTAGCTGCAGATACTCTAGAATCGGGTATGACGTCGGCGGGGATGATTGTTATCAATCCGCCTTGGACGTTAAAAGCCAAGCTAGATAAAGTGTTGCCTAAGTTGGTTAAAGAGCTTGATCGCGGTGACGGTAAAGCCTTTAGCTTATCTCAGGTCTTGGCTGCAGAGTAACGGTCGCTGCGTCGCCCTAATGTCTAAGGGTTCATATTGAAATAAACCGATACGCATAAACCGACAAACAAAAGCCCTGATAAAAATTGCCAAGGAAGGCTAGGGTTAGAGTTTAATAAGGCTGCATTGTAGGTTTTTTTGTATTTAGGATTAGGGTGTTCAATCTCGTAAATAAATTCTGATACATCACCATGACGATTACTGGGCTCAAATCTGAGTGCTTTTTTAATCGCGCCATCAAGCCATACCGGGACCAGCGGATTGAGTTCGTAGCTTGGGGTGTAGCGGGTTTTTAAGTAGGCCGTTTTACTGCGGCACTCTTCTAGCTTTCCCGAAAAGGGCAGTTTATTGGTTAACATCTCAAACAAGATGACCGCAATCGAGAATATATCACTCTGCTGTAAGCTTTGACCTTCTAAAACGGCTTCTGGAGCTGCGTAAGTAGCGGTTCCTAGAATACCGTCACGCTCTAGTGGTGTAGCTATTTCCGCAATGGCTTTTACATGACAAGAGCCAAAATCAATTATTTTCGCTTCACCATTTTTATCCAGCATAATATTTCCTGGCTTTAGATCTTGGTGAATGGTTTCACGCCGATGAAATGCCCTAAGGCCTTTTAAGACCTGCTGAATGATAACGATAACATTCTGTATAGGAGGGTTCGGGTTTTCTTTAATCCACTGCTCCAGAGTAATCCCTTCGATATATTCCGTAAGATAGTACAAGTAATTTTTCGGGCGATTAAAACCGGCTACTTTTAGTACATGAGGGTTATTAATGCGATTGCCAATCCAGCTCTCAAGAATGAAACGCTCTATGTAAGCCGCATCGTCATTGTAGTTAACAGAGGGGGTTTTCATACAAAAGGCTTCACCGCTTTCAATGTCGGTGACTTTATACAATTGGCTGCGGTTACTGGCGTGGAGTTCTTTTTCTATACGTAAACCATCAATAGACATGCCTACGGCTAATTCTGGTGGGAAAGGTAGATCAGTGAGCTTTTGGTGTACGTCGTTCAAATCTTGAGTAGGCAATTTATCAATACGAATAATCTGGCAGCTTAAGTTGTCGTTACTTTTATGCTGCAGTGCGAGGTTAATTATTTGCTGACACTGTTGCTCAAAATCGTCGGTTTTTAATTCAGCCAATGGCCTTAACTGCGCACGCAGTTCTTGATAGGGAATAAAGTCATGGATACCATCGGTCGACAAAAAGAAAATATCTTTTTTCTCGATATCCGTGCCGCGATAATCCACATCCAGTTTTACGTCTAGTCCCATCGCGCGGGCAAGATAGCTTTGAGTAGAGCTTACGGCGGTGGTATGGTCGCGAGTCAGTTGTTCTAAGTCGCCATCACGCAGGCGATAAATGCGGCTATCACCGACATGAAAAATGTGAGCTGTATTTGATTTAAAGACAACGCAGCTTAATGTACTGATATAGCCTTTTTGGGCGTCACTGAAGCGCTGCCCTTGGCTGTATAGCCAACGGTTTAGTGCGGTCAGCACTTTCGTTGTGCTTTGCTTTACGCTCCAAGTATCGGGTGTGGAGTAATAATCGGAGAGGAAATTACGGACGCAGGTTTCGCTGGCTTCTTTACCCGCTTCTGCGGCGCTCACTCCGTCGGCTATGATGGCGACAGAACCTTTGTGGCTTTGAATAATCCCTTCGGGAATACGAATCCCAATAGCATCCTCATTTTGGGCTTTTGCACCTTTATGAGAGGTTTGTCCGAGGGTAAATTGCTGTTCGGATTGTAAATGCCACTGTTCGCTTTTGGTCGAGGAGTTCATCTATTTACTTCTAGTCAGTGCTTCTAGTTTCAAGCATAAATATTGTTATTAGCTCACAGTGTGCCATAAAAAAGATGAATAAATAGACCGGATTGAACTAATTGACCATTTGTCTGCCATAGTAAAGATTGTAATGACTTTGTCAGGAGGTCATTCAGCCGAAAATAATATTTAGTGGGTCACAAACAACACACGGAGTTTTGCAATGAAAGATACTAAAACGATTATGAGTGGCGCTATTGCTGGTGCATTAGCATTGGGTTTGTCAGCTATCAGTCCAGCCGCTTTGGCTGCTAAACCTGGTTTTGAAAAATGCCAAGGTATCGTGAAAGCCGGGATGAATGATTGTGGCACCAGTAAGCACGGTTGTGCTGGGCAGGCGGCAACTAATAATCTAGCAGATGAGTGGATTTATGTACCTGAAGGAACTTGTAAAAAGATTAGTGGTAGTAGTTTGAAAGGCGCTAAATAGCGCTTCAACTTTATCTTCGATGAAAGAATAAATACGCAAGTATTGCTGTATTCTTTATCGAAGATAAATTGCTGTTTACCAAATAATAAAGAAGGCCAATGGATAGTAATCTTTTAGATCCCCATGTTTTAAATAAGAGCATTGAAGGCGCGGGCTTAGGTTTGCGCTCTAGCCATTATCAAGAAATCTTCGAGACTCAGCCGGATGTACCTTGGTTTGAGCTATTAAGTGATAATTACATGGCTGCTGGCGGTTTGCCTATTCAGCGTGCGGAGAAAATCCGACAAGATTACCCGGTAACACTGCACGGTGTCGGGATGTCATTGGGCAGTGCTGATCCGCTTAATTATGACTATCTTAAGCGTTTAAAAAATCTAGCCGATCGCCTGCAGCCTGCCTTTGTATCTGATCATATTGCATGGGTTTCCGTGGCGGGACAATATACCCACGATTTATTACCACTGCCTTATACCCAAGATATGTTGCAGCATTTGAATGATCGTATACAGCAAGTGCAAGAGTACCTTGGGCGTACAATTTTAATAGAAAACCCTTCTTCTTATTTAACCTTTTCCTCTAGTGATATGTCGGAAGCTGATTTTATCAAGCAGCTGTGTATCTCATCTGGCTGTGAGCTATTACTGGATGTAAATAATGTTTATGTGAGCGCACAGAATCATGGCTTTGATGCGGCTGACTACTTAGCAGCGCTACCTGCGGAAAAGGTAAAAGAAATTCATTTAGCCGGTTATGAGGAAATGCCCGGTTATTTGTTTGATACTCATGGTTATCAAGTACGTGAACCGGTATGGCAACTTTATAAAATTGCCCTAGAGCATTTTGGTAGTGTGCCGACATTAATCGAGTGGGATACGGATGTGCCTGAATTTTCTACCTTGTTAGGCGAAGCGAAAAAAGCTGAGCAGTTGATGCGAGCACTGGCATGAGGGGTGGTATGAGTGATAGCAACAGTGCGGATATAAATACGGATGGCACGGGTGCGATCGAAGCTATTAAGGCGTGGCAGCAGGATTTTTATCAGGGAATCTTTAATCCGACTTGTGAGCATATCAAACAAGCCTGTTTGGATATTGAAGAGACTGAAGAGTTATCTGCACAAGAGCGCTTAACTATTTATCGTAATAGCATTTTAGGTGGTATCAGTTCTGGCTTGATGGGGATTTACCCGGTATGTATTCGCTTAGTTGGGGAAACCTTTTTTACAAACATGGTTGCTGGGTATCTTAGACAATACCCTTCAGGGTCACCTGATATGGGAGATTATGGTGAGTTTTTAGCGAACTACTTAGAAATATTTCTGGTCAAAATAAATCAGCAGCAAGATCTAAAATATTTAGCGGATGTTGCTAGGCTAGAATGGTTATGGCATCAGGCTTTTAATGCCGCTGAACTTTCTTTGGATGCTGAAAAAATTCTTCCTTTGACTGAGTTAGCTAATGTTAGCTCAGAGCAGCAAGGCGGAATTATCTTTAAGCTTCAGCCTTCTTTGGGTTTGCTCTCGTCGAATTATCCAATTGATCAAATTTGGCAGGGGAATCAGCTAAAAAGTTGTGAGCAAGAGGAGGATATTGCAATTGAGCTAAAAGAAGAATGTCGGGAGTTTGTTATTTGGCGCAGTCCAGACTTTGCCATGAATATCGAGAGAATTACGCTAGCGGGCGGTTTGGCATTTTTAAAAGATTTACAGTATGGGTATTCCTTTGCTGATATTGCGGCGCAGGAATACTCAAGCCCAGTTGAAGTTTTATTACCACATTTTCTTCAATCAGGGTTAATCGTTGGCTTTACCCTAGTTATTTAAAACAAACACTCTCTATTTAAAAGAAGAGCGGTCAAGAAATGGCTTTATCTTGCCATCTTTGGCCATACCGTTCGCCATCGCAATGCGTTGATTCTTACGACCTAATAAGCGTGCCTGAGTCCAGCGTTCCCATAGTAATGCGCCCCAAGTATCTTTCTTCCACGTTTTCTTAAATAGGTATTTTGTGGCGGCGATCGCATCCGGTGATTTGCTAGCGATATCATTGGCGAGTGCTTCAGCAGCGGCCATTGGATTGTCACTGACCTTACTGATTAAACCGTATTCAGCGCCTTCAACTCCAGAGAAAAATCGTCCGGTCATTGTCAGCTCTTGGGCAATATCAATACGGGTTAAGCGTGATAGCGTTACCATGCCGCTCATGTCTGGGATCAAACCCCATTTCATTTCTAAAATAGACATCTTGCTATCAGGAGTCGCGATGCGGTAATCCGTTGCCAAAATAATCTGCATGCCGCCGCCAAAACAGTTGCCGTGAATTGCAGAGATAACAGGAATGGGAAGGTCGCGCCAAATATGGGCAATTTCTTGGGCTATGTTCATTTTCGACCAAGGCATCTTTAAGAACACTTTAGGGATCATCATCGGGTCTTTGCTAAGTGCGCCAAAGTCTAAACCTGCGCAAAATGAAGGACCGTTGCCATGCATGATGACCACGCGAATAGTGCGATCTTTACGGATTTTTTTTGCCGTAGCGATCATTTCTTTGAACATTCCCATATCCAAACCGTTGTGTTTTTCTGGGCGGTTTAGGCTGACATAGGCAATTTTATTTTTGATTTCGAGTAGTACGCGTGCTTCTGACATGATATCGCTTCTATTTTTAGACTAGATAGTCGAGGTTTGATCGATCGAATATGGCGCACATACTTCCATAACCCAGCATTCCTTGCCAGATTAATTCGTGCCTTTATCGATAAAAACAGAAGTTAGGTTATCTATTTGTTAGTTTGGGTGAGTATTTAAGTTAGATGCCTAAGTTAAATATTTAGAGAAAAGCTTAATAAAGGCTGAACTTTTCTCTGCGTCTCTCAGTGCCGAGATAACCGCGATGGATGTGATGCCCGTTGCTAATACTTGCGGCATATTATCTAGATCTATGCCGCCAATGCAGGTAGTCGGATAGATTTTCCCATAACTGTTTTGCCAGCTTTCAAGTTTTGCTAACCCTAGTGGTGGGTGGTCGACAATTTTCGAATTGGGTGTGAAAACAGGGCCGAAGGCTAGATAACTCGGCTTTAAACTGTGGGCATACGCTAATTCGGTTTCATTGTGGCAACTGATTCCTAGGCGGATTCCTTGCTTCTGTATGCGCTTGAGGTCTTCCGGCTGAATATTCTCAAGATCTTCTTGCCCTAAATGAATGCCATAGGCCGCAAACTCCAAGGCCAATTGCCAATCGTCGTTAATGTAGAGGCGGACATCGTATTGCTGACACAGTTTTATCGCTTGCTGTAGGTTCTCTTTACTATCGTCACCCTTAGCGGATGGATGTTCAGACTTGTCTCGCCATTGCAGGGTATCAATCCCTTGGTTTATTAAGCGTTCTAGATCAAGCAGGTTATCGACGATAGCGTACAAGCCTAAATTTTGCTCTTTGGCGAAGCTCATTTGGCTCAATGAAGGTATGTTAACTTCAAAAGACTGTGTGGATTTACTCAGCTCAGATAAATCGGCTGGGTTATTTTCTAGTTTTGTTTGCCAGACGGGCCCTGCACCTTTTCCTTGGGGTGCGGCGAGCCTTAAGCCTTGCTGGATAAAACGGTTGGCAAGAACAATACTGTCACTGATGGAGTTTTGTTGAGCAACGAAGCTGGCGATGGCTGAGGCGAGTGTGCAACCTGTACCGTGATTGTTTGGTTGATCTTGTTTGACATGAGAAAGCCAAAAAGAACCGTCTGCATTGGCAAAATAGTCTCGGCATACTTCACTATCGTCAAAAGAGTGGCCGCCTTTAATCAGTACATTTTTCGCGCCACGATCGAGTAGTTGCTTAGCGGCTAGTGTTATGTCAGAAAACGATTTTATTGTAATCTTGGTCAGCATCTCTGCTTCTAGCAAATTGGGCGTAATAAGGTCTATTTGCATCAGTAATGGGTTAATTTCTCCACGATCGAAGGCATCTAAAAAACGCGCCCCGGTGCTGGCTTTTAATACTGGATCCCAAACGCAGAAGAAATCATTTGTGAGACGCAGCTCTTTCAGGTGTCTGGCAAGCCAGCGTAACGTACTAGGCTCGGGCAACAAGCCAATTTTAATGGCTTTAGGCAGTAAGTCTTTTTCTAGGGCCTGCCATTGTGCGGCTAAATCAACAGCGGATATGGGGTGGATTTTCGCTACTGATACGCTGTTTTGTGCGGTAATAGCGGTAATGACCGTACAGCCATGGCATTCCAAGCTATGAATCGTATTTAAATCGGCTTGTATGCCAGCGCCGCCACCAGAGTCGGATGCGGCGATGCTCCAAACGATAGGTCGGCTTTGCTGGGCCGTACTTTTTTGAGTCATATCTTCTACCGATGTGCTTGTTGCCACTATAGTTGTTGCCAAAAGGGTGTCCCTAAGGTTGGGGTCGATGGGGTCGCTGTTTGGCGACTTTCCATTAAACCCGCTAAATAAGCTTGGCGGCCACCGCTAACGGCTTGAGCAAAGGCTTGGGCCATCTGTACGGGGTTGTGTGCTTTTGCTATGGCGGTATTTAGCAAAATACCATCATAGCCCATCTCCATCGCAGCCATGGCTTGCGAAGGCTTGCCAATACCGGCATCGATAATCAGGCAGGTGGTTGGAAAGCGATCCCTAATGGCTTGTAAATTATAAGGATTCATCAAACCTTTGCCTGTGCCAATGGGTGAACCCCAAGGCATTAATACTTGGCAGCCAGCGTCTAACAGACGTTGACATAATACTAGGTCGTCAGTGCAGTAAGGCAAAACCTTAAAGCCATCTTTAATCAGAATTTCAGCTGCCTTAACTGTCTCAAAAGGATCAGGCTGTAGGTTGTAGTCATCGCCTATCACTTCTAGCTTGATAAAGTCGGTATTGAATATTTCTCGGCTCATTTGGGCCAAGGTAATTGCTTCTTGCGCACTATGACAACCGGCGGTATTGGGCAATAAAGTGCAGTTGCTTTGTTTAATGTGCTGCCAGATGGTTTGCCCTTGATTGTTTGCCGGGTCTTGGCGGCGAAGAGATAGTGTGATCATCTCACTGCCAGATGCGCTGATGGCTTGGGCCATAATCGCTGGGGATGGGTAGAGCGCAGTACCGACTAATAGCCGAGAAGTGAATTCACGGTGGTAGAGTTTTAAGCCGTCGTTCATTTCAGTTTGAGTCATGTTTAGCCTCCTGCCATGGGAGATAAAAGTTCGATAACGTCATTATTTTGTAGCTGCGTATTCGGGTATTGGCTACGAGGTATGAAGGTTTGATTGAGAGCGATGACAAAATCGGTGAGCTTAGGCTTGTCTGAATTGATATTTAAAATATCTAAAGCTTGGCTGATAGACGAGCCTTTCTTGAGGTCATAGCGGGTGTCGTTGAGGGTGATATTGATATTGTTCGTCATGCTGATTCCTCCAAAACAATAGCGGACGTTGTTTCAGTGGTAAGTTCTAGTAGCTGATTCAATACTTGCTCTACCAGTGCTGGGCCAATTAGATAGCCGTGGCGATATAACCCATTGATACGAATAATAGGCTTATTGAAATCAGATTGAAGTGTCTCAATGCGCGGTAGATTGTCCATGAACGCAGGGCGAAGGTTGGTATCTTGGCTCAGTATACGAGCTTCAGAAAATGCAGGGTTGACCGCATACAGCGCTGACATAAGTTCCATGGATGAGCGTAAACTGATTTTTGATCTATCTTCGCTTTCGATCTCCGTCGCACCAATAATGAATTGGTGATTGGGTTTGGGGACGATATAAAGTTTGTAGCGTGGATGCATTAAGCGAATAGGGCGCTTTAGTATGATCTCTTTACACTCAAGTCGAATGACTTCACCGCGAACGCCACGGAAGTCTTTTTCTTTTAGTCCATTGCCTCGGCAATCAAAGATTATATCGTAATCCTTCAAGGATTCATCATTCGGCTCTAAGGGGCTATTTTCGATGAAATCAACGCCGAGTTCTTTTGCTTTAGTCACTAGATCTTTGAGTACTTCGTCATGATCAATGTGAGCTTCACTCGGGAGATATAAACCCGTTTGAAAATGCGCGTGAATCGATGGCTCTATAGCTTCTAATTGATGACGATCTTTTAATATCTGTAACGGCTCTGTATCTGGGCTGGATTGCTCGTTACTAGAGGGATCATTATTAGAGTACTTATTAAGTTTGAAACTTAAGTCGCGTTTGAACTGTTGCAGTTCGCCAATGTCGTTAGGGTGAGCTAATACTAGGCTGCCTTGCTGATGGAAGTGCTGAGGGCAGCCTAGCTCGTCCAGCCAGCGAGGCCATAGTTTAAGGGATTGCTGACCTAGCTTGAAAATCTCTAACTCACTGGCCACCAGTTCGCTCATAGGAGAGATCATTGCCGCTGCAGTAAACGCTGCGGCTTTATCACTTTGAGATTGGGGCGGTGTAAGTAGGCCTTTTTCAAAGACATTTACATCAAAGTTTATACCGTTATCAGAAATATTCGTTCCACTTGATTCCACTTTCTTATTTGACTGAAATCTTTCGTTCGATATCAAGCGCCAAGCGAGAAGGCGACCTACTAGGCCGCCTCCTATGATTGCTACGTTAAGCGCTGTCGGCTTAGACTTCACTATACAGCTCACTGCCTTGTTGCTTGAACTGCTCTGACATCTCTTTCATGCCTTCTTTGGCTTCCTTAGCTAGCTCTTTGTCTGCTGCATGAATGGCCGCAATTTGTGACGCGTCTAGATCACGTACTTCTTGGCTGATTTTCATCGAGCAGAATTTAGGGCCACACATAGAGCAAAAGTGAGCTACCTTGTGGCCTTCTTTCGGTAAGGTTTCATCGTGATACGCCCGTGCGGTATCGGGGTCGATGGCTAGATTAAACTGATCCTGCCAGCGGAATTCAAAGCGTGCTTTTGACATGGCGTTATCACGAATTTGAGCGCCTGGGTGTCCTTTGGCAAGATCCGCGGCGTGGGCAGCAATTTTATACGTCACCATGCCTTGTTTAACGTCGGCTTTATTGGGTAAACCTAGATGCTCTTTTGGTGTTACGTAGCACAGCATTGCGCAGCCAAACCAGCCAATCATTGCCGCGCCGATACCGGAGCTGAAGTGATCGTAACCCGGAGATATGTCGGTCACTAGCGGCCCTAAGGTATAGAACGGCGCTTCGTCACAATGCTTGATCTGCTCGTCCATGTTTTCTTTGATCATGTGCATCGGCACGTGACCTGGGCCTTCAATGAAAACTTGTACATCGTGGGCCCAGGCTTTTTTCGCTAATTCGCCTAGGGTGCGTAATTCACTAAATTGGGCTTCATCGTTGGCATCGGCAATAGAGCCAGGGCGCAGGCCATCACCTAAAGAGAAGGTGACGTCATAGGCTTTCATTATCTCGCAAATTTCATCGAAGTGAGTATAAAGGAAGTTTTCTTTGTGATGAAAGATGCACCATTTTGCCATGATGGAGCCGCCACGAGAAACGATTCCCGTCAGACGCTCTGCCGTCATAGGAACGTAGCGTAATAAAACACCGGCGTGGATGGTGAAGTAATCAATGCCTTGTTCTGCTTGCTCGATCAAGGTATCGCGGAATACTTCCCAGGTTAGATCTTCAGCAATACCGTTCACTTTTTCTAACGCTTGATAAATCGGTACGGTGCCAATTGGCACTGGGCTATTGCGCACGATCCATTCGCGGGTTTCGTGGATGTTTTTACCCGTAGAAAGATCCATCACGCTGTCCGCGCCCCAGCGAGTTGACCAAACCAGTTTTTCAACTTCTTCTTCAATGGAAGAGGAAAGGGCTGAGTTACCAATATTAGCATTCACCTTGGTCAAAAAGTTACGCCCGATAATCATTGGCTCGCTTTCTGGATGGTTGATGTTGGCAGGAATCACTGCGCGGCCACGAGCGACTTCGCTGCGCACAAATTCGGCGGTGATGTAGCTAGGGGTTGCCGCGCCGAAGTTTTCACCTGGATGCTGCTTTTTATTGAATTCTGCCATGTCATCTTCGGCGATGGCGAGATTCTCACGGATGGCGATATATTCCATCTCGGGGGTGATGATGTTTTGGCGAGCGTAATGTAATTGAGTTACGTTTTTGCCCGCTTTTGCACGAATCGGTTTGCGTTGCAGGTCAAAGCGTAGGGATTCTAAAGCGATGTTCATTTCGCGGATTTTAGCGTATTCAGAACTATTACCACTGAGCTCTTCGGTATCAAGTCGTGCTTCGATCCAATCCTTGCGGATGCATGCTAAACCCTTGCGGATATCAATCGTTTGGTCTGGGTCGCTATAGGCGCCAGAGGTATCGTATATACGTACGGGGGCATTGTATTCTGTTTTATCATTCGCCAGGGTGGTCGGTGTTAAGTGAATTTCACGTAGACCTACTTGGATGTCACCTTGCAAGGCTTGGTTGAAAGCTTTGATGTATAGCTTTTTAGAACCGGGGAAAGGTTTGGTGGAGAGCTCATCAACTTTAGCGGTTTCACTCAGGTTTTGCTGAATGTTATAAGTTTGTTCAGACACAATTGTTTCCTATCTCTTATTGAGAATAATTAATTGATCTGTCTAACTTGAATTCTGAAGGTAGGGCGCGTCATCGGGAGTGCTCTGGTCTCTTTATCTCTCTAAATATAGAGACAGCAGAGAGAGAGAGCAGATGACGGCTATGGAAGAGGCTTTTTAATTTAATTCAAATTTAATTAAAGGCCGAATTACCGGGTCGAGTTTCTATTCTCGAGCAGGATTCGGTTCCTGAGTTTTAAATTCAGGTATTTTAAGCATTCTTCCACCTTGTTTCCTACGCTGGTATTAACCAGATCAGGTTCAACGGGATCCACATTGTGATCTCAGCCTTTTAATTAAGGCACCCCGACAAGACATTGCTTACTCTGTAAGCAAAATTTTGCTTTAACTGAGTAAGTGCGCACAGTGTATGATGAAGTTAATCATTGGACAATGGATTTATTTAATCCACACTGTAAGTATATTCGTTCTTATTGTTCGAAGGTCGCTTGTCGGAAGTATGGAGTTAAAACATGGATGAAATCATCAATCTGTTACCGGACCGCATTCCGGTACTTGTTGTGGATGATGATGAAACCGTTATTCAGGTAACGCGTTTGGTTTTGTCGCGCTTTCGTTTTGATGACCACGCCTTAGAATTAGTCTGTGCCAGCTCGGGCAAGGAAGCGATTGAAATCCTTTCTCAGCGAGACGATATTGCCATCGTTTTATTGGATGTGGTGATGGAGTCTGATGATAGTGGTTTTGAGGTTGTCAGTTTTATTCGTAATACCCTGCACAATTACACCACTCGAATCTTATTGCGTACTGGGCAGCCTGGTCTAGCCCCCGAGCGCCAAGTTATTAATGATTACGATATTAATGATTATATTGCCAAAACAGAGGCGACCACAGATCGTTTGAATCTGTCGATGACCAATGCGCTACGATCGTATCGTGATATTTTACGCGCGGAGCACTTAACCCATCGCGTCGTTTCTGCTGAGCTAGAGCAGCAGCAAGCTTTGCAGGCATCACAAGCGAAATCGTCTTTTTTAGCACATATGAGTCATGAAATTCGCACGCCATTGAACGGTATTATTGGTATGGCGGATATTCTGGCGGATACCCAGTTATCTAAAGAGCAGCAAGGGTATCTGGCTGATATTCATAATTCAGGTCGTGCTTTATTAGGCATTGTTAATGATGTTTTGGACTTGTCTAAAATCGAAGCGGGCAAGCTTGAGTTAGAGCCAAGGCCGTTTAAATTAGCGGATATGATTGGTGAGGTGAACTCTATGTTCAATGCTCCCATGATCAATAAGTCTATTCAATATACTCAATACATTTCCCCTCGCGTCCCGAAGTATTTATTCGCCGATAGTATTCGTATGCAGCAGCTGTTAATGAATCTTCTAGGTAATGCACTGAAGTTTACATCTCAGGGTGGAATGATTGGCTTGTCTATAGATGTTGATGATGCAGCGATAGCCAATGAATCAGGTGAGTTCACCCTAAAACTGAGCATTACGGATACCGGGATTGGTATATCAGAAGATCGACTAGGGTCTATTTTTGAGGCCTATCAGCAAGCTGAAACCCATACCTCTAGGATATACGGTGGCACTGGCTTAGGTTTGTCTTTGTGTCGTCAAATAGCGCATCTAATGAACGGTCGGGTTGAGGTTAAAAGTACTGTTGGAGAGGGGTCGGTATTTACAGCATTTATTGCGGTTAAAAATGGCACAAATTATTCTGCTAAACCTGCTGTCGCTAAAGATGAAGTTTCAGTTGCAGGTCTGAAAGTGTTAGTGGCGGAGGATAATCCAACCAATCGCAAGGTCATCCAGATGCTATTGAAGAAATTAGGGATTGAGGCTTTTATTGTTGATGATGGTCAGCAATTGTTAGATAGCATCGACAGTCAGCAGCCTGATTTGATCTTAATGGATTGTCACATGCCTATTATGGATGGCTTCGAAGCAACGAAACTTTTACGCAAGCGTGGCATGACAATCCCTATCTATGCCTTAACGGCGGGGGTGAGTACTGAAGAGCGCATTGAGTGTGCAAATATCGGTATGAACGAAGTGTTAACTAAGCCCGTCACGTTGCAGTCTTTGAAGGCTGCGCTGCAACAGGCTGCCGCTCATTAGGTGCGGTCGCTAAAGCTCGCGCTTATTTCTTACTTTGTCTTTTTCGTTTCGCTTTTTTGTCGGTGCTGGATACGTCAGCAATTTGTTTTAGGCGGTTGATTACCTCAAAGTTGATGCTACCTTTGCTGAAATAATGATCTTCACAGGTATCCCCCACTTCTCGATCCATTAGTAGAGTTAGCGCATCGTCAACTTTCTTAATGCCGTAAATAAAGAAAGTCCCCGCCGCTACTGCATCAACCACTTCTTGTTTTAATGCCAAATTGCGGATATTAGCAAAAGGGATAATGACTCCATGTTCTCCGCTTAAGCCCCTTGCTTTGCATAGGCGAAAGAAGCCTTCAATTTTTTCATTAACGCCACCAATGGCTTGTACTTCCCCGTACTGATTAATAGAGCCAGTAATAGCAAATGTTTGCTTTAGGGGTTGGTGAATCAGTGCAGAGATTAGGCAGCATAGCTCGCCCAATGAGGCACTATCACCATCGATATAGCCATAGGATTGCTCCATGGCAAGATTGGCCGAAATGGCGAGAGGGAAGTCTTGGGCGTATTTGTGACCAAGGTAGCCAGATAAAATCATCACCCCTTTGGAGTGGATTGCTTGTCCAAGGTTGACTTCTCGCTCGACATCAACAATGCCGCGAGAACCTGGGTAAACCGTTGCGCTAATGCGGGCGGGGGTGCCAAAGCTGGTATCACCGATGGTCATAACGGTTAAGCCATTAACCTTGCCTATGGCCTCGCCCTCGGTCTCAATAAGAATAACGTTATCCAGCATCTGTTGATGAATGCGGTCATAAAATCGACCGGTACGCTCTTCTTTGGCAATCAAGGCCTGATCTATATGATGCTTTTCGATGAGGGGCGACTGATCCATTTTACGCAGAAATTCGGCTTCGGCTAACAACTCAAAAAGATCGCCGATACGGGCAGTTAGGTATTTTTGATCGGCGGCTAAGCGAGAGCTGTGTTCAACCAGACGAGCAATGCCAGAGTCGCTAATGTCGGCATATTTTTGTTCGTTAATACGGCTTTTTAATAAGCGCGAGAATGCGTGAATATGTTCATCTGTACGAGGGATCTCGCTATCAAAATCTACTAGGGCACGAAACAGCTCGTTAAAGTCTTCATCGTATTCTTGCAATAAATAATAGACATTGGGTGAGCCGATTAAAACCAGTTTGACATCAAGAGGTATCACCCCTGGTAGTAGTGTTGTCGTCGAGACAAAGCCCAGCTCTGAATAAGGAGATTCCATTTTAAGTTGTTGAGACTTAATCGCACGTTTGAGCGCATCCCAAACCATAGGCTCCGCCAGTAGTTTCTCGGCATCGAGGATTAAATAACCGCCGTTGGCTTTATGTAATGCTCCTGGGCTTATTTTACGATAGTTGGTAATCAGGGCACCTTGGTCGCTGGAGAACTCAATGCGACCAAATAGATTGCCATAGCTAGGGTGAGGTTCATAAATAACAGGAACGCCTTCGCTATCGTCATGGCAGACTGCAATATTGGGCTGCAGGGTTTCTTCTAATATCGTGCGTTTAACGTATTCGTCGCGGTTCTCGTTGGTGCGCTCATCAACGAGTTCTTCTAAGATGATTTTTGGTAAATGCTCGCGCATGGTTGCCAAAAACTCTAAAACAGTTGGGAAATCTTGGTAGCCTTGTTCGATTGGCTCTAATAGCGGTGATAGCGCTTGGTTAATTGTCTCTTGATTGAGGGCGCGCAGTTCGTTATTGGATTCACGCTTCCATTGCGGCAGCTCAGAAAGCGCTTCGTTTAGAAACTGCTCAAGGCTGGCGATATTGTGGTGGAAGGTTTCGCGTTCCGTTTCTTCCAGTTGGGCGAATTCGGTTTCATCTAATGCTTTGCCATCCTTCAGTGGGGTGAAGCTAATGACAGAGGAGTCGCGGAAGACTGCGGTGTTGGCTTTTAGTGCTTCTTTTTCTACCAGCTCTAATGCTTTGTCGTATTTTCGATTGAAGCTATGATCAATGGTGGATTTTTGTTGCTGGTAGCTTGGGTGTTCAAACACCGCGGGGAAGGTAGCCAGTAAGTTATTGATTAGCTCATCGAGTATCGACTTGAATTCTAATGCTTTGGTTGGTGGCAGTTCAAGTACCTTGGGTTCTCTAGGGTTTGCGAAGTGATTGACGTAACACCAGTCGCTCGGTGCAGGTTGCTTAGCTGCTTGCTCTTTTAGATATTCACGAATGTAAGAAGAGCGGCCAGTGCCGTTTTCGCCCATAGCGAATATATTATAGCCCGGTCGGTCCATGCCGACACCAAAACGAATCGCATTTTCCGCCCGCTCTTGGCCTAGAACGCCATTGAAGGGTTGCAATTCTGCAGAGCTTTTAAATGCGAGTTGCTTTGGATCTATGCTGGTTGAAACTTGGTCTGCGCGTAGTGGGCTGGGTTTATTGCCAAGCTGAGGCATGAAGAATTCCCTTATATTTCAATTATTTATTCGATTAACTATTTGTCTAAAATATTTCTTTATAACTCTACGTTAGGGCTAAGCATGTTTTTTGGCAAGAGAGAATGTGCTTTGTGTATTGCTTTTTTTGTTCTTTTTTGGATAATGGCCGACTCTCAAGTGTTTGTTATTATTATGTCTACTCAATCTGAAGATCGTACAACCATCGATATGTTCTCTCGCCCCGAGCGAGGACGGCCTAAAACTAGCCCTTACGAACGCAGTACTCAGCTTAAATTAAGCAAGAGGTTGCAGCGAAATCGCGATAAGCGTAAGGGTATGTGTCGGATCGAAGTGAAGTTGAATGCCGATATAGTTGAGGTTTTAGATACTCTTGCGGCTGATTTGGGGCTTTCTCGCGCAGAAGTTATTGAGAATGGTTTGATGAGGTTGCTAGGGGAAATGGATAAAACCTCATGAAAATGCTCTAAGTTGTTAATTTGACTTGCTTTTATTCTTTCGATAGGGATAATAGCGATCAGCATTTAAGCACTGCTTAAACTGCTGCGTGTTATGGTGGCCCTTATTGGTCCCTTCGCAACGAGAAGCTACGAACTCCGCCAGGCCTGGAAGGGAGCAACGGTAGTGGTGTATCGTGTGCCGAGGTGTGGCTGGTAGGGGTCATCTCCAATATATTTCCGACTTTTCTCTTTTGAAGTTCTCCTTCTTTTATATTAATCCCGTTCGAATTTATCTACTCTAATTGTTCTGACTTTCGTCTCATTTCCCGCTATGATAGCCATTAAGATCACATTATTGACGGATTTTTCATGAGTTATCAGGTACTTGCGCGAAAATGGCGTCCTCGTTTCTTTTCTGAAATGGTAGGTCAAGAACATGTGCTGCGCGCCCTAATTAATGCTTTGAATGATCAGCGTTTGCATCATGCTTACTTATTTACGGGTACCCGTGGTGTTGGTAAAACGACGATTGCGCGAATTCTTGCTAAATGCCTAAACTGCGAACAAGGTGTCAGTGCGACGCCGTGTGGTGAATGCTCTTCTTGTCGTGAAATTGCTGAAGGCCGATTTGTTGATCTGATTGAGGTTGATGCTGCCTCCCGTACAAAAGTAGAAGATACTCGTGAATTATTAGATAACGTTCAATATGCGCCGACTCGTGGTCGTTATAAAGTGTACTTGATCGATGAAGTGCACATGTTATCGACCCACAGTTTTAACGCGTTATTAAAAACCCTAGAAGAACCCCCTGAGCACGTAAAATTCTTATTAGCGACCACTGATCCGCAGAAATTGCCGATTACTGTGCTGTCTCGTTGTTTACAGTTTAGTCTGAAAAACATGGTCCCTGAAACGATTGTGTCGTATTTAGAAACTGTTTTGAAAGCAGAAAAAATCACTTACGAAGAATCTGCACTCTGGCAGTTAGGTCGTGCTGCTCAGGGAAGTATGCGTGATGCTCTGACTTTAACCGATCAGGCGATTGCGTATGGTCAGGGTGAGGTATTTGAGCATCAGGTTAATGCGATGCTGGGTACCATGGATCGTGGTCGAGTCTTTAAATTGGCGGAAATCTTGGCTACGGGCCAAGTCGCTGAGTTATTAGCATTGGTTGCGGCTATGGCTGAGCATGGCCCTGATTATGATGAAGTCGTGCAGGCCTTGATGCAGCTATGGCATAAGGTTGCTGTTGCCCAAGTGGCCCCGAGTGCGATAGATAATATCGAAGGCGATAGAGCCGCTATTGTTCAGTTGGCACAAGCGATGCGCCCAGAAGATATTCAACTGTTTTATCAAACCGCCTTGGTTGGCCGTAAAGATTTACCTTTGGCAGCGGATCCGCGCCAAGGTTTTGAAATGATTCTATTGCGAATGTTGGCGTTTAAACCCGTTAATAGTGCACCACTGAATCTTGATCTAGTAGGCTCTTTGCAAGCCCCAGGCTCTGCAGAGTTGGATGTAGAGTTAATAGTTGAGCCGAAAGTCGAACGGAATATTGAGGTATTGACTGATTCGAGTGTTGTTGCTGAACCCGGTATCGAGGTTGAAGCAGAAAAAAAGCCAATAGCTGACTTGGAAGTAGCGCCTGAGCCAGCGATAAATGAATTTGTAGCGCCTATTGTAGAGAACTCATTGGTAGAAACTCCCGTTATTGAGAGTCTAGTAATTGAAAAGGCTGTCTTCGAGGCGCCAGCACATGATAAGCCCGCGGTTGAGGCAATAACTCCCGCTGAAGAGGTAGTTGTCGAAGAGGTTGTTGCTTCTGCACCTATTCGAAAAATTGGTGCAGCTGACCTATTAAACAATCCATTGCCGGTAAAGTCGCCTGAACCTATGGTGGCTGCCGCTTCGCAAATGGAAAAAGATATAATACCTGAGCAGGCTTTCGATTTTGATTGGTCGCAACTGTCTGGGCTAAACTGGTGGCAGTGGGTTAGGCATTTGCCCTTGGCGGGAATGCCAATGGCGATTGCATCGAATAGTGCCTTAATCAGTCGACATGAAAATCAGTTAGTAATGGATGTAGACCCTGGCCAAAGTGCATTATTCAATGATGCGCAGCGTAAGCGTATCGAGCAGGTTTTATGTGATGTTACGGGCTTGTCGGTGCAATTATTGATGCATGTGCAGTTACCTAGAGGGGAGACTCCGCATCAGCGCCGCACACGCTTAATGGCTGAACGTTTTGCTCTGGCAGGGCATGCCATTATGGAAGACGAAGTTGTACAGATTTTAGTAGCAGAATTTGAAGCGCATATTATCGAAGGTTCAATTCGCCCTATTGGGTCGGTTGGCTAAATAAATATTATAGAGGTAGATGTTATGATGAAAGGTGGAATGGGCAACTTGATGAAGCAAGCCCAGCAGATGCAAGAGAAAATGCAGAAAGCTCAAGAAGAGCTGGCTAATTCTGAAGTGACCGGTGAATCCGGTGCTGGTCTGGTGAAAATCACTATGACGGGTCGCCATGATATTAAGCGTGTTGAGCTAGATGATAGCGTAATGAGCGAAGATAAAGAGTTGTTGGAAGATTTGCTCGCGGCGGCGGTGAATGATGCCGTGCGTAAAATTGAAGAGCAGAACAAGAGTCAAATGTCTTCTATGACGGCGGGTATGGGCTTACCGCCAGGTATGAAGCTTCCTTTCTAAGGGTAGTTTAACGTTTAATATTGAATAAGATAATGACATGGCTATAAAATTGCCTGCTTCGTTGCAGCAGCTAATTGATTCTTTTCAAATACTGCCCAGCGTTGGGCCAAAAACGGCCCAACGTATGGCCTTGTATTTGTTGGAAAAAGACCGCTTAGGGGCTGAGCGTTTAAGCAACAGTTTACGGCAAGCGATGAATAAACTTTGCCATTGTGCTTCTTGTCGTAACTATGCCGAAGAGGAATTGTGCCCAATTTGCAGTGATACTCAGCGCTCAACGGAGACGTTGTGCGTAGTTGAATCGCCCTCTGATGTACTAGCGCTAGAGCAGGGCGTTGATTTTCGTGGTCAATACTTTGTTTTGTATGGGCACCTTTCACCGATTGATGGTATTGGTCCGAGCGAACTTGGGCTGGCCGATTTGAAACGTAAAGTTGAATCTCAGTCGATTAAAGAAGTGATTGTGGCGACGAATCCAACGGTTGAAGGTGAGGCCACCGCGCAGTTTATTATGGATATGTTATCTGCGGATGTTGTCGTTAGTCGTATTGCTCATGGTATTCCTATGGGTGGTGAATTGGATCTTGTTGATGGTGGCACTTTGAATCATGCATTAACCGGTCGCCGGGTGATGAGTTAAGTTTTGTTAGAATTAATAAGCATTGAATGAGCATTAATATTTTGGATTTAATACCTCAGCCGATTTGGATTACTACGGACAGTGATTTGGCTAAGTACTGTCAATTATGGCAGCAGCAAGCATTTATTTCACTGGATACGGAATTTATCCGTACCTCAACGTTTTTCCCTAAGGCTGGTCTAGTACAAGTGGCAGATGATTCGGCTTGTTATTTAGTCGACCCCTTATTGATCACTGATTGGTCCAGTTTTGCCGATTTTCTTGAAAATCAAGAAGTGGTGAAGGTTTTTCATGCTTGCTCTGAAGATTTAGAGGTTTGTCATCGCTTAACGGGCACTACGCCTAGTCCGGTAGCGGATACTCAGATTGGTGCGGCGCTGGCCAGTTTAGGCGGCATTATGGGTTTTCAGCGCTTAGTGAAAGCGGTATTGGATATTGATATCGATA
>JAESQF010000099.1 GCA_016765295.1 Oleispira sp.
CAGAAATCGCAAGCCAGAGAGTTTTCGAATTTCGCTTGGATAATGCATATGAATCAGAGGTTTTTTGGGTTAGAAAATTATAGAATCACCCAAGAAGACTACCAAAAGGCGCTGGCATTAACCCCATCTCTTGAGCGAGAAGATTGGTTTGAAGTCGGGGGGATATGGTCGTTTGGTTATCATCAGTTTAGACGCACATTAGCGGTCATGTTTGCTCTGAATAATGTTTCGGCTGCAACAGGGCAATTTCAAATGAAACACGGTACTCGTGAGCAGCAGTTTCATTACATGACGAATCATGGTCGGTTAAGGCTCAATTCGCTTGCGAGCCAAGAGGTTATAGCTGAATTTTACAATGATATGGCTAGAAACATCATTTCTGTGGTTGAAGGGGTTGATGGGAAAATTCATCCGCATAAGAAGCTGCCAGTGAAAAGTGAAGTGATCAATTTTATAACCGACGGCGAACTTACTAAGCTTAAAAAAGCTCAAAAAAATGGTGCAGTCGGATATCGTAAAAACCTGTTGGGTGGTTGCATGAAGCAAGGGTCTTGTGAATACGGCGGCTTTGACACTATTTCACACTGTTCTGGTAGTGGCGATGGCGGAAGCATGTGTTCAGACTTAATCATTGACAGCTCTAAGCAGCAGGAATTTGAAGAAGATAAACGATACTACGAAAATCAAATGAGCACAGTACCTATAGATTCACCTAGATATGGCTCCTTAAAATCGGAAGCTATAGGCTATGAAAATGTATTAGCCGTCATTGAATCTAGAAAAAGAGAAGCGCAATGAGTAAAGCAGAGAATTTATTTAGAGGAGCCTTTGACCGGCTGAAAAGTAATAACCCAATCAATGTACCTAAAGGTACAGCAGTCAGCCAAAACAATGTAGCTAAGGAAGCGGGTAAGCATCCAACCGCGCTTAAAAAGGACCGGTTTCCCTTGCTTGTACTTGAGATTCAAGACTATCTAAAGCAGCTAGGTGATGGCAGCGAAGTCATCGCCAAGAAGAAAGAGCTTCGCAAGAAGAGAACACTTGAAGAGCGTTATGCTGCGTGTAAGAAAGAACGCGACCAATTAGCCTCCATTTGTGAAGCTCAATTGAATTTTATTGAGCAGCTGCAAGATGAAATCGCTGATCGTAAGAATGGCGTATCCGCGGTTTTGTCTCTCCGAAAGGTATAGACACAAATAGGTGCTTTAATGTCAAAAGAACCAATGGTTCTATAGACATTTTAAAAAGCTCTGAAAGCCTTTGTACGTATGGGCTGCGGGTAATGTCTATAGGAGTGTCTGTCTACTGTGTTTTTTGCCTGGAAGATAGCTTATTACAGAGCCAAGTTGCCGTCATAGGTAAAGCACCTTGATTGCTGGGTTACGGGGTCAATAAACTGAAGCTTTTTTGCTAGTAACTGCAGTGGTGCTGAATAATCTTCCACCGACTGTGTCTGCAGCCCTGGCTTCAATTCAAGCTTCAATTCGGGCTTCAATTCGGGATAATATGGGTCATTGAGTATGGGCCAGCCCAGTGTCTGCATGTGAAGGCGCAATTGGTGGGTTTTACCGGTAATTGGGTTTAACTCAAATAATGCCTTCTGCTTTGATTGTTGCAAGCATCGAATCACCGAGTGGCTATTAGCTTCGCCCTCCGCTACGCACATGAGAAAGCGTGGTTCAGACTGTACGATACGGTTTTTAACTTCCCACTGCTGGCCGATAAGGCTCTCATCACCTCTTTCAATATTATTTCTTTCGCTATCATTACTGATATTGGCAATGGCCTGGTAGGTTTTGTGAATTTGTCGTGTTTTAAATAAATCATGATAACGATGACGGGTATCTGGGTTAACCGAGAACATGACCAAACCCGCGGTCACTCTGTCTAGACGGTGTAACGCTTGCAAGTCTTCAATGCCAGTACTGCGGCGTAAGCGATTTTGCAGGCATTCATTTACATATTTTCCGCCCGGGGTGACTGCTAAAAAGTGGGGTTTGTAGGCGACTAAAATATGCTGATCTTGAAAGAGTATGGTTTCTTTAAAAGGAATGCAGGGCTCGTTTTCGACTTCTCGGTAATAATAGACCCGTTGCTGTGGTTGAAAGGGCGATTGCGATGTTATCAACGAGCCGTTATGCCAATGCACCTTGCCATCACGGATACGCTGTTGCCAAATTT
The DNA here is from genome assembly GCA_016765295.1 of Oleispira sp. Classification (GTDB taxonomy): domain Bacteria; phylum Pseudomonadota; class Gammaproteobacteria; order Pseudomonadales; family Oceanobacteraceae; genus Oleispira. Next base: position 2,182 of record JAESQF010000099.1, read on the forward strand.
GAGCATCAATATAGGGGAACTTGATGATCAGGTATTCCAGTACTGTGGCGACTCCGGGATTCGTCTGCGGTAAACTCAGCTTTGAAGGGTGCTTGGAAATTGCCATTTGTGGTCCAAAATTTTTGACTATAGCATGAGATTAAGTGGGGTCGGTGGAAAGGTGAAGAATGAAGCAAATAACTGGACTATGTGCTTGGAATGCCAGGGGCGCGGCAAAAAAAGTAAAGGGCTGCGTAAGAAAATACGACTGCGTTATCAGAGAGCATTAGAGCAATTTGAAAAATCGAATGGGGAAGGCGTGGCTCCCGTTCGTCCTAAGGGTCACCTTGATACCTGTATAAACTGCAATGGATCTGGCTTGGTTCATTCGACTAGCCAGCCTCTTTTGAATACCGAATCTGATACTGCAGGTTACCCGCACGTTGCCATTATTGGTGGCGGAATAGGCGGTGTGGCCCTTGCGGTAGCGTGTTTGCATCGTAGCATTCCTTTTACTCTTTATGAGCGCGATAGTGGCTTTGATGCGCGATCTCAGGGTTATGGACTCACTCTGCAGCAAGCGAGTCGAGCCATTGAGGGGTTAGGTATTTTATCGTTAGCAGAAGGGGTGACTTCGACCCGCCATGTGGTTCATACCACCGACGGAAAAGTGATCGGTGAGTGGGGAATTCGAGATTTTGAGCCGTCGGAAACGAAATTACCGCCGAAACGCACCAATATACATATTGCGCGGCAGTCGTTGCGCTTAGCTCTGCTTGAGCAACTTGGTGGGCATGATGACGTGCAGTGGGGGCATCAGTTAGTGGATTTTAAAGAATGCGAGGGCCGTGTCGACTTAAGCTTTCAGTTTTATGACAGTACAGATAGTGAGCGTGATGGGAAAACTGAGCTGAAACATGCCCGTGCGGATATTGTGGTCGGCGCGGATGGGATTCGTAGTTCGGTGCGTAGCTTATTGATTGGCGAAGACGTTTCTCCATTGCGTTATTTGGGTTGTATTGTGATTTTGGGTATTTGCCCGTTATCGGATATTAATGGGGCTAATATTGAAGGCTTAGAAGGTCTTGATCGCTCTTTGGAAAATAGCTCTTTGCTAGATTCG
>JAESQF010000142.1 GCA_016765295.1 Oleispira sp.
CCAGCCACGTGAATAAGTGCCTGTGGTTTTGACCAGAAAGGCTATTGCAATCAAACCGAGGAAGGCAACTGCCCAGGTTGATAAAGCTTTGCCTAGATTGCGTGACCAATCCAGAAGCGCGCCTAATTTGAAGATGCCTGTATTGCGCATGACCAGAACGGTGAGGCCTGAACCCAGGACTGCTCCTGTGAGGGTCCAATCCCCTGATGTGTGAAAGAGATTGAAATATACAACATGGGCAGCGGCCCCACTTGCAATGATAAGTAGGCCGTCACCAATTGATGCTAGGTCGCCGAACAATTGCCGCGAAAGGCTAGGGCGCTTTAATCGATTGGCATTAAAGATATTCATCTCACTCTCACGGATCGAAGCGGTTAATGATAACATTTGTATTTTTTTACATTACAGATGCATCATTGTGAAGGGTAGATTGGCGATGTAGGGCAGGGTGCACACCTTTTATTAGTTAAATGGTAAAGGGGCCGTCCTCTGATTTACACTTCTCATATGGATGGGGAGTTTAATTGCAGCATTTCTGCCTGTGGTAGCGTGCTGCCGGGGAGCTTATATTTCCACATTTGTGAGTTTTGGGGCCCGTACCAGTTGGCTAACTGCGGATAGTGAGATAGAAACAGTTTCTTCTTTCATCTCTATGCGTTCCAGGCAGTTTGCCTCTCCATGAAATTCTTATGTACTTTGACGTAGTGACATTTCGACCTTTTCTCCAAGGCTCCTAAAATGACAAAAAAAACAGCCCTTATAACCGGTGTAACAGGCCAAGATGGTTCATATCTGGCGGAGTTATTGTTGGACAAAGGATATGAAGTTCATGGGGTCAAGCGCCGTTCTTCCTCATTTAATACCGAACGAGTGGATCACCTTTATACCGATCCCTTAGAGCACCAAACCAGCTTTTATATGCATTACGGCGATCTTACCGATGCAACTAATCTGATTAGATTGGTCCAAGAAATACAGCCGGATGAAATTTATAATTTAGCGGCTCAAAGCCACGTACAAGTTAGCTTTGAAACCCCTGAGTACACGGCTAATTCGGATGGGGTGGGAACGTTGCGCCTGCTCGAGGCTATTCGTATTTTGAAAATGGAAGAAAGCACTCGCTTCTACCAGGCATCCACTTCTGAATTATACGGTCAGGCTCAAGAAATCCCTCAGTCGGAAACAACTCCATTCTATCCAAGGTCTCCTTACGCGGTTGCAAAGCTCTATGCCTACTGGATTACGGTGAATTACCGTGAGGCGTACAACATTCATGCGTCAAATGGCATTTTGTTTAACCACGAAGGCCCTCGGCGCGGTGAGACCTTTGTAACCCGTAAAATAACCAGAGCGGTCTCTTCCATTCATTTGGGCGTGCAGAAGGTGCTGCACCTTGGCAACTTGGATGCAAAACGGGACTGGGGTGATGCTCGCGACTATGTAGATGGGATGTGGCGTATGCTGCAACAAGACAAAGGCGATGACTATGTCTTGGCAACGGGTTCAACTCACCCTGTTAGAGAGTTCGTTGAATTGGCGTTTTCTGAGACAGGTCGTACCATCGAATGGTCTGGTAAAGGTGTCGATGAAATTGGCCGCGACGCAGCAACCGGCGATATTTTGGTTGCCGTTCATCCGCGCTATTTCCGACCAACCGAAGTCGAACTCCTGATTGGCGACCCTACCAAAGCCCGTGAAAAACTGGGCTGGGTAGCAACTGTTACGTTTGAGCAATTGGTGCGTGATATGGTTCAATCAGATCTACGTGTAATTGAACGTGAACAAGCTCGCAAAACTTTTGTTGACTAGATCATTGTCGAGCATATTGGTCTTCGTAACGCACGATATCATCTTCACCCACATATGTGCCGGTTTGCACCTCAATGAGAACCATGGGAACTTTTCCAGGATTTTCCATGCGGCGCACAGCGCCGAGAGGGATGTAGATGGATTGGTTTTCTGTGAGTAGCTGAATATTGTCATCTACCGTTACGCGTGCGGTGCCTTCAACGACAATCCAATGTTCGGATCTGTGGAAGTGACTTTGAAGTGACAAAGATGCGCCTGGATGCACATGAATTCGTTTTACTTGGAACCGTTCTCCGACAGATAGGCTCTCATACCACCCCCAAGGACGGTGGTCTTTTGGAAAAGCCTCGGCCTGCGTCGCATTTTTCAGTTTTAGCGCTTCCACAGCCTTTTTGACATCTTGGGCTCGATTCATATCAGCCACTAGAACCGCATCAGGCATCGTAATAACCATGATGTTATCTAACCCGATGCCGACAACTTCCTGCCCACTGGCTTCTGAGCGCAACAGGGTGTTTGTGCAATCAATTGCGGTTGCTTGTGCACTGGTTACCACGCCGGACTTATCCGGATTGCTTTCACGCCAAACCGCATCCCAGCCACCAAGGTCAGACCATTCGCCGAAGAAGGGGACGACAGAGAGGTTGGGGGCTTTTTCCATCACCGCATAGTCAATGGAAATGTTCTCGACCGATGACCATGCTGAGGGCTCTAAACGAATGAAGCCAAGATCAGTCTCAGCATCCTCAACCGCCTTGAGAACGGGAGTGCATAATTGAGGCGCATGCGTTTTGAAGACGTCAATAATGGTCTTCACCGAGAAAAGAAAAATGCCTGCGTTCCACATGTAATTACCAGCAGCGACCATCTCTTCAGCTCGAATGAGATCGGGCTTCTCTACAAAGGCACTAAGTGCAACAGCTTTGCTGGAAGTTGGCTTGCTGGGGAGTTCCAAATACCCATAGCCAGTTTCTGCTTGGGTAGGGTTGATACCAAATGTCACCAGCTGTCCGTCTTGAACCGACTTTACCCCTTCGGCAATTGCTTGATGGAAGGATGCAGTGTCAGGAATGACATGGTCAGAGGGAGCGACCAGCATCACAGCATCTGGATCTTGGGCAGCGATATAAAATGCAGCCGCAAGAATTGCAGGAGCAGTGTTCTTTCCTTCCGGTTCAATCAAGATAGCACCAGGGTCAATGCCAACTTCTGATAATTGTTCGGTGACAATGAAGCGGAAATCAGAATTTGTTAAAACCAGTGGGGCCGCAAAATCAATTTCTCCGCCAGAAGTCAGTCGTTTGGCAGAGCCCTGAAAGAGGGTTTCGTATCCCATCAACTGGGAAAACTGCTTGGGATAGCTCTTGCGTGATAGAGGCCAAAGGCGTGTGCCGGAACCGCCGGCTAGAAGAACAGGTGTTATATTCATCGCCAGCATCCGATCAGTTAATGTGGAATTTCTAATTGGTGATATTTTGCCCGTAGACAACAAAAGAATTTTCAATCTACTGCATTCTTGTATTCTTTATAATGGGGCCTAAAAGGCAAATAGGTTCATCGTATTCAACAAAGAGTTCATTCCTTAAGATGTGTTCAATCATA
>JAESQF010000143.1 GCA_016765295.1 Oleispira sp.
GGGTGATAGTAATTTTTTCATTACTGGATTCCTTCTTTAATATTTGTGTACTATTTCGCTTCTTTAATCATTTAACTATAGCGCTACGAGACCCGTAATGAACATGCCGACTAGTCCAATAAGGCCCAATGCAAATGAAATGCTTCGTGCTAATTTTAAATTACCATAATAGAAGCACATATGAGCTATTCGACTGACAAGATAAATTACTGAAAACACATTTAGATAGAAAGCATTAGCGGAAGACAGCACACCAAATAATACGAATAAAGCAAATACAGCAATACTCTCATTGGTATTTACGTGGACTCTTGCAGCACGAAATAAGAAATCATTATGGTCAGGAGCAATAGGGTAACCCGGTGTATGCCGCCCTTTAATTGCTACAACATCAGCCACTATAAGCTGAATTAACATCATCAAACCTGTTAGGCCTGATACTAATATTGTGATTTTGTATGGCTCAAATAATTCCATTTATTCTACATCCTTAACTTAGTATTACTCAGATAAAAAATCTATTTTCAGTATTGATATGCTCAATCTTAAATTTAGACAGATCCGTATTTAATAATGCTGGCCTTAATCTAATATCTAAAATACAGCTTGGCCGATATGAGTACAAGTTTAAAATTAGAGTGCTTAATTGTTACACCCATTGCGAATGGCAGATGAATGAGCCTTACGGCAAAGTAAGCAATGGCAGCATTCAATAATCGAAATGGGTTCATTAACTTCGTATTTCACAGAGCCACAAAGACACTCTCCTTCAAACACTTTCTCAGTTCTATAAACGAAAAAAGCCCTAGTCATGTAAATGGCTAGAGCTTCTTATGTATTCTATTTAAACGCATTGTCGCACCACTAACTCATTCGCGCTATCCGCACATACGTTTCTTGTAGTACTTGCACATCAATCGCGGCTCTGTGTGCTTTTAGACCAAGCTCTTGTAGTACGGCTTCTTTGGTCGGATGCCAAAATTCAACTTGCTCAGGCTTAAGCAGCTTGTTGATAGTATCAAGACGAAAGCGTTGCACTATGCCGGCGCTATCAAACAAGCGACCAATCCACGAACTATCAAAACCCCAGGCATCAGAATATAAGGTCTTGCCACGCAGCAGCTCATTTAGCTTAAGAGCGATGTCTTCTATGCTCATGCCTTCCGCTTGCAGCTGCTCACGAGTAATGCCGTGAATTTGCTCGGCCTCTTCACTCCAATGAGTCCAGTCATCTTCTGGCTTAATCAAAAAGGAGTATATCTCTCGGTTCTCTAATGCAAAGCCGACTTCAATAGGGTAACTGCCGCGGCCAAAGCCCGAGGCTTCTACATCAATAATAGGAGGCGCTGTATTAACGTCTGTTGCCATTCTGTTTATCTTTACTTCTTAATTAGATAAAAATCTAAGTTCTTAATTATGATTACGCACAATAATCGATGTCTGTGCCTAGCTTAGCCGTTATTTTCTCTGGTAACTATGACTGAGTCGTATTTTTTAATACCTAATTGCTAAATGACGCTATATCGTTAAGACATAGGCGCCACTCGCATGACTTCTTCTACCGTTGTTAGTCCCTGAGCGACTTTTTGTGCACCACTCAACTTCAAGCTATACATACCTTCTTTCATAGCTTGCTGCTTAATTTTTATATGATCAGAGTTATCGTTAATCAAATTACTAATGTCGTTGCTCATCGGCAGTACTTCATAAATCCCCATGCGTCCTATAAACCCGGTATCTCGGCATTCTAGGCAACCTTTAGGATGGTAAATCTTTTCTGGCTTCGCCACAGTCCAAGGCGCAACCAATGCTTTCCAAGTCGCCTCATCAATCGGGCCTTCTTCTTTACAGTGCGGGCAAAGAATACGCACCAAACGTTGCGCCATAACCCCCAGCATAGTGGATCGAATGAGATAAGGTGGTAAACCGAGCTCTAATAATCGAGTAATTGCCGTGGGGGCATCATTGGTATGTAAGGTTGATAATACCAAGTGGCCAGTCAGTGCCGACTGCACGGCCATTTCTGCGGTTTCTAAATCACGAATTTCCCCCACCATAATGATGTCAGGGTCTTGTCGTAATAGTGCTCGAACACCGGTAGAGAAATCCAAACCAATACTATGATTTACTTGCATCTGGTTAAAAGAGGGTTCGATCATTTCAATGGGATCTTCGATGGTTGAAACATTCACTTCCACCGTCGCCAATTCTTTCAGTGTTGAATATAACGTGGTGGTTTTACCCGATCCCGTTGGACCTGTCACAAAGATGATGCCGTTATTTTGTGACGTCATTTTTTGCCAGCGGCGATAATCTTCTTTACTAAAACCTAATTCAGAAAAGTTACGTACCAATACCGATGGGTCAAATACGCGCATCACCAGTTTTTCACCAAATGCAGTCGGTAACGTAGATAAGCGCAGTTCGATTTCTTCCCCAGTAGGGGTTTTCGTTTTTAAACGCGAATCTTGCGGCTTACGTTTTTCTGCAATATTCATTCGTCCTAAGGTTTTAATCCGTGCGACAACGGCCTGGGTGACTTGCGCGGGTAATTCATAAACTAGGTGTAATACGCCATCAATTCGAAAGCGTACGTTGCCAATCTCACGACGGGGTTCGATATGAATATCACTGGCACGCTGCTCGAAGGCGTACTGTAAAAGCCAATCCACTACATTAACAATATGCTCGTCGTTAGCGTCTGGGGCTTTCGCTTTACCTAATTCCAACATCGATTCTAGGTTTTGGATGCCACTAATACCATCATGCTGTGCCGAAGCACTATTGATGGAGTTAGCCAGTTGATAAAACTCCACCCTATGACGCTCAATCTCACTGGGCATGGCTAATATGCGAACGATGTTACGTCGTGATACGTGTTCTAAATCTTGTACCCAAGAAGTGATATTCGGTTCACTACAAGCGACGATTAGATTTTCTTTATCAACCTTAACCGCAAGTATTTTATGGCGCTCAGAAAAAGCGTAAGACATGGCTGAAGTCACTGCTGCCACATCCACGTCTAAAGGGTCGATACGGCTGTATTCCAGCTCTTGCTTCGCCGCGGCCCATTCACAAATCACTTCTTCGGTGAGTTTTTTTGCCGTTTTTTTATTGCCTTGAAAATTCGATTAATTTTTCAACGATAGAGGCAAGAGGTAGAAGCTCTAGTGAGGCATTCTTGGCCATATATCTTAAGTCCTCA
>JAESQF010000034.1 GCA_016765295.1 Oleispira sp.
CTGCCAGCATAGGCAGGTTAAACCCTCAATGAGGGATTAAATAGGCATCCTTAAAGTCTATAAAACCTTTAGTTATTCCCTTTGTCCAATACATGTCTCCATGAAGTGCAAACATTGCCTAGTGATACTCCAATTCGTGATACAAAAAATTAATATCATCTACAGATTCCGAAACCTTTACTAAAAAAGTGTGACTCAGTTTTCATGTGCTTCCTTGATGACACCCCATTTGTTCGGACAGTTTTATAGTACTTCTTATTTATTTTCTACATACATTTTTTCAAGCCGCCCTCGAAGAGGGAACGTGTGGCTTGAAAGAAATGTATTGGGTTGCTGGCGCTTGGTCATCAATACTTGAATGCCTTCTTTCATTATTATAATAGTACAGATATTCTTCAACCTTGTGATATAAATCCACGCCATCTTTTGGAGGGTGAATGTAAAGCTTCTCATATTTGATACTCCTCCAGAATCTTTCGATAAAAGCATTATCGGTTGCGCGTCCTTTGCCATCCATCGACAATTTAACATCCGATGCTAGTACTGTAGCAGTAAAAACTTCACTCGTAAATTGTGCCCCTTGATCAGTATTAAGAATCCCCGGTGTGCCATCCATATCAAATGCTTCTTGAATAAATTCAGCGCACCATTCTGCCTCCATACTATTGGAAACTGACCAGTGGACAACATAGCGACTGTAAAGGTCAATTACAGCAATCAAATACATGAATCCATTTGCCATAGGAATATACGTAATGTCGGTTCCCCAAACTTGATTGGGCTTTGTAATTTTCAAGTCTCTAAGCAAATATGGGTAAGTTTTATGTTCCTTATTCCGTTTGGAAGTGTGAGGTCCTGGAAGAATCGAACGTAAAGACATTTTGTTGAAATACAAATTCTCAATCCTGTTTGTACTCACTTTATACCCTAAATCCTTTGTTAGCCATGTATGCATTCTTCTAGCTCCTTTTTCTGGATGTTCTAAATAATGTTCATCTATTAATCGCATCAACGCTAGGTTGAGCTCTGATGTGTTTTTAGGATTGTAATACAATCCCGATCGATTTATGTTGAGCAAACCACATTGCTTTACAATGCTTAACTCTGCGTGACCCCTGTCTATCATGCTTCTGCGTTCTGCAATTGGTTTTACGACAAGGCCTTTTTTAAAAAATCAATCTCGACTTTTTGTTGGCCAATGATTTTGAGCAAACCATCTTCTTTTTCTTGAGATTCCGTTTTTTTACTTTTCGACTTACCTTCAAAAACAGATTCTGAACCTTCTAAAAATTCTCTTTTCCAATTGGTAATCTGTTGCGGTAGTAGCTCGTACTTCTGAGCCAATACAGCTAAACTTTCTCGCTCTTTCAGAGCATCAATTGCAACTTTCGACTTGAACTTGGCGGTAAACTTTCTACGTGTCATTGTTGTAAATTTAAGTGTTAATTTTAAACTTAATTTACTGTCCCGTTTTTTGGGGTGACATCATACACCCGAATCAAAAGGTTTAGGTTATATGCTAAATGTCCATTTTGAATCACCTATAAATACGAAAAACTACTTAGCCTCAATTATTCAAAAAGGAGCTAAAAACACTATTAATATTACAAACACTACCTTTTTATCAAAAAAAATGAAACTACCAATTTCATTGGATGAGCAAGAGAAAATAGGATTATTCTTAAAATCTATTAATCAAAAAATACAGTTAGTAACTACTCAAATAGAAAATGCTCAACAGTTTAAAAGAGGCTTGTTGCAACAGATGTTTGTTTAAAAAAAATGATATGTCACTAAGTGATTTAAAGAAAATAGATTTACGTACCTATTGGAAACATGAGGCCTTAGACTTTACCAGATGGTTAGCTAAGGAAGAAAACATACAATTATTAAGTGACGAAATAGGCATCTCATTAACAAATGTAAAAGCTGAAGAAGCTACAGGAAGATATAGTGTAGATATTGTTGCTAAAGACGCTGATTCAGATAAAAAGGTTATCATTGAAAACCAGTTAGAAGTCACAGACCATAAACATTTGGGGCAACTTATTACTTATGCTTCTGGCTTTAATGCAAGTATTATTATTTGGATTGTAAAAGAAGCTCGCGAAGAACATCAAAAGGCAGTTGAATGGTTAAATAACAACACCAATACACAACTAAGCTTTATATTGATACAGATGGAACTTTGGCAGATAGATACTTCTGCTTTTGCTCCAAAGTTTCATGTTTTGGTACAACCTAATGATTGGGCAAAACAATTACAGAATTCAGCAAGTGAGTCTAAAGAGTTAACAGAAACCAAACTATTACAATTAGAATTTTGGACACAATTTATTAGACATACAAAGAGTAATAATACGTCTTTACGCATTGGAAGAAAACCGAGAGCACAACATTGGTATAATATTAGTTTTGGTACTTCTGAAGCGCATATTGCTTTAACAATGAATACTCGTGATAATCTAATAGCCTGTGAAATATACATTCCTAACGCTCCCAAGCTTTACAAAAAGTTTAAAGATAATCAAGACCGTATTGAAGATAAATTAGATTTTTCTTTAGAGTGGATGCCTATTGAATTAAAAAAAGCATCCCGAATAAAAACGGAAAGAAATGCTGATATTGATACTGAAGAGGAATGGGTACACTATTTTAATTGGTTACAAGATACAGCTGAAAAAATGGCTAAAACATTTTCTGATTTATTATAACATATACTTTATAAATGACCGCCCAACCTGAATACATATTAGAAGAAAACCTAGTACAACAGTTAGTTGATTTAGGTTATAAAAAAGTAGTCATAAAAGGTGAGAGCGACTTAATCAATAATTTAAAAAGGCAACTCGAAAAACATAATAAGTGCAGCTTGTCTGATGCTGAATTCAAACAAGTTTTAAATCAATTATCTAAAGGAAACATCTACGAAAAGGCGAAAATTCTACGTGATAGAATAACCTACACCAAAGATGATGATAGTACAGGCTATTTAGAATTAATCAATCAAATACATTGGTGTAAAAATCAATACCAAGTTACGCATCAGGTAACTATGGAAGGTACTTATAAGAATCGGTATGATGTTACTATTCTCATCAACGGTTTACCCTTGGTGCAAATAGAATTAAAACGTAGAGGTTTAGAGTTAAAAGAAGCCTTTAACCAAACCAATAGGTATGACAGGCACTCTTTCGGAGCAGGACAAGGTTTGTTTAATTACATTCAATTATTTGTAATTAGCAATGGAGTAAACACCAAGTATTTTGCAAACAACCCTGTCGCCAAACAATCATTTAAACAAACCTTTTATTGGGCAGCTAAAGACAATAAAATTGTCACCCAACTAAGTGAGTTTTCAGAACAGTTTTTAGAACCTTGTCATTTGTCAAAAATGATAACCAAATACATTGTTTTAAATACGTCTTCAACTTTAATGGTATTACGACCATACCAAGTATATGCTACCGAAGCTATTGTAGAGCGTGTAAAAAACAGTACTAAGTTTGGCTATATATGGCATACCACAGGTTCAGGTAAAACACTGACCTCTTTTAAAACGGCACAAATATTGACCAATTTAGAAGAAGTACATAAAGTAGTATTTGTAGTCGACAGAAAAGATTTAGACTACCAGACCATTAAGGAGTTCAATAGCTTTAGTGAAGGTAGTATCGATGCCACCAACAATACCAATGCCTTGGTAAAGCAATTAGCAAATGATACAAAGCTGATTGTAACCACCATTCAAAAACTAAATACAGCGATTCAAAAGCCGAAGTATTTAGCAAA
>JAESQF010000002.1 GCA_016765295.1 Oleispira sp.
TAGCAGTTGTTGTATAGCTCTAAAAAATTACTTTTTCTTTTTACTTCTTGGTTTTATATGCTTAACAATGCTCTGGAACCACATAACTAAGGATAGATCACCATCGATCTTGATGTCTTTTTCTTGAATGCCCTTCATGAAAGCGTTTTTATCTTTTGCCGTCATAATATACGTACCCGTATCAGCATCTTTAAAAGAAATACTGAAAGCAGGATCTTTGGCAGCACCCGCTTTTGATTTAACACGGCCATCTTTAACGATGTAATGACGTGCCAGCTTGGTATCTTGAGTTTGTATTAGAAAAGTGAAGTCTTTACCAAGCAACTGCTTTTGAAAATCTGGGTTGTTCTTGCTGGCTTTTTTCATCATCAGGCCAAGAGCCCAAAGTAACATACGAAATTTCATAACATCTCTACCTGTAGTTTCTAAAAGATTTCTATCGAACAAATCGGCAAGCGAGTAAATCGCGCTTGCTTACTTTTTTACAAATATTGCACTACCTGCTAACTCTGGCATCAGCTGCAATAATCCATCTTTGCCTAAACGTTGCATATGGCGTTTATTGCGCTCAGGAATCGCTTCTGGCTTAGTCACCGTTTTTAACGCTTCGCTAATGTGGTTTTCACGAATGAAATGGATCATAGGAAACGGCGAGCGATTTGAGTAGTTGGTCATAGACGCAGCATCCTCACCTTCAAACTCATAATGAGGATGAAAGCTAGCCAATTGAATATCACCTTCAAGACCCGATTGCTCTAACAAGTCTTCGCACAAAAATAACCAATCAAGATAATCATCAAAATCGGCCAGCGCCTGGGGCACTATAAATAATGCGGTAGGTAAATCTTCATCATCCGCTAACTGCATTTCATTTAATAACGATAGAAATGCGCGGGTAATTTGCTCTAGGTCTTGGCTTTTACACTCTTCGATATGGAGTCTATCCATTATCGGGTGAGCGAAAGGACAAAGTCCTTCCCCCACTACCAGCTTTTCTACCCACAATCGGGTTAATGCTTTATTCGATAAAGCATCATTCAATAAAGGATCAGTCACGATTATTGAACTTTTTCCTTCAAGCCTTTACCTGGCTTAAATGCTGCTGTATTGCTGGCTGGAATAATTAGCTCAGCACCTGTTTGTGGGTTTTTACCCTTGCGCTCAGCACGTGAACGACGACTAAAAGTACCAAAACCAATCAGGCTTACTGTATCGTCTTCACTCAAAGTTTTAGCAATTATATCGGTTATTACCGTAATCACTTCGCTTGATTTTTCTTTAGTTAGACCAGTTTCTTCAGCAATTGCAGCCGCTAATTCAGGTTTACGCATGTCTTATTCCTTAATTTTTTGTTTTGTTTGGCTATTTTAAAATAGCTGGGAGCTCTTTATTAAGCGCTAATTTATCAGCAATACAAGCTCCGGTGAGAGCATACCCTAATAATCCACCGGCATCATCACGGCATAACGCTTTTACATCTGCGCCATTACTTTCAACGGCCCACTCACCGTTATTTGCAGGTGGTGAGACAACGACCGGCACAACAGGAGTTTTAACCGCCACCGGCATAACACCATAACTGACTTCCGTAGGCTGACCAGCCAAGGTTTTAGCCAAAGCACGCGCACTTGCCATCAGCGGCATGACATATAATAGGACCTTGCCATCTACTTCTGCACAATCACCCAATGCATAAATATCTGCTTCACTGGTTTGCAACAAGCGATCAACACAAATACCTTGGTTAACTTGCAGACCTGCTTTGACGGCTAAATCCAAACGCGGACGCAAGCCAATGGCAGAAACAATGATATCCGCTGCAATCTGCTCGCCATTGGATAAATCCGCGAGCAGCCCTTTATCTGTTTGAGTAGCACGGGTTATTAAAGGACCTAGGTGAAATTTAACCCCTAAACCTTCCAAACCTTGCTGCACGGCATTCGCCGCTTGCTCAGGCAATAAGTTCGGTAAAATCTGACTGCTCGGAGCAACAACCTCAACTTCATAACCGCCATTGGTTAGATCGTTAGCGTATTCACAGCCAATCAGACCTGCGCCCATCACCAAAACACGCTTCTTGCCGTCTAATTCAGCGCGAAAATTGGCATAGTCTTGTAAATCATTGATCGCAAAAATATGCTCCCCGGCATCACCCTCGATACGCGCAGCAACGGGTTCTGCACCCCAAGCTAATACCAGCTTGCTGTATTCAATCGGCTCTTCACCAATAAAAATGCTATGCCCTTCAGCATTAATACCGGTTACACGGGTATTGGTGCGAATGGTAATGTTCAGTTGTTCTGCCATTTTGCCGGCATCGGCCATCGCCAAGTCACTAGCACTTTTGCCTTTAGTGAAGCCTGTCGATAACATCGGTTTAGAGTAATTACGGCCATCATCGGCAGTAATCATTAATATAGGCATTTCAGCATCTTGCTTACGGAGTTCTTTAACGAGGTTATAACCCGCTAAACCGGTTCCGATGACGATAACAGGTGCATTAGCTTGTGACATAAATAGTGATCTTCATTCAGGTGGAATGTTTTGCTAAAAAAGGTGGGATTAAATCTCAACCATTTCAAAGTCGTCTTTACCTACACCACAATCAGGGCAAATAAAATCATCTGGCACATCAGCCCAAGCGGTACCTGGCGCTAGGCCTTCTTCTGGGCAGCCTTCTTCTTCATCGTAAACCCAACCACACACTACGCATTCCCATTTTTTCATCGGAGCAACTCTTTTCTGTTTATAAAATCGCTATTATTTTTATATTTTTTGAAGCAAGCTCCGTGGTATTAAACCCATACTATGGGAAATAAACTTATGGCAAGTATAAACAACAAAACAGTTTGGATAACGGGTGCATCTTCAGGTATTGGCGAAGGCCTTGCCTATGCGCTCTCTAAGAAAGACTGTAGACTTATCATTTCCTCAAGAAAAATTGAGGAGCTTGAACGAGTGAGAAATAATTGTCAAAATCCGGATATGGTTTTGATTATTCCTTTAGATCTTGCCAATTTTGAAACCTTAGCCGCGAAAACCGAGGAAGCGATATCGGCCTTTGGTAGCATTGATATTTTGATCAATAATGCGGGCATAAGCCAACGTTCTTTGATTATTAACACCAATATGGAGGTTTATAAAAAATTGATGGATATCAATTATCTGGGAACCGTGGCACTGAGCAAGGCGATACTACCCCATTTTATAGCCCAAAAGAAGGGTCACTTTGTTACGGTTAGCAGTTTAATGGGGAAATTTGGGTCACCCTACCGCTCGGGGTACTGCGGTGCCAAACACGCGCTTCATGGTTTTTTTGATGTACTGCGTATGGAACATCAAAAAGATACTATTGATGTCACCATGATCTGCCCCGGTTTTGTGAATACCAATGTAGCCAAAAATGCCTTGACGGCGGACGGAAGTACACAAAATACAAATGATACCGCGACACAAAACGGACTACCCATTGAACTGTTTGTTCAAAAAATGATCCGTGCCATGGAGCAAAAAAAGTTTGAAGCCTATATTGGTAGAAAAGAACGTTTTGCCATTTACTTAAAACGATTTTTTCCCAAGCTTTTGCACAGGGTAGTTCTCAAGAGTGCGGTCAGATAGTTATGGATTTTCCTATTTTCAACAGGTGTAACTTTTTATCGGCTTTCGTAAACTTTTGTATCGCCCGATCCTGATCTATTTCGATGTACCCAAAGGTATCATAGTGATAGCCCAGAATATTCTTGCATTCGACAAAATCGGAGGCAAGTATGGCATCATCTATACCCATGGTAAAATTGTCACCGATCGGCAAAATGGCCAGATTCAGTTTTGTGGTCAACGGAATCAATTTCATATCCATGGTCAATGCGGTATCACCGGCAATATAAATATGCTTGTCTTCGGCAGATAATACAAATCCTCCGGGCTGACCGCCATAGGAACCGTCAGGAAAGGAAGAGGTGTGAACGGCATTGACGTATTTTAGATTTCCAAAATCAAAAGTCCAATTACCGCCATGGTTCATTGGGTGTACTTTATACCCTTTATTTTCATAGTAGGTCGCAATCTCATAATTGCTCACAATTAGGGCACCAGTATTCTTTGCGATAACTTCAACATCCAAGATATGGTCTTGGTGCGCATGGGTCACTAAAATATAATCGGGTTTTAGGTCCTTGATATCTATTATACCAACTGTTTTTTCATTCCCTGAAATAAAGGGATCGACCAATATAGTGTTGTTGCCTATTTTAATAAGCAAAGAAGCATGGCCTAAAAAAGTAATTTGCATTTCTGAAGTCCTTTACTTCAAAATTAAACGAAATTGAACCAAAAACGAACTCCTTCGGTAGTTTTATCGATATTTAATTTCGTTTGCAACTGATTGGCCAAACGGTTCATTAAACGTATACCCATAGAAGAATTTGCTCGTTCATCAGTATCTTCAGGCAGGCCTACACCGTTATCGGTATATTCAAAAAAGCCATCTTTATCTCCCATTTTTCTTATATGAATATATATTTTACCATCCTCTTTATCAGTAGGAAAAGCATATTTAAAAGAGTTCGAAACCAATTCATTCAGTATAAGACCAAAGGGAATCGCCCTATCAATATCTAATTCAACGCCTTCGGCATCAATGGTAATATTGATATTATGCCCCCCCTTTTTATAGACTGCCTGTACACTATTGATCAGGCTTTCTATATAGCCTTGCATTTCGATAACCGATAAGTCATCATTCTGATATAGTTTTTGATGAATAAGTGCCATTGCCTTTACGCGGCTTTTACCCTCCTCCAACGCTTCAATTGCCGCCTTACTCCTGGTATTCCTGCTCTGTAAACTCAACAAACTAGATACCATTTGCAAATTGTTCTTTACCCTATGATGAATTTCCTTTAGCGGAGAATCTTTTTCTACCAAAGATTTTTCAATAATATGTTTTTGCTTGGCAATCAACCGTTGATTCTTAATACTTTTGAGATAGGCA
>JAESQF010000035.1 GCA_016765295.1 Oleispira sp.
CAATGCAATCAGTAAAGAAATTTTAATAGCAAGGACAGGAAAAGAATCTGTTGAAGTTTGCCGTAATAATCCTAATATCGATTTAATTCTGATGGATATTCAAATGCCTGAAATGAATGGATATAAAGCAACACAACATATTCGTCAATTCAACAAAGATGTTATTATAATAGCTCAAACGTCTTATGGTTTATCTGGTGACAAGGAAAAAGCATTGGAAGCAGGATGCAATGATTATATTTCTAAACCCTTTAACAAAAATGAATTACTGGCCTTATTGCGACAGTATTTTAAAAAGCAATTAATTGTAAACTGACAATTAATCAATAGAGAGTGAAAGACACAATTCGAATAATTACTTTTTTCAATAAAATTATTGGTGTAATAATACTCAAGTTATTTTACTTTAATCCTTATTAATAGTATTATCTCTTAGGTTTTATGACTAATTATGTTTTCAAATCTCTTATGTTGAGCTAGGTATAATTTGCTCTGTTAGCTTTTATCAATGTAGTCTTTTGCCTTTTATGAAATATCAATAACAAAAAAACACTACAATTTACTATCGATTAGCTCCTTTAACCCCAATATGGTATCTAAATTACCAATCTCCTTTGCAGATAAGGCCACACTATATTCCGAGTCGCAAAATGCGATAATCGATAAAACTGCCAATGAATCCCAGGCTTCGAAAGAGTCAAGTTCATCACTGAGTTCAACGGTTTCTACTTCCAAGATTTCAGAAATTACTGATAAATAATTTTCCATAGTTTAATTATCGTAATCAATAGTTTCACAAAAATCTAAATTACCAATTTCCATTAAGAGTGAGGACCAGCTTAATCCTACTCCAAACCCTGCCATACAAATAATAAAAGATTCATTCTTTAGTTTACTTCCCAGATTGAAAGTAATTGCGATAGGTATCGTAACGCTATTGGCATTGCCGAAATTTTCAACAACGTTGTTTGGTACTTTTGTTTCAGAAATACCCACTTGATTGGCAAGTTGTTTTAACATGAATTTATTAGGTTGATGAAACATAAAATAATCTATGTCTTCCTTATTTAAACCGGCCTTAATCAATAAATTGTCAATCATTACTGGAACTTCCTTTTGAACGAAATTAAAAACTTCGTCTCCTTTCATATCTACATGGTCCAACGATTTTAGGTTACCGGACTTATCCTCTTGAAGTTTGGCCGTCACTTCAGAAGATGGCAACTTAAAGCCCCCCGCCGGAATTATCAAGGCATCTGCCCCTTTTCCATCAGTGTTTACAGAGCCAAAGATAGTTTTACCAGTTGGATTATTCTGGACAATTGTTATCGAGGCACCATCCCCAATTATTGGTCTGCTGCTTCTATCATTTTTAGATACCTTTGTACTCATTATATCTGCGTTAAGCACAATTACTTTATTGATTTGATCCTGCTCAAGTAACATAAAAGCTTGATTTAAACCAATTGGATATCCTGCACACCCTTGGGTAATATCAGTGCAGTAAACATCTTGTTTTAAGCCAAGTCTACCATGAATGATATGACTTGTTCCGGGCATAAAATAATCTGGTGATATAGTAACCACTATTAGGGCGTCAATATCATTTTTATCTAATAGTTTTTTATCAAATAGATAATTCAATCCAAATACACATAAATCAGAAATTGTTGTTCCTTTTTCTACAACTCTACGTTTGTCAAAACCCATTACTAATTTTAGTTTCATGGATTGTTTGCGTGTAAAATTGTAATTATCAATTTCATCTTCAAAATGGACTTCGTTTTCGGGTAAAACCGTAAGAATGCCAGTAATTTTCTTATGTTCAAATTTTAAGTCCATAGTCTATTTTATATTATTTCCATGGTTCATAAGTATATCAACACCATTGATGTGTGAAGATGCCTTTGTTAAAAAAAGTACAGTTTCAGCAACTTCATCAATGGTTAATAGTTTTTTTAAAGGATGATTCGATATCATCTGATCAATAATCCTGTTGTCAACTGAGGAAGTTAGTTTAGTTTGCATGAATGAAGGAGAAACAGCATTAGAAGTTATATTAAATTTTATATTTTCGTTTGCCCAAGATTTCACCAGTGACCCCAAGTACGCTTTATTTGCAGTATAACAGGACCAACCAAGTGGTGGGGTATTGGCTAATCCCGAACTTAATATCGTAATCAATTTCCCGCTTTTTTTCTTCCTAAAATGACCTATGGCAGCCTGTGTAATTCGAATCGTCGGCATAATATTATTACTAAAATCGAGGGTAAAGTCCTCCTGAGGTATTTTATGAAAATGAGTACGAGTGGCATTATCAACATAGGCATTATTGATTAAGATTTCAATATTAAGACTATCAATTTGGTTCACTAATGCTATTACTTCCAGTTCTTTTTTGAAATCACATTTGATTGATTTGACGTTACTACAATCCAATTCAATTTTTTTTGCATTTTGTTCCGAATTGGAAAAAGTGAAATATATAGTGTTTTTTGTGTCTTTTGCAAGAATTCTTGTTACCGCTTCTCCAAGCCCCGACCCACCTCCTGTTATTAATACGTTCATGTTAACAATCCAATTTGAATTTTACCTATGGCAACAATTTTAGTATCTTTATTTTTAAAGCCGTACTTAAACTCAACCACATTTACTGATTCATATACCCCAATTATTTCCGCATTAAACCGTAATTCATCATTTAAATATACTGCATTTTTAAATTGAATTTCCTGTGAATGAATAATTACATCTTTTGTTGGTAGCCTTTCACCAATAAAAAAAGACAAAAAACCATTTAAAATATTACCATGCATCACTATTCCTTTAAATCCTTTATCACAAGCAAAGCTTTGACTTGTATGTAATGGGTTATTATCTCTGAAAACACTAATAAATCCCTCATAGGTCTCTTTTTTAACAGTAAATATTTCTTCAAATGTATCCTTTAGTTTAAAAATCATATTCCTTTTTCTTGTATACAATTCATCATTTCGCCTACATCCTTCCAATTTTGAATTTCATTGGATTTAAAACTGATTTTAAAATGTTTTTCGATAGCCACAACCAGCAAGATGTGGGTTAAAGAATCCCATTCATCTACATCGATTGCTCGGGTAGTCACATCTACTAAAATATTTTCACTATCCAGTGTATCAATAAATATTTCATTTATCTGTGATAATATTTCATTTCTAGTCATAATTCTATTTCTTAACTTTTATGTAATTTTTTTTATTTTTATAATTGTTTACCTCTAGGATAAAATAGGAGTCATTTTTCTTAAACCCTAAATCTTGGTAATGGTCTTTTACCATACCATTTTTTACCGTTGGGTTGTATTCTCCTTTTAATAATTTATAACCATTTTCTTTGGCAAAATCAACTATGGTGTTCAATACAAAAAAATCCATCCCGCGTTTTAAAACTCTACAACTCATAAACCAAGTATCTATGAATAATAATTTTTTTTCTTCTTTGCGTAAAATAATTGCGCAAATCAACCCATTATCTCCAAATTTATCTTTAAGAGTAAAGGAAAAAGCGGCATAATCTTTGGACTTAGAAATTCTATCAATCTCAAC
>JAESQF010000100.1 GCA_016765295.1 Oleispira sp.
ATGGTAAAGATCCTTCAAATTTAAAAGATGCATGGGTACATAAATCTTTTGGAGGTGACTATATTAGATTGATAGATGTTGGTGTTGCACCAAATAATGGTGATGTTGCCATTGTTACGGATTGGTATAGAAGTATGAAAACTACTGATGGAGGAAAATCATGGACTGCAATTTATAGTACCGAACAAGAGGATGGTAGTTTCATTTCGAACGGATTAGATGTTACCACTGCTTATGGAGTACATTTTGACCCTTTTGATAAAGATCACCTTGCTATTAGTTATACTGATATAGGATATCACCATTCATATAATGGAGGTGAAAGTTGGGTTAGGTCAACCAGTGGTATACCAATAGATTGGAGAAATACTTGTTATTGGATGGTGTTTGATCCAGAGCAAAAAGGAAAAATATTCTCTGTTTGGTCTGGATTACATGATTTTCCTAGAGGTAAAATGACCAGAAATCCAAAATGGTTGACGAATGCAAAAGGAGGGGTGGCAATTTCCGAGGATGGGGGTATAACCTGGAAACCATCTGTTAAAGGTATGGGTTTTAATTCCCCTTCAACATCCATAGTTTTAGATAAAAATTCACTTGTTGGAAACAGAACATTATATGTAACAGTTTATGGTAAGGGTGTGTATAAATCTATAGATGATGGTAAAACCTGGGTATTAAAAAATGATGGAATTCAGGGTAGTTTGGCAGCTTTTGAATTGACAATTCAACCAGATGGCACCTTATTTTTAATTACTAGTGCAATACCAAAACATATTAATGAAAAAAAAGGAAGAGAGGTTTATATGGGTGCTGTCTATAAATCTACTGATGGTGCGAATTACTGGGAAAAATTAATTGTTGGCAATAGAGTATTGTTTCCTAGTGGTTTGGCATATGACCCAGAAAATTCAAATCGTTTGTTCCTTGGATCTTGGGCCGATATATATTTAAGTGATTTAATTGGAGGTGCATTTGCAAGAGAAACGGGAGGAAATAAAAAATTAGATTTTGACGGCGGTATTATCATGTCGGAAGACGGTGGGCAAACTTGGACACCTATTTTTGATAAAAATAAATACGTTTACGATGTCACAGTTGATCCAAATCATACTGGGCGAATATATTGCAATACTTTTAATCAAGGTGCCTACAGGAGTGATGACTTTGGACAAACTTGGAATAAAATAAAAGGTTATGATTTTCAGTGGGGTCAGCGGGTTATGATAGACGAAAATGACAAAGAATATATATATATTAGTACCTATGGATCAAGTGTATGGCATGGGAAACCAATTGTAGATTAAAAGAGCTTATGACGAAACTGAATATTAAAAATGGATATTAGATTTTAAATATGTTATGCTTTTCAACCACTAGAAAAAAAATGAATATAATTGTGAATACTATGAAAATATTTTACACTTTTTTTGCAATATCCATTCTGAGTGTTTTAGTTATCTCTTGTGATAATATTTTAAATAAGGATTTAATTATAGGGACTAGTGCAATTAAAAATTCCAATGGAAGAAATGACCTTTGGGGGTTTACAGGCCCAGGTGGTGGAGGCGCTTTATTTAATCCAGCAATCAATCCGTCAGATCCAAAAAACGTATTTGTAAGTAGTGATATGACTGGTTCATTTGTAACCTATGACGGCGGTGAAAAATGGAGAATGTTTAATCTTAGAAGTGTTACAAAATTTTATTCTTTTGATATTAAAGATGCCAACATTGTTTATGCCGGAACCTCTGATTTGCTTTTCAAAAGTATAGACAAAGGGGTTTCTTGGGAAACAATTTATCCATTATCTAAAGATATTATAGCAATACATAGTCAAGGTGACCACGCAAACGAAGTAATAATAACAAAAGATAGTCTTATAACTGAAATACAAAAGCTTGTAGTTGATCCTGATAATTCTCAAAAACTATTTTTATTAATCAAAAATAAAAAAATTGATTTTTGGCCAAAAAATCAAAATAGAAATCAAAGATTTAGTATGCATTTTCTTGTTTCGGAAGATGGAGGAATAAGTTGGAATTCTACAGATAAATTACCATTCAATATTAATAATTTTTTTATTGACCCGAAATCACCAAAAACTAATCGAACTCTTTATGTTTCTGGCAAAGATGGATTAGGGATGAAAAAAAATGGCCATTGGACTAATCTTGGTTTACCAGAAGGAGCAGGAACAATTACACAATTTGTAGATGGAATTGATACAAGAAATGGTCAACTCATTATTTATGCTATTTCAGGGCAATCATATTTTAATCCAAATGGAAAGAAAGATGATTCGAGAATTTACATGTACAATACCGTAAAAATGATATGGGAACGTATAGGTGAATCTATTGAAAAATACAAAATGGAAGGCTCAAATGATCCTGAATTTAGAAGTATTTCAACAAGTTATAATCATCCTAATGTAATCTATATATCTTATGATAAATTAATAATTAATAAAGATTCTGTTAGCATTGGTGTTGCTAAAAGTATTAATTATGGTAAAACTTGGGAATTGGTCAGTAATGATGTGAATAACATTCCATCAAGTAATAGAAAATCAGGCTGGCTGGATGAAAGATTTGGATCTGGATGGGGAGAAAATCCATTCCACATTTCAATTGATAAACAGAACCCAAATATAATTTATACCAGTGATTTTGGAAGAATTATAAAATCTATTGATGGTGGATTTTCTTGGCAACAGATTTATACAAATAAAATTAAAGATTCAGGATGGAAGTCAAGTGGCCTCCAGGTTACAACGGGTTATTTATTAGCATACGACCCTTTTGACCCTCTTCATGTTTTTATGGCTAATACAGATACGGGTTTAATGGAAAGTTTTGATGGTGCAATATCATGGAATAGTGCAACATATAATAATGGAATTCCTGAGCATTGGATTAATTCAACTTACTGGATTCAATTTGATCCAGATGTAAAAGATAAAGTATGGGCTCTTATGAGCGGTATTCATGATTTACCAAGACCAAAAATGTGGAAGAATAAGAGCATGTCAGAATATGTAGGAGGTGTTTTAGTAAGTACAGATGGTGGTAAAAATTGGAAACCAACAAGCTTAGATATAGGAGAAACAGTACCAACACATATTATAATAGACACAAAAAGTAATCCGGACAAAAGAATATTATATGTTTGTGCCTTTGGTAAAGGAGTTTATAAATCGGATAATGGCGGGGTTTCTTGGCAAAATAAAAATAATGGAATTGAAGGAAGTGAACCTGCAGCATGGCGATTAACACAAAAAAGCAATGGAGATCTTTTTTTAATTGTTTCTCGGAAAAGTGATGATGGAAAAATTGGAAATGAAAAAGACGGTGCTTTGTATAGATCTTCAGATGGTGCAGAAACTTGGGTTAAAATGAACCTACCAAAAGGTGTAAATGGCCCTTCGAGTTTAATTGTTGATCCTAGAAACACTAATAGATTAATTTTGTCTGCTTGGGGAAGATATGGTAGGACAAAATTTTCTTCCACTATTCAATTGTCTTTACCCGCTTTGAACAAAAAATCCTTTTCCTCCTTTGAAAGGCTTTCATATCCTGACTTACTTATCTTATCCAGGATAACATCAATTTTACGTTGATGACTTTGCTTATCATAATCCGTTTTCGAAGTTGTTGTAGTTCCTCGCTTACGGTAGACTGTTTTAAGGGTGCCTTTTTTTCTTTTCGTTTGAACATATTTACCATGGCATCTATCACTTTAGAAAAGCCTTCCCCGATATCCCTACCCTTGATCAATTGCCTCGCATATACGTAGCCCAATAATGCCCCGCCCAAGTGGGCCAAATGTCCGCCTGCATTTCCACTACTTGGAATTTGAATCAAATCTACCAAGACCACAAAAATACCGACCTGCCAAAGCTTAACATTAAAGAAAACAACCCTGACTTCTTGATTAGGAAGGTAGGCACAAACAAAAATCAGAACAGCAGTAACACCAGCGGATGCCCCAATCAAGGAGGCATTAATCCCCAATAGGGCTGGGAATATATTATAACTCAACAAAAATAGAAGACCCCCGAAAATAACGCCCAAGAAATAGACATTGATAAAGCGCCTGTTATCAAAAAGGTTCAGAAATATGCGTCCAGAAAAGTACAGGAGCAACATATTCCAGAAAATATGACCAAACCCCCCATGAAAAAAGGAGTAGGTAACCAGAGACCAAGGTTGTGTTATAAAATCAAAAAAACCTTTCGGAAGTTGAAACCATTGTGCAATGCTATCTTTGTGAAGTCCCAATAAAAAAGGGAACAGTATATTGACTACAAGCACCAGAACATTAATGGCAATCAACTTTTCAGCGATGCTTAACTTTGCGAATTGATATTTTAGGTTTCCGGTCGTCATTAGTTCCAACGTTTATCATTAAAGCTATTCCGTTTCCAATACCACATTATGATAAATCCGAAAATAGCGCCCCCAACATGAGCCATATAGGCCGTATTACTAGGGCTAAAGAATGACTGGCCCGATATGGCCGAGATAACATCTAAAAGAATAATTCCTGGAATAAAATATTTTGCCTTTATTGGAATCGGGAGAAAAATCATCATGAGTTTTGCTTCAGGGTTCATCACAGCAAAGGCCGCCATTACTCCCATTATACAACCAGATGCGCCGACCATCGATGCAAAATAGGTTTCTCTATACACCGGAAACGCTTCTCTCACTTTAGACAACTGCCCCTCGGTCAAACCTTCAATTGCCCGATTCGACGTAATCATTCGAATAATCTCATCACTGGTCAAGCCGGAGTTCAACAACTCAGTCTGAAGAGGTAGATAGTTGATATAATAGTAGCCTAATTGAAAAAGAACAGCCCCTAATCCTGCGGAAAAATATAGGAATAAAAAGCGGTTCTTTCCTAAACTTTGTTCTACGGGAGACCCGAACATCCAAAGAGCGAACATATTAAAGCCGATATGCATCAAACCGCCATGCATAAACATATGGGTTATAATTTGCCAAATTTTAAAGTTTTCGTTTTCAGGAAAATGTAACGCAAACCACTCGTACATCTGATCGCCATAAATTGATGTGGCTACAAAAAATAGTACATTGATTATAAGCAAATGCTTTATCGCTTCTGTCAGTCTTGCCATTTAAATAAATTTATTATCAATATCATTCTCCGTAATCGTAATATATACGGGTTTGTTAAACGGACTCACTTGAGACTCCATGCAGGCGAACAGATCATTGACCAAACCCAATTGAGATGC
>JAESQF010000004.1 GCA_016765295.1 Oleispira sp.
AAATACCAGGATGCCTTGCCGCTGTACCGACAGGAGACCATCCTGCGCCGGATCGGTGTTGAATGACCCTCGCCAACTGGATGATCAAGGCCGGCGCTTTGGTACAACCTGTGATCAATCTACTGCGGGATCAGTTGCTGACGTACGACATCGTACAAATGGATGAAACCCCGGTGCAGATGCTCAATGAACCGGGCAAACGGTCCCAGTCAAAGTCCTACCTCTGGTTGCAGCGCGGCGGGCCACCGGAACAGCCGGTTATCCTCTATGACTATGATCCGGGTCGAGGTGCTGGAGTGCCCCTACGCTTGCTGGAAGGGTTCAGGGGTTATCTTCAAACCGATGGCTATGATGGCTACAACGCGACTGTTGCAGGCAATGGCCTTATGCATATGGGCTGTATGGCGCACGCTCGCCGGAAGTTCAGCGATGCGGTAAAGGCTCAAGGAAAGAACAGGAAGCCGGGTAAGGCCCAGCATGGATTGGCATTAATCCAGAAACTGTATCGGGTGGAAAAGCAGGCCAAACAACTGACACCACTGGAACGCTTCGACTATCGCCAACAACACGCAAAACCGATACTCGAACGGCTGCGCCGTTGGCTGGATGACAGCCTGTCCAAAGTGCTGCCCGGCAGTACGGCAGGCAAGGCACTGAACTACCTGCACAATGAGTGGGACAAACTGACGTGCTATCTGGATGATGGCCGCCTGGAGATCGACAACAACCTGGCAGAGAACGCCATCCGGCCCTTTGTGGTGGGAAGAAAAAATTGGTTGTTCAGTGCATCGGTTGCGGGCGTCAAAGCCAGCGCCAACCTATACTCACTGATCGAGACGACTAAGGCCAACGGACTAGAGCCGTATGCCTACCTGCGGTACCTGTTTGCAGAGCTGCCCAGGGCTGAGACTGTTGAGGCTATCGAAGCTCTATTGCCGGGCAACGTGAACCCAGAGCAGATCAAGCTCTAGCGAGCCACCCCGTCGTTCGTTAACCGCTTAGTACGTCAGGACAAGCTGGCGTTGAATAAAGGGTGAAAGTCCCTGTGGAGTAAGGGCTGACCACTCGCTCCAGCCTCGAGCTATGCGCTTGCGCGGGTAACTTCGCAAGTGAAGTGTTAGTAGAGGTGCTTGCAGGCTAGGTATTGAGCCACGAAATTAACGACTCCGAGTGCCGATGTCGTTAAGCGATGCAGAAGGCAACATGGTTAGTACTGCCTTGGTAAGGTGCTAGCCAACTCGGCGGGGTCGTAGACCCTATGCATGCAAGTACGTTCAATGTACGGAACCTGAGAGATCCTGATCGATGTCTCTTGAAATAGAGCCTTGAGAGAGTAAATTGTGAATCAAAACCTGAGTAATACAGTTTATCCTATCGTCAGGAAGTCGGACGAAACCATAGTACCGAAGAAGGCAGCGAACAAGGCCGCCTTAACCGGCGGGTGCGGAGTTGGTGGAGGGAAGGGTTTTGACTGAGAGGAACGCAAGTGGAATTAACCGTGGCCAGACACAGAGCTGGAATAACATGATGTCGAGTTTCACCTGCGTGCGTGAAAAAGCAAAGAGTGATAAGCAACAAACATTCACAGCTTTAATGCACCATCTTACACCGGAGTTACTGAGTCAAAGTTTTTATAAACTAAAGCGCCAGTCGGCAAAGGGAATTGATGGGGTGCGCTGGTTCGATTACCAAGATAACCTTGAGTATCGGCTACAAGATTTGCATACACGAATACAAACGGGTCGCTATAAGCCAAAGCCTGCTCGGCGTGTTTACATACCGAAGGCAAATGGTGAACGGCGACCTCTAAGTATTCAATGTGTTGAGGATAAGCTTGTTCAACAGGCGGTAGTAACACTCCTCAATCAGGTCTATGAAGTGGATTTTAAAGGGTTTTCTTATGGTTTCAGGCCAGAGCGCAGTCAGCATAATGCGTTAGACGCATTGGCTTACGGCATTAGTAAAAAGAAAGTGAATTGGGTGCTTGATCTGGATATACGTCGTTTCTTCGATACCGTTGAACATGACTGGCTCATCCGAATGATAAAGCACCGCGTACAAGATAATCGCTTAATTAAGCTCATCATCCGCTGGATAAAAGTAGGGGTAGTTGAGGAAGGTGTTACTCGGAAATCGGCACATTGTGGTCTCCCGCAAGGTGCTGTGATATCACCGTTGCTCTCAAATATCTACTTGCATTACGTGTTTGATTTATGGAGTCATGAGTGGCGAAAGAAGAGGGCGTGTGGTGAGGTATTGATTGTAAGGTATGCCGATGACGCGGTTCTTTGTTTTCAACACAAGTGGGAAGCGAATGAGTATTTGGCGCTGCTACATCAAAGGCTAGATAAATTTGGTTTAACAGTTCATCCAGAGAAAACGCGTTTAATCCGGTTCGGTCGTTTTGCCGTGCAGCAAAGTGGAAATAAAGGACTTGGGAAGCCGAAGACATTCGACTTCCTTGGTTTTACCCATTACTGCAGCACACGGCGTAACGGTGAATTTAAACTCGGACGCAAAACTATTAGAAAGCGTTTGGTGGGTCAAATTAAGGCCGTGCAGCAAGAACTCCGACGGCGAATGCATGACTCAGTTGGGCTAACGCTCAAGTGGCTAAAGTCTGTCATTACTGGGCATATGAATTATTATAGTGTGCCAGGTAATGGTCAAAGCGTTTCACTTTTTCATGATGAAATAGTGAAACGCTGGCTTAAAATGCTCCGCCGACGAAGCCAGCGTCACACGATTGTCTGGGAAAAGTTTGGCCCATGGGTTAGGCGTTTGTTACCCAAAGTGCGTATTGTCCACCCTTATCCCGAAATGCGATTTCGCGCCAGATACTCGAAGTAGGAGCCGTATGCGTTAGTAGCGCACGTACGGATCTGTACGGGGGGCACTGGGTGACCAGTGTTCCTACCGTGACCCTTGTTTTTCCCCCAGCTCACTGACGGGCGTAAAGCGATTTCGCGCATTGGTGAATACGTTAAAGAAAAAACGGCTGCTTAATACTGTTGCTTAGTACTGGTGTTTAATTAAGCACCGTAAGTCATAAAAAAGCCCTGG
>JAESQF010000101.1 GCA_016765295.1 Oleispira sp.
ACTGACACGGTCATTATCAACCAAGAGTCAGATTTCCCCATTCAAGACGCAACTACTATCACACTAGGCTCCCAGATAATCCATCAGATAGGTGCTTCATTCACTACTGCTAAGCGCATCATCTGTCAGGAAGGATCGTTGCTTACGATGAATAACACTCGCGGGCCTTTGCTGACTTACTCAGGGTCCGCAGTAATGTTCACCGGCGTAGATGTGTCATTCACTATGCATGACGCTCACATAACCTCGCCCAACGCATCAAGAACGTATGATTTCTCCGAGACATCAGGCAATACCAAAGTTGTCACAATTCGCAATACCGCGATTGAATCGACACCAGAAGTGGGTAACTTCGACGGTCTATTGGCGATAATCATGGAGGTTGTCGGCATTGATAGCGCTGATATGGGCGTCGTATTAGATGGAACTATGACCGGGTCACTGATTAAAGAGGTGCGTATCGAATCAGATAGCGCGTCATTCATCGGTATTGATTATGGGGCTTCTGTTATATCTTCGATTCAATGTGAAAATAACTTCTTTAGCGGTCCTGCTGGCTCAGTAATGATCAAGGGTGCGGCGAGTAACGCTAATATACCCTCGGGATTACTGGCTAACGTGGCATTTAACACTGCTGCTGGTGATATGGTCGGATTAGATACCATCACTCAAGATGATGTTAGATGGTTCTTCAGTGGTAATAATGCCATTAGGGATTCTAGGACTGACGGGCTTCTATCACTCACTAGCAACGCCACAGAGACCGTAATATCAGGTATCGGAACACACGTATTAGTTGCTGGTACTTGGGTTATTGAAGATACCAGTCAGATGACAGGCACTACAGCATGGCGGCTAACTTACAACCCCGAAAGAGATACACCGTTGACTATTACCATCTCGGCTACTGTTTTAGCGGCGTCTGGTGGTGACAAGCAGCTTAGAGTCAGTCTTGCCTTAAATGGCTCGGTTATATCTAGCGCTACAGGCGTGACCACAGCATCAAGCAGCAAAGCCACTACTATTACGGTCCCTTGGCAAATAGACCTGGAAGAGGCGGATTATCTGGAGGTGTTTGTGGCTAATGAGAGCGATACCACTAATATAATTGTCACCGATGCAATACTGAGGGTTAATTAATGGAGCTGGCTATTGCAGACGGGTTCTATCAGTCGAGATCATTGCCGTTGTCAGCTCAGCAGTGTGTTAACTACTATCCGGTCGAGGTTAAGCATAGTACTGGTGAGGTTCTAAGGGTGTCATTGTTTGGCACGCCCGGGCTTTCTCAACTAGCTACTACCGGGACCACTACCCAGGTTAACCGAGGGGCGCATACTTTAAACGGCATCCCGTATTTCGTTAACGGCACTACGTTGTATCGGCTCAATGCTGACCTGTCAACTGACAGTCTAGGTACTATCACTGGTGTTGACCGTGTGTCCATGGCTGAAAACGGCACTCAGTTGATGATCCTGTCTCACAGAATCACCGATGGAGCGGCTTTCGGATACATTTACACGACTGGCGGCGGACTGGTTACCATTAGTGATCTAGATTTTACGGCTAGTGGTGAGCCTCAAGTCGTAGTATTTACAGACGGTTACTTTCTACTCAATACCGACACCAAGAAATTCATAGTATCCGCACTTAATGATGGAACTAGCTACAACGCTTTAGATTTCGGTTCGGCAGAGGCTAATACAGACGCCACTGTTGCGCCATTCCCATTCAAGGGGCAGGTCTTCATGTTCGGCTCAGAGTCGTGTGAGGTGTTTTCGAATATAGGCGGGTCATCGTTCCCATACCAGAGAGTAAACGGCTACATCCTATCCCAGGGGCTGTCAGCCAAGCATTCAATCATATCTACTGGTAACACATTCATGTGGATAGGCGCTGGTAAAGACGAAGGCCCTGCAATCTGGATGTTTAACAATGGCGACTCGGTAAAGATATCCACCGAGGCTATCGACAAT
This sequence comes from Oleispira sp., assembly GCA_016765295.1. Classification (GTDB taxonomy): domain Bacteria; phylum Pseudomonadota; class Gammaproteobacteria; order Pseudomonadales; family Oceanobacteraceae; genus Oleispira. The sequence goes on from JAESQF010000101.1 coordinate 1,974, forward strand.
CTATTAGAGGAAGAAGTTGATTTGGCTAATGTATTCGGCTGGTCATACTCTAGAGACGGCGCTTACTTCGTTGGATGGACGCTAAACGGAACCTCTATCGTATTCGACACATCTTCTCGAAGGTGGCACGAGCGCAAGTCTGATATAATCGATGGCGAAGTAATTACTAACAGCAGATGGCGCGTAAACTCTATCGTCACCGCTTATAATAAGCTTATTTGTTTCGACTTCATTGATGGCAGAGTGGGTGAATTAGACCTTGATACATACAGTGAATACGACGCGATAATCCAAAGAGTGGTAAGTACTAGGATGTTCGAGAATCAAGGCAGGCCGTTTACTGTTCCATTCATTGAGCTAACCGTTGAGAGTGGTGTAGGTAATGCTGAATCAATCGATCCGCAGATTAGAATGGACAGGTCAAAGGACGCGAAGACTTACACTGACGAACGCGCTAGATCAGTCGGCAAGATAGGCAAGTTTAACCAGCGTGTAGTCTGGTATAGAAACGGACGTGCAGATAGGTTCGAGATATTCAGATTTAAATTTTCAGAGAAAGCGAAATCCGTAATCATTAAATGCGAGGCTGACATAGTTGCCTAATATAATTCCACCATTTCAAAACCTGCCAATATCTATTGACGGCAGGATGACTGACCAATTCAGAAGTTGGACTCAGTCAATTACACGAATGGACCTAATCGTAGGCACAGGTAGCCCTGAAGGCGTAGTTAGTGCTGCGATAGGCCGGGAATACATGGATGACGCAGGAACAGCAGGAAGCATCAAATACATTAAGCGGGATAGCGCTATAGCTGGCGACCCTAAAGACGGATGGATACTAATTTGATTCGAGATAGCTTTTTGGATAACTACGATTGGTTCAGGACTTACTGTGATGGGCTTGATTATGACGTAGTGACCAACCCGACTGATGGTGTTGATTACCACGGGATTAGTTTAGAAATACCCGAATTTATGAAGATTGACGTACTGTATAAATTGCAGCAATTAGTAGGGCCGATTACTAGATACAACATGTTCTTACGGCAGTCGGTTGATGGATCTAAAGCGCCACACGGTGCGCACAATGACTTATCGATGGGTCAGCACACGATGATCCTGTATTTGAATAGACCAGAGCATTGCAAAGGTGGCACGTCTCTAGTCAGCCATAAAGAACATGGCATGTCTGAGTCAGTGACTGAAGAACAGATAGAGATATGGGAACGAGATACTAATAATTACGATGCTTGGGAGATAGATGAGATGTGCGACATGAAATCTAATCGCGCCAGGTTGCAACCAACTCCCTTTTAATATTGGAGTGGTAGATAGAGTTGAACAGCTGATGATGTCGGCATTTCTTACCGCC
>JAESQF010000144.1 GCA_016765295.1 Oleispira sp.
CGTACATCCTTACCTGCCAAGTTTCGTTCAATATCCTCAAATACATTAGCGGCCTTGTGCGCATACCCCAGCAATTCCTCTCCCATTGGGGTCAATACATAACGGTTATCCAACTTATCAAATAAACGCCCACCCAATTCCTGCTCAAACGCCTGTAAGCGACGGAACATCGTTGAATGGTTCACCCCAAGACTGGCCGCTGCTCCAGACAGGGAGCCCTGCTCAGCAATGGCATAAAAGCTCTTTAACGCATTCCAATCCATATCATCCCCTAGTTTTTCTAATGCCACAGACTTGCACTACTGCAAGCAGCCCTTGCACAGTTTGCCAATTAACTTGCACCACTGCAAATAGCATACTGAACAAATAGCCCAAACTAACAGAAACCTTCAATAATATACGGAGCAACAAAATGACTCAGGCCAGCACACCACACCTAATTGCCTACAAACTCTGCCCTTATGTGCAGCGCTCGGTAATCACCCTAGAAGAAAAAGGCATCGACTATCAACGCACCGACACCGACCTAGCCAACAAGCCCGACTGGTTTAAAGCACTTTCCCCCACAGGCAAAGTGCCGCTACTGATCTTAAGTGAGAAAGAGAGTGGAAAAGGGAGCAATAAAGAAGTGCTATTTGAATCCGCAGTGATCTGCGAATACCTAGATGAGACTACCCCAGGTAGCCTACTCCCCAACGATGCAAAACAGCGTGCCCAAGCTCGCGCTTGGATAGAGTTCAGCACTACCATGCTCAACCAAATTGGCAAACTGTATAACGCAAAAAGCAAAGAAGAATTTGAACAAGTACAAGACATACTAGCGCAGCAATTTAAACGCTTGAATCTTGAACTAAAAAATAAAGAGCTAAAGAAACCAGCAGCTTATTTCAACGGCGAAAAATTTAGCCTAGTCGATGCAGCCTTCGCCCCAGTATTTAGATACTTCGAAGTCTTTGAACAGTATGTTGAAATAACCTGCATGCAAGGCTTAGAAGCCGTGCAGTACTGGAGAAATAATCTAGCCCAAAGACCGTCGGTGCAGAAAGCTGTGAGCGAAGATTATCATCAGGCTTTGCTAGAATTTGTGAAAAAGAGAGAGGGGTATCTAGCTAAAAAAATACGGTTTCAAAAATAGTAATTATCCTCGGGGATATTAGTCGATATGGCGACTTCTTTTGTCACCGACATCGCCCTTCTCCCAGTTGATTTAATTGTCGAAGAGCCTAATTCACCAAGTTGTGTATTAAGCCCACATACTCATCAAAATCTGTCTCCACCAAGCCCGCAGTATGAGTATCCGACTTCTGCCAAATCTTATAGCCCTTCAGCTTCCAAGTTTCTGGCACCTTAGGCTGCTCATTGCCCGAATACTCGGCTAGCCATAATTCATACTCAGCAAACTTAGGGTCCAATAAATACTTCTGGGCAAAATGATAATCGGTATAAATCATCGGCTTGCGTTTCAGCTTCAACTCTAGCGCAGTAAGAAAAATTAAAAAATCACGTTGCAGCACCTCATCACTAAAATCACTGTTAGCAAGGCTCATCTTTTCAATATCAACAATAGGGGCAATATCATTTTTATCGAGATCAGCAATCGCCGCAGAAAAATTATCAACTTGGCCAGCAGCATCATCACTCGCCATATAAAAATGATAAGCCCCACGAATAAAGCCCCGTTTTTTGCTTTCCTTCCAGTTGTCATCAAAATCAGCATCTAAATAAGTATCACCCTGGGTCGCTTTACTAATAATAAAACGCAACTTGCTACTGCTATCTAACGTGAGAATTAAATCATCCTGATAATGCGAAATATCAATACCATAATGAGCTGATACCAACGGGGAAGACTCTTTTTTATCAATACCCGTACTGCAGCCCGCGAGTATTATTAAAACTATTAGCACACAAGAAGATAGAATGTTTTTCATACAATAATTACCTTTTTATTAGTTATATTTATTTAAAAGCGATTCCTAAGAATGAGAATACTAGATCAATACCCGAATATAAATTAATCGAATTACTGAGTTTTATTGGCCCAATTACGCCACTTAAAAAGTACTGATTCACAGTTTTAGCGATTGCTAATGCCAAAATTGATAATACAGGCACACTTCATATTTAATTTGAACTTTATCCTTTAGTATTAGTCCCGCTCATTAAGCGCACAATAATTAAAACCCAGGAAATAAAACATGTTAAAGCAAGTCGCCATCATATTAGCCGCCGTTGCCATCACTGCCTGTGTAGAAGACACCGTTACTTCTTCAGACGTTACTAAAACTGCAGTAGAAGTAGCAGCTGCACCTGTTGTAGAAACTACTGAAGTAAAAGCAGAAATTGAAACTGCTCCTACTGCAGAAACAACTGAAGCCGCTGCTGAAGCTGCACCTGTTGTTGCACCGACTGCAGAAACGACTGAAGCCGTTGCTACTGGCTCAGTAGAAGGATAATTCCTTTTATTCGCAGCATAAAAAGGCCCCTAATAGTAATATTCGGGGCCTTTTTTATATTTAGCTACGCAAACCCCCTACCTTATTCCCATCACAGGAATATCAGCCCAACGCGTGGTATACGCCGGCGATTTATACTGCTGACGCATCGACCATTTTTGCACCACACCTTCCGAGCCAATAAACAACGCATTACGCCCATGCTCTAAATTGACTTTATCCAATACCCTCATCACTTTATCGGAACAATTCGACTGCCCGCGATGAAATAAATCATACTGATTAAATTGGCGATCACTCACATCTAACAAGCCCACCCCCGCTTTCAAATACCGATGGCCAGGCTTATAAATCGACTCTAACCCCTGCAATACCACGCTCACAATTTCACGACTATCATTGGTCGGAAAAGCCGTTTGGCAAACAATACTGCGGCTGAAATATCCCGACTCAAACGGCGAGGTATTTAAAAATACCTGAATTGATTGCACCAATGAGTTTTGCGCTCTAAGTTTCTCCGCCGCACGACTGGCGTAAACTGCAACCGCTTGTTTAATGGGTTCAAGTTCAGTCAGTTTCTGGCCGAACGAGCGCGTACAGTAAATTTGTTTTTTCGCTGGGGGTTGTTCTTCTAAGGGATAACACGCAATGCCATTAAGCTCGTTAATCGTGCGCTCTAAATTCACACTGACATCACGGCGCAAGGTTTTGGGGTCCGCTTGGGCAAG
>JAESQF010000145.1 GCA_016765295.1 Oleispira sp.
AAGGGTTGGGTAAAGATTCATTCTTTTACCGATCCTATGAACGGTCTTCTGGATTATAAAAACTGGTTACTGAAAGTAAAAGGTCAGTGGCGTTTTTATAAAGTGAAAGAAGCCAAGCCCCAAGGTAAAGGCATAGTTGCAAAGTTTGAGGGTATCGACGACCGTGATTTGGCCTTGGCATTAAGCCAGACTGATATCGCAGTACGATCCACAGATTTGCCACAACTAGCAGAAGACGAATTTTATTGGTCTCAGCTTGTTGGTTTGATCGTCGTTAATAAAAACGGTGAGTTGTTAGGTAAAATAGATCATTTGTTCAACTCTGGCGCTCCTCACGATGTGATGAGTGTGAAGGGGTATGAAGGCAGTCTTGACCAGCAAGAACGTCTGATCCCTTATGTTGGAAACGTGGTTGGCAAGATTGACCTGGATGCTGGTGAAATGCAGGTTGATTGGGAAGCAGACTTTTAATTAAGCCTGTTTAGTGTGGTGAAACCATGTGGTTTGGAGTGATAACACTGTTTCCTGAAATGATTCAACCTATGACCCAATTGGGTGTAATAGGTCGATCAGTGAGACAAGGTTTATTGAGTTTAAGTATCTGGAACCCTAGAGACTTCACTCATGATAAGCACCAAACAGTGGATGATCGTCCATACGGTGGTGGCCCAGGCATGTTGATGAAAATTCAACCGTTACGGGACGCGATCAATGCCGCTAAAGAAGCAGCAGGTGTTGTTGCAGGGGATGATGTAAAAGTTATTTACATGTCACCTCAAGGACGCAAGTTAGATCAAGCAGGGGTCGTTGAACTGGCTCAGCATGACAAGCTAATTTTAGTTGCAGGACGATACGAAGGCATCGATGAACGTTTAATCGAGGCCGAAATCGACGAAGAGTGGTCTATCGGCGATTTCGTACTCAGTGGTGGTGAATTACCCGCCATGACGTTATTAGATGCAGTAAGTAGACAGGTAGCGGGAGTTTTGGGGCACGAATTATCGGCCGTACAAGATTCTTTTGCGGATGGTTTACTCGACTGCCCACATTATACTCGCCCGGAAGAATTTGAAGGGCAAGTGGTACCCAGCGTTTTGTTGAGTGGCAATCATAAGCTGATTCAACAATGGCGCCTAAAACAGTCCTTAGGACGTACCTGGCAACGACGACCAGACCTATTAGACAAGCTAGACTTAAACAACGAACAAGTTTCGTTATTAGAAGAATTTAAGCGTGAGGCAGAAGAGTCTCACGACTATGGGAGCGAGCAATGAGCAATAGAAATTTAATCATTCAGCAAATTGAAACAGAACAGCTTAAGAAAGATGTTCCAGATTTTGCACCAGGTGATACTTTAGTAGTTCAAGTTAAAGTTATCGAAGGCACTCGTGAGCGTCTACAGGCGTTCGAAGGTGTTGTAATTGGTAAGCGTAATCGCGGTGTTAACTCTGCGTTTACAGTACGTAAAATCTCCCACGGTGTGGGCGTTGAGCGTAGCTTCCAAACTCACAGCCGTTTAATCGATTCTATCGAAGTTAAACGTCGCGGTGATGTACGTCAGGCTAAGCTTTACTACCTACGCGAGCGTAGTGGTAAGTCTGCACGTATTAAAGAGAAGTTGGTTAAAAAGGCGTAACTCTTTATTAAAGAGTGATGTGTTTTTAAGCAAATCTAAAAGAACGGGCCTAGTGCCCGTTTTTTTATGTCTGGAATTCTGTACACTAGCAGGAACTTAATGGAGGTGCCCTACTCCTAGTAGATAACCTTACGCAATTACAATACAGCATCTGTTCGATAGATCATGGAGATAGAATGAGAATATTAGTCGCCTTGTTGGCCGTTTTTGCGGTTGCCAGTACCAGTTTCGCAGAAGATGCAGTGCAACCCGCAGTCGATGCAGCTGAGCAGAATAAGCAGCTAACCTTGAAGGTTGAAGCTCAAATATCCCAGTCTTTTGGCCAGCCAGTAAAAGTTAAAGAAGTGATTAGCTTGGCCAATGATCAGATTGTTGAAGCCGTATTAGCGGATGGCTCTCTGGTTCACCTAACGCCAGATTTAACCCACATGGTATATCGAGGTGAGTTGTATGAGTTATTACCTTTGAAGCCAAAAAACATCACCAAGAATCGTAATAATCTTAAGCGTGAAAGCTTAATGGCCGCGTTAGATGATGAAGAGCTTGTTGTCTTTAAAGCAAAAGGTGAAGAGAAAACGGTCATCAATGTATTCACGGATATCGATTGTGGATATTGTCGTAAATTGCATGGAGAAGTCGCTCGCCTAAATGAGTTGGGAATTAGTGTTCGCTACTTAGCGTATCCTCGATCTGGAGTGACTGATCGTCGAACGGGTCAACTGACAGCATCGTTTAAAAAAATCAAGTCAGTCTGGTGTGATGATAATCGTGCTGAAGCAATGACTGCGGCAAAAATGAACCGTACCATTAAAGATAACCTAGATTGTGATGCACCGATTGCTGAACATATCGCCCTAGGTTATGAGGTTGGTGTCAGTGGAACTCCAGCCATCGTTTTACAGGATGGTCGTTTTATCGGTGGTTATATGGCCGCTGATGAACTGGCAGAGTTGATTGGCCTAGACTAAGATCTGGCTTAATCAATTGTGAAAATTAAAGGAGCCCTTGGCTCCTTTTTTTTATCCACAATGTCTGTTTTTATTCACTGAGTAAGTGGTTACTACGCTTCTAGGGAGGATTCTTCCATTTAGATATAATAGGATTAACCATTATTACAAAATCTAGCAAAAAGTCTTGACACTTGATTCTCGTGATTTGCCTTTCCTAAAACTATTCACAAGGATTAAATTCTTGTTTGAGCCATTATTAAATAACAATTAAAAACCAATACCTTCGTATTGACTCTTGTAAGTCATTGAAATTAAACGAGAAACAAGCATGGTTAAAAAACGTACAATCTAACGATGGGCTAGTAAGCATGGGCTTCAGGGCTAGTTTTAAACTATCTATCCACTAACTTATCCACAGAATCTGTGGGTAAAGAAAGCAGCCTAGGCAGCATGGGGCTTTGCCGGATATTATGATTTTTCTAATAATTTCTGGGGCTAATCTTAATTTTCTATACCATTACTAAAAGAAAGGTTAATTGTCGTATATTGACGTTATTAACAAGGCTAAAACTTTTTTATTACTAATGGAGTAATTGGCTAGCAATTTAATATCGCTTTCTCAATATTGCTAAGGTATTGAAAAATATAGATTTTAATATTTTTAAACTGTTCTGATAATTTTTTTAGTTTAAGAATGTCTTTTGAGATAATTATTAAGGTATTGTTTTGCTGCAGTAATTTTACTATTTCATAACCAATACCAGATGTACCACCAGTAATTAGCACTGTTTGATTTTCCATTAAAACTCCT
>JAESQF010000146.1 GCA_016765295.1 Oleispira sp.
AAAAACCTGCAGCGCATTAATCAGGCAGTCATTTTTGTAGAGCAGCATTTATCTGACACAATCTCAGTGGCTTATATGGCTCAACAAATTAACATGTCTGAGTTCCACTTCCACCGCGTCTTTAAATCCGTCACCAACGAACCCTTTAACCAATACCTGCAGCGTAAACGTTTAGAGCAAGCCCTGTTTGAGCTACGAGCACCAAAACAAGAGAGTATTCAGAAAATTGCGTTTAACTGTGGCTTTTCTTCACAAGCTAATTTTGCCAAAGCATTTAGTAATTATTTTGGTTTTACAGCTTCATTTTATCGAAAAAAACTAAATCCTGAGCCTAAACACATAGAAAATAGCAAGAATGGAAAACTATCGAGCAAAATTGGAAAAAACATCCAGCCTCATCAGCTCTATCATGGCACCTTATCGAAACAAGATAACGACCTGATTAAGCAGCAGTGTTTATCCATTGGAATTATTGATGTCGATGAAGCGCATTATTGCTACCTAGCCAGTACTGATGGTTATAGCATTGAAGGTATTGGGCAAGCATGGGAGCAATTAAAAGTACTGCTTGCAAGCCTCAACATACCGCTATACCGCAAGAACCACAGCGTCGCCTTTTGCCGTGATAACCACTTCTTAACCCCTGAAGTTCAGTGTCGTTACGAAGCGGGTTATAAAATAGATGATCCCCAACGGCTCATTGAGCGTGGGATTGGCGTTCGTACGGTAGCGGCTGGGCAATATTTAAGCGCCATGTTTAAAGGTAAAATTAGTGAGCTACGCCACCCATTTTATTTATGGTTGTTTTCACAGCACATCCCCGAAAACAAAATAATACTGGCCAGCAAGACGGTCATTGAACGCTACCACGAGGTGGATATGAAAAATAATTTCATTCACCTTGAGGTTTTGATAAAAGTTTATTAATACGGATTCACATGCTTTCTAAACAAGATGAGTTTACATCAACCCAAGCCCCACCCATATTAACCGCCCCTGTTGCGCCGTTATTCATGCGCATGGCACTGCCCATTATTTTCGGGTTATTAATTAATGGTCTATTCAATTTTGTCGACGCCATTTTCATTAGCCGTGCAGTAGGTACTGATGCCATTGGCGGAGTTTCAGCAGCCTTTCCGATTCAGATGATCATGATAAGTCTAAGCGCTATGTTAGGCAGCGGTATGGCTTCTATTATTTCTCGTCGTTTAGGAGCAAAACAAGATGAAGATGCCAGCAGAATATTCAGCGCGTCTTTGGCATTAGCAGCAATTGTCGGGCTAATACTCTCTATTATCATCGTTTACTTTCGCAATGAAATCTTCCATTCCATGCAACTGCCAACGGATTTAATTCCTTATGCAGTCGATTACTTAACACCTATTGCTGCGATTGGCTTAATCAGCTTTTGTCACGGCACGATGAGCGATTGCCTACGGGCTCAAGGCCTAAATGGCAAAGTATTTAAATTGATGGCCAGTATGGCATTATTGAATATTGCTCTAGACGCCCTCTTTTTACTTGTTTTTGAATGGGGTGTTCCTGGCGCAGCGTGGGCAACAGCAATATCAATTACGATGGCTTTTTTCTATGCAATCTATTTATTAAGAACTGGCGATCACAGAGTAAAATTCACACTTAACCATTTCCGTTTTATTGCTAGCGTACATAAAGAAGCCATCGGCTTAGGCATTCCTGTTTTTCTTTCATACACCGGGTTTGCCATGATGCTGCTGATGGTTAACATTGCTTTAGTTAAAGTCGCGGGGGCAGATGCCCAATTGCTTATCAGTGCCCACGGCGTTTTAAATCGAGTTTTCATGCTGATATTTCTACCGGTGATAGGCATGATGATTGCCTTTCAAACCTTTGCTGGCTTTAATTACGGCGCTCAAAAAATGGAAAGAGTGATCGAGGTGCTTAAAGTTGCTTTAATAGCGACTGCTGGATACGCCGTCGTATGGTCTGCGGTTATGATTTTCTTGCCTGAGTATTTATTTCAATTATTTACTAATGATCAAAACTTAATTCAAGCCGCAGCAGATATTTCTAGCATTATATTCATCGGTTTTATTACGGTAGGCATCGCCATGATTTGCCCTGCGTTATTTCAAGCCATAGGTCTTGCAAAACCTGCTGCATTTTTAAACGCTCTGCATACATATTTGCTATTACTGCCTGCCTTGGGTCTCTATTCGATATCATTGGGCACACAATATGGGGCGGAGGGTATGTAAGCGATCGATAAACCTCATCTAACAAATACACTTCAACCTCAGCATACTCCCCTCCAAACTTAAAAAGAGGGTGAAAAATGAGCAAGTTTGAGAAGTGGCAGTTAATCATTAATGAATGTAAATCCAGCACGCTAACCCAAGCAGCATTTTGCCAGCGGGAAGGCATCAAACTGAGTACGCTTCATTATTGGATCCGCGTAGTAAAAAAATCAGCCGAGCCAGCATCCTTAATATCCAAGGAAAATACTCCTGATCGCTTCATTAAAATACCTACCGTCAGTACGTCATTTCCTGAAAAAGATCAGAAGGCCGACGTTTCTATCGGTTGCGTTAAAGTGACAATTCCCACCTGCCATGTTGCTGCGCTACACATTTCACTGCATCAAGCTGGGGTACTTCATGATCAGGCCTAGCAAATCCACACCGGCTTATTTATATTCAGGAATTGTTGATATGCGAAAGTCCATTGATGGGCTTGCAGGCATTGTTGAAAACGAGCTCGAACTCAATCCTTTAGAACCTGCCTTATTTGTATTTTGTAATCGAGGCCGAGATAAAATTAAAATCCTTTATTGGGAAAATAATGGCTTTGTACTTTGGTATAAACGCTTAGAAAAGCAAAAGTTTAAATGGTTAGATGATTTATCAACAAACCCATACACGATTTCAGGCAAAGAATTAAATCGACTTTTAGATGGCTTAAATATTTTCACAGGCAAGCCTCACGAGGCACTATTTTATGAAAATATGAGCTAGATTTGATATAATTCAGACATGAAAAAGACGAATACTCCCGCCACAACAGATGCTTTACCTGACGATATCGATGCTTTAAAGCAACGACTATTACTCGCAGAGGAAAGCATCATAGCAGCAAAAATAAAGCTGTTAGAGCGCGAGTCAGTTGTTACAAAACAACAGCGCCATATTCGTTATCTAGAAGAAATCGTAAAATTATTCAAAGCCAATAAGTTTGGTAAGAGTAGCGAAAAGTCCCCAGCACAAACAGAATTGTTTGATGAGGCAGAAATAGAAGGTTGTGACAGTGATCTTAACTGGACTGCTGAAGCGATTGAACCTGAAGAAACAGAATCTACCACACCATCCCAAATTACGGTGAAAGCTGGCCGTAAACCGATCCCTAAGTATTTCCCACGTATCATCGTCGAACATGACCTCACTGAGGAAGAAAAGCGTTGCTCATGCGGATGTGAGAAACAGCACATTGGTGATGAAGTGTCTGAACAGCTCGATATCGTCCCAGCTGTTATTCAAGTTTTGCAGCATCGCCGTAAAAAATACGCCTGCAAAAACTGCGAAGGTCAGCTTCAGACAGCGAGCTTACCACCGCAGCCGATTCCCAAAAGTAATGCTAGCCCTGGCTTGCTCGCCTACATCGCAACGGCAAAGTATCAAGATGCTTTACCTTTGTACCGAATCGAGAATATCTTATCGCGATTGAATATCCACCTGCCTCGAAATACCCAAGCCAACTGGATAATTAAAAGCAGTGAGCTATTGCAGCCACTTTATAATTTGCTGAATGATCGGCTTTTAGAAAGTGGCTATGTGCATATGGACGAAACACCCGTACAAGTATTGAAAGAGCCTGACAAAAAAGCAGAAAGTAAAAGCTATATGTGGGTACGAAAAACGGGGGATCCGAATAAAAAAGAATCGATTGTTTTATTTGATTACGCCAGCAGCCGAAAAGCGGATGTGGTGAAAACACTGCTGCCTGATTTTCAAGGTTATCTGCAAACAGATGACTATGCGGGATATAACCATCTCGATGATATTGAAGGTGTTCATCACATCGGCTGCTTTGCGCACGCACGAAGAAAGTTTGTTGAAGCACAAAAAGTAGCACCCAGTAAAAAAGGGGTGACAAGCAAAGCTGATATGGCCGTGAGCCTCATCAAAAAACTGTATGCGATAGAAAAGAAAATCAAAGATCTCAGCCCTGATAAACGATTAGCAATAAGACAAAGTGAAGCTATCCCTCAACTTGAAAAACTAAAAATCTGGTTGGATAAATCCTTAGTGACGACCTTGCCGAAAGGAAAAACAGGCATGGCGCTGAGTTATTTAGCCAAGAATTGGAAGAAGCTCACTGTGTATGTAGAAGATGAGCGTTTGAATATCGACAATAATTCTGTGGAAAATGCGATTCGCCCGTTCGCGGTAGGGAGGAAAAACTGGATGTTCAGCAACAGCCAGAAAGGTGCTAAAGCGAGCGCGATGCTTTACAGCATTATCGAGACAGCAAAATCAAATGATCTGAATCCTCACGCCTATTTACAGCTGTTGTTTACTAAGATGCCTCAGGTGAAAAGTATTGAGGAATACGAACAGCTTTTGCCATGGAATGCCAAAGAGTTACTCGCGAAAGAAGTCTAGAGTGTGGTTTGTTGACCGCTTACGAGGGTATCTGGTGGTTATTTCCTATTGCCGATGGAATCACTGCAATTATTGTGGGGATGTATACTTGGTATTTTGTTAATCAGCTAAAGGCTAAATCTATTTAAACTAGAGCTATTTAAAACCCAAAAAGCCTGCAATTCGCAGGCTTTTTTAACGGCGTAAGTGATTAAAACTTATAACCAA
>JAESQF010000102.1 GCA_016765295.1 Oleispira sp.
TCTAAACGAAATTCAGGTTTGAAATTGGGTCTTTTAGGTCTGCTCATTGTGTCACCTTAATATTTACGAGATGATTATATCATCTCTAATTAGGTGGCCAAATTCACCGTACCACTACATTCTTCATCTGTCAGATTACAACCAGATAAAATAAGTAGAGAAAATATAGCAATGGGTGTGATGATTCCTTTCACAAAAACCTCCTAAATATAGGTTATCAATATTAAGGAGCACACTATAATCACTTTTATCAAATTATCAAATTATCAAATTATCAAATTATCAAATTATTTGTACCAACAAAAAAGCCGAATCATTGCTGATTCGGCTTTTTTAGATCATACAGAAAGAGCTTCTGCATAAAGTACATCCACGCTCATATAAAAAGCTAGAACTGACCTGCTTCCATTTCAAACAGACAATCAGCGCCGCCTTTAACTGACTCGCTCAAAGAAATGTATCTAGGCAATAAACGCTTAGTGAAGAAGCGAGCGGTTGCTAGCTTGTTCGCGTAGAAAGGCTCAGAACCTTCTTTAGCCAATGCTTTCTCCGCCATCATCGCATACATGTAAGCGAAAGAGGTATAACCAAATACCTGCAGGTATTCAACCGAAGATGCACCAATTTCGTTAGCATTTGATTGAGCTTTATCCATAACCCACTCAGTCAAATCCGTCAGGTTGGCGATAGCTGCTTTAAGCGGAGTGATGAACTCAGCCATTGCCGGGTTGCCTTCTTGACTTGCACAATACTGAGCTATTTCTTCAGCATAGATTTTGTAGAAAGCACCACCGTTACCAGCAACTTTACGACCGATAAGGTCAAGCGACTGAATACCGTTAGTTCCTTCATAAATCTGAGTAATACGGATATCACGTACGTGCTGCTCTTGGCCCCACTCACGAATGAAACCGTGACCACCAAATACTTGCTGACCAGCAATCGCTGATTCTAATGCAAGGTCAGTTAAGAAAGACTTAACAACAGGAGTCAATAAAGACACCATTGTTTCTGCGTATTTCTTAGTTTCTGCATCGTCAGAGAACTTAGACAAATCCAACCATTTAGATGCATACATAGAGAAAGCACGAGAGCCTTCGGTATTAGCACGCATAGTCAAAAGCATACGTCGTACATCTGGGTGTACGATAATTGGATCGGCCACTTTATCTGGGAATTGCTTGCCAGTAGGAGCGCGAGACTGCAAACGGTCGTTAGCGTAAGTTACTGCATTTTGATAAGAGTTTTCAGCAATGCCTAAACCCTGGATGCCAACCGCAACACGCTCGTAGTTCATCATAGTGAACATAGCGTTTAAGCCTTTGTTTTCACCACCGATCAACCAACCTTTAGCGCCATCGAAGTTCATTACACACGTCGCAGACGCTTTAATGCCCATCTTATGTTCGATAGAACCACAACTAACAGGATTGCGCTCACCTAGAGAACCGTCTTCGTTAACAAGGAACTTAGGCACTAGGAATAAGGAAATACCTTTAGGTCCTGCAGGTGCATCTGGAAGTTTAGCAAGTACCAGGTGGATGATGTTCTCCGCCATGTCATGCTCGCCCCAAGTAATGAAAATCTTGGTACCCGAAATAGAAAAAGAACCATCAGCACTTGGCTCAGCTTTGGTACGGATAATACCCAAGTCAGTACCACTATGCGGCTCAGTCAAATCCATGGCACCAGGCCATTGACCTGAATACATGTTTGGTAAGTACTTCTCTTTTAGTTCTTGGCTACCGTGGGCGTTAAGTGATAAGCACGCGCCCGCTGTCAACATTGGCGCAAGACCAAAAGAGACGTTTGAACCCTGAATCATTTCTTCAACTTGGCCCACAAGCATCTTAGGCATGCCCATGCCGCCAAACTCAGGATTACCGCCAAGACCGCCCCAGCCGCCTTCGCTATAAGTTTTATAAGCTTCTTTAAAGCCTGGAGGTGATGTTACTTCACCATCTTTCCACGTAGAACCAATCTCATCACCTTCACGGTTAATCGGCGCTATAACTTCACTGGCAATTTTGCCAGCTTCTTCAAGGATCGCATCAGCTGTTTCAGTATCAACAACTTCAGCCAAACGAGCGTTATCAGCCCACATGCTAGGTGCATCAAATACTTCATTTAATAGGAAGCGCATATCGCGCAGGGGAGCTGTGTACTCAGGCATGTAACCTTTCCTCGTTTAATAAAATTTAGCGACTTACGTCCAATCGGGCAACTATCAACTAAGTAGCAATCAAGTAGTCATCAACCCAGAAGTCACTCTGCTCAATAGAGCGCGCTCAAAGAGCAATTTGACAAATTAACTGCGCAGTATTTTAAACCATCTAGCGCCACAGTCGACCATAGAGAATCAATAATCGGTCAAATAAGACGAAATAACCGGTCAATTTGAATCATTTACCGCCAGATACAAAAAAGCCGCACTAAAAAGTGCGGCTTTTTTATTTATACGTGATTACTCACATATTGGCTTAGAAAGAAAAATGATCTTCTTCAAGAGCCATTAAGCTATCTGCACCAGCAACCTTCGTAATTGCATGAGATGCAGTACGTGGAAGAATACGCTGGAAGTAGAAACGGGCTGTTTTAACTTTAGCGCCGTAGAAATCTTCTTCAGAGGTTCCAGCAGCCAAGTTAGTCTGAGCAACTTTAGCCATTTTAGCCCACAAGAAAGCAAGTGTTACATAACCAGAATACATTAGGTAATCAACAGAAGCTGATCCTACTTCATCACGGTTTTGCATAGAGGTCATACCGATTTTCATGGTTAGATCGCCCCACTCTTTGTTCAACTTAGCCAATGGCTCGATGAACTCTTTCATGTCAGCATCATCAGCGTTTTCTTTGCAGAAACCGTGAACTAGCTTAGTGAACTGCTTCAAAGAAGCACCTTGAGTCATAAGAACCTTACGGCCCAACAAATCAAGGGACTGAATACCAGTAGTACCTTCATACAAGGTAGAGATACGAGCATCACGAACGATCTGCTCCATGCCCCATTCCGCGATGAAACCATGACCACCGAATACCTGAACACCGTGGTTAGCAGCTTCAAGACCAGATTCAGTCAAGAATGCTTTAGCGATTGGTGTTAGGAAGCCCAACATGTCATCAGCTGCTTTACGCGCTTCTTAGTTTCGCCGTTATGAACGATATCGGCATTCATAGCCGTTAGATAAACAAGAGCACGACCACCTTCAGCAAACGCTTTCTGGGTAAGAAGCATCTTACGCACGTCTGGGTGAACGATAATTGGGTCAGCTACTTTGTCAGGCGCCTTAACACCAGTCAAAGAACGCATAGCCAAACGGTCTTTAGCATACGCTAGAGCACCCTGGAAAGAACCTTCAGCAGAAGCAACACCCTGTAGAGCAGTACCGATACGGGCAACGTTCATAAAGGTGAACATGCAGTTCAAACCTTTGTTTTCTGGTCCAATCAACCAACCTTTAGCGCCATCGAAATTCATTACGCAAGTTGAGTTGCCGTGAATACCCATCTTGTGTTCCAAAGAACCACACTCAACGGCATTGCGCTCACCTGGAGTACCGTCTTCGCTCACTAGGAACTTAGGCACGATGAACAAAGAAATACCTTTAGTGCCCGCAGGAGCGCCAGGTAGACGAGCTAGAACAACGTGGATGATGTTGCCAGACATGTCATGCTCACCAGCAGAGATGAAGATCTTAGTACCAGAAATGGCATAAGAACCGTCTGCATTTGGCTCAGCTTTGGTTTTCAGAATACCTAGATCAGAACCACAAGCAGGTTCAGTCAAGCACATAGTACCAGTCCATTCACCCGAGATAAGGTGAGTAAGATACGTTTGCTTCTGATCTTCAGTACCCCAAGCTTCTAAAGTATTTTTAGCGCCGTGAGATAAACCAGGGTACATACCCCAAGACCAGTTAGCCGTACCTACCATTTCAGAAACGATAGTTCCTAAAGATTCAGGAAGACCTTGGCCGCCGTATTCAACGTCGGAAGACAAAGAAGCCCAACCATTATCAACATATTGACGGTAAGCTTCTTTAAAACCAGTCGGCGTAGTAACAGAACCATCTTCGTGACGAGTACAGCCTTCGATATCACCGGTACGGTTTATAGGTGCAAGAACGTTTTCACAGAATTTAGCACCTTCTGTAATGATCGCATCAACCATATCTGGCGTCGCAACGTCTGCGAATTTAGGCAGATTTGCGTAGTGAGCAGGAAAATCTAATAATTCGTCAGTAACGAACTTAATTTCACGTAGAGGAACTTTATACTCTGGCATCTGGAAGATCTCTTAGTCTATGTTTATGAGCGGTAAAAGCCGCCTATCAATTAACAACAGATAATTGCGATTACAATGTGAACAACTATCAAATTCAAACACTTGTTTGAAACATACGTTTACAGGCCTATTTTGTCAAGCCAGCGTGCTAAATAGCATAGAAAAAATAAAACCGTCGACGGACGGTTTTGGGGAAGTTTTTTGATTAAAGACAAGAAAGACAGTTACTCTAGCTAGACGACATCGTTCAGTAGCTGGCCCGTGGCTTTGGAAACATCATTTTGGCTAATCGCTAATAAAATTTCATTAATTTTGGCAATGCGGTCATTAAAGACTTGTGAGCTCTCTATTTCGGCACTGATCGGAGCAGCCACTGATATATTCGAAGTTTCTCTTATTGGGTCGCTATTAAGCTGGCTATCTTTTGAATCGCTATTGCTACTGCTATTCGTCGCA
>JAESQF010000147.1 GCA_016765295.1 Oleispira sp.
TCGGCCAAGTGATCGGTGCACATTTAATGTTAAGAACCGACTCAATTTCATCCAAAACATCAATTTGATCTCGTACTTCGCGATCCATTTTATTGATGAAAGTGAAAATCGGCGTATCGCGCAAACGACATACGTCCATCAGCTTAACCGTTCGAGCTTCTACACCTTTCGCGCCGTCAATCACCATTAATACAGAGTCAACTGCGGTCAGTGTACGGTAAGTATCTTCCGAAAAATCTTCGTGCCCAGGTGTATCGAGTAGGTTAACCATGCGGTCTTTATACGGGAATTGCATCACCGAAGTAGTAATCGAAATACCTCGCTCCTGCTCCATCTTCATCCAATCTGAAGTTGCCATGCGGCCAGTCTTTCTACCCTTCACCGTGCCCGCTAACTGAATAGCGTTACCTAATAATAATAGCTTCTCGGTGATGGTGGTTTTACCCGCATCAGGGTGGGAAATAATGCCAAATGTGCGACGTTTTCCAACTTCTTCTGCAAACTGACTCATTTTGCGCTTAGCCTATGATATGGATCAAAATCGGCATTATACAGAATACTCACCAACACCGTATAATAATGAATGAGCAATCTACGAGTCTTATGTAATTTATGCACAATCCAGCCTTATCCAGCCTTAATAGCAATCTAACTTTTATTATTGCTCGCCTTACTGTCTTACGTTTAATTATTGCAGCTTTGCTATTAATCTTTGTTATTTACTTGCAGTTAAGTCACTTCAACCCTGAACTTGCGATATGGTTTATTCTGGCGGGCTATTTACCTCTTCTACTCACAGGATGGCTACAAAGTAAAAATGGCCTAAACTCTAATCACCTTACCCTGCATTTGATTATTGAAGTTCAGCTAATCACCCTATTTTTATACTTTACCGGTGGCGCAGGAAATCCTTTAATTTCTTACTTTTTAGTATTAGTTGTCATCGCAGCTTACAACTTGAATAAATTATCGGTCTGGTTAATCTCCTGCGCCTGCATTATTGACTACAGCTTGTTAACACAATTTTATCTGCCTTTAGAACTCCCCATGTCTAGCCATCATTTAGCTAGCTCAGGCCAAGGTTCTCTAATCCTGTGGCACCTTAGTGGAATGTGGCTAACATTCGTTATCAGCACAATCACGTTAAGCTTATTAATCCCGTCGTTAATGGCCAGTGCAGTAGAAAAACGGCAACAATTAACTGAGCTAAGAGAAAGGCAGTTAAAAAACGAACAGCTTATCGGTATCGCTACCCTAGCGGCAGGTACCGCTCACGAGATGGGTACGCCATTAATGACAATGGAAATGCTACTCAATGACAGCCTAGAGCACGGAGAGTCTCTTAATCAACAGGACCGTGAGCTACTTCATCAGCAAGTGATCCTTTGCCAACAATCTTTACAACGCTTAGCCCGCGCAGGAAGAGACATTAATACAGTCAGCGAGTCGATCAATGCCGATCAATGGCTAGTAAGCCTATTGCATCGCTGGCGCTTAAGTCAGCCTAATGCGCTTTGGATAAGTTTAGGTTTCGAACACCATGCCAATATTCGAAAATCTCAATTACTCGATCAAGCGTTACTTAATTTACTCGACAATGCGGCTCAAGCGGGTAACGAAATAATTGAATTATCTAGCAAGGTTGTTGACGAGCAATGGCAACTCACTATCCGCCAACCAGACCCACAAGCAAGTTCTCAGATACAACCAGATAATTTATTTAATAGCCAAAAAGAGCACGGTATTGGTTTGGGCTTGTATTTAAGCAATGCGAGCATTGAACAATTCAATGGCCAAGTTCATCTTTCAGCCAATAACGATGGCTCAACCAGCTGTATAATCAGCTTGCCCTGTAGAGACGGAGCATAATGAACAATTCTGAAAACACCCCAGAACACAGTGCTGAAGATAGCTCTTGCAAGCGAATTTTAATTATTGATGATGAAGAGCACTTTGTTCAAGTATTAAGTCGTAGCCTCACCCGCCTAGGCCACAATACAACGTGTGCCATAAATGGCGAACAAGCCATAGCAGCGATTCAGCAAAAAACCTTTGATTGGATTAGTCTAGACTTGCGATTAGGTAAAGATTCTGGCTTAAACTTAATCAGCCATTTACAAGCTCAGCAAAAAGAAGCTCGTATTGTGATCCTAACAGGTTTTGCAAGTATTCCTACGGCTGTCGAAGCGATAAAACTAGGTGCATTTAACTACCTACACAAACCCGCAACGATAAAAGAATTATTGCGCGCCTTTGAAGATAATACTGAAGAAGGGGTAACGATTGAATCCAGCCCGATGTCTGTAGAGCGGCTTGAGTGGGAACATATCCAACGAGTATTGCATGAAAATGAAGGAAATATTTCTTCGACAGCGCGAGTCTTAGGCATGCATAGAAGAACACTACAAAGAAAGCTTCAAAAACACCCAAGCAGAAGCTAAAAAACACTCAATTATAGGTAGCAGGCCAGTAAAATTGCATCTTCCCGCCCCTGCTTATTTGGGTAATAATTATTACGAACCCCAATTTCGTTAAAGCCAAATTGGTGATACATAGTAAAAGCAGGGCGATTAGATTCACGAACTTCCAAGAAAACTTCTACGCAGTTTTTACTCAGCGCATGCGCTAAAATATCGTCCATCAATTGATAACCAATCCGCTGGCGCTGCGCTTTAGGAGAAACGGCAATATTTAAGACACTCGCTTCATCAACGACTGTACTTAAAATAGCATGCCCTAATATTTCACCCGCATTTTTTGCACTAGCCTCAGCTTCAAAAACTATACAATAGTGGCGTTTCTGATTACTCGCCATAATCGATGCCGACCAAGGGAAGTCATAAGCCGCATTTTCATTAATCATTACTGCAGCAAGATCATTTTCTTGCATTAAACGTATAGGCATAAAATTATGAAACTGTCGTTAAAGAAAGGTTTTGTAATGCTTGCCAAAGTTGCTTCTTGCCTGCAATGCAATAGAGCTCCTCTGGACCAAGGACTGAAAGTAACGGTTTAGCAGCAACCTTAATTAACCATTCTAAACTCGAGCTATCCATTGCCACCCAACCTCTCGCACCTTGCCCACTCATAAACTCCCACTGAGCTGTTAATGCGCGCAATGCGACGGGCATGCTCTGATCTTCACTACTGCCTTCAATATATGGCCATTTAAATTGAGAGTAATTCGCTTGAGGTACCGAGTTACCTAATAAAGAATAACTAACGGCAGTTTGAAAGGTATGATCAGTCCGTTCAAAAGGTTTACTTGCAACCCATAGAATGCCACAAGGCCACAGAGCAAAATACAACTCAAAATTAGGAATGCTTAAATCAATATCAAGAGGTATCGCTTCATCTGATTCAGCGCTTTCTGTACCTTGACTTGACGACTCTACAGAGATCGATTGTTGCGGAACTATGGCAGTTGCATGAGCTTCGGAAGGAGGAACTTTAATTTCAGACTGGAGTTCTGGTTTAGCTTCAACTAAGCCCATATCCGCGAGTAAATCTGCAGCATGACCCGCTTGAATTCTAGCACCACCCTGTCCAGATTCAGATTGAGCATTATCGGCACCGGCCTCAGCTAACCAGCTAGGCTCAGCAGCATTATCCAAAACCTGACGAGGCATCCATAGCTGGATACCCATCGCCTGTAAATATTCTATACGCTGCTGTTCTAACATAGTTTATTTCAAGCCTGCTGGCTTAAACACCTGCTGCTTGAGGATGTTGACGCGCATTATCGTCCATCAGCATATTTAATGCACAAATATAAGCTTTCGCAGAAGCCATTACAATATCAGTATCAGCACCGCTGCCATTGACTATGCGCCCACCTTTTTCTAAGCGCACAGTCACCTCACCTTGAGAGTCTGTACCTTCAGTAATTGCGTTCACAGAATAAAGCTGTAAATTTGCTTTTGATTCAATAATTTGTTCAATCGCCTTAAAAGCAGCATCAACCGGACCACTACCATCAGCTTTCGCTGTTTTTTCAAGACCATCCATGTTCAGCACAACTTCAGACGTCGGCGTTTCACCGGTCTGACTATGTGCAGATAATGAAACCAACTTGAAGCGTTCGCTTGCAGTTTTAGCATTGCCTTCTGAGACCAATGCTTGCAGGTCTTCATCAAATATTTCGTGCTTTTTATCTGCTAATTCCTTGAAGCGAGCAAAAGCACTATTAAGCGCTTCATCGGTATCAAAGGTAACACCAAGTTCTTCTAAGCGACTACGAAATGCGGCACGGCCAGAGTGCTTGCCCATAATGATTTTATTAGCGCCCCAACCTACATCTTCCGCCCTCATTATTTCATAGGTTTCACGATGTTTTAAAACGCCATCTTGGTGAATACCTGATTCATGAGCAAATGCATTAGCACCCACAATGGCTTTATTTGGTTGAACCGGAAAGCCTGTAATGGATGAAACTAAACGAGATGTTGGCACGATCTGCGTTGCATCAATAGCCGTAGAAATATTAAATAAATCATGACGAGTACGAGTCGCCATAACAAGCTCTTCCAACGAAGCATTGCCTGCACGCTCACCCAATCCGTTAATCGTGCACTCTACCTGACGCGCGCCATTAGCAACGGCTGCCAATGAGTTAGCGACCGCTAAACCTAAATCGTTATGACAATGAACCGAGAAGATGGCTTTATCCGCATTTGGTATACGACCCATTAGAGTTTTTATGGTTGCACCAAACTCAGAAGGAACAGCATAGCCAACCGTATCTGGAATATTGATGGTACGTGCACCCGCATCAATAGCCGCTTCAATAATACGGCACAAAAAATCTATATCAGAACGACCGGCATCTTCACAAGAAAATTCAACATCTTCTACATAGCTGCGAGATTTTTTAATCGCATGAACCGCACGCTCAATCACTTGATCGGGTTGCATGCGCAGCTTGTATTGCATATGAATAGGAGAGGTCGCAATAAAGGTATGTATACGTGCCCGTTCAGCCTTTTTTAACGCCTCTGCAGCATGTTCGATATCACGATCAACAGCGCGGGCTAGACTACAAATCGTACTGAATTTAACGTTTTCAGCAACCGCTTGAATGGATTCAAAATCGCCAGGGCTCGCCGCAGCAAAGCCTGCTTCAATAACATCAACCTTCATTTTCTCGAGGGCTTTACCGATACGAATTTTTTCATCTTTTGTCATTGACGCGCCAGGGCTTTGCTCGCCATCACGCATAGTCGTATCAAATATGATTAACTTATCTTGGCTCATTTAAGGCTCCACTACTTCAAGCTACTAACCCTGAGAAATCCGCTCAGAGTTGGGAATAATTATTGCCTTAATTATGACATAGCTTGATTGAAAGCGCTCGCGTTGAGTGAGGACATGGCGAGTAGAGTTTGGCTGATTTTTTGTCTTTTTTGTTTAGTGCTGAGTGAGGATGAGTATTACGTTTGCTAAGTCACCAGTAAGCCCTCTTATTTTGGTTTTCTGCAAGGTTTTAGGATAGTGGAAATGCCGAATATGCAGGAGCAATATTCTGCCTGCCCTATATTAGTAAAAGAGACTCATCGTCATTATTCTAAAAAAACCCAATAGCCTCGTGGGCCAATACTTTCTTTCAGGCAAAAAAAATCCCCAACAGAGTAATCTGTTGGGGATTTTTAGAATAAGAGCTTGACGATGACCTACTCTCACATGGGGAAACCCCACACTACCATCGGCGCTACTGCGTTTCACTTCTGAGTTCGGGATGGATTCAGGTGGTTCCACAGCGCTATTGTCGTCAAGCAAACCTTGATGCTTCGTTAGTGTCTTAGTGTCTACAACCAACTTTCATTGGGAGACTGCATAACTTAGCAAATAGGGTCGGATACATGATTTGGTTTTTTATCTTAGTGCTAATTCTCTGCTTTGGACTTTCGTCTTAGGCTTATATTAGATGTTATTGCTTATCAGTTTGTCTGATCTCACAACACCACCGCTTGTCTTTACGTTTAGGTATCGACGCGCAGTTTTGGTGTTATATGGTCAAGCCTCACGGGCAATTAGTACAAGTTAGCTCAACGCCTCACAACGCTTACACACCTTGCCTATCAACCAGGTAGTCTTCCTGGGCCCTTTAGGAGACTCGAAGTCTCAGAGATATCTCATCTTGAAGGGGGCTTCCCGCTTAGATGCTTTCAGCGGTTATCCTGTCCGAACGTAGCTACCCAGCAATGCCATTGGCATGACAACTGGAACACCAGCGGTTCGTCCACTCCGGTCCTCTCGTACTAGGAGCAGCTCTTCTCAAATATCTAACGCCCACGGCAGATAGGGACCGAACTGTCTCACGACGTTCTAAACCCAGCTCGCGTACCACTTTAAATGGCGAACAGCCATACCCTTGGGACCGACTTCAGCCCCAGGATGTGATGAGCCGACATCGAGGTGCCAAA